>NZ_CP054918.1:0-600000 GCF_013364195.1 Streptomyces sp. NA04227 | reverse complement strand
GCAGGCCGTTGCTCCACAGATTGACCAGCTCGGGATCCGCCTCCTCGACGGCTTCGGCGTAACGCGTCCCTGGCGGGTGCCCGGCGTCAGCGCCGAGGACGCAGTCGGTACGTTCCGCTGTGACGAAGCCGTCTGCGATCAGCCAATCGAGAATGTTCGCCGCGAGTCCCTGCGCCTCCCCCGGCGTGGCCTCGGTGTCGACGATCGTCTGGAACCAGTCGCCCATAATCTCCCCCTCCAGTGCTCGTGCCTGCGTACCGTACGTCTCGCCACGGACAATCGCAGCCGCCCCACCGACATCGCGTTCGTATCGAAGCCGTCGTTCGGGGCAGGGCGCACGGACTGGGTCGGCGCGGGGCCCGCCGTCGCTGTTCCGTCATCGGCACGGCATCCTCCGACTCGGTTCGACGACAGCGCCTGACTTGATGGACAACGGACGCTCTCGAAGCGACTTCGGACTTACTCATCCAGGTGTAGTGACCCGCAGGGTTGTTGACGCGGGTCAACCAACCTAGCTGGGTTGGCGCACCACGCGGTGGCGCAGGTAGACGACCTTCGAGCCGAAGGTCCGGGTCTCGACGAGTTCGAGATCCACTCGGCGCTCGTGCCGGGGAAAGAACGGGGTGCCCCCGCCGACCAGCACCGGGTAGACCATGACCCGGTATTCGTCGATCAAGCCCGCCGCGGCCGCCTGGGCGGCGAGTGTCGCGCCGCCGATCGCGATGTCGCCCTCGCCCGGCTCGGCCCGCAACCGCTCGATCTCCTCCGCGAGGCCGCCGGAGGCCAGGCGGGCATGGCCCTGCACCGTCGACAGCGTGGTGGAGAACACCACCTTCGGGAGCGGGTTCCACAGCGCGGCCCACTCGCGCATGGAGTCGTCGAACGAGGGGTCCTGATCGGCGGTCTCCCAGTACAGCATCGTCTCGTACAGCCGCCGTCCCAGCAGGTGTACGCCGACGTCTCGGATCTCGTCGATCCAGAAGCGAAAGACTTCCTCGTCGGGACCCGTCCAGTCGAAGTCGCCATCCGGTCCGACGATGTAGCCGTCAAGTGAGACGTTCATCGAATAGGTCACGCTGCGCATCAGAAGCCTCCTCGGCAAACCCCTCAGACAGTACGACCGTCAGGCCTCGCGGGGCCCGTCACGGCTCGCGGGATCTCCTCGGATTCATCCGGTTCATCCGCCTGCAAGGTGAGTTGACCTCGCCTCCGGGCCCGACTCCGCCTCCGGGCCCGACTCTCCCTGCGGACCCGACTCCTCGGCCACCAGCGCGAGGAAGGCCCCGGCGGCCGGAGCGGGTCGAAACGGCCCGCTGACCAGGTACTCGACGCGCTGTGGCGCGTCCCGGACGGGGACGAAGCGCAGGTCCGGCAGTTCCGCGGCGAAGCCCGCCGGGAGCAGGGCCGTGCCGAGCCCGTGGCGGACCATACGGGCCATCAGTTCCACCCCCGAGACCTCGAAGGCGACCTCGCGGGTGAGCCCGGCCGCGGCGAACGCCTCCTCCGACTGGGCGCGGGCCGCGCTGCCGGTGGCGAAGTCCACGAAGACCTCCTGGGCGAGCCGCGGCAGATCCACCTCGGCGGCGCCCGCGAGCGGGTGGCCCGGCGCGACGACCGCCGCGAGTTCACCCCGGGCGAGTACCCGTCCGCGCACACCCTGGAGCCGGAACCCGGGCTGGACCCCGAGGAAGGCCACATCGAGTTCGCCGTCGCGCACCTGCGTCACCATGCGTTCGCTCGCCCCGGCGCGCAGGCTGACCTGTACCTGCGGAAAGCGGGAGCGGTACGCGCGCAGCAGCGCCGGGAGATCGACCGCGGTCACCGTGGGGATCGCCCCGACGGCCAGGCGGCCACGGACCTCACCGGCCGCTGCCGCCGCCTCGGCCCGCGCCCGTTCGGCGGCCTCGAGGGCCTGCCGGGCGGCGGGTACGAAGGCCTCCCCGGCGGCGGTCAGCCGTACCCGCCGACTGGTCCTGTCGAAGAGACGGGTGCCCAACTCCTTCTCCAGGCGGGCTATTTGGTGGCTGAGCGCGGACTGGACGACCAAGCACCGCCGGGCCGCACGCGTGAAGCCCCCGGTCTCCGCCACGGCCACGACGTAGCGCATCTGCTGCAGATCCATGGATCCATCGTGATCCGCGATCGATGGGATGACAAACATGTGTTGGACCGATGGATCGGGACTCGCCATGCTGGAGGCAACGACGGGGGCCGGTGCGAAAGCCCCGCACCCGGCCCGTACTTCCCTGGCCCACGGCCCCAACCCGAGGAGATTCCATGAGCGTTGCCGACCTGCGTGTGATCGACTTCGACCACCTGGTCCTGAAGGTCGCCGACCTGGAGCGGGCGCTCGCCTTCTACACCGGACCGCTCGGCCTGGAGCCGGTACGCGTCGAGGAGTGGCGGGCGGGCCGGGTGCCCTTTCCGTCCGTACGGCTGAGTCCTCGTGCCCTGATCGACTTCGTACCGCACGGCGAGGGCACTTCGGCGGGCACCAACGTCGACCACATCTGCCTCGTGGTGGAGCCCCTGGACTGGCAACAGGTCGTCGACACCGGCGAGTTCACCGTACTCGACGGCCCGGGTGAGCGCTTCGGCGCCCGTGGCAACGCCAGCTCGCTGTACATCGCCGACCCGGACGGCAACACCGTCGAACTGCGCTGGTACCCGCAGGACGCCTGAGCCCCCGGGCAGGGCCTCAGACGAGCTTGATCTGGCCGCCGGAGACCTCGATCTTCTTCGCGCCGAGCGGCCGGGTCGCGGGCGGCTCCTTGACGGTGCCGTCCTCGATGGAGAACTTGCTGCCGTGGCAGGTGCAGTTGATGGTGCCGTCGGAAACCGAGGCCACCGGGCACTGGCGGTGGGTGCAGATGTTCGTGAAGGCCTTGAACTCGCCCTCCTTGGGCTGGGTCACGACCACACCGTCGTCCCCGTAGATCTTCCCGCCGCCGACCGGGATGTCCGAGGTGGGTGCCAGGGTCTTGCCCGCACCCTCGGACGAGGACTTCTCGCCCGATCCCGAGTCGCCGGAGTCACCGCAGGCGGCGAGCGCCGCGGCGAGCCCGGCCGCCGAGGCCGCGGCGACCACAGCGCGTCGGGTCGGTGCCGGAACGGGTTTCTGCGAGCGGGGGAGAGACATCTGCGCTTCCTTCCGTGGGGCGGCTTTCCGCTGCCGGGGATCTGACGTGTCGTACGCAACGGCGCGGCTGCGCGTTCAACGCGCTAAAGCTCGGGTGGGCACGCGGAACGTGGGCCGGGCGGGGGAGACGGTGGCCGGGCGTCGCGATGGAGGCTGCCGTTACCGGGCGTGAGCGCGGCAGTAGCCTTGGCGCATGCTCACCGAAGTCCTGGCGACCCGTTACACGGCGCCCCTGCGCGAGGGCGGTTCGCTGCCCGGACTCGTCGAGGGCGATGATCTCGCGCCGTACGTGCTGAAGTTCCGGGGCGCGGGGCAGGGCCGCAAGACGCTGGTGGCGGAGGTGATCTGCGGACTGCTCGGGCGTGAGCTCGGGCTGCGCGTGCCACCCCTTGCCACTCTCGTCCTCGATCCGGTGCTCGGCCTCGGCGAGCCCGACGAACAGGTGCAGGAACTCCTGAAGTCCAGCGGCGGTACCAACCTCGGCATGCGGTTCCTGTCCGGGGCCCTCGGCTTCGACCCGCTCGCCTACCGCGTGGACCCCGCCGAGGCGGGCCGGATCGTCTGGTTCGACGCGCTGACCGGCAATGTCGACCGGTCCTGGCGCAACCCCAACCTCCTTGTCTGGCACGGCGATCTGTGGCTCATCGACCACGGCGCCACCATGATCTGGCACCACAACTGGCCGAGCGCCGAGCGGGCGGCCGACAAGCCCTACGACGCCCGCGACCACACCCTGGCCCCCTTCGCCCCGGACGTCGCCGCGGCCGCGGCCGCACTCGCGCCGCGCGTCACCCGCGAGTTGCTCGACGAGGTGACCGCCCAGGTGCCCGCGGAATGGCTGGCCGACGAAGCCGGATTCGACGGACCCGACGACGTACGCGCCGCCTATGCCTCCGTGCTGCACGCCCGCGCCGCCTCGGTCCACGAGCGGATCACCCTGCCCGCACCCGGGACCGCCCCGCCCGGCGCGGGCTCCGGCTGGCTGCCCCCGCCCGAGCGCCCTGCGCACGCGGGGCTCGCGGCCGGTGAGGAGGGCGCCCGATGACCGCACGCGACGGGGCCGGGGACGTCCGGCCGCAGGTCTACGAGTACGCGCTGCTGCGCGTCGTCCCCCGTATCGAGCGCGGCGAGCAGATCAACGCGGGCGTCGTCCTCTACTGCCGGGGGGCCTCCTACGTGGCCGCGCGCACCCACCTCGACGAGGAGCGGCTCCGCGCGCTGGACCCCGAGGCCGATGTCGTCGGGGTGCGCGCGGCCTTGCGCGCCGTCGAAGGGGTGTGCCGCGGTGGCGAGTCGGCGGGACAGGCTGCGGGGGACGAGCCCGGGCGCCGGTTCCGCTGGCTGATCGCGCCCCGTTCGACCGTGGTGCAGCCCGGTCCCGTGCACACCGGCCTCACCCGGGACCCGGCGGCCGAACTCGACCGGCTGCTCGACCTGCTCGTCAGGTGAACGGGCCGCTGCGGAAGGTAATGGATCACAGCGGCGTGGTCGCCGTTGACACCGGGTGCCGCGGCTTCTAGCGTCACGACCCATGAGGTACTAAGCGGTCGCTCACCCATGGGCGTACCGTAGGAGCCGCATCCCCAAGGCATTTTCGAGGGCGAGGAGATCCAGCATGTCCACCACCGAGCAGCGCGTCGCCGTAGTGACCGGGGCCGCTCGCGGCATCGGCGCGGAGACCGCCGTACGACTGGCCGCGGAGGGCCGCGCCGTCGCCGTCATCGACCTGGACGAGGCCGCCTGCAAGGAGACCGTCGAGAAGATCACCGCCGCGGGCGGGCGCGCGCTCGCCGTCGGCTGTGATGTCTCCGACGAGGCGCAGGTGGAGGCCGCGGTCGCCCGCATCGCCGAGGAGCTCGGCGCGCCGACGATCCTCGTCAACAACGCCGGTGTGCTCCGCGACAACCTGCTGTTCAAGATGAGCGTCTCCGACTGGGACACCGTCATGAACGTGCACCTGCGCGGCGCCTTCCTGATGTCCCGCGCGGTGCAGAAGTACATGGTCGACGCCAAGTTCGGCCGGATCGTGAACCTCTCCAGCTCCTCCGCGCTCGGCAACCGGGGCCAGGTCAACTACTCGGCCGCCAAGGCCGGTATGCAGGGCTTCACCAAGACCCTGGCCAAGGAGCTCGGCAAGTTCGGCGTCACCGCCAACGCCGTGGCCCCCGGCTTCATCGCCACCGACATGACGGCCACCACGGCCGAGCGCGTCGGCATGGGCTTCGAGGACTTCAAGGCAGCCGCCGCCACCCAGATCCCCGTCCAGCGCGTGGGCGTGCCCGAGGACATCGCCAACGCCGTCGCCTTCTTCACCGGTGACGAGGCGGGCTTCGTCTCCGGTCAGGTTCTGTACGTGGCCGGCGGCCCGCTCGACTGATCGGGGTTCGGCAGATGGCAACGCAGGACAGCGGAAGGGCCGCGCTCGTCACCGGGGCGAGCCGCGGCATCGGCTACGGCATCGCTCAGGCGCTGGTCGCCCGCGGCGACCGGGTGTGCATCACCGGCCGCAACGAGGAGAGCCTCGCCCAGGCCGTCGAGAAGCTCGGTTCCGACCGGGTCATCGGCGTCGCGGGCAAGGCGCACGATGTGGCGCACCAGGCCGAGGCCGTCGCACGCACCATGGAGGCCTTCGGCCGCGTCGACTTCCTGGTCAACAACGCCGGGACCAACCCGGTCTTCGGTCCCATGGCCGAGCTGGACCTGGAGGTGGCGCGCAAGGTCTACGAGACCAACGTGGTCTCCGCGCTCGGCTTCGCCCAGCAGACCTGGCGGGCCTGGCAGCAGCAGAACGGCGGCGCGATCGTCAACATCGCCTCCGTGGCCGGTGTCTCGGCGTCGCCCTTCATCGGCGCCTACGGCATGAGCAAGGCGGCCATGATCAACCTGACCCAGCAGCTCGCCCACGAGTTCGCCCCGGGGGTGCGGGTCAACACCATCGCCCCGGCCGTGGTCAAGACCAAGTTCGCCGAGGCCCTCTACGAGGGTCGTGAAGAGGAGGCGGCGGCGGCCTATCCGCTCGGACGTCTCGGAGTGCCCGAGGACATCGGTGGTGTCGCGGCCTTTCTGACCTCGGCGGACGCCGCCTGGGTAACCGGCCAGACACTCGTGGTGGATGGCGGCATTTTCCTCAATGCGGGCGTCGGCTGACGATTTTCGCACCCCCGTGCATAGCTCTCGAAAGCGACGTACGGGATGTTCAACTGCCCTGCCGTGGTGCCCGGTTACCACGGCAGGGCACTGCGATATGGTCTGCCAACCCCCAAGGCGTGGCATACCGAGGAGCGAGCGCGTGTTCAAGCGGATCCATCTGCGGCCTGTGGCGGCCATCGCGTCCATATCCGTGCTGGCCGGGTGTGGGGTGCTCTCCTCCGGGGACGACGACGGCGAGCAGAAGATCGTCGTCGGTACGACGAGCTCACCGAGCACGCTCGACCCCGCCGCCTCCTGGGACGGCTCCTGGGAACTCTTCCGCAACATCTACCAGACGCTGCTCAGCTACCCCACCGGTGCCACCGTCCCGGAGGGCGACGCCGCCGAGTCCTGCGCGTTCACCGACCTCTCCAACCGGGTCTACTCCTGCAAGCTCCGCGACGACATGAAGTTCTCCGACGGGCATCCGCTGGACGCCAAGGCGGTCAAGTACTCCATCGACCGCATCAGCAGGATCAACGTCGACGGCGGCCCCAAGGGCCTGCTCGGGAGCCTCGACCGGGTCGAGACCAAGGGTGACGACGAGGTCCTCTTCCATCTGAACAAGCCCGACGCGACCTTCCCGTACGTCCTCGCCACGCCCGCGATGTCGATCGTCGACCCCGAGGAGTACCCGGCCAACGAGATCCGCGACGACGGCGGGGTCGCCGGGTCCGGGCCCTACGCGCTGGAGTCCTACGACGAGGGCAGCAAGGCCGAACTGGTCAGGAACAAGCACTACAAGGGCTTCGCGGACCGCAAGAACGACGCGGTGACCATCCGCTACTTCCCGGACTCGACCCAGATGGTCGCCGCCCTCAAGAGCCGGCAGATCGACGTGACCTTCCGTGGTCTGGCCGCCGAGGACACCATCGCGCTCCAGGGCAAGGACAGTACGCAGGGCCTCCAGCTCGTCGAGGGCGCGGGCACCGAGATCAGCTACCTCGTCTTCAACCCCAAGGACCGCTGGGCGGGCAAGGCCTCCGTACGCAAGGCCATCGCGCAGCTCCTCGACCGCAGCGCCATCGCCCACAAGGTCTACCGGGACACCGTCGAGCCCCTCTACTCGATGGTGCCGCGCGGCCTCGCGGGCCACACGACCTCCTTCTTCGACCAGTACGGCACCCCCGACGCCGACAAGGCCAAGGACATCCTCACCGAGGACGGGATCACCGAGCCGGTTCCGCTGACCCTCTGGTACGCGACGGACCGCTACGGATCCGCGACCAAGCCGGAGTTCGAGGAGATCAAGCGCCAGCTCAACCGCACCGGCCTGTTCGACGTCAAGGTCGAGGGCCGTCCGTGGAAGACCTTCGAGGCGGACTACCGCAAGGGCAAGTACCCCGTGTTCGGCCGTGGCTGGTTCCCCGACTTCCCGGACGCGGACAACTTCATCGCCCCGTTCGTCGGCGAGCAGAACGTGCTCGGTACGCCGTACCGCAGCCCCGACATCACCGACAAGCTGCTGCCCGAGTCCCGCCGCGAGAACGACCGCAGCGCGGTGGTCGAGCAGTTCCAGGAAGCGCAGCAGATCCTCCTGGACGACGTACGGCTGCTGCCGCTGTGGCAGGGCAAGCAGTACGTCGCGGTGCACGAGGACATCTCGGGCGGTGAGCGGGCCCTGGACCCGTCCATGCTCATGATGATGTGGGAACTGGACCGCAAGACGAGCTGGTAGGGGCGCCGGGCGGCCCGTTGTCAGTGGGCGCGAGTAGGTTCGTACGAGGTAGTCGACCGCACGAGCCGAAGGCCCCACCGGGCCGCCCTCCTAAGGAAGTTGAATGACCGACACCGCCTTGCTGCCCGAGTCCTGGCGCGGCGTCCTCGGCGAGGAAGTACAGAAGCCCTACTTCGAGGAACTCATGGAGTTCGTCGACAAGGAACGCGCGCAGGGGCCCGTGTACCCACCGCGTGAGGAGGTCTTCGCCGCCCTGGAGGCCACGCCGTTCGAGGCGGTCAAGGTCCTGGTCCTCGGCCAGGACCCGTACCACGGCCCCGGCCAGGGACACGGACTGTGCTTCTCGGTGCGTCCCGGTGTGCGCACCCCGCCCTCGCTGCGCAACATCTACAAGGAACTGCACGAGGAACTCGGGCACCCCGTCCCGGACAACGGTTATCTGATGCCCTGGGCCCGGCAGGGTGTGCTGCTGCTCAACGCGGTGCTCACGGTCCGCGAGGGCGAGGCCAATTCGCACAAGGCCAAGGGGTGGGAGAAGTTCACGGACGCGGTCATCCGCGCCGTGGCGGACCGCCCCGATCCGGCCGTGTTCGTGCTGTGGGGGAACTACGCCCAGAAGAAGCTCCCGTTGATCGACGAGGAGCGGCACACCGTGGTGAAGGGGGCCCACCCCTCGCCGCTCTCGGCGCGCAAGTTCTTCGGCTCGCGGCCCTTCACCCAGATCGACGAGGCGGTGGCCCGTCAGGGACACTCGCCGATCGACTGGCGCGTCCCCGACCTCGGCTGAGGTTCCCTCGGCACGCCCCTGCCCGAGCGGAGCCGCGAGCGTGTGCGTGGGGGGAGGAGGCCGTGCCGGGCACACCCGGTACGGCCGCCGTGCCTTGGCCCGATCCGGGGCGCGGGCGGTTAGCGTCTCAGGGACCGGACGGGACAGCCCTGCTGCGCTGCCCCCTGTGCGAGCCTGGAGGTCGCGGTGGCGGAGGAACGGGGACAGGCGTCCGAGGACCCCGTGATGACCCGTATCGGGCAGGTGATCATGCTGTCCCACGCGGGGGACCGCGAAGAGGCCAGGAACCGTTTCGGCGATCTGTGGGCCGAGATCGGGGACGGCGGAGACGCCCTGCACCGCTGCACACTCGCCCATTACATGGCCGACACCCAGGACGACCCGGTGGAGGAACTGGCCTGGGACCTGCGCGCTCTGTCCGCCGCGGATGAACTCACCGGCGGCAGACCCGCCGCCCACGACGACTCGCCCGCGGCGCGCAGCCTGTACCCGTCCCTGCACCTCAACCTGGCCGCCGACTACGTGAAGTTGCGGCACTTCGCCGCCGCCCGCGGACATCTGAGGCGCGCCCGCGGTGCCATGGGCTCCCTCGCGGACGACGGTTACGGCAAGGGAATCCGGTCCGCAGTCGACCGTCTGGAAGCCACCCTGGCGGAGTCCGCGCGTACGGAACGCGCCGGGCCGCTCGGCCCGCCCCGGCGCGAGAACTGAGGCGACGGCGGCCCGGGACGGCGCGGCGTGAGGGTACTTCGGTGGCCCGGACCGCCGTGGCGTCGAGGTGCTTCGGCGGCCCGGACCGCCGCGGTGCCCGGGCGTCAACGCCCGTACCGCTCCCGGCAGATGCGCGCCGCGGTGCCGTCCGGCGCGAGCGCTCCGGTCCGGTCGCCGAGCGCACACAGCTCGGCCTCGCTGGTGGGCACGGCCACGGCCGCCGTCGGAACCCGGACCGCCGGGGTCCGTCCCGGCCGGGGTCCGGGTCCCCGGACCGGCGTACGGGGCGTGTCGGCGGAGGTGGCCTCGGGAGCCGGACTGGTGGCGGCGGGACGCGGGGACGAGGGGGAGGGCGAGTCCGGTCCCAGGAATTGGAGCGCCTCACGCGCGGGAGCCTGCACGGTCTCGGCCGGGCCTGCGCTGAGCCGCGGTTCCGGGGTCTCCGGTACCGGGGTGACGCCTCGCTCGCCGGAGGCGGGGGCCACGTTCACGCACCCGGCGCAGGTGGCGGCAAGGGCGGTGAGCAGCAGCGCGGTCGTGGAAGTCCTGTACACCCGGGCCACTCTGGCGGCCCGCCGCGCTCCGTGCGTGTCCGGGCGCGCAGGTTGCCCCGCACGGGTGACGGCGCACGGCCGCGCCGACCGGCGCCGGAACCCCCTTCACGTGCCGTGCCGACGTTCCCCGCGCCCGACCCTCCGTACACCCTCGACCAGCAGGAAGACCGCGACCGCGGCGACGGACCCGTAGACGGGCCAGTCGCCGAACCGCACGTACGGAGTGACCCCGGTGGCCAGCGGGACCTCGTAGACGCGGGCCGCGGAGGCCGAGGTGCCGAGCGGCTCTCCCACGCGTCGCCCGTCGGGTCCGTACACGGCCGAGACTCCGGTCAGCGTGGCGTGCATCATCGGGCGGCCGGTCTCCGCGGCACGCATCGCCGCGAGCGAGGCGTGCTGGCGCGGGGCCCAACTGCCCTGGAACGAGGACGTGGACGACTGGGCCAGGAGCAACTGGGCGCCGTCCGCCGCCAGATGACGGCTCATGTCGGGGAAGGCGGACTCGAAGCAGATCAGTGTGCCGACGCGCGGACCGCCGTCGGTGCGCATCACCTCCTGCTCCGTACCGCGCAGCCGGTCCTCACCGGCCGCCCTGCCGACCGAGGTCGCCCAGCCGAGCAGCGAACGCAGGGGCACGTACTCCCCGAAGGGGACCAGGCGCATCTTGTCGTAGCGGTCGCCGGTCGGTCCCTCGGGCCCGACGAGTACGGAACTCTTGTGGATTCCGGCGGCGGTGCCCGACTCGCTGCGGCGTGCGTCGACATTGACCAGGACGTCGGCGTCGACCAGCCGGGCCAGTCGGGCGATCCGGACGGCGAGATCCGGCCGTTCGGACAGGTCGAAGCCGACACTGCTCTCACCCCAGACGACCAGGTCGACATCCCGGCCCGCCAGTCCCCGGGTGAGCGCCTCCTCGCGCGCGAACCGTGCGTCGCCACTCCCGCTGCCTCCGATGACACCCGGCTGCACCACGGCCGCCCGGGTGGTGCCCGCCGGGTCGGGGCGCGGAGCGAAGGCCCAGGCCGCCGTCGTCCCGACGGCCACCGCCGCCAGCGCGGCGAGGGCGGGCCAGCCGCGGGCACGTACGGGCACCGGCCGGCTGCGGGCATGCACCGAAAGGAGACGCACCCCGGAGACCGGTGCCGCAGGGGCACGTACCGCAGGGACACGTACCGAGAAGAGCAGCGCCAGCGCGGTGTTCACCATGACGAGCAGCAGGCTGACCAGCCATACGCCACCGAGTGAGGCCAGCCGCAGGGCGGCCGGTACCTGCCACTGGCTGGAGCCGAGCAGCCCCCACGGTCCACCGAGTCCTTCCCAGGAACGCACCAACTCGATGAGCAGCCACCCGCTGGGCACCAGGACCAGGGCCGCGCACGCCCTCCCGGGTGACGGATCCCGGCCCGTCAGATGGTGTACGAGTCGGCCCCACGGAGCCCAGAGCAGACCGAGGAGTCCGGCGACCACAAGAGTGAAGACGTGCAGGCTCGGCAGCAGCCAGTGGTGCACGGCCAGCATGAAACCGAGCCCGCCGAGCCAGCCCTCCCAGCTCGCGCGCCGGGGCGTGGGAGCCGAGGCGAGCAGCAGCAGCCACGGCACGAGAACGAACGGCGCGAGCCACCAGAGCGCGGGTGCGGGGAAGGTGAGCGCGGGCAGCGCCCCGGCGAACAGTGCGGCCGCATCGCGACGGAACCGGATCCCGCGCGGAAGTGGTGCGTCGCGGCCGCTCGTGCGGCGCGAGCCGGAGTCCTCGGCGAGAAGGTCCATCCCGCGCCTCCTGCCTGACCGCCGTCCGGTGCGTGAGTACCAGTTTGCTCGTACGGGGCGATCAAGCACAGGGGGCGGAGTGGCCGAGCCGCAGGACGTGGGCGAGGCCAGGCCTCGGCCGGACATGTGCCTCGGCCGGGCGACAGGCGGTACGAGGCGCTGTGCGGCGGTGTGCTTCGGGGGCGCGGAAGGCGCGAAGGGCGGGCGACGGAGGAGGAGAGAGGCGCGGGGCCTCGTGCGCTCAGGCCGCCTTCACGATCTCCTCACGCATCGCCACTGCCCACTCGGTGACGAGCAGCTCGTACTCCCTGCGCTGCTCGCTCGAGAGCCTGCCGCCCGCTCGCAGCCACAGGCTGCGGATCTGCTCGTTCACTTCGGCGGCAGACCGTGCGGAACCACGGGGGTCATCGGTTGGGGGCATGCCGCCGAGTTTAGGGCCTTCCGGCGGCCGAGCGCTCCGCAGCGTCAGGTGCTGATCGCCACACGTAGTCGAAGGAACTGTGCTGACCAGGCAAATTGGACGTGCCGGGCGTCATCGAGTCGCAACTGTGACCTTCGCCTCACTCAGTGTGCGTGCGGGTCGGTGAGGAGGTGGCGGGGGTGAGTGGCGGGGTGCGTGTGACGACTGGCGAGGAGAGTCCGATGGCATGGCGAGGCCCCGGCGAGGGGGGAAACCCACCCTCGCCGGGGCCGACGAGTGTCCGGCGTTCCGAGGCGCCTCGGCGTCGCGGTACTCGCGGTGTGCCGCGGTCGCGGGCTGCTCAGCGATTGCCGGAGTCGCGCATACCTTCGGCGCGGTCCTTCATCTTGCCCATCTCGTCCTTGGCCTTGGCCTTCATCTGGTCGGTCTGACCTTCGGCGGCCTCCCGGTCGTTACCGGTGGCCTTGCCCTTCATCTCCTTGGCCTTGCCCTTGAGCTTGTCCATCGGGTTGTCGCTCACGGCGACTCCTCACGTCGAGGGGGGGGATCGCTTACCGGCACAACGTAGGACGGAAGTGGGCGTAGCGCTCGCTGAGAGGAGCGAAGGAGGGTGCGCCGGTCGGCGGGACTCGAATGCCTCGACGCCTCGGCCCACAAGGCATTCCCTCCGGGGCCGTACATGTCCGGCCGCTAGGACCGAAAACGTGCGTTCTTCCCTGAGACGCGGAGCAGGAAGTCGGTGATCGCGGCCCCGCCGTCGCCGGGGACGAGCACGAATCCGGCTTCGGCGATCGCCTCGTCGGCAGCCAGAGCGCTGTCCTCGTCGCCGCGCTCCCAGGCATCGTGGGACGCCTCGAACAGCGGACGGACGGTCTCCCAAGCCGAAGCAGGCTCAAAGCGGCAGTCGGTCCAGAACATGTCGACGCCGGCGAGGGTCAGCGTCCCCATGAGCAGGTCCCCCCGCTTGAGCTGCCAACTCCGAGTCGTCACGGCCTTTCCGCCCTCATCCCTGAGCTCTCGTTGCCGAGTGCCGTCGGTTGTCCGGCCACCGGAAGTGACCCTCAGTGCCCGACATCCCCCGCCTCCGGATCCAGGAACCCGCCGGCCACCAGCACGATCAGCACGATGCCGAGCAGGATCCGGTAGATGACGAACGGCATGAAGGACTTGGTCGTAATGAACTTCATGAACCAGGCGATGACCGCGTAGCCGACCACGAAGGCGATCAGGGTGGCGAAGATCGTCGGGCCCCAGGAGACATGGCCTTCGCTCGCGTCCTTCAACTCGTAGGCACCCGAGGCGAGTACGGCCGGGACGGCGAGGAGGAAGGAGTAACGGGCCGCCGCCTCGCGGTTGTAGCCCATGAGCAGGCCGCCGCTGATGGTCGCGCCGGAGCGGGAGACGCCGGGGATGAGGGCCATGGCCTGGCAGAGGCCGTAGATCAGGCCGTCCCGTGCGTTCAGTTCCTGGAGGGTCTTGCGGTGCCGGGGGGCGCGGTGCCTGCCGCCGGTCTCGTCGCGGGCGGCCAGCCGGTCCGCGATGCCGAGGACGATGCCCATCACGATCAGAGTGGTGGCGATCAGGCGCAGATCGCGGAAGGGGCCCTCGATCTGGTCCTTCAGCGTCACGCCGAGTACGCCGATGGGGATGGACCCCACGATCACCAGCCAGCCCATCTGGGCGTCGTGGTCGCGCCGCATCTGCTTGTCCGTCAGGGAGCGGAACCAGGCCGAGATGATGCGCCCGATGTCCTTGCGGAAGTAGATGAGGACCGCCGTCTCGGTGCCGATCTGAGTGATGGCCGTGAACGCTGCCCCGGGGTCGTGCCACCCGGCGAAGGCGGCCGTCAGGCGCAGATGCGCGCTGGAGGAGATGGGCAGGAACTCGGTGAGTCCCTGGACGAGCCCGAGGATGAAGGATTCGAACCAAGACATGGAGTAAGGGGTCCAACTGGGGTCGGGCGCTGACCGAGGCGACTCGGGACAGGGGCGAGGGGGACGACGGAGAAGGCACCCGTGCGATGGGCGGGCGCCCGGGCGGCAGTGTGGTGGTGGCGCTCCGGTGGTGGCGGGGCGGTGCGGGGCCGCCGCGGCGATCAGGTGCTCCGGTGCAGCGTAGCGCCCCTGCCGGGGGCCGCTGTCACAGGGCCCGGTGAGGTGGCCGGGATCCGCCGGGCGCGGACGCGGGGGTGCGCACGGCCTCAACTCCCGGGCCGTACAAGGGAGGAGAGCCAGGGCGTCAGGCCGCCGCCGGGCCGGTCCGGGTCCAGCCGGGGGCCTGCGGGCGGGCGGTCAGTTCCTCGTGGCGCGCCGGGGATCCGCACTCCGCGCAGACGACGACCGGGGTCAGGGCGTGGCCGCAGTCGTGCTCCAGAACCATCGGCGGCTGCCCCGGCGGGCGCAGGTGCTTGTCGCCCCAGGCCATCAGGGACAGCAGTACGGGTTCGAGTTCGACGCCTGCCTCGGTGGCCCGGTACTCGAAGCGCGGGGGCCGCTCGTTGTAGGCGACCTTCTCCAGTACGCCCGCCTCCACAAGCCGTTTCAGGCGTACGGCCAGGATGTCGCGCGGGGCACCGGTGTTCCGTGCGAGCTGGTCGAACCGGCAGACGCCGAGCAGCACTTCGCGCAGGACGAGCAGCGAGTGCTTCTCGCCGACGAGGGCGAGTGCGTCCGCGATGGAGCAGGGGCGCGGGTCTTTCATGCGCGCATTCTAGGACGGCGGTCCGGTTCTCCCGCCTGCCGGGAGGCGAGGGCTGGGAGGCGGGAGCTGGTCCACAGGTCCCGCCCCGGTCGGCCCCGGGGCCTCACCGTCCGCGGAGCTTGTCCCGCTTGAACCAGGCCACGACCGCGGCGGCGAGTCCGGTCACCGCGAGGAAGCCCATCGCGATCAGGAACACGGGGGAGGTCGGAGTCGCGGCCCGGGCCCCCGCGACCACGTATGCCGCCGTGTTCGGGATCACGCCGAGTCCGGTGGCGACCAGGAACGGGAACCAGCGGGTACGCGAGACCGCGGCGCAGTAGTTGGCCGCGAGGAAGGGCACGCCCGGGAAGAGTCGTACCGCCAGGATCGTCCGGAACCCGTGCCTGCTGAACTGCCCGTCCGCCGCCTTGAGCCAGCGCGTGCGCAGCAGCGGCCGCAGGGCGTCCTGGCCCAGGAGACGTCCGAGGCCGAAGGAGAGCGCGGCGCCCAGGACCGTTCCGCCGACCGCGGCGACCAGACCCAGAGCGGACCCGAACAGTGCCCCGGCCGCCATGCTCATGAGGGGTCTCGGCACGAAGGCCACACTGCACAGCCCGTACGCCACCACGAACACGGCCAGCGCCCCGGCGCCGCTCAACTGCTTCGGCCAGCCGTCCTGCAGCAGTCGCTGCGGTTCGAGGACGATGGCCGTGACAGCCATCGCTCCGAAGAGCAGCAGCAGGAAGGACAGCCGGGTCCAGGGCGAGAGCAGCACTCTGGTCAGGCGCAGGGCGGGGCCCGTCGTCGGGACAGGGGCGAGGCCCTCGGCAGGGCTCGCGGGACTGGCGGCGGGGTTGGGCATCCGGGGAGACTAGCCGACCCACATGACTGATCGCCGAAGGCGGCGTCTCAGGCCCGTCACAGGGAACCCACACCGCCGGTACGGGCCGCGACGTCCGGCCTCGGAGGCCCTCCGGGCGGCGCATCCATGCGGAACCGCCCGGTCCGGCCGCCGTTCCTCCGCGCCCCCGAAGTCGACTGCGTCAGACCGCATGCAGCGCTCAACTGCCGTGCCTGTACTGCTGGTTGACGTGCCCGAACGACGACGTACGGGCGCTCGCCGTAACCCCGCGCCGGGATCGCGGCAGCGGCCGGGCAGGATGGGCACGGAATCCGAGGGACCGGGCCGGTGAGGGGCGAAGCATGACGACGAGGGCGCTTGTGCTGGGTGCGGGCGGGCTGGCCGGAGTGGGCTGGCTCGCGGGGATGCTGTACGGCCTGGCCGAGGCGGGTGTGGACCTCGGTGAGGCGGACACGGTGATCGGCACCTCGGCCGGATCACTGGTCGGTGCCCAGTTCACTTCGGGGCTCCTCAGCCCCGTAGCCCTCTTCGAGCGGCAGATCGGCGACCCCTCGGGGGAACTCCCGGCCCGCCTCGGCAAGGCCGATGTGCTGCGCTTCGCGCACGCGGCGGTGACCTCCCGCAGCCCCGAGGCCTTCGGTCGCCGGATCGGACGCCTCGCGCTGAGCGCACCGACGGAGCCGGAGGCCGAGCGGCGGAAGGTGATCGAGGCCCGTCTGGTACGGCACACCTGGCCGGACCGGGACCTGCGGGTGACCGCGGTCGACACGCTCAGCGGTGCCCTGCGGGTCTTCGACCGTCACTCGGAGGCATCGGTGGTCGACGCGGTGGCCGCGAGCTGCGCCGTGCCGGGCGTGTGGCCGCCGGTCACCATCGGCGGGCGCCGCTGGATGGACGGCGGTACGCGCTCACCCGCCAATGTGCAGGTCGCGGAAGGGCACGCGCGGGTGGTGGTGCTCGCCCCGACCGCGGCCGGGGGCGGGACGCTCACCTCGGCCCGGGCCCAGGCCGCACGGCTCGCCGCCACCGGGGTACGGGTCGTCGTCGTCCACCCCGACCGCGCCGCCCGGCGCTTCTTCGGCCGGAACTCGCTCGATCCGGTCAACCGGGCCCCGGCCGCACACGCCGGACGGTTGCAGGCGTGGACGCAGGTCGAGGAGATCGCCCGGGTGTGGCGGGGCTGACGAGCCCGCCGTACGACCGTGGGCCCCTGAGCCCGCGCCGTCCGCCGCCCCGGCGCACAATGGAGGAGTGGACGAGCAGACACCGGTGACCCGCGCCGTCGACTTCGGTACCGCCAAGCTGATGCCCGATGTGGACCGGCCGCGCGCCTGGCTGCTCACCATTGACGGCTCGCCGCAGTCCTACGTCGACCTCGACGAGCCCGGCCACCTGGAGTTCGAGTACGCACGTCGCCTCGGCCACGTCGTCGACACCGCCGCGGAACCGGGCCGCGCGCTGGACGTGATCCACCTCGGCGGCGGCGCCCTGACCCTGCCCCGCTACGTGGAGGCGACCCGCCCCGGCTCCCGGCAGCAGGTGGTGGAAGCGGACCGGGCGCTGGTCGAGCTGGTCGCCGAGCACCTGCCGTTCTCGGACGGCATCACGCTGCGCACCCACACCGCCGACGCCCGCGACTGGCTGGAGACGGCGGCCCCGGACAGTGCGGACCTGATCCTCGCCGACGTCTTCGGCGGCTCGCACATACCGGCGCATCTGACCACGCTGCCGTACGCGCGCCTGGCCGCCGCGGCCCTGCGCCCGGACGGGCTCTACGCGGCGAACCTCGCCGACGGCACTCCCTTCGACTTCCTGCGCTCCCAGCTCGCGACCTTCGGTACGGTCTTCGGCCGTCTCGCGCTGATCGCCGAACCCTCCCTGCTGCGTGGCCGCCGTTTCGGCAACGCGGTACTCGTGGCCGCGCAGCGCGAGATCGACATCCCGGCCCTGTCCCGCCGCGCCGCCGCGGACGCCTTCGCCGCCCGCGTCCTGGACGACGAGGAGGTACGGGAATTCATGGGGCAGGCACAGCCGGTGGAGGACGAGGCGGCGGTGCCGTCGCCGGCCCCGCCGTCGGGAGCCTTCCGCGTGGGTGGCTGAGTCGCGGCTCGGGCGGCGCCGAAAATCCGAGCCGGAGCGCGCACCGCGCCAGGACGCGAGCTGGCGGGCCTCAGACGGAAGCATTGCGTGGGAGCGCGCGCCGCAACACGGGACGGCACGGCACGGCACGGTGGAACTCAAGCCGTGCCGGAGACGTCCCGCTTCTCGGCCAACTGCTCCTGGACCAGGACGGGTTCGGGCCGGGCGGCGGCCGCCGGACCAGGTGACGACTCGGCGACCTTGGTGGTCCGCCGGGTCAGGGTCCGCACCTCGGGAACGAACAGGACGGCGGCCGTCACCACGACCACGAGGGCCGCGCAGCCCCAGAGCGCGGAGGTGCGGCCCACGGCGGTCTCGACGGGGCCCGCGAGGGCCGTGGCCAGCGGCACCATGGCGACCGAACCGAACCAGTCGTAGGCCGACACCCGGGAGAACTTCTCCTCCGGGATCTCCTGGTGCAGCGCGGTGATCCAGGCGACGCCGAACACCTCGATGGCCGCGCCGCTGACGAACATCACCGCGGCCAGACCCGTCACCGGCAGCGGAACGGCGAGCGCCGCGGAGGGCAGCGCCAGCGGGAAGGTGCACAGGGTGCCCGCGAGCAGCAGCCGGCGCGGTTTCCAGCGCATCATCAGGAACGCGCCCGCGACGGTGCCCGCCCCGAAGGCGCCGAGCGCGAGGCCCCAGGGTCCCGCGCCGCCGAGTTCGTCGCGGGCCACCAGGGGTCCGTACACCGCCTCCGCGGCGCCGACCACCGCCACCACCACGGAGAACTGCGCCACGATGGACCACAGCCAGCTCCGTCCGATGAACTCCCGCCAGCCTTCCCGCAGATCACTGAGCATGCCGCCGCCGGGTTCGCGGCGCGGAATGTGCCCGATGTCGAGGAAGGCGCGCAGCGCGCCCGCGAGGGCGAAGGCGGCGGCGTCGATCGCGAGCACCCAGCCGGGGCCCACCGCCGCGACCAGCGCACCGCCGAGCGCGGCCCCGCCGATTCCCGCGCCGTGCATCGCCATCCGGTACAGGGCGAAGGCGCGGCCCGCCTGTTCGCCGGAGACCGAGGACATCAGCATGCCCTCGGAGGCGGGAGCGAAGAACGCCTGGCCGGTGCCGCCGAGCGCGGTGAGGACCATCATCTGCCACAGCGTCGGATCGCCGGTCAGGACCAGTACCGCGAAGGCGGCCTGCGAAAGGCAGTTGAGGGTGTTGGCGGCCACCATGACGCGGTGCCGCGGCAGTCGGTCCGCGACCGCGCCGCCGATGAGCAGGAACAGCACCAGCGGCAGCGTGCGTGCCGCCGCCACCAGACCGACGTCCCCGCTGTCACCACCCGCGTCGATCACCGCGAACGCCGCGGCGATCAGGGCGCCGTGACTGCCGAGGTTGGTGATCACGGTGGCCAGCGTGAGCAACGAGTAGTTCCGCCCCGCCCATTGCGGACGGAAGAAGCGGCGGGGCGGAGTGGGGGTCACGGGGGCGACTATCTCCGGTGTCACGACCCGCTGACAAACGAATTAGCGGCGGTGGCGGCGTGCGATCGGACGACAGGTGCTTCGAAGGCCGGGGAATTGCATCGACTGCACGGGAGGTACCGGACTACGTCACCCATCTGCGCTTCGCACGGGCACTGAGGCATAGCGATGTCACCTTTCTGAGCTGGACACTTGATCGCCGTCATGCGCCTGATGCAGGACTCAGGCACCAGGTGCAGGGGGTGTGGGATTGGTGCGACGGGGCTTCGAGGTGCCCGGATCGGCACGGTTGGAGCTGGTCTCTGGCGTGCTCTTGTTGCATCCGGAAGATGCCGTCCTGGACGGCATGCTCGATGGCTGGGAGAAGCAGCAACTCGGCCGGCGACTGGAGCCCGACACGATCCGCGACCGGCAGTCGGTGGTCCGGCGGTTCGTCGACTTCAGCGGGGAGTACCCCTGGAACTGGACCGCTGGTCACATGGACGAGTGGCTCTACGGCCAGCCGGTATCCCGCATCGCACGGCTCACCACAGACAAGATCCTTTCCGGCGCTGAAGGGGTACAGCTCCAGCTGGGATACCGCCCGGTGGAGATTCCCGAGCCGCTGGGGTCACTGCTCCTCGAACTCGCCGACAGCCGCCGGACTTTCGCTGTCCTGGGACAGAACGAGTAAGGTCCCTGGCTCTTCCCGGGCGGCCGCGCCGGACAGGCCATGACCGCGAGCCACCTGACAGTACGGCTCAACAGGGTCGGCATCCGCGCTCGTGCCAGCCGCAACACAGCCCTGCTCCTTGCAGCTCAGATACCGGCGTCGGTGTTGAGCGACGTACTGGGCATCTCCATCACCTGCGCGGTGGCCTGGTCCCACGACGCCGGCAACACACGGCCCGGCTAGGCAGCAGACTTCGCACGTCGCGAATTCCTGTAGGTTCGCGTTTCTGATGCCCTCTACCCGTGGCACGTGGCCTCTGTTCGGCCCAAAGGACGGCAGAGCGAGACGAAGCCCGCACGATGCTTCTCAGGCATCAGCGGGGAGGCATGTGCCGTTTCCGCTACGGCGGACGGGTCTTGTTACCTTCTTCCGCCGGCACTCGTCATGAGAGCGACGACCGCATACGAACGGTCGCATCAACGAGTGAATCGAGAGCAGGATGCTGAACAAGATCATGTACGTGACGATCTACGTCACCGATCAGGACCGCGCACTGGAGTTCTACACCGAGGGACTCGGTCTGGAGAAGCAGCTCGACTTCCCCGGGCCCGACGGACGCTTCCTCACCGTCGGGGTTCCCGACAGCCCGGTGCAGATCATCCTGTGGTCCCACGCCCCGGCTGCGGGACAGCCGGGCGGCACGGGCGCGCCCGGTCCGCTGATCCTCGAATCCGAGGACCTGCGGAAGGACTTCGAGATCATGCGCCAGCGCGGCGTCGTCTTCGAAGAGCCCGAACCCGTGGACTATCCGTTCGGGGTCCGCATCGAGGCGGTGGACCCGGATGGCAACCGGGTCTCGCTCCGTCAGCAGCGGAAGCCGTGACCGCCCACCCGTCCGGCCTTGTGACCGAGGCGTTCGAAGCCCAGCGCGATCGGCTGCGCGCCGTCGCGTACCGCGTGCTGGGCTCGCACGCCGACGCCGAGGACGTGGTCCAGGAAGCCTGGATGCGCCTCGTCCGTCAGGACGCGGCGACCATCGGCAACTTGGCGGGCTGGCTGACCACGGTGGTCGGCCGAATCAGCCTGGACCTCCTGAGATCCCGCCGAGCCCACCCCGAAATCGCCTACGAGCAGGAGTTCGCGAACCTCGTGGTGATACCCGACGATGACCCCGCGCCGGACGAGCAGGCTGCGCTGGCCGATTCGGTCGGCCTCGCCCTGCTCGTCGTGCTCGACTCGCTCACCCCGAGCGAGCGCCTGGCGTTCGTCCTGCACGACATGTTCGCAGTCCCGTTCCAAGAAATTGGCCGGATCCTGGGCAAGTCCACCGCCGCCACCAAGATGGTCGCCAGCCGCGCCCGCCGCAAGGTTCACGCCGCGGACCGACCGGCGGGCTCCGGCCGCGAGCACCGAGAGGTCGTCCAGGCATTCGGCGCCGCCGCCCGCAGCGGCGACTTCGAAGCACTGTTGCGTGTCCTCGACCCGAATGTGGAGCTGACCGTCGACACTTCCGATGGCGTGATCGTCACCCTCGGCGCCACCAAGGTCGCCTCCGGGGCTCGCATGTTCTCCGGCGAGGTCGCCCGCCATCGGCCCGTGCTGGTCAACGGCATCCCCGGCCACATGTCCTGGCGCCCCGACGGAACCCCTCTCTCCCTCATCGCCTTCACCGTCACCGAAGGCCGGATTTCCGGCATCCACATCGTCGTCGACCCGGCCAAACTGGCCTCGATCCATCTGCCCGCCGAGACCTGAGCCGGCGTCGGGCACCTCGCACACCGGCAGGACGGTGTCCGGTGCGATGGCGGAACCACGCTCCTCCGGCGTCGAGTCCACACGCCATCCGCCGTGGCCGGCAGCGCGGGCTGTGCCCCGGCGTCATGCCTCCGAGACAGCACACTCGTCTCGTCCGCAGCGGACCGCGGGAGACAGGATCGTGGGACCGAAGTGGGCTGGCCTCACCACACAGAGGGACATTCCGAATCCGGACGTGCAATTCCGCGAGTTCGAATAGCCGCAGTTGCCAGTACGCGGTCGTGATGTGTTGCGTACGGGGACGCTGCGGCAGCGGTACGGCTGCCGCCCGCACTCCGCGGTATGTACGACAACGGGCCGGGGCACGGTGAACAGCCACAAGGTGTTCACCGTGCCCCGGCCCGGGACAGCAACTGCCGTAATCCGTGAGCCGGTTCAGCCCGTCGGGGTGCCGTGCAGGCGGACGGAGCCGAGGATCTTCATGATGGTGGCCTCGGGGATCTCGTCCTTGACACCCGTGGCGCCGTAGAGGTTCCAGGCCACGAAGTCACCGTTGGAGTTCTTGAAGCCGAAGGTGTACGCCTTGCCGTCGCTGGCGCATTTGCCCTTCTGCGGGGTGTTCTTCGACTTGGCCGTGGCGAGCATGCCCTTGATACCGGCCGTCGTGGTGAACGGCTTGGCTTTCTTGTCGTAGGTCAGGCTCTTCTTGTCCGGCTGCGTGTAGCCGCCGTAGACCCACCACGGGACCTGGTTGACGGCGACCTCGTTCGCGTCCTTGGCACCGTTCGCGCCCTTGGTGCCGACGGCACCGAGGGCGGTCTCGTCCATGGTGCCGTCCTTGTCGTCGTCGGACTTGCACCAGTCGGACTTGTAGTAGGCCGGGGCGGACATGGTGATGAGCGGCTTGCCGTCGTCGGCCTTGTCGTCCTCGAAGCCGATGAGCGTGTCCGGCGACTGGAGTTCCCAGTCCTTCGGTACGTCGAAGGCGGTGCCCCACTTGGGGTTCACGACGACCTGCCAGCCCGCGATGACCGGCTTGGCCTCGCCCTCCTCACCGCGCGGGTTGTCACCGCCCGTGGTGGGCGAGGGAGGGGTCGGGGTGGTGGGGGAGGCGGTAGCGCTCGGCTTGCTGCCGCCCTTGCCTCCCTTTCCGCCCTTGCCGCCCTTGGCTTCGTCGTCCTCGTCGCCACCGAGAACCAGGAACCCGGTGACGCCCGCCGCGACGACGACCGCGGTGGCCGCAACGATCGCGACAATCTTGGTCTGCTTGCCGCCCCCGCCACCCGGCGGTTCCGCAGCGCCCATCGGAACGGTGGGCGCACTCCAGCCACCCGGCTGTCCCTGCTGCTGGTACGTGTTCGGCTGCTGATATCCCGGCTGCTGATAGGGATTCGGCTGCTGGTAACCCGGCTGCTGGTACGGGTTCTGGTCCTGCGGGTTCTGCTCGCCCCCGGGCGGCTGCTGTCCTGGCCACATGAGGCGTACCTTAATGGCGCCCGGGACACGGTTTTGTCACCGCCCCTTGTCAAGGCTGTACCGACTGTCTGACCAAAAAGGACCAGTCGGTACGACCCTCCGGAAAATCGTCCGGAATACCCCTGTCCCTCCTCAGGATCCGGACGGGTTCTTCACGAGACGTACGGTGTCGAGGATCTTGAGCACCGTGTCCTGAGGTATCTCGTCCCCGACACCCTTGGCGCCGAAGAACGCCCAGGACAGGATGTCGCCCTCCTTGTTGCGGAACGAGAACACGGTCGCCTTGCCCTCGCTGTCGCACTTGTCCTCCTTGCGCACGCCGTCCGAACTCGCCGAGACGACGGTGCCCTTGAGGCCGGAGGAGGTGGTGTGACTCTCCGGGGCGCCGACCTTGACGCTCTTCTTGTCGGGCTGTGTGTAGGCGCCGTAGACCCACTTGCGGGCATCGCCCGTCGCCGCTTCCTCCGGAGTCCGGGAGCCGTTGTTGCCGCGGGTCCCGGCCGCGCCGAGGGCGGTGTCCTCCTTGGTGCCGTCCCTGTCGTTGTCGGTGGAGCACCACCGCTCCTTGTGGAACGCCGGTGCCGCCATACCGATGAGCGGCTTCCCCTCGGGATCGGCCTCGTCGTCGAACCAGGTCACCCAGCTCGGCGACTTGGCGACCCACTGCGAGGGAACGTCGAAGGCGACGCCACGCTTCGGGTCCGAGATGACCTGCCAGCCCGGGACCGTCGGTTCGAGGCCCTTGCCTCCCCGTGGATTCTCGGTGGGCTGCTGCGAGCCGGACTCGCTCATCGTGGGCTGGGGCGCGGCCTTGTCGTCGTCACCGCCGACGTAGAGGAAACCGGCCACCACGGAAGCGACCACCACGACCGCGGCCGCGGTCACGGCGATCGCCGTGGTGCGGTTGCCGGTGGGACTGCCGCCGCCCGGCGGCGGGGCCGGTGTGCTCGCCTGCGTGGGCGCGTTCCACACCGGCTGCCCGTACTGCTGCGGGACGCCCGCGGCCTGATGGCCGGGCTGCTGGTACGGGTTCGGGGCGCCCTGGGGCTGCTGCGGGTTCGGCGCGCCTGACGGCGGCTCCTGTCCTGGCCACATGATCCGTACCCTAGACCGCCGCCCGGGCCGCCGGGGCTGTCATCGAATCTCTCATGTCACGGCTCGAACTTCTCCTGGGCGGACGGGTTTACGCGCAGGAGAAGGCCCGGGGAGTGGTCGACCGAGGGTCCGCCGAGGGTCCGCTTTCGAGTCACGGCCCGTTACCCGGCAGCAGGTAAGGTTCCCCGGGTGCCTGGACCCTTTTGGGGTTCTTGCCGGTTGTGGCCCAGGCAGGAGACCGATTGAAGGGACCGGCCTTGCACGTCCAGGAGTGGCTCGACAGCATTCCCGCGGTCGCGGTCTATGTGATCGTGGCCGGTGTCATCGGCCTGGAGAGCCTCGGCATTCCGCTGCCCGGCGAGATCGTCCTGGTCTCGGCGGCGCTGCTGTCCTCGCAGCACGGTGACGTGGACCCGGTCATGGTCGGCGTCTGCGCGACCGTCGGCGCCGTGGTGGGCGACTCCATCGGGTACGCGATCGGGCGCAAGGGTGGCCGCCCACTGCTCGCCTGGCTGGGCGGCAAGTTCCCCAAGCACTTCAGCGACGGGCACATCGCCGCGGCCGAACGCTCCTTCCAGCGCTGGGGCATGTGGGCCGTCTTCTTCGGCCGCTTCGTGGCGCTGCTGAGGATCTTCGCCGGTCCGCTGGCCGGTGTGCTGCGGATGCCGTACTGGAAGTTCTTCGTCGCCAATGTCCTGGGCGGGATCGTCTGGGCCGGCGGTACCACGGCGGTCATCTACTACGTCGGCGTCGTGGCCGAGTCGTGGCTCAAGCGCTTCTCGTACCTGGGGCTCGCCATCGCCGTGGTGATCGGGCTGGTGTCCTTCCTGGTGGTCAAGCGGCGTACGGCGAAGATGGTTGCCGAGGCTGAGGCCGCAGCCGCTGTGGCGGACGGTGAGGGTGCGGAGGGCAAGGAGCTGGAGTCGGTCGCGGTCGGCGGGCCCGACGCGCAGGTGAAGGACACCGACGAGACGCCGAAGGCGGCCGTTCCCGCGGGGGACTAGGAAGCACCGCGCGTGGTGCCCACCGCTGTGCGCGCCGCCGCCACGAATGCGGCGATCGCCGGGTGGGTGCCGCCGCCCGCGCGGAAGGCGACCTTCGAGCGGCGGAAGAGGGGCAGCCGGGTCAGGACCACGCCCTCGGGGGCGTGGGCGGTGGCCATCTCCGGTACGAATCCGGCGCCTTGCCCGATAGCGGCCAGCGCCAGGACCGTACGGAAGTCGTTGACCTGATGACGGATGCGCGGCTGGAAACCGGCCGCCTGACAGGCGCGTACGGCCATCGCGTGCCCGGTCGTGCCGTCCCGGGCCGTGATCCACGGGGATGTGGCCCACGGTCCGAGCAACTCCACCAGCGTGCCGCCGTGGGCGACGCGACCGGTGGCGTCGCCCGTGGCCAGGTACACGGGCTCCTCCAGCAGGGGCACCTGGTCGACCGTGGTGTCCGGTGACGCGGGGACGAAGTCGTAGTCGTGGACGAGGGCCACGTCGAGTTCGCCGGCGCGCAGGCCGTCGGAGACCCGAGCCGAGTCGATCTCCTGCACCATCGGTTCCAACGCGGGGTGCCGCAGGGCCAGTTCGGCGAGCGCGGCGGGCACGATCGCGGGGCCGCCGGAGGGAAACGTCCCGATCCGCAGCGACCCGCCGATGCCCTCGCGCGCCCCGGCCAGCTCGGAGACCGCCAGTTCGAGGCGTTCGAGTACGGCGTCGGCGTGGGTGACGAGGGTGCGGCCCGCGGGCGTGAGCACCACCCGCCTGCCACTGCGCTCCAACAAGGGCACGCCCGCCTCGCGTTCCAGCACGCTCAGCTGCTGGGAGACGGCCGAGGCGGTGAAGGTGAGGGCCTCGGCCACGGCCGCGATGGTGCCGCGTCGATCCAGTTCGCGCAGCAAGTGGAGGCGTCGGACGTCGAGCATAAGGTGAGCTTAGCTAAAAGCGAAGAAACATGAACTGGATCTACTGTGTTCGCCTCGGTCAGGCTGTGCACATGAAGACCGAAGCGAACCTCACCGGCCTGTTCGTCCCCTTGGTGACCCCGTTCACCGACGACCTGCGGCTCGCCCCGGACGCGCTGGCCCGCCTCGCCGACGAGGCGCTGTCGGTCGGCGGCGCTCGCGGACTCGTCGCCCTGGGCACCACGGCGGAGGCGGCCACGCTGTCCGCCGAGGAGAAGCGGGCCGTGGTCCGCGTCTGTTCGGTCGCCTGCCGGGCACACGGAGCTCCGCTGATCGTCGGCGTCGGCACCAACGACACCGCTGCCGCCATCACGACCCTGCGGGACCTCGCGCAGAGCGGTGACGTCGCCGCCGCGCTGGTTCCCACGCCGCCCTACACCCGGCCCGGTGAGGCGGGAACGCTGGCGCACTTCACGGCACTCGCCGAGCACGGGGGCCTGCCGCTGATCGTCTACGACATCCCGTACCGCACCGGTCAGACCCTCAGCCCCAACACGCTGAACGCGCTCGGGCACCTGCCGGAGGTCGTCGGGGTCAAGTACGCGACCGGCGCGATCGACGCGGCCACGATGGAACTGCTCGGCTCGTCGGCGCCCGGTTTCGCGGTGCTCGGCGGTGACGACGCCGTCATCTCGCCGCTGCTCGCGGCGGGCGCCCGCGGCGGCATCCTGGCGTCAGCCAATGTCCGCACCGCCGACTACGCCGAACTGATCTCGCTGTGGCATCGCGACGCCGCCGGACCGGCCCGCAGGCTGGGATCCGAACTGGCCCGGCTGTCCGCCGCGTTCTTCGCCGAGCCGAATCCGACCGTGATCAAGGGGGTGTTGCACGCCCAGGGCCGTATCCCCAGCCCGGCCGTCCGGCTGCCGCTGCTTGCCGCATCCGCCGATTCGGTCCGGCAGGCGATGGATCTGGCCGCCGCGAGTGCGGTTCTCGCATCCTGACCTGACGGCACCCGGTCCTCAGGCCGCCTCGGCCGGTACGCGTCCGGCCTTGATCGCGTCGACCAGAGCCTGGTGGTCCTTCTCGTTCTGGTCCGCGTACAGCTCCGCGAAGGTCGCCAGCGCGCGGTCGAAGGTGTCGCCGCCGCCCAGATAGGCGGCGATCGCGATGCGGTCGCCGGAGCGGGCGTGGGCGCGGGCCAGTGTGGCGCCGCAGAGCCGGCCGAACAGGGCCATCGTCTTGGGCGACATGTTCTCGGCGACGGCGATGCCCTTCCAGTCCCGCAACTGGCGCACGTAGAAGTCCCGCCGCCTGCCGTCGATGCCCTGGACGCGTTCCCAGCCCAGGAAGATGTCGCTGGTGGCCTGCATGAGCCGCTGGCCGGCGACGACGCGCTCGCCCTGATTACGGAAGCTGCTGCCACCGACGTAGGGCGCCAGAACCGACTCGTCGGCCTCCTTGGCCTGGAGGATCAGGGGATCCTCGTCGTCCGTGCCGAGCAGCAGGATGATCCAGCAGCGGGTCCCCACGCTGCCCACGCCGACCACCTTGCGGGCGATGTCGGCGACGCGGTAGCCCTGCAGCAGGAACCGGCGGTCCGTCTGCAGGGTGTGGCCGTAGCGCTCGATGAGGCGGACGATCTCCTTCTCCAGCGCGCCGCGTTCGGCGTCCGGCAGCAGGTCCTGGAGCCGTACCAGCAGCGGTGGGTCGGGAGCGATCCGCCGTCGGCCGGCGACGACGTGCGTGAGCTTGCCGAAGGCCTGCAGCGTGTCATGTGCACGAGCCCGTTGTGTGGCACGTTCCCAGCGATCGCGTTGCCCGGGGCTGAGCATCCTGCCGTACTGCTGCATCAGTTGGTCCGTGTCGGCATGGGTGTACCAGACGTCGAGATTGCCCATCCCGGCGAAGTCCCGCATGCGTTCGCGGTAGGCCCCCACCGCCGCGCGTACCACCGTCGCCCGTTCCTTGGCGCTGAAGCCGTTCGCCCGGCCCGCGATGACGAAGCTGGCGGACAACCGCTTGACGTCCCACTCCCACGGGCCCGGCAGCGTCTCGTCGAAGTCGTTGATGTCGAACATCAGCCGCCGCTCCGGGGAGGCCAGCAGCCGGAAGTTCAGCAGGTGCGCGTCGCCGCAGCACTGCACCCTGATCCCGGTGCGCGGCGTCTCCGCAAGGTCCGCGGCCATGATGGCGGCGGCCCCGCGGTAGAAGCGGAACGGTGCCTCGCTCATCCTGCCGTAGCGGATGGGTACGAGGTCCGGTACCCGCCTCGCCGACTGGTTCTCGATGATCTCCACCGGGTCCGTGCGCTTGGGTGGGGGCTGGAACTCGGCGTGGCTGGACCGGGGTACCTCCACGCGCGCGGCCTTGCCGCGGGCGGCCCGGTCCCGAGGGGTGAGGTGCCGCGTCTCGTCGCCTGAGAGGTGATTCTCGGTCATTGCGGACACGCTTCCTCATCTGGTGACCGGCGCGCTGGTGGCTCGGCGGCACAGCGGGCGAGGGTCGTCCAGCGTGACGTCGAGTTCGATGTCGACCGGGTCGCCGCCGCGAGCAGATCGTCTCTGTCCGGCGTGCTGGGTGAAGTGGGCGTATTCGCCCACTTATTCAGCCTATGTCCACGCGGTGCCCCCAGCGACCTGGGCCCGGGGGCCATGAACCGGCCGATCAACGGCGCCACCGCATGCGACGAGAGCGTGCGGGGCGAGGGCGTACGGGGCGAGCGTGTGCGAGGTGAGCCACCGGACGCCCGCCCCTGTGCGGGCGTCCGTGCGTTTCCGTTCCGTGCCCCCGGCCCGGTCAGCCCTCGAACGTCTCCCGGTGCTGCCCGGCCAGATCCACGTACACCTCGCCGTTGGCCTTCACCAGCTCACGCTCCTCGTCGGTGAGCGGGCGTCGTACCTTCGCGGGCACTCCGGCCACCAGCGAACCGGGCGGGATCCGCATCCCCTGGGGCACCAGGGCATGGGCGGCGACCAGTGAACCGGCGCCGATCGCCGCCCCGTTGAGCACCGTCGAGCCCATGCCGACCAGGCAGTCGTCGCCGACCGTGCAGCCGTGCAGGACCGCGTTGTGGCCCACCGTGACCCGCTCGCCCACGGTGACCGGGAAGCCGGGGTCGGCGTGGACCGTGCAGTTGTCCTGGATGTTGCTGCCCGCGCCGATGACGATCGGACCGCCGTCCCCGCGCAGCACCGCGTGGTACCAGGCGCTGGCGCCCTCGTGCAGGGTCACCTCGCCGATGACGACCGAGGTCGGCGCCGTGAACGCCGACTCGTGCACCTGTGGTTCCCTGCCGCCCATCGCCGCGATCAGCGCGCCCTGTGCCACGTCCACTCCTCGTCTCGGGTTCCCGGGTCCACGGAACCGTAGCGAGTGGGCCGCCCCGCAGGGCACCGTGGGGTGAAGATCACAGGGTGTGGGCAGGTGGTGGCCACGGGTCGGTGAGTACCTTGGGCGGGTGACGAAGAGCAAGAACGTGTTCTCGTCCTTGGCCGCCAGGCGGCGCGACCTCGGTCAGCGTGTCGTGCACGCGGTCTGGGACTGGGTGCAGCGCACCGGTGCGGTGACGGCCGGGCATCCCGGGCGACTCCGGTTCGGCGCGATCGGCACCGGTACCCGGCTCGCCTTCCCGCTCGGCACCGTCTTCGGCGAACCGTGGATCCATCTGGGCGCCCACTGCATCATCGGCGAGCAGGTCACGCTGACCGCGGGCATGATGCCGGACCTCGATCTGGGCGCCGACCCCATCCTGCGTATTGGCGACGGCGTCGTACTCGGCCGGGGCAGCCATATCATCGCCGACACCTCGGTCACCATCGGCTCCGACTGCTACTTCGGCCCGTATGTGTACGTGACGTCCACCAACCACTCGTACGACGACCCGCAGCAGCCGATCGGCAAGCAGTGGCCGCGGATGGATCCGGTGGAGATCGGGGCCGGCTGCTGGGTGGGCACCGGTGCGGTGATCCTGCCCGGGGCGCGGATCGGGCGGAACGTGGTGGTCGCCGCGGGCGCGGTGGTGCGCGGCGAGGTGCCCGACCACGCGGTGGTGGCGGGCGCGCCCGCGCGGATCGTGCGGCGCTGGCATCCGGAGAGCGGCTGGCAGCCGCCGCTGCGGACGCCCCCGCCGGTGCCGATTCCGGACGGTGTCACGCCCGACGAACTAGTGGCCCTCGAAGAGTGGAGCCGCAGCACGGACGGCGCGGGCGATCCGGCCGGTGGCTGATCAGCCGGTCGCGAGCAGCAGGGTGCCGACCAGGGCGAGGCCCGCTCCGGCCGCCTGCACCGGCCGGAGGCGTTCGCCCAGGACGCCGCGCGCCGCCAGCGCGGTCACGACGGGGTAGAGCGAGGCGAGCACGGCGGCCATGGTGACGGGGCCGTTCTGCGCGGCCAGCGCGTACGTGCCGTTGGCCGCGACATCGGCGATACCCACAAAGGCCAGCGCGGGCAGCGAACCGCGGATCACCCGCAGCCCACCGTCCTCGGGCAGTGCCGGCGCGCCCCTGCGTACGGCGAGCCAGAGCGCCCCGCCACCGGCGAGCACATTGGTCACCCGCTGGACGAACAGGGCGAGGAACAGCCCGGTCAGCGTCGTGGACGCCTCGGAGATCAGGGCCATCACCGCACCGAAGCCGAACGCGGCCACGAGTGTCATCACGATGACCTGGCGCTGCACCGGCGCGCCCCTCAACTGGGGCCCGCCCGCGAGGAGTACACCGAGCACCGCGACCCCGATCCCCGCGAACTGCAGCAGTCCGGGGCGTTCGCCGAGCACCAGGCCGATACCGACGGGGACGGCGACGCCCATGGTGCCGAGCGGCGAGACCACGCCCATCGGGCCGAGTGCCAGTGCCCGGTAGAAGGCCAGCATGGCGACCGGCCCGACCACGCCCGCGGCCACGGCGAACCACAGTCCGGTACCCGCTTCGTGCCACCCGCCGGTGGCGATCACCACGGCTCCGAGGACCAGTACGGCGAGCGTCTGCGAGACGACGACCACGGTCAGTGCGGGGATCCGGCGGGTGAGCAGACCTCCGCCGAAGTCGGCGCATCCCCACAGGACGCTTGTGGCAAGCGCCAGCAGTGCCGTCACGGGAAACCTCGCAGTACAGTGTGGTGGACCTTCAGGTGCACCACAGCGTAGTTCAGTGAACTGAACTACGTCATCCAAAATATTGGACGGTACGTGTCGGATCTCGACCAGCTCACGCAGTCACTGGCCCGCAACCTCAAGCGCTGGCGGGGCGAACGCGGCTATACGCTCGACGCCCTCGCCGCCAGGTCGGGGGTCAGCCGCGGCATGATCATCCAGATCGAACAGGCCCGCACCAACCCGAGTGTGGGCACCACGGTCAAGCTTGCGGACGCCCTCGGCATCAGCATCACCACCCTCCTCGACTACGAGCAGGGGCCGCAGGTGCGGGTGGTCCCCGCCGAGCAGGCGGTACGGATGTGGTCCACCGACGCGGGCAGCCGGGCCATACTGCTCGTCGGCACGGAGAAGCGGGGCCCCCTCGAACTCTGGTCCTGGCGTCTGATGCCCGGCGAGGGCAGCAGTTCGGACGCGCATCCACCCGGCACGGTCGAAATGCTCCAGGTGACGGCTGGCGTACTGACCCTCGACGTCGACGGCGAGGCGCACAGCGTGCCCGCCGGATCCTCGGCGACCTTCGAGTCGGGCGTCCCGCACGCCTACCGCAACGAGGGCACCGAACCGGTGGAGATGACACTCGCCGTGTCCGTTCCGCCTCCGCACTAGGGCGGGTACCGAGCTGCGAGCGTGAGCCCGGGCGTCGTCAGTCGAGCAGCGGGATTTCGATGGCGGGGCAGCGGTCCATCACCATCTCCAGACCCGCGGCGCGGGTTCGCTCGTACGCGGCCTTGTCGATGACGCCGAGCTGGAACCAGACCGCCTTGGCGCCCTTGGCTACGGCTTCATCGGCGACCGTGCCGGCCAGTTCGCTGTTCACGAAGACGTCCACGACGTCAACGTCGAAGGGGATGGCCTCAAGGGAGGGGTAGCCCGGTTCCCCATGCACCGTCTCGGCTTTGGGGTGCACAGGGATGATCCGTTTGCCGTAGCGCTGCAGGACCCTTGCGACTCCATATGCGGCGCGTCGCTCGTTCGCGGAGAGACCCACGATGGCCCATGTGTCGCCGAGTTCGTTGAGGATCTTGCGGATGGTGGCTGTCTCGCTGTGCATGCCTGTGCCTCCCGGGGCTGTGTGCGCCTGAACGAGAACGGTCGTCGGCTGAGGGGCATTCCCGGCCGGCCGCCGGTTCGGCTGACGAGCGGTCACTCACGCCCCGGTGAGGGCGAGCGCCGCGTCAAGGATGGTTGAGCTCAGTGCGGGGAGCTCGTCGGGGGATTCGGACAGCAGGAAGAGCCAGGCGAAGACGGGGCCGACCAGCAGGGCGTTGAGGGCGGCGGGGTCGGGGCGCCTGGCGAGCTCACCGCGTGCGTCCGCGCGGTCCAGGATCTCCGTGAGGGTCCGACGCTGGGCGTGGAGGTACTTCGCGTCGAAGCGTTGCAGCAGCGCGGGATCGGCGTGGACATCGGCGAGCAGTCCGGGAACCGTCCCCGGCGGCGGCCCGGCCATGCTCTCCGCGATCTCGGCGAGTACGGCGGTCAGATCGGCGCGGAGCGACCCGTGGTCGGGTACCACGGCCAGGAACTGGTCCGGCAGGAGAACGTCGAAGATCATTTCCTGTTTGGTGGCGTGACGCCGATAAATAGCCGCCTTGCCCACGCCTGCACGGGTGGCCACCTGGTCCGTCGTGAGCCGGGCGTATCCCACCTCGGCCAGCAGCTCTCGCACGGCGGCGGCAATGGCCTCGTCGACGCGAGTGTCCCGGGGGCGGCCCCCGATTTTCCGGTCTTGCTTTCGAGCGGGCATGCGTGCACTATACGGAACCAGAGGTATCGAAACTATTAGTTCCGTAAGTTTCATGATCGCTGTCTGCATGGCCGTGGACCAGCGGAGCGGCAGCGGGGGAGCCGTATCCGCACCTCGGTCGGAATCGAAGGGGAGACATGAGCAGTTCGCTGACGACGAGGTCACCGGAATCCCGTACGGCGACGACGGCGCCGCCGCGGGCGCTGTGGTGGGCCGCCGCACTGGCGGCGATAGCCGCGGCCCTGCACACCTTCGTGCAGACCGGTCCGACCCTTGACGCGCTGATGGACGGTGACGGCGACCCCGAGGCCCGACAAGGGCTGCGGATGATGTGGCACGGCATGTCGGCGATCGCCTGGACCTGCCCCGTCGTCCTGCTGCTGCTCCGGCACCGGCCCGCGACCGTGACCAGGCCGGTACTCGGCTTGATCGCGCTGCTGAACGGCTCACAGGCCGCACTGTTCGCGGTGGCCGCGCTGTGGGTCGACGGCGCGTCCTGGCCGCTGTCGACACCTCAATGGGCTCTGCACGCCCCGGTGGCGTTCCTGGCCTGGCGGGCCCGCCCAGCGAGGCCCGCAGGCAGGCCGGAGCCACCGGTTCGCCGCGGTCGCGGGCGGCTGGCGCTGCTGTGGTGCGCGATCGTCGTCGCTGTGCTCAACGCGGTCGTCCACAGCCTCGCCACGCTGCACTCGTGGCCGGACGCGCTGCTGGCGAGCGACACCGCCTCCGGCCCGAAACTCACCCTCTACGTGATGTGGCTGTTCAGCTGCGTCCTGTTCTGCGCGATCCCGGTGACGATGGTGTGGTCCCGCCGGACCTCGGCCGCAGCGGCCCGATTCCTACTCGGTTACCTCGCCGTGCTCGTGACGGCCCTGGCGGTGTCATGGGCAGTCACGATCACCTTCGGGTTCGGGCCCGACCTGACGCCGGTCGGGCCCTTCTCCCTCGGCCTCCTGGCCGCACTCACCGCCCTGAGCGCGCCACCCGCAACCGACCGGCCGCGCAGGCCGGAGGGGAAGGACTGACAGATGCGGATCCCGAAAGCCGCCCACACCGAACAGCCGTGGCGGATCCACGAGTTCACCCGCGACTTCCGGATCGAGGACGTCTGGTCCTTCCGCGCCCCAGGTGCCGGGCCCGACGACTTCCCCGTGATGCTCGACGCGCTGAAGGCGGCCTATGACACCCGAAAGGAACCCGCCCCGGTGCGGTTCCTGTTCGCCGTGCGCTGGAAGCTCGGCGCCCTGCTCGGCTGGGACTCCCCCCGGGCGGGCCTGGGCAGCCGGGTTGCCTCGCTGCGCGAGCGGCTCCCAGGCGACCTCGCTCGGACCGCCGCCGACGCCACCCCCTGCACCGATCCCTTCACCGACGTGTACCTGCTCGGCGACGAGGCCGCCCGCGAACTGGCCAACAGGACCGTGCACGACATCATGCACCTGGGCTGGGTAGCGAACGGCGAAGGCGGATACGAGCTGCGCATGGCGGCCCTGGTCAAACCCAACGGGCGGTTCGGACGGCTCTACATGGCCTTCATCGCCCCCTTCCGCTACCTGATCATCTACCCCGCGCTGACCCGCCAATGGGAGCGTGCCTGGCGGGACCGCACCCGCCTGCTCGCCGGGACGACCCCCGGCACCTGACGAGCGAGGCCCTGCCTCGCAGGGTGCGGATGCCGCCGGTGCCTGAGGTCGCACCCGTGGCGGCGGGGCGGGATGTCGCTCAGTCGCGGCCGGTTCCCCGGTACAGGTCCAGTTCTCCGTCGAGTTCGAGGGCGAGCACGGTGGCGTGGGTGTCGATGTCGGGGGTGGGTGGTGCGTCGATCCACAGCACGCCGGGCACCTCGTGGAGTCCTCCGATGACGCGGTGCGTGAGGGTGGTGCCGGTTCCGAGGACGCTCACGCGTTTGACGGGTGTACGCAGTCCTCGTACGGCCACGGTCTCCTGGGGCGGGTCGAAGCAGATCAGGTAGAGGGTGCGGCGGTCCGCGGAGAGTGTGCTGGGGCCGTAGTGGTGTCCTGCGGGCAGTCCGGCGACGGTGCCGTACACGGCTTCCTTGTGGCGGCGGATCCATGCGCCGAGTCCTTCGAGGCGCGCGGTCTGCTCCTGTGTGAGGGTGCCGTCCTCGCGGGGGCCGACGTCGAGCAGGAGGTTGCCGCCCATGCCGATGGTCTCGGTGAAGTAGCGGACGAGCTGGCGTACGGATTTGTGGTGGTGGTCGTTGTGCTGGAAGCCCCAGGAGTCGTTGACGGTCAGGCACAACTCCCAGGGGCCGTCGGGTGCGTGGAGCGGGACGCCCTGCTCGGGGGTGGCGTAGTCGCCGTGGCTGAGCATGCGGGCGTTGAGGATGGTGTGCGGGTTGCCCGCGTGGATCTGGGCGGCGAGGTCGCCCATCCGCCATTGTTCCTCGGTGCGTTCCCACTCGCCGTCGAACCACAGCAGGTCGGGGGCGAAGCGGTCGACGAGTTCGCCGACTTGGGCGTTGCGGTATGCCAGGAAGCGGTTCCAGGCTTCCGGGTCTTCGGCGCCGTCCGGGGGAGCGCTGAAGGCGTTGGTGTTGATGCTGGTGACGTCGGTGTCGATGCGCGGCGGGTCGGGGTGGCGGACGCTCGCGTAGTCGGGGTGGCTCCAGTCGGAGTGGGAGTAGTAGAGGCCGACTTTGAGGCCGCGGGCGCGCAGCGCGTCGACGTACGGTGCGATGAGGTCGCGGCCCGCGGGTGTGCGCCGCACGACGTTCAGGTCGCTCTGGGCGGTGTCCCACAGTGCGACACCGTCGTGGTGACGTGCCGTCAGTACGGCATAGCCCGCGCCCGCGCGGGCGAACAGGTCGGCCCAGGCGGCGGGGTCGTAGTTCGCGGCGGTGAAGCCGTCGAGCTGCTTCATGTACTGCGTGTGCGACACCTGGCCGAGGTAGAAGGACCAGGACTCGGGTACGCCGTCGACGGCGTAGATCCCGTAGTGGACGAAGATGCCGAGCTTGGCGTCGGGGAACCAGGGTTGCATGACCATGCGGCCACGCTAGGCCGGTGCCTCCCGGTCACGCGTCGGCCAGGACCACCCATCAGTGGTCCGTTTTCACCGGCGATGCCCACCTCAGGCCCACCCTTGCGTGCCGCTCGGGCGGGCCAAGCCGACGGGCCCGCACTACGGCCCCGTGCGGCACCTCGATGACCGTGCCGCGTGAGGTGACGTTGCTTTTCGCACCGTCCGCGCTGCTGGGGAAGGTGAAGGTCACTCCGCCATGCCAGTCATCCGAAGAGCTTAATGATCGGATGATTCGTCGCTCGTTCCCCGCGCGGCACAACCACAAGGCTCCCGGCGACCCCCGCCCGAGCGCCCGGCGCTCAGGGGCCGGGCAGGCCCGCATACCCTGTCCGGATGCAGGACGAGTACCGCACCGTCGCCCAGCAGTCGGTGCACGAGACCGAGGTGAACCGCTCGCGGTTCCTGTGCACCCTCGCCCCCGCCGCCACGGAGGAGGAGGCGCAGTCGGTCGTCGCCGGGGTCCGCGCGCGGCATCCGGACGCCAGCCACAACTGCTTCGCGTACGTCATCGGGGCCGACGCCCGGGTGCAGAAGGCGAGCGACGACGGTGAACCCGGCGGCACCGCGGGCGTGCCGATGCTGCAGATGCTGACGAGGCGCGAGATGCGGTACGTCGTCGCCGTGGTCACCCGCTACTTCGGCGGCACCAAACTCGGCGCGGGCGGCCTGATCCGCGCCTACGGCGGAGCCGTCGGAGAAGCCATCGACGCCGCCGACATCCGGGTCCGCAGGCGCTACCGGCTCGCCACCGTCACCGTGGACCACCAGCGCGCGGGCAAGGTCGAGAACGACCTGCGGGCCACCGGCCGCGCGGTGCGCGAGGTGCGGTACGCGGAGGCGGTCACCATCGAAGTCGGTCTGCCCGACGCGGAGGTCGCGGCCTTCGGCGCCTGGCTCGCGGACGTCACGGCGGGCACCGCGCGGCTCGAACTCGGCGGCGAGGCCTACGGGGAGAGCTGACGGGTCCACCGCCGTCCGCGACGGCGTTGTCACACCCGCCCGCTAGGGTCGGGATCATGAGGTTGCTCCACACATCGGACTGGCACCTGGGCCGGTCCTTCCACCGCGTCAGCATGCTCGGCGCCCAGGCCGAGTTCATCGCCCACCTGGTCGAGGTGGTGCGCAGCGAGGGCGTGGACGCGGTGCTCGTGGCGGGCGACGTCTACGACAGAGCCGTGCCGCCGCTGGCCGCCGTGGAGCTCTTCGACCAGGCGCTGCACCGCCTCGCGGACCTCGGTGTGCCCACCGTGATGATCTCCGGCAACCATGACTCGGCGCGCCGACTCGGCGTCGGCGCGGGCCTGATGGGGCACGCGGGCATCCATCTGCGCACCGACCCCGCCCACTGCGGCGAGCCGGTGCTGCTGTCCGACGCGCACGGCCCGGTCGCCTTCTACGGCCTGCCGTACCTCGAACCCGCCCTGGTCAAAGCGGAGTTCGGGGTGCGCACGAGCGGGCATGAGGCGGTGCTCACGGGCGCCATGGACCGGGTCCGCGCGGACCTCGCGGGCAGAGCGCCGGGCACCCGGTCCGTCGTCCTCGCGCACGCCTTCGTGACCGGCGGACACATCAGCGACAGCGAACGCGACATCACCGTCGGCGGCGTCGCCTCGATACCGGCCGCCGTGTTCGACGGCGTCGACTACGTGGCGCTCGGCCACCTGCACGGCAGCCAGACGCTGACGGAGCGGGTGCGCTACTCCGGTTCCCCGCTCGCGTACTCCTTCTCGGAGAGCGAGCACCGCAAGGGCATGTGGCTGGTCGACCTGGATGCCGCGGGTGCCGTCTCGGCCGTGCGCGTGGACACACCCGTACCGCGCGGGCTCGCGCGGATCAGCGGACGGCTCGAGCAACTCCTCGCCGATCCACGGCTGTCCGGGCACGAGGGCGACTGGATCGAGGCCACTCTCACCGACCCGGAGCGCCCCGCCGACCCGATGGCGCGCCTGTCCGAGCGTTTCCCGCACACCCTCACCCTGGTCTTCGCGCCCGAGGGCAGGGACGCCGAGCCGGAGGTCTCCTACGCGGAGCGGCTCCGTGGGCGCAGCGACCAGGAGGTCGCGGAGGACTTCGTCGCCCATGTGCGCGGCAGCGAGCCGAAGGAGGCGGAACGGCTGGTGCTGCGGGACGCCTTCGACGCGGTGCGCGCCGAGGAGACGCTGCGGGAGGTGGCCCGGTGAGGCTGCACCGGCTCAGCCTGTCGGCCTTCGGGCCGTTCGCGACCACCCAGGAGATCGACTTCGACGCGCTCGCCTCGGCGGGCCTGTTCCTGCTGCACGGACCGACCGGCGCGGGCAAGACCTCCGTACTCGACGCCGTCTGCTACGCGCTGTACGGGGCGGTGCCCGGTGCCCGCCACGGCGGCCAGGGCATGACGCTGCGCAGCGATCATGCCCAGGCCGCGCTGCGCACCACGGTCGGCCTGGAGTTCACGGTGGCCGGGCGGCGTCTGGACATCACCCGGCAGCCCCCGTGGGAACGGCCGAAGAAGCGGGGCGCGGGTACCACTGTCGACAAAGCGACCGGAATTCTGCGGGAGCTCGACGGGCAGGGCTGGAAGGCGCTGAGCCGCTCGCATCAGGAGATCGGCGAGGAGATCACCCAGCTCCTCGGCATGAGCCGGGACCAGTTCTGCCAGGTGGTCCTGCTGCCACAGGGGGACTTCGCGCGGTTCCTGCGCTCCGATGCCGAGACCCGCGGCAAGCTGCTCGGCCGTCTCTTCGGCACCGGCCGCTTCGCCGCGGTGGAACGCGAACTCGCCGACCGGCGTCGGGCCGCCGAGGCGGCGGTGCGCAAGGCCGACATCGGACTCCTGGCCGAGGCCCACCGGATGCAGCAGGAGGCGGGCCCGGCGGCCGAGGTACCGCTGACCGAAGCCGCGCCCGGCGACCCCGGGCTCGCGACCGAGGTCCTGACCTGGGCCGCCCAGGCCCGCAGCGGCGCACGCGAACACCTGACCCAGGCCCGCTGCGCACTGGACACCGCCGAGCAGGCCCGCCAGGAGGCGACTCAACGCCTGGACGAGGCAAGGGAGTTGGCGCGGCTGCAGCAGCGCGCGGAGGAGGCGCGGGCCGGGGAGCGGAACCTGGCCGAGCGGGCCGAGGAGCACCGCCGGGTCGAGGAACGTCTGGCCCGTGGCCGCAAGGCCGAGCGGGTGGCGCCCGTGCTGTCCCTGCGGGAGTCCGCGGCGGCCGCGCACCGACGGGGCGCCGATGCCGAGGCACGGGCCCGCGCACTGCTGCCGGGCCGGTTCGCCGAGGCCGGAGCGGACGAACTCGCCGCGGCCGCACAGGCGGTGGCCAAGGAACTGGGCGCGCTCGACGCGGCGCGGCGGGCCGAGCGACGCAGCACCGAGGTCGCCCGCGAGCGGGACCTGCTGGAACGCCAGGAGCACGCCGACGGCGAGGCGCTGGCCGAACTCGACGGCTGGCTGGACGGCTGGCCCCGGCAGTCCGAGACGCTGCGCGCCGGGGTCGAACGCTGCCAGGAGGCGGTGGCCCGTACCGAACAGCTCGCCGGACGGCTCGACTCCGTACGCGCCCGGGTGCAGGCGGCCCAGCGGCGCGAGGAGTTGACCGGCGAGGCGGCGGCCGCCGGGGCGGAGCTGACCCGGGCGCGTGAGGAGGCGGCGACCGCCCATGAGCGCTGGCTCGCGCTCAAGGAGCAGCGCCTGGCCCACTTCGCGGCCGAACTCGCCGAGGGACTGCGGCCGGACGAGCCGTGTGCGGTCTGCGGTTCACCCACCCACCCCGAGCCCGCCCGCAAGGCGCCGGGCCATGTGGACCGCGCCGCGGAGGAGGCCGCGCTCGAGGCGCACCGGAGTGCCGAGGAAGCGCGCGCGGCGGCCGAGGGCCACCTCGCCGTCCTGCGGGAGAGCCTCGCCGCCGCCACGGCGGCCGCGGGCGACGAAGCCCTGGAGCGGCTCACCGAGGAGTACGGCGAGACTCACGAGGAGTACGACCGGACCCGCGCGCTCGCCTCCGGACTGCACTCCGCCCGCGAGGCCCTGGCCCACGCGGAGGCGGAGCACGAACGCAGGCGCGCACAGCGTCAGGGCGTCGCCGAGCGCGCCGCCTCGCGTGCTTCGCTCCGGGACGCCCTCGGCCGTGAACAGGCGGCCCTGGACGAGGAGTTGAGCCAGGCCCGGGGCGAGGCGGGCAGCGTGGACGCGCGTGCCCGCCAACTCGCGGCGCAGGGCGCCCGGCTCGACGAGGCGGCCGGGGCGGCCCGTCTCGCGGCGGATTCCGCGGCCCGGCTCAAGGACGCCGACGCGCGCGTCGCCGACGAGGCCTTCCGTGCCGGTTTCCCCACCCCGAGCGAGGCGGCCGAGGCGATTCTGACCGACGCCGCCCACCGCGAACTCCAGCACCGGCTGGACGACCGGCAGCGCGAACAGGCCGCCGTACGCTCCGTCCTCGCGGAGCCCGAGACCATCCGCGCGGAATGCCTGCCGCCCGCGGACCCCGCCGGGGCCGAGGCCGCGCTGCGCTCGGCGGCCGACCGCTCGCGACGGGCCGCCTCCTCGGCCGACGCCGCCCGGGAACGCTGCCGTGAACTGGACCGGCTCTCCGTACGCGCCACCGCCTCGGTACGCCAACTCGGGCCGCTGCGCCAGGAGTACGACCGCGTGGCCCATCTCGCCGCGCTCGCCGCCGGAACCTCCGCGGACAACGAGCGGCGCATGCGCCTGGAGTCGTACGTGCTCGCCGCCCGGCTGGAACAGGTCGCCGCCGCGGCCACGGCCCGGCTGCGGCGTATGTCGTCGGGGCGCTACACGCTCGTGCACTCCGACGACCGCAGCGGACGCGGACGTTCGGGACTCGGCCTGCACGTCGTCGACGCCTGGACCGGCCGCGAGCGGGACACCGCGACCCTCTCCGGCGGTGAGTCCTTCTTCGCCTCGCTCGCGCTGGCACTGGGTCTCGCGGATGTGGTCACCGAGGAGGCGGGCGGCGTCCGGCTCGACACCCTCTTCATCGACGAGGGCTTCGGCAGCCTGGACGAACAGACCCTGGACGAGGTGATGGACGTCCTCGACGCACTGCGCGAACGGGAGCGCAGCGTGGGGATCGTCAGCCATGTCGCGGATCTCCGGCGGCGCGTCCACACCCGGCTGGAAGTGGTCAAGGAGCGCACCGGATCGGTGGCGAAGCTGCGCGGCGCTCCGGACTGACGTCCAATCCAGGGGGTTGAGCCCTCGGCTCACGAATCGGCGAGCGTCGACCGTTCGACGGCCCGTCGGGGCAAGGGCGAGGAGTACACCACGCTGGTCGTGACCGAGCCGAGGGTGCTGATCCGCCCGGAGATCTCCTCGAGGTGGCTCATCGACCGGGCCGCGACCTTGATGACGAAGCAGTCGTCGCCGGTCACATGATGGGCTTCGAGGATCTCGGGGGTGGCGGCGACCAGCTCGTGGAAGGGCTTGTAGTTGGGGTGCGGGTAGCGCAGCCGGACGAAGGCCAGGATGGCGAAGCCCACGCGTTCGGGGTCCACGACCGCCGCGTACCCCTTGATGACGCCCGACTCCTCCAGGCGCCGCACGCGTTCGGTGACCGCGCTCGGCGACATCGCGACCGCGCGGGCGAGTTCGGCGAAGCTGACCCTGCCGTCGCGTTGCAGAACCTCGAGTATGTGCCAGTCGGTGGCGTCCGGTGGATTCACGGTCATGCCCCAGAAGTAGCAGGGGAATCCACGGAAGTTCAATGCGTATGCCGGGGATCATGCCTTCAGTTGTCCGCGTATCCCGCTTAGATTTCCTGTCAGAAGCCGGTCGCTCCCGGAGCGGGGGTGACCGGTACCGCTGGGAGGAGAATTCCTGTGACCGAGACCGTCCCGTCCGCCGTCGACCACCGTCCGGCCGCCGCGAACCCGGTACTGCGCGTGCCGCCCGCACCCGCCGCCGAGGCGGCGGCCTACTTCCGGGCGAGCCTGGCCTTCCACACCGACGTCTCGGACGTCGCCGCCGCACTCGCCTCGGCGACCGGTCCCGGCTTCACGCTCATCGACACCCGCTCCACCCGGAGTTGGGACCAGGGCCACGTGCCCGGCGCGCTGCACCTGCCCACCGCCCTGATACCCGAGCAGGCCGGACGGCTTCTGGACCCCGCGACGCCGGTGGTCACCTACTGCTGGAGCCCGGCCTGCGACGGCGGCGTACGCGCCGCGCTGGCACTGGCCGAACTCGGTTACCAGGTCAAGGAGATGCGTGGCGGCTTCGAGTACTGGGTGCGCGAGGGCTTCGCCTACGAGACCGCCGAGGGCCAGGAGCGCCGCCCGGCCGACCCGCTGACCATGCCCGTCGACGACGAGGACTGCGGCTGCTGAACCAACCCGCCCGGTGTCCGGCCGCACGCCGAAGCGCGGCCGGACACCTGGCGGCCCTCACAGCCGCGAGATCTCGTCCACCAGGTCGTCCAGGCCCAGCGAGCCCTGGGAGAGCGCCGCCATGTGCCAGGACTTCGCGTCGAAGGCGGCACCGTGCCGCTCGCGGGCCAGCGCGCGGCCGCGCAGCCAGGCGCGTTCGCCGAGCTTGTAGCCGATGGCCTGGCCCGGCATGGACAGATACCGCGTCAGTTCGCTCTCCACGTAGTCGGCGGGCCTGCTGCTGTGCGCGCCGAGGAAGCGCTCACCCAGCTCCGGGGTCCACAACTCGCCCGGTGCGAGGGGGGAGTCGTCGGGGATGCGCAGGCCCACGTGCATGCCGATGTCCACGATGACCCGCACCGCGCGCATCATCTGCGCGTCGAGGTAGCCGAGGCGGCGCTCGGGGTCGGAGAGGAAGCCCAGCTCGTCCATGAGCCGTTCCGCGTACAGTGCCCAGCCCTCGGCGTTCGCGCTGACCATGCCGACGCTCGCCTGGTAGCGGGAGAGGCTGTCGGCGACGTGCGCCCACTGCGCGAGCTGGAGGTGGTGGCCGGGGACGCCCTCGTGGTACCAGGTCGACACCAGGTCGTACACGGGGAAGCGGGTCTGCCCCATCGTCGGCAGCCAGGTGCGTCCGGGGCGGGAGAAGTCCTCGGAGGGCGAGGTGTAGTACGGGGCGGCGGCGCTGCCGGGCGGGGCGATGCGCGACTCCACCCGGCGTACCCGCTCGGCGAGTTCGAAGTGGGTGCCGTCCAGCTTCGCGATCGCCTCGTCCATCAGGCCCTGCAGCCACTCGCGGACCTGGTCCTCGCCCTCGATGTGACTGCCGTGCTCGTCCAGGTGCGCGAGTGCCACCCAGGGCGTGCTCGCTCCGGGCAGGATCCTCTCGGCCTCGGTGCGCATCTCGCCGAGAATGCGGTGGAACTCCGACCAGCCGTACGCGTAGGCCTCGTCGAGGTCGGCGTCGGTGCCGTTGTAGTAGCGCACCCAGCGCGCGTAGCGCTCGCGTCCCACGGTGTCCGGGGCACCGGCCACGCCCGGGGCGTAGACGTCGCGGACCCAGTCGTGCAGCGAGCCCACGGCTTCGGTGGCGCCGCGCGCGGCGGTGTCGAGTTCCGTGCGCAGCGAGTCGGGCCCGGAGGCGGCGAACTCCTCGAACCAGCCAGTGCCGCTCTTGGCCCCGGACCACTCGGCCAACTGGCCGAGGAAGGTCTCGGTGGCGCGCGGCCCCGCGGGCAGGCGGCGCTCCAGACCGAGCGCCAGGGACTCGCGGTAGCCCTCCAGCGCGCGCGGCACGGCACGCAGCCGCTCCGCGAGCGCGGACCAGTCCTCCTCGGTGTCGGCCGGGGTCAGTGTGAAGATCTGCCGGGTGGAGTGCGCGGGGGAGCTCAGATTGCTCACCGCGCGCAGGCCCTCGTCGGCCTCGTGCACGGCCAGCTCCGCCTCAAGACGCTCGCGCAAGAGCCGCGCGCACCGGCGCTCGACATCGGTGTCCGCGCCCTCGGCACGCTCCGACTCGTCGAGACGGCCGAGGGTGCGGCGGGCGAGCTCGGCCATCTCCTCCTGCCCCTGCGGTGAGTGGTCGGGCAGCCTGCTCGAACTCTCGGGCACACCCAGGTAGGTGCCGGTGGCCGGGTCGAGGGCGACGAGTTCGTCGACGTAGGTGTCGGCGAGCGCACGGGGCAGCGGGGGGTTCTTGGTCTCGGACATGCGGACATCCTCGTACGGGCGCCGCCGTCCCGTCATCAGGAAACCCCTTGCCCGGGAGGGTTCTTGCCGCGGTTCATTCGCCGGGCGGCATGACCGGCCCGCACTCCCACTGCTGGAAGATCAGCCGGGTCTCCACCCGGGCCACCTCCCGGTGCGCGGTGAACTCGTCCAGTACGAGCCGTTGCAGATCGGCCGCGTCGGCCACCGCGACATGGATCAGGTAGTCGTCGGGCCCGGTGAGGTGAAAGACGGTCAGCGCCTCCGGGAGCGCCCGGACACGGTCCACGAAGGGGCCGACCAACTCCCTGCGGTGGGGCCGCACTTGCACCGAGAGCAGCGCCTGAAGGCCGCGGCCGAGCCGCGCCGGGTCGACCTGGAGACGGTGGCCGAGGATCACCCCGGCACGCCGTAGCCGGGTCACCCGGTCCAGACAGGTCGACGCCGCGACGCCGACCTGTGCCCCGAGGTCGCGGTACGTCATCCGTGCGTCGTTCTGCAGCAGGCGCAGAATGTGCAGGTCGACCGGGTCCAGTACGACGGATTCAGTCACCGGCCGAACGTAACACGGGATTTTCGGCCAGGGCCCGGGTCGCTGTTCAGGCTGTGGCCATGGACTTCCGACTCGATGCCATGGACGCCGCGCCCGCACCCCGGGCCCTGGCCACCGAAGCCGTGCACGCCGGCCGCGAGGACCTCGCCGGTCTCGGACTGCACGCCCCGCCGCTCGATCTGTCCACCACCTACCCCTCTTACGACAGCCGTGGCGAGGCCGCCCGTATCGACGCCTTCGCCGCCGAGGGCGCCGAGCTCGACGGCCCGCCGGTCTACGGGCGGCTGGGCAATCCGACGGTGGCCCGTTTCGAGCGTGCGCTCGCCAGGCTGGAGGGCGCCGAGGCGGCCGTCGCCTTCGCCAGCGGTATGGCGGCGCTCACCGCGGTTCTGCTCGCCCGGCTCGGCGACGGGCTGCGGCACGTGGTGGCGGTGCGTCCGCTGTACGGATGCAGCGACCACTTGCTGACCGCGGGCGCCCTGGGCTCCGAGGTGACCTGGGTGGACCCGGCGGGCGTCGCCGACGCCATCCGTCCCGAGACCGGCCTGGTGATGGTCGAGTCCCCGGCCAACCCCACGCTCGCCGAACTCGATCTGCGGGCCCTCGCCCACAGCTGCGGCTCGGTGCCGCTGCTCGCCGACAACACCTTCGCCACGCCGGTGCTCCAGCGCCCGCTGGAGAGCGGGGCGCGCCTGGTCCTGCACAGTGCGACCAAGTACCTGGGCGGGCACGGCGACGTCCTCGGCGGTGTGATCGCCTGCGACGAGGAGTTCGCCCGCAAGCTGCGCCAAGTCCGCTTCGCCACCGGCGGCGTACTGCACCCGCTGGCCGGATACCTGCTGCTGCGCGGTCTGTCGACCCTTCCGGTGCGCGTCAAGGAGGCCTCGCGTACCGCCGCCGAACTCGCCCGCAGGCTGGCCGAGGACCCGCGGGTCTCCCGGGTGCACTACCCGCGGATCGGCGGCGGCATGGTCGCCTTCGAGGTGCACGGCATGCCGCACGAGGTCATCTCGGCGGTACGGCTCGTCACTCCCGCGGTGAGCCTCGGCAGCGTCGACACCCTGATCCAGCACCCGGCCTCGATCAGCCACCGCATAGTCGACGAGGGCGACCGCAAATCCGCGGGCGTCAGCGACAAACTGCTGCGGCTGTCGGTCGGCCTGGAGGACGTGGAGGACCTGTGGTCCGACCTGGACCGGGCGCTCGGCCCGGTCCGGGAAGGCACGTCTAACAGGTCCGCCGGGCGGGGTGAGCCGGTCCGGGAGGCAGCTCAGGCCTGAGTCGCCGTCCCGCCCGGCCCGTGCAGTTGGCCGACGGGGGACGGCACGGACTCCGGGGTGGCGCCGAGCGTCGCGGTGATCACCAAGGTGCCCTCCTCGACCTGGTAGTCGAGGGGGAGGCCGAGGCCGCGCATCGCGGCGACCATCCCGGAGTTCGAGGACTGCGTCACCACGTACACGTTCGCGCAGTCTGCCTGCACGGCCATCGCCACCAGCCGCCCGAGCAGTTCGCCGCCGAGTCCGCGGCGCTGCCACTCGTCCTCGACGATCAGGGCGATCTCGGTCTCGTCGCCGTCCCACAGCAGATGACCGAGGGCGACGATGCGCCCCGAAGCGGTCTCCGCGGCGAGCGTGCGGCCGAAGCGCGGACTCAGCAGATGGTTCAGATAGCGGTCCGCGTCGCCGACCGGCCCGTGGTACCGCAGCGCCAGCGTGCGGTCGGAGCAGCGCTCGTGCATCTCCTTGGCCGCGGGCACGTCGGAGGTGTCGGCCCGGCGCAGCGTGACCTCGGCGCCACGCGGCAGCGACAGGGTCTGCCGTCCCTCGGGCAGCCGGGGGCCGAGCAGGGTGTCGAGCTGGACGAGCGCGCGCACCCGGGCGAACTCGGTGGGCGTGAAGGGTAGTTGGGGCCGCTCGATGACCAACGTGCCGCCCTGCCCGGTGTCCAGGCACATGACCGTGCCGTCGAAGGAGTCCACGGGCGCTTCCCCGCCGTCACCGCTCCCGGACTTGGTGGGTACCGAACGGATCGTGCACCGACCCAGCAACTGCCGCAGCGCCAACGGGAGTTCGGCCGCGTCGAGGGCCGTACGGGTGGCGAGCGAGAGGATCCGCGTAGGGGCGTCCACCAGATCGTGGGTGTCCGCCCGCTCCATCCAGGTGTCGGTGCCCCCGGCTGCGGCCAAGGCCTCGGTCAGTTCGCCGGCCGACACGTCGACCGGCGCGCGGAGCAGGAACTCGTCCACGGTGCCCTCGGCCAGCGGGTGGGTCTGCAGGCTGAGAATGTCGACATCGCGCTCGGCCAGCGCTCCGCATACGGCGGCGAGGGCACCGGGGGTGTCGCGCACGGTCGTCCGCAGTCGCCAGAGCGTGCGCTCGGCCGCCGCCCCGGAGGCGGACGCTGCGGGACCGTGCTGCCCGGTCGCCTCCGAGGAGGCGGGCCGGGCCTCGGTATGGCTTGTCGGCGGGGCGTGTTCATGGCGACGTGGCCACCACGAACGCAGCGTCGCGAGGGCGGAGAAACCGCGGGACGGGCGGGGTTGAGGCGTCGTGTCAGACAGCTGTCGAGTCATGCATGCCACTGTGAAGGAATGGTGTTGCGTGATCACGAACGTCTTGTGTCTGACTGGTAAAGCATGGATCTGTCCAAATTTCAGCGCTTTGCCGAACCTTTGCGCCGGTCCGGGAACATGCCTTGCCTCATGTCCCCGGACGGCGGCAACTTCGGTTGTACGTACCGTGCTTGGCGGGGCGGGTGGGAGCCCGGTCGTCGAGCGTGTGAACGCCCCGCTCCGCCCGTGCTCGCCACCCTCCCGACTTGCCGACTTGCCGACTCGCCGACCTACTGACCGACGCGACCCGGCTGCAGCACCTTGGTGAACAGCACACGGCCTTCCTCGCGGAGCCGGACCGTCAACTCGCCGCTGGCGCCGTCGATTTCGACCTCGCCGTAGTTCTGCGGCGTCTCGGCGGGGGAGACGTTCGCCTTCGACGGGGCCTTGAGGAAGGGCTGTTCGGGCCCGAACGTGCCGTCCAGCGCGACGGTCGGAAAGCTGCCCGCGGCCAGCGGCCCCGAGACGAACTCCCAGAACGGCGCGAAGTCCTTGAACGCGGCGCGCGAGGGGTCGTAGTGCTGGGCGGAGGTGTAGTGCACGTCCGCGGTCAGCCAGACCGTGCCGGTGATACGACGGTGCTTGATGAAGCGCAGCAGTTCGGCGATCTGCAGCTCTCGGCCGAGCGGTGCGCCGGGGTCGCCCTGCGCCGCGGCTTCGTAGTTCGTCTTGCCGTCCGCGACCACGATGCCCAGCGGCAGGTCGGCCGCGATCACCTTCCACACCGCCCGCGAACGCGCCAACTCACGCTTCAGCCAGTCGAGTTGCTCGGCGCCCAGCAGCCCGGTGGTGTCATCGGCCTGCCGGTTGGTGGAGTTGGCGTTGCGGTACGTGCGCATGTCCAGGACGAACACGTCGAGCAGCGGGCCGTGCCGCAATACGCGGTGCACACGGTCCTGCTGCCCGCCGGGCCGCAGCGTGGACAGCGGGTAGTACTCGCCGAAGGCGCGCCGAGACCTGGCGGCGAGGACGTCGACGTCCTTCTCCGTGTACCGCTCGTCGTCCAGGATCTGCCCCGGGTACCAGTTGTTGCGGACCTCGTGGTCGTCCCACTGGACGATGGTGGGCACCTCGGCCGAGAAGGCGCGCAGGTTGGCGTCGAGACGGTTGTAGCGGTAGACGCCCCGGTACTCGGCGAGGGTCTCGGCGACCTTCGCCTTCTCCTCGGTCATGAGGTTGCGCCAGATCCGGCCGTCGGGCAGGGCGACCGTCTCGGTCAGCGGGCCGTCCGCGTAGATGTTGTCCCCACTGCACAGGAAGAAGTCGGGTTCCAGGCGGCGCATGTCCTCGAAGACGGTGAAGCCGCCGAGTTCGGGGTTGATGCCCCAGCCCTGGCCCGCGATGTCCCCGGACCAGACGAAGCGGACGTCCTGGCGACGACGGGACGGAGCGGTGCTGAAGTGGCCGGTCACCGGTTCGCCGGTACGGCGCGGGTCGTCGGGGTCCGCGAGCAGCACCCGGTAGTGGATCCGCTCGCCCGACGGCAGCCCGCGAAGACGCGTCGTACCGGTGAAGTCGGTGTCGGGGCCGAGCAGCGGCCCGCGCACCCGGGTCGGATTGCGGAACGACTCCGTCGCCGAGGTCTCCACGATCATCCGGGCGGGCCGGTCCGAGCGGACCCAGACGAGCCCGGAGTCCGTCGTGACGTCACCGGTCTGCACACCCCAACTGGCGGCGGGCCGCCCGGATCGGGCGAATGCGGGGGCCGCGGCGCCGAGCGTGGGCAGGGCGAGCCCGGCCGAGGCGGCGACGGAACCGCGCAGGACACTGCGACGGCCGGGCGCGGGGAGCGACGAACGGAATGACATGCGGACGCCTCCAAGGATGAACCGGCCGAATCCGGCCACGGTGCACGCCTACACCTACGTGGACGCCGAGGCGCCCGTACGAACCCCAAGTGAACAACGGACCCGCACCGCGCGGGAACAACGGGCCCGCAGCGCGCGTGAAGAACGACCTCGAACCCCAAGTGAACAACGGGCCATGGAACTTGAGACGCAGACCGGCTGGGCCGAAGGTCCCGGGCCGGACGGCCGATGCCGTGCGCGGAGGGCGCCGCATAGATTGTGGAAGCCCCGGGTAACCGGGTGCCCGTTCTTGTGCGGCGGCGTCACCCGGTACGCCGTCCGCTCGCAGTGAAAGGCAGGACCAGCAGCCATGCCCCTCGACGCCACCAGCCATGTGCGTATCGCCCGCCCCAGCCGTGACCTCGCCGCGGCGGAGAAGTTCTGGCGGGAGGGGCTGGGGCTCAGCGTGCAGTTCCGGACACAGGGCGGCACCGAACCGGGTGAGCACGACCTGCTGATGCTCGGCTGGCCCGGCGCAGCCTGGCACCTGGAACTCGTCCACGAGCCGGACCACCCGGTCACGCCGCAGCCCACCGAGGAGGACCTGCTCGTGCTCTACGTCGACGAAGAGGTGCCCCAGGAGGCGGTGGCCCGGCTGGAGGCCCACGGCGGTCGGCGGGTGCTGTCCCCGAACCCGTACTGGAACGAGTGGGGTGTGACGGTCGAGGACCCTGATGGCTATCGGCTGGTGTTGTGCCGGCGGGGGTGGCACAACGAGTGAGGCGGGGCGGGCGCACGACCGGCTCCCGAACGGCCTTGGCGCGGCTCGCGATGCGTGGGGCTCGCCCGCCGCGTCCAGTCCCTTCACGTGGCTGTCTCAGTCGGTGGGGGAGAAGCTTCGGTGGCCGGGGCGGAGGGGCGTAGCGGGACGCCGGTCGCCGGGCCGGGACCGGGGGCGGTCGGGAGCGTGGTGAGTGCGCGTACCTGTGGTGCGAGGAGCGCGGCGGAGGTGGCCAGGACGATGGCCGCGCCGCAGCCGACGAGCGCGCCGGACGTGCCGGTGAGCTGCGCGAGCGGACCGGCACACAGGAGTCCGAGCGGGGCGAAGGCGAGGGAGCCGAAGAGGTCGTAGGAGGCGACCCGGGACAGTGCCGCTTCCGGCACCCGCTGCTGGATGGTGGTGGACCACAGCACCGCGAAGACGTCGCCGGTGACGCCGGAGACGAACATGGCGCAGGCCGTGACCCACAGCGGAGTCGCGGTCCCGAGCAGCAGCAGCGGCAGTGCGTACGGAAACGTCGCCAGGACCGCGACGAGCACCGGACGGCGCACCCGCAACCGGGCGGCGAGACCGGCGCCTGCGACGGTGCCGAGTGCCTGCGCGGCGACGAGTAGTGACCACGCCCGCGCCCCGCCGTGCCGCTCCTCGGCCACGAGCGGTCCGAGCACCCCCAGAAACGCGTTGAGCGCGGCCACGACCACCGTGAACTGGCAGACCACCGCCCACAGCCACTGCCGCCCGGCGAACTCCCGCCAGCCCTCCCGCAGTTCGGCCCAGCCCGAACGTCGTTTCGCCGTACGACTGTTGGTGGGCAGGAGGGCGGTGAGAGCGGCACTGACCACGAAGGACGCGGCGTTGAGGGCGAGCGCCCAGCCCGCTCCGACCAGCGCCACCGTCACTCCGGACAGGGCCAGACCGAGTACCAGCGAGGTGTTGGTCGCCATCCGCAGGAGCCCGTTGGCCCGTTGCAGTCGGTCGCGTTCGACCAGGAGCGGGACGATGCCCTCCATGGCCGGGGCGAACAGGGCCGTGGCGGAACCGGCGACCACCGCGAGCGCACACAGCGCGGGCACCGGCGCCCGGTCGGCGAGCACGAGCGCCGCAAGCGCCGCGTACGCCCCGGCCCCCACCACGTCGGCCGACATCATCACCCGCGCGCGGGCCATCCGGTCGGCGAGCACTCCGCCGAAGAGCACGAACGCGAGCTGGGGCAGCGCCTGACAGGCCAGCACCAGGGACAGCGTCCCGGGCCCGGTGCCGGGCAACCCCAGCACGGCGAATGCGAGCGCCACCCGAGCGAACCCGTTGCCGAGCACCGAGACCACCCGGGCCAAGAGGAGTGCGAGGAAGGCGGGTTGACGCAGGAGTGGGGGAGTGGCGGGGGCGGTCATGGCGGGTCACGGTAGGGGACGTTGGTCGCCCGGTGCGTGGCGCCGTGGAGGGAGGGGCTGCGATCCGGACACTGTCCACACACGTGCCGGGAGCGCAGCGGGACGCTGGGGGAGATCGGCCGTCCGGTCGTGCAGGACGGCCAACTCGCTCGACGGCGGCCCGCCCTCGTCGGTCAGCCCATCCGAGAACTGGCGGGAAGCACACCGTCGATATTCACTTGCACCCCCTCGGCCCACGCGCCAACGTCGCCTGACACCCCACGAAGGCGGAGCAGATGACCACACAGACCCACCCTGTCGATCACGAACTCGTCCAGGCAGCGGCGCACGTCGCCCGTACGCGTTGCCGCGGCGACAACCACACCATGGCAGCCGCGGCCCGAGCAGTGGACGGCCGGATCGTCACCGCCGTGAACGCGTACCACTTCACGGGCGGCCCCTGCGCCGAGCTGGTCGTCCTCGGTGCGGCAGCCGCGCAGGGTGCCTACGAGCTGGAGACGATCGTCGCCGTGGGCGACCGCGGCCGAGGGGTCGTACCGCCCTGCGGCCGGTGCCGTCAGGTCCTGCTCGACTACTTCCCGGCCCTCAAGGTCGTCGTCGGCCAGGGTGAGCGCCTGCGAACCGTCACCATCACCGACTTGCTGCCCGAGAGTTACGTCTGGGCCGACCATCAGCCGACGGACGAGGAGACTCCGCCGCACGACACGGACTGACCGGCCAAAGGGCAACGGGCCAACGAAGCAACAGGCAGACAACACCGCCCAGTTCGCAACGGAGCGATCGACGCCCGATCCGCCGCCGCAGCAGCTCCCGCTCCCCGCCCGGCCCGGGCGATTGCCTCCAGGGCCGGGCGACCGCGCGTGGGGTCCTGCCGGGCGCTATCGGGCGACGGTGTCCAGAATGACGCGGGCCACCAGGGCCGGGTCGTCGTTCATCGGGACGTGACCGCAGCCGGGGAGGCGGATCAGGCGGGCGTCGGGGATGAGGCGCTTGGCGCGGATGCCCTGGCGGGGGAGGAGGATGCGGTCCTTGTTGCCCCAGGCGATCGTCACCGGCAGGCCCGCGAGTGCGTCCGTGAAGCGCAGGTCGTGGCCCGCCGCCAGGGTCGGCATGAAGCCGATGCAGTTGCGCAGCGCGAGCGTCTCCGCGACGACGGCCTCCGGCGCGCGGCGGCCGGGGCGGGCGTAGATGGTGCTCGCCAGAGCCGAGCGGCCCGCCGCCGAGCGGGACAGGCGCTCGATCATGGACAGCGGCAGGTTACGGGCGCCGAAGCGCATGGCCCGCAGGGTGCGCGAGGCGTAGATCAGCTCGCCCGCGGAGTAGAAACCGGCGGGCGCGAGTGCGGTCACCGAGCGCACCTCCTTCTGGCGGCCGAGCTCCAGGGAGATCAGCCCGCCCAGGGAGTTGCCCGCCACGTGCGGGCGCTCGATGCCGAGGGACCGGTTGAAGGCGGCGAGGACCCGCGTGATGGTCGGCAGGTCGTAGTCGAGTCCGTCCGGGAGACCGGGCGACGTTCCGAACCCGGGCAGATCCGCGGCGATCACGTCGTACTGCGCGCTGAGCGCCGGAATCACCGGCTCCCAGGCCTGCCAGTGATGCCCGATGCCGTGCAGGAGCAGAAGCGGCTCGCCGCTGCCGAAGCGGTCGTACGTGATGCTGGCGGTCTGCGGACCGCGCGGAGATTCAACGGTGAACGAGGCTGTGGCGGGCATGCGACTCCTCGGCGCTGGGATCGGTGGCGCCGTCGGTACGGACTTCGGCATCGGTACGGACTGCGGCGCGGACAGGGGGTAGACAGTTTGTCAGTACCGTCTACTGGTGGGTAGTGCCCGGGGTGGGTCCATAGTGTGGCAGGGGGCACTCCGCCGGGGGTAGTTCCCGGATATTCGCCGGGTAGCGTGCCTGGACAACGGTGACGGTCGTGGGCTGGGATGGAGTCCGTGGCCATCGAGACTGCTACCGACGTCTTCGAGGAGTACCGCCCCGTTCTCATGGGGGTCGCCTATCGGATGCTCGGCCGGGTGGCCGACGCGGAGGATGTGGTCCAGGACGCCTGGCTCCGCTGGTCCGGCAGCGACCGCTGCGAGGCACGCGAACCTCGCGCCTACCTGGTGCGCATCACCGTCCGGCGCGCCCTCGACCGGCTGCGGCAGCTGCAGTCCCGCACGGAGGCGTACGAAGGGCCCTGGCTGCCCGAGCCGCTGGTGACCGATTACGGTGCCGCCACCCCCGACACCGACGAGCGTGCGCTGCTCGCCGACTCGGTCTCGCTGGCGGTGCTCGTGGCCCTCGAATCGCTGTCGCCTCCGGAGCGTGCGGTGTTCGTGCTCAGGGAGGCCTTCGGGTTTGCGTTCGCGGACATCGCGGCCACCCTCGACCGCACCGAGTCCGCGGTACGGCAGATGGCGAGGGGAGCCCGTCGACACGTGGAGGAACGGCGTCCCTCGCGCGATGCCGATCCCCTCCAACGGCGTGTGATGACCCAGCGTTTCCTCGCCGCCGCGACCGACGGCGACCGGGAGGGCCTGCTCGCGCTCCTCGCTCCGGGCGCGCGGCTCATCGAGGACAGCGGCGCCAGGGGCGGTGCACCCCGGCGACTCGTCCGCACCGCCGACCGGATCGCCTATTTCCTCCTGGGAGGCCGCACCCGGCCGAACTCGCCGCCCCGCGCCCGTCTGGTCGAACTCAACGGGGGCCCAGGGATGGTCGTCGAACAGGGCGGCGTAATGGACGCGGCGCTGCAACTCGACGTCGTCGACCGGCGGGTGGAGTGCGTGTACCTCATGCGCGACCCGGACAAGCTGCTGTCGCTCGCGGGCGTGTGACGCCGAGCCCCGTGCGGGCCGACAGTGCTGCGCGCCGTCTGTTGACATGGTCAGGCCGGGGTGACGAAGCCGGACTCATAGGCGGCGATGACCGCCTGTGTGCGATCGCGGGCGCCGAGCTTGGCGAGTACGCCGCTCACATGGGACTTCACCGTCTCGGTGCCCAGGACGAGTTGGGCGGCGATCTCCGCGTTGGACAGCCCGCGCGCCATCAACCGCAGGACCTCCGCCTCGCGTTCGGTGAGCTGTGAACCCGGCAGGACGGCGGGTGTGGCCTCGGACCGTGCCGCGTAGCGGGCCGCCAGCGAACGCACCGCGGCGGGGAACAGCAGCGAGTCGCCCTCGGCCACCAGGCGCACCGCGTGCACGATCTCGGCGGGCCGCGCCCGCTTGAGGAGGAAGCCCGCGGCGCCCGCGCGCAGGGCCTCGTAGACGAGCTCGTCCTCCTCGAACGTCGTGATCACCAGGACCTTCGGCGGCTCCGGCACCGTCTTCAGTACAGCACGCGTCGCCTCGATGCCGTCCATCAGCGGCATCCGTACGTCCATGGCGACCACATCGGGGCGCAGTTGGCGCACCAGCGGGACCACCGAAGCGCCGTCCTGCGCCTCACCGACCACCTCGATGCCGTCCGCCGCCTGGAGGACGGCCCGCAGACCGGCGCGGACCAGCGGTTCGTCGTCTACCAACAGGACGGTGTGCGGCATCGGATCAGCGTAGGTCACGAGAGCGGAAGCCGGACGCTGACCTGCCAGCGTCCGTCCCTCGGCCCGAACTCGGCCCGCCCGCCCAGGAGTTCTGCCCGCTCGCGGATGCCCCGCAGCCCCGAGCCGCTACGGCCACCGCTGTCCTCGGCCACTCCGAGCGGGTTGTCGACATCGAGCTCCAGGCGTCTGCTCCCCGCACTGACCCGGACGCGCACCGGCACCGGTCCGGCGTGACGCAGCACATTGGTGAGGGATTCCTGGAGCATGCGGTACGCCTCGCGGGACAGCGGGCCGGGGAGGGTGTCGAGGGCCCCGGTGAACTCGGCGCGCACCTCCGCGCCCGCCGCACGGGCGGAGTCGAGCAGTGACTCCGCCTCGTGCAGGGCCGGATGCGGGACCGGCGCCCTGTCGTGCGCCCGCAGGGTCCGCAGTACGCGGTCCAGGTCGTCGAGTGCCGTGCGGCCGGTCTCCTCGATGGCGGCAAGCGCCCGGTCGGTGAACTCCGGGTCGTCGATCGCGCGTGCCGCACCGGCCTGCACCACCGCCACATTCAGCGCGTGGCCCAGCGAGTCGTGCAACTCCCTTGCGATGCGGTGCCGTTCGAGAAGTTGCTCGGTGCGCTGTTCCAGTGCGGCAAGACGCTCCCGAGGCGAGGGCCCGAGCAGTCTGCGGGCAGCCGCCGCCATACCGGCACCCAACACGGCGACCACGACGGTCAGGACGAGCGGAGGCAGCGGTATCAGGAAGGCGTACGCCCAATGGGAACCGCTTGGTTTGATCCAGGATTCGGCCTCACCCGGCGCACCCGAGGCCGCGCCGACGAAAGAGAGGGTGAGGGCACCCGCCTGGCCCGTGCACAGGGCGACCAGGCAGCCCACCTCCAGGCGCAGGACCAGCCAGAGCGCCGTACGGGCCCGGTCGCTTCGCGAGGCGGACGGGGCCGCGGCGATGTCCGGGTCCACCCCCGCGCCCTTGCCGGGGGCGTGCGCGCCGGGGAACAGCATCACCCGCGCCTGGATCCCCTCGGCCAGACGCACGGCGGGCACCAGGGCGGCGAGCAGCAGCGCCGGGATCGGCACCACGAGGATCAGCGCCCACTGGGCACCGGACAGCCCGACCAGCCCCGGGTAGACCGCCGCGCAGAGGAAGGCGAAGAAGGAGCCGACCAGCATGTGCAGCCAACGGGTGAAGGTGACCGCCGAGAACAGCGGTCGCAGGAGTGCGGACATGCCGTCATCCTCGCAAATGCCCAGGTCGTCGACTTCCCCCGAGCGAGGGAGAAAGAGCCCACGGTGGAGGGAGGTGCCGAGGCCGAGAGCCCGCGAGGCTTGAGCCATGACCGCTATCGACGTCTCCCGGCTCAGCAAGCGCTACGGTGACAAGCGAGCGGTGGACGACCTCACCTTCCAGGTGCGGCCCGGCCGGGTCACCGGCTTCCTCGGCCCCAACGGCGCCGGAAAATCCACCACTTTGCGCCTCGTCCTCGGCCTCGACCGCCCCACCTCGGGGTCGGCCACGGTCGGCGGCCGCGCCTACACCGACATCGACGAACCGCTCCGCACCGTCGGCGCACTCCTGGACGCCCAGGCCGCGCACGGCTCGCGCAGCGCGTACCGGCACCTCAGCGCCCTCGCCGTCAGCAACCGACTGCCCCGGACCAGAGTCGACGCGGTCCTGGAAGAGTCCGGGATAGCCTCCGCGGCCGACCGCCGCATCAAGACCTTCTCCTTGGGGATGCGCCAACGCCTGGGTGTAGCGGCCGCGCTGCTCGGCGACCCCGAGGTCGTGATACTCGACGAGCCCGCCAATGGCCTCGACCCCGAAGGCATCGTCTGGATCCGGGAGTTGCTGAGACGGCTGGCCCGCGAGGGCCGGACGGTACTGGTCTCGAGTCATCTGATGAACGAGACGGCCGGGTACGCCGACCATCTCGTCGTCCTCGGGCGCGGCAGACTCCTCGCCGACGCGCCCATGGCTGAATTCCTGCACACCCATGGCGAGAGCGCCGTACGCCTGCGCACCTCCAGGCCGGACCGGCTGCGCCCGGCCCTGGCCCGTGCCGGACACACCGCACTGGAGACCGAGGACGGCACCTTGCGCATCTCCGGCGCCGATGCGGGAGAGATAGGGCAACTGGCCGCCGAGGCCGGAGCACCCCTGCTCGAACTCGCCACCGACACAGCGTCCTTGGAGGACGCCTATTTCGCCCTCACCGAGAAGGAAGCGGAATTCGCCTCCTCGACCCGAACGGAGAACTGAGATGTCCTTCCTCGCGGTCGCGCACGCGGAATGGATCAAGATCCGTTCGGTGCGCGCCAGTTACGGCTCACTGATCGCCGTCTTCGCGGCGACGGTGACCGTCACCCTCCTCGTGTACGCCACCGTCGGCCGCGCCGAGGCCGAGGACGCGACGGGCGACGCCCTCTTCAACGCCTTCTACGCGATGAACTTCGCGCAGATCGCCGCGATCAGTTTCGGCGCCACCGCGGTGTCCTCCGAGTACCTCAGCGGCGCCCTGCGGGTCTCGCTGGGCGCGGTGCCCCGCCGGAGCCTGTTCTACCTCTCGAAGATGACCGTGATCGGGGGCTCCGCACTGCTCACGGGCGTGCTCACCAGCTTCGCTTCCTTCCTTACGGGACAGGCCTTCCTCGGGGAGTACGCTCTGGACCTCGGCGAGGACGGTGCCGTGCGGGCATGCTTCGGCGGCGGCATATATCTGTCCCTGATGGCGCTCTTGGCCGCCGGACTCACGGTGTTGCTGCGCAGCGCGGTGGCCGTACTCAGCATGCTCATCCCGTTCATCCTCATCGTTTCGATGGTGGTCGGCGACATGTCGGGAAACGTCGCGGACTTCCTGCCGGACCGGGCAGGACAGCAGATCCTGTACGGACAGACGGAGGGCTCACTCGGGCCCTGGACCGGGCTCGCGGTCTGTGCCTGTTGGTCGACCGCGGCGCTGCTCGCCGGGTGGTGGGCGCTGCGCAGCAGAGACGCCTGAGGGTGCCGGACCCGGCCGGAGGGTGCGGTGCGGAAATCTGACGTGCCGACAAATGTCGGTCCCAGCCTGTTTACTTGATCCCATGAGCAGCGCACAGCACCTGTCCGTCCTCGATCCGTTGTGTTCGCGCCCCTTCCCGGCGCAGCGCGACGGTTCACCGACGGCGGCGCAGTACGGAGGCCCCGGCTACCTGATACGGATACTGGCCGAGTTCACGGGCACCGAGGAGCACTGGGACACCTCCCCGTACCAGGACCTCCTCGACCAGTGCGAGGCCGAACGCGAAGCACTGGCCCAGCTGCTCGGCGACCGCCACGGCCCGGCGGGTGAATTCCCCTTGCAGGGCGTCCTGTTGCGCACCATGGAGTACGGCGAGGAGATGGACGAACCCTGGGCCTCGCTCAGCGGCCATGTGGAGCACCTGTACCTCTGGCGGCTGGAATCGCTCAACAGATGGCTCGGGCTGGGCACTTCACGCATGGGGGAGGAACTGCCGCCCCGACTCCTCGCGGTGGTGACGGAGACCGACCCGCCCTGAGGCCAGGGGCGGGCGGGAACGGGGGATCGCGTCAGGGAAAGCAGGACGGGGCGCCACACCCGAAGGCGGACGCCCCGTCGATCGGCCCGTCGTTGCGGACGCGGGCCGTGGGAGTCAGAGGATGGCGCCCGGGGTGTAACCGGCTGCCTCCGGTCGCTGCTTGACGATCTCCTGCACCCGGCTCACCACCGAGTCCACCTGGTCGCTCGCGGCTCCGGTGAAGGAGAGCTTGTCGGCCATGAGCGCGTCCAACTGGTCGCGGTCCAGGGGGATACGGGAGTCGGCGGCCAGCTTGTCGAGGAGTTCGTTGCGCTCGGCGCCCTGCTCGCGCATCGCCAGGGCGCAGGCGACCGCGTTCTCCTTGATCGCCTCGTGCGCGACCTCGCGGCCGACACCGGCGCGTACCGAGGCCATGAGCACCTTGGTGGTGGCCAGGAAGGGCAGGTAGCGGTCGAGTTCGCGGGCGACTACCGCGGGGAAGGCACCGAACTCGTCGAGGACCGTCAGGAAGGTCTCCAGCAGACCGTCCAGGGCGAAGAAGGCGTCCGGCAGGGCGACGCGGCGCACCACCGAGCAGGAGACATCGCCCTCGTTCCACTGGTCGCCCGCCAGCTCGCCGGTCATCGAGGCGTAGCCGCGCAGGATCACCATCAGGCCGTTGACGCGCTCGCAGGAGCGGGTGTTCATCTTGTGCGGCATGGCCGAGGAGCCGACCTGGCCCGGCTTGAAGCCCTCGGTGACCAGCTCGTGCCCGGCCATCAGCCGGATCGTCTTCGCCAGCGAGGAGGGCGCGGCGGCGAGCTGGACCAGAGTGGTGACCACCTCGTAGTCCAGGGAGCGCGGGTAGACCTGCCCGACGGAGGTGAAGGCCTGCGAGAAGCCGAGGTGGGAGGCGATGCGCTGCTCGAGGCCGGCGAGCTTGGCCGGATCGCCGCCGAGCAGGTCGAGCATGTCCTGAGCGGTGCCGACCGGGCCCTTGATGCCGCGCAGCGGGTAGCGGCCGAGGAGCTCCTCGAGCCGGGCGTAGCCGACGAGGAGTTCGTCGGCGCCGGTCGCGAACCGCTTGCCGAGGGTGATCGCCTGGGCGGCGACGTTGTGCGAGCGGCCCGCCATGACCAGTTCGCCGTACTCGGCGGACAGCTTGCCGAGCCGGGCCAGTACCGCCACCGCCCGGTCCCGTACGAGTTCGAGAGAGAGGCGGACCTGGAGCTGCTCGACGTTCTCGGTGAGGTCGCGCGAGGTCATGCCCTTGTGCACGTGCTCGTGACCGGCGAGGGCGTTGAACTCCTCGATGCGGGCCTTCACATCATGCCGGGTGACCTTCTCGCGTTCGGCGATGGAGGCCAGGTCGACCTGGTCCAGGACTCGCTCGTAGTCGGCGAGCGCGGCTTCCGGCACATCGATGCCGAGGTCCCGCTGAGCACGGAGCACGGCCAGCCAGAGCTGCCGTTCCAGGCGCACCTTGTGCTCGGGCGACCACAGGGTGGCCAGCTCGGCCGAGGCATAGCGGCCGGCCAGGACGTTCGGGATACGGGGCTTCGCAGACGCAGTCACGAAAGGGAATTCTACTCGTCGATTTGTGCAGGCCAGCGCCATGCGTCCGGTCGTCGGAAGCTACGAGAGCCCTGTCACGTCGGCCGGGTCGCCCGCGTCAGTGCCCCAGGGCCGCGGCCCTCTCGCCCGGCTCGTCGCCGAGTCCCTGATACGGGAGCAGTTCGGGGTGCTTCGCGGCGCGGCCGTCGCCGGAGGAACGGCCGGTGAGGCGGCGTCCGATCCACGGGAGCAGATGGACCCGGACGAAACGCGCGTCGGCGGTGCGCCGGGCGGCCCACCCCGGGCGCTCGGCGGGCGGCAGGGCGGCCTGCCAGTCCTCCTGCGGAGCGAGGCCGAGCGACTGCCAGACCGCTTCCGCCACCCGCCGGTGTCCTTCGCCGGTGAGATGGAGCCGGTCGACGTGCCACATGCGCTGGTCGGCGAGCGCGGCACAGCCGTACAGGTCGACCAGCGCGGTGTCGTGCCGCGCGGCCAGGGCTTCCAGGACGGCGAACAGCTCCTCCATGCGCGGTCGAAGGCGTTCCAGGAAGGGCCCGTTGCGTCCGGGGCTGCGCATCAGGACCAGCTTCTTGCAGCTGGGCGCGAGCCGTTCGACCGCCTCTTCGAGATGGGCGCGTACCAGGCCCATGTCGCAGCGCGGGCGCAGTGCGTCGTTGAGTCCGCCGACCAGGGTCACCACGTCGGCGTTCATGGCGACGGCGGCGTCGACCTGCTCCTCGACGATCTGCCCGATGAGCTTGCCGCGGACGGCGAGATTGGCGTAGCGGAACTCCGGGTCCGCGGCCGCGAAACGGGCGGCGAGGAGATCGGCCCAGCCACGGTACGAGCCGTCCGGCAGGAGGTCGGACATTCCCTCGGTGAAGCTGTCGCCGAGGGCGACGAGACTGGTGTATTTCGCATCCATCTCCATGACGCGCACGATCGTAGCGTGGGTGCGGGCCCCGGCCGGAGCCGAGGCCCGCACCCCCTGCGAGTCCGTCAGGCGGGCTGTCGGAACAGCACTCGCAGCACGTCCTCCATGGTCACCAGACCGGCAAGCCGCCCGTCCGCGCCGAGCACGGCGGCGAGGTGGGTGCGGCTGCCGCGCATGGCGGCGAGCACCTCGTCGAGCGGGGTCGCCTCACGCACCCGCGCGATGGACCGCATGTCCCGGATCTGGAAGGGCACATCGGCGGGCATGGCGTCGAGCGCGTCCTTCACGTGGAGATAGCCGATGATCCGGCGCCCGTCGTCGACCACCGGGAACCGCGAGAAGCCGGTCTCGGCGGAGAGGCTCTCGAGCTGTTCCGGGGTCACCCCGAGGCTCACGTACACGACTCTCTCCAGCGGCAGCACGACATCGCGCACCGGGCGGCGCCGCAGGTCGAGCGCCTCGCGGAGCCTGGCCTCGGCACGGTTGTCGATCAGGCCCGCCGCCGAGGAGTCGTTGACCAAGCGGGCGAGTTCGTCGTCCGAGAAGGTCGCGGCGACCTCGCCCTTGGCCTGCACCCGCAGCAGCTTGAGCAGGGCGTTGGCGAAGGCGTTGATCGTGACGATCACCGGGTGCAGGGTCCGCGCCATCGCCACCAGGGCGGGCCCGAGCAGCAGTGCGCTGCGGATCGGTTCGGCCAGCGCGATGTTCTTCGGGATCATCTCGCCGAGCAGCATGTGCAGATACGTGGCCACGGCGAGCGCGAGCGCGAACGAGACCGGGTGCACGAATCCGTGCGGTACCCCGAGGCTGTCGAAGGCCGGTTCGAGGAGATGGGCGAGCGCGGGTTCGGCCACCACACCGAGCACCAGGGTGCACAGCGTGATGCCGAGCTGCGCCGCGGCGAGCACGTCCGAGACATTGCGCAGGCCCCACAGCACGCTGCGCGCACGCCGGTCGCCGCGTTCGGCCAGCGGTTCGATCTGGCTGCGGCGTACCGAGACCAGGGCGAACTCGGCGCCGACGAAGAAGGCGTTGGCCACGAGGGTGGCGAGGGCGATCAGGAGTTGTACCGCGGTCACCGTTCCTCCTCGTCCTGGGTGGAGGCGGTGGCCGGGGCGTGCAGCACCACACGTGCCGCGCGATGCCCGGCGGCGTCGGCGACCTCCAGCCGCCACCCGGCCACGTCCAGGCTGTCGCCCCGGACGGGTATCCGGCCGAGCCTGGTCGCCACGAGCCCGGCGAGCGTCTCGTACGGGCCCTCGGGCGCGTGCAGTCCGACCCGGGCGAGCTGGTCCATACGGGCCGCACCGTCGGCGGACCAGCGGGCCCGGCCCTCGTCGTCGAGACCGGCGGGCGCGAGGTCGGGCGTCTCGTGCGGGTCGTGCTCGTCCCGCACCTCGCCGACGACCTCCTCCACGATGTCCTCCAGGGTGGCCACCCCGGCTGTGCCGCCGTACTCGTCTATGACCACCGCCATGGTGCGGCGGCCCGAGATCCGGTCCAGGAGCCGGTCCACGGACAGCGTCTCGGGAACGAGCAGGGGCTCGCGCATCAAGGTGGCCACGGGCCGGGTGAGCCGGTGTTCGGCGGGTACCGCGAGGACGTCCTTGATGTGGGCGATGCCGACGACCGAGTCGAGGTTGCCGCGGTACACGGGGAACCGGGAGAGACCGGTGGCCCGGGTGGCGTTGGCGACGTCCTCGCAGGTGGCCTGGGCGTCGAGGGCCATCACCTGCACCCGTGGGGTCATCACGTTCTCCGCGGTGAGCCCCGTGAGGCTCAGGGTGCGTACGAAGCGCTCCGCGGTGTCGGGTTCGAGGGCGCCCTCTTTGGCCGAGTGCCGGGCGAGCGCCATCAGCTCCTGGGGTCCGCGCGCGGAGGCGAGTTCCTCGGTGGGTTCGATGCCGAAGCGCCGTACGGCCCTGTTGGCGGTGTTGTTGAGGTGGTTGATGAAGGGGCGGAAGGTGGTGCTGAACCAGCGCTGGGGCGTGGCCACGCGCTTGGCCACCGCCAGCGGTGTGGAGATCGCCCAGTTCTTGGGCACCAGCTCGCCGACGATCATCAGAAAGACCGTCGACAGGGCCGTGCCCAGGATGAGGGAGACCGAACGGGAGGCGCCGTGCGAAAGACCCAGGTCTTCGAGCGGCCCGGCGATCAGCTTGGAGATGGACGGCTCGGAGAGCATGCCGACCACCAGATTGGTCACGGTGATGCCGAGCTGGGCGCCGGAGAGTTCGAAGGTGAGCTGCCGGGTGGCCTTCAGCGCGCTACGGGCGCCGCGCTCTCCGCGTTCGACGGCGCGTTCGAGTTCGCTGCGCTCGACGGTGGTGAGCGAGAACTCCGCGGCGACGAAGGCACCGCAGGCCAGGGCCAGGAGTACCGCCACCGCGAGAAGGAGCAGTTCGGTCATCGGTTCACCTCCGTCCCATGGTGGGTCAGGGCAGGAGGTTGTGCGCGATGTCGCGTACTGGGAGGTTCGCCCACGGCGGGACTCTCACACCTTTCGTTTCCTGGTCGTGGAGGTATGGCACCCTCATGGTAAAGGGACGGCAAAGCGCTCGTGGAGGGGGTTCGCCGCGGCAGTGATCGCTCGCGGCTGCGGGGTACGGTCCGCCGCTTCGGTGGCGAAGCGGCTTCACCTCCGCTGAGTATCGCGTGCGCTACAGCGGCTTGACCCAGCGCCGCCAGTGGCCCTCGCGATGGAATCCGGCAGCGGCCCAGGTGTGGTGCGCCTGTTCGTTGGTTTCGAGGACCATGGCGTCGACGCGCCGCCCGCCCAGGCTGGTGAATCGCTGTTCCGCCGCTTCGAGCAGGGCGGTGGCGATGCCTTGGCGGCGGTGGTCCGGGTGTACGGCCAGGCGGTAGGCGGAGCATCGCCAACCGTCGAAACCAGCTATGACGGTCCCCGTGAGAACACCGCCACGCTCTGCGAGGAGCAGGGCTTCGGGGTCCGTGGTGAGGAGCCGGGCCACTCCGTCGCGGTCGTCGCTGATGCTCGTTCCTTCGGCCGCCTCGCGCCAGAACCGCAACACGGTGTCGATGTCCGCGAGAGCGGCGTGGCGAATGTCGAGATCACTCATGGGGCGAGCCAAGCAGAGCGCCGGCCGGTGTGGCGAACGGCTTTCCGTATCGAGGGATCGAGAGGTGCGCCCGGTCCCGGGTTCACGTGTGTCCCGCTGCCCTGGTCAGGACACCACTATCGGGTAAGGCCTGGTGGGGTCATGCGTCGAGTGGTGCGGACGTGACGCAGAACCAATGATGGAGAAGGTGAGCTCACGCGATGCGCAGCACACCCCCTACGCCCGCTATCTGTACCTGACCGACCTGCTGAGCCTCCAGCGCCCGCGCACGTCCGACACCGGCTCGGCCCAGTGGGCTGACGAACGGTTCTTCATCACTGTCCACCAGTGCGCCGAAGTGCTGGCAAGCCAAGCCCTGGAGGACCTGAGGCAAGCGGCCCGTAGAGCTGACGACCGCATCGCTGTGAGCATCGTCCATCGGGTCGGTGCGGTCCTCGCGATTCTGGAAGAGCACCTTGCTCTTCTGAACTACCTGGAGACGGCGAGCTTCGCCTGCTTCCGTCCGCTGCTCGAGGATGCCAGCGGCGGACAGTCGTATCAGTTCGCCGCGCTTTTCAGACGAATCGAGGCACCGTTCTGCGCGGTACGCCCACCTGCTGCTGCCGTGTCCCGCGAACTCGGCGAGGCGCTGGCTGCGTTGCGCGCCGCGGTGACCAGATGGCGTGTTCGGCATCTGCTTCTTGTCGAACGGCTGATCGGCGACAGTCCGGGAACGGATGGAACGGACGGCCTCGCCTACCTCAGGTCCTTGATCCCCCTCCCTCCGCATGGTGCGCCTATTGATGCGCCGATCGCAGAGCGCTGATCGCCGCGCCGCTGCGCGCGGCGACGCAGGCGCCCCCGCGCGCCCCTTGCGGATGCTAGCGAGATGGCGCTAGCTTCGAAGCATGGCCAAGACGCAGTTGAATGTACGCGTGGACGAGGTGACCGCCCGTGCCGCGCGGGAGCGAGCGGGGGCCCGAGGCATGAGTGTCAACAAGTACATCGAAGAGCTCGTCCGGCAGGACGTGGGCGAGGCGGGGCACGCCTTCGTCCAGGCGGCGTCCGACTTCATGAAGCAGTACGAGTCGGTCTTCGCGGAGGAGTTCGGCACGGAGCGCGAAGGCCGCCGTTGAACCTGCGGATCGATCTCGCCTGGCTTCTCATGGTCGCCGAACAGAACACGCCCGGTGATCCCCAGGTCACCGACTGGGGCTCGCTCGTCGCCGCCGTCAGCAGGCACGAGGCGGAGATATTCGGCGTGGCCGTGTACGACACCCCGCACACCCGGGCGGCGGCGCTGCTCCAGCAACTGCTGCACGTCCCGGCGCTGGAACGCTCCAACGCCATGTTCGCCACGGCTGTCGCCTACGCCTACCTGGTGGCCAGCGGACTGAAGGTGCACACCTCGCCGGAGCAGGTCCGCGACCTCGCACGCCTGGTGAAGACGGGCGAGGCCGGGGTACTCGACATCGCCGCGCGGCTGCGCACCTGGAGCCTGTGAGGCACAGCCGTGCGCCCGGCTCGCGGCTCAGGCGGCGGGTGCCTCGCGCGCGGTGAACGCGTCGGCCTGCCAGGTGCCGTGCAGTTCCGGCGCGAGCCAACTCGTCGCGGCTACGCGGAAGTCGACAGGACGCAGGGACCCGGCGCCCTCCGGCAGGGCGCCGAGCAGCGGCGCCCCTGCCACCTCGGGCAGGTCCACGAGATTGCAACGCTCGGCGAGCCCCGGCTGCCGGGGCCAGCTCCCCACCACAAGCCCGCGCAGTTCGACCTCGCGGGCACGCAGGGCCTCGGCGCTCAGCTCGGCCGTGTTCAGCGTGCCGAGTCCGGCACTGGCCACCAGCACCACGGGGGCGCCGAGCAGCCTCGCCGCCTCGGCGAGCGTGTTCCCCGCCTCGTCGAACCGTACGAGCAGTCCGCCCGCGCCCTCGACCAGGACCAGATCGTGCTCGGCGGCGAGTTTCTGCGCGGCCTCGGCGATCTCCAGGGGCGTCACCGTGGCCATACCGGCCCGGCGCGCGGCCGTCGCGGGAGCCAGGGGTTCGGGATAGCGGACCAGTTCGGCCGTCGTCACGGGGCCGCCGAGCCGGGCCACCTCCGCCGCATCGCCTGCCTCGCCCACGGCGATCCCGGTCTGCGCGGGCTTGAGCACCGCGACCGAGCGCCCGGCCGCCAGCGCGGCCGCGGCCATCGCCGCGGTCGTCACCGTCTTGCCGATTTCCGTTCCGGTCCCCGAGAGCATCACAACGGTCAACTCAACACACCTCTCCCTGACTTGGCGCGGGTCCCTGTCCTCCGTCCCGGAAGGACTATCCGGCCCTTGCCGCGCTGCGCACCGCGCGAGCGATCCGTACCACGTCCTCGTCGCCCGACACAAAAGGCGGCATGGTGTAGAGCAGATCGCGGAACGGGCGCAGCCACACACCCTCGGCCCTCGCGGCCCGGGTCGCCGCCTCGACGTCCACCGGATGATCGAGCTGTACGACCCCGATCGCGCCAAGGACCCGCACCTCGCGTACGCCCGGCAGCTCCCGTGCCTCGGCGAGCCCGTCGCGCAGACCCGACTCGATGCGACGCACCTCGGCCTGCCAGTCGTACGAAAGCAGCAGGTCGACGGAGGCCTGGGCGACGGCGGTGGCCAGCGGATTGCCCATGAACGTGGGGCCGTGCGCGAGCACCGGCACCTCGCCCTGCGAAATGCCGTCGGCGACACGCGGGGTGCACAGGGTCGCGCCGAGCGTGAGATAGCCGCCGGTCAGCGCCTTGCCGACGCACATGACATCGGGGGTCACACCGGCATGGTCGGCGGCGAAGAGAGCGCCGGTCCGTCCGAAGCCGGTCGCGATCTCGTCGAAGACGAGCAGCACGTCGTTGGCGTCGCAGGCCTCGCGCAGCACCCGCAGATACGCGGGGGAGTGGAAGCGCATGCCGCCCGCGCCCTGCACCACGGGCTCGACGATCACCGCGGCGATCTCGTCGGCCTGCCGTGCGATGGCCTCGCGCAGGTGCTCGGCGTACGTCTCCTCGTACTCGGCCGGGGGCGCGTCGGCGAAGATCTGGCGCGGCAGCGCGCCCGACCACAGCTCGTGCATGCCACCGACCGGATCGCAGACCGACATCGGCTGCCAGGTGTCCCCGTGGTAGCCGCCGCGCCAGGTCAGCAGGCGGCGTTTCTCCGGTCGGCCCAGCGAACGCCAGTACTGGAGCGTCATCTTGATGGCCACCTCGACCGACACCGAACCGGAGTCGGCGAGGAAGACGTGTTCCAGGCCCTCCGGCGTGATGTCGACGAGGGTCTTGGCCAGCCGCACGGCGGGCTCGTGGGTGAGTCCGCCGAACATGACGTGGCTCATCCGGTCGAGCTGGGTGCGCACCGCCTCGTTGAGCACCGGGTGGTTGTAGCCGTGGATCGCGGCCCACCAGGAGGACATGCCGTCCACCAGCTCGCCGCCGTCCCCGGCCAGCCGGAGCCGGACACCGCTCGCCGATTCCACGACGAGCGGGTCCTGACGCCCTGGCATGGGGCTGTACGGATGCCAGACGTGCCGACGGTCGAGGTCGAGCAGGTCACGCATTGGGCGCCAGGTCGGTGCCCGCACCGCGGCGGCGGACGGCCACCAGGTCGGTACGCGCGCCGTTCTCGGACTCCGCGGCGGGCTGCTCGACGGCAGGCTGCTCGGCGGCGGGCTCGCTGCCGCAGACGCCACCGCCGCCCGAGCCGCACGGGCCGCTGCCGCACGCGTCCCCGGCGTCGGCGCGGTGCTCGGGCAGGGTCACGGTGTCCGCGCCCTCCACCTCGAAGCCCGCGTCGGCGATCATGTCCAGGTCGGCCTTGCCGGCCTGGCCCTCACTGGTGAGGTAGTCGCCGAGGAAGATCGAGTTGGCCAGGTGCAGCGCCAGCGGCTGCATCGAGCGCAGGTGCACCTCGCGCCCGCCCGCGATGCGGACCTCGACGTCGGGGCAGACGAACCGGACCATCGCCAGGATGCGCAGGCAGTGCTGCGGGGTGAGGTGCCACTCCTTGGCCAGCGGGGTGCCCTCGAACGGGATCAGGAAGTTCACCGGCACCGAGTCCGGGTCGAGCTCACGCAGCGAGAACACCACGTCGACCAGGTCCTCGTTGCTCTCACCCATGCCCGCGATCAGACCGGAGCAGGCGGAAAGGCCCGCCGACTGGGCCTGCTGCACGGTGTCCACGCGGTCCTCGTAGGTGTGCGTGGTGGTGATCTTGCCGTACGTGTTCTCGGACGTGTTCAGGTTGTGGTTGTACGCGTCGGCGCCCGCGGTACGCAGCCGCTCGGCCTGGCCCTCGGACAGCAGACCGAGGCAGGCGCAGACCTCGACGCCCTCGTTCGCTTCCTTGATGGCCCCGATGGTCTTGGAGACCCGGTCCACGTCACGGTCGGTCGGACCACGGCCGCTGGCGACCAGACAGACCCGCTTGGCGCCACCGGCCACACCCGCGGCGGCGGCCTTGGAGGCCTCCTCCGGCTTCAGCCAGGTGTATTTGAGGATGCCCGCCTCGGAGTTGAGCCGCTGCGAACAGTAGGAACAGTCCTCGGGGCACAGGCCCGACTTGAGGTTGACGAGATAGTTGAGTTTGACCCGGCGCCCGAACCACTGGCGGCGTACCTTGCCGGCCGCGGCCACTACGTCCAGGATCTCGTCGTCGGATGTGGCCAATACGGCCAGCGCCTCTTCACGGCTCGGCAGCTCGCGCCGCAGCCCCTTGTCCACCAGCGTGTTGAGCAAGTCCATGGGGCCGATCCTCGCTCACACCCGGCGCCTCGGCCAAGGTGGAAATGCACAAGAGCAGCTCTGTGACGTGTGGACATTGCCACACGCGGGGAGCCTGGCCCTCGGGCTAGGGTCTGTGCGTTGCCTACAAAACCTTTGTGTGTCAAGGCCGGAGGAGCGCATGGCTGGACCTTTCGACTGGATCGACGAGCAGGCGCTCGGGCGGCGCCGGGCCGGTCTGGTCCGCAGCCTGCGCCCGCGCCCCGCCGACTCCCCGCTGGTCGACCTCGCGGGCAACGACTACCTGGGGCTCACCCGGCACCCCGAGGTCACCGCCGCGGCGGCCGAGGCGGCGCTCGCCTGGGGCGGGGGTTCCACGGGCTCCCGGCTGGTGACCGGTTCCACCTCACTGCACGCGGAACTGGAACGGGAACTCGCGGCGTTCTGCGGATTCGAGTCGGCCCTCGTGCTGTCCTCCGGTTACGCGGCCAATCTGGCCGCCGTCACCGCGCTCGCCCCGCACGGTTCCCTGATCGTCTCGGACGCCGCCAACCACGCTTCGCTGATCGACGGCTGCCGTCTGGCCCGGGGCACCACCCAGGTGGTCGGGCACCGCGACGTGGAAGCCGTACGCAAGACGCTGGACACCCACCAGGGCACGGCCGTTGTGGTGTCCGACTCGGTGTTCTCGGTCGACGGCGACGCGGCCCCGCTCGGCGAGCTCGCGGCGGCCTGCCGGGAGTTCGGCGCCGGGCTCTTGGTGGACGACGCGCACGGCCTCGGCGTGCTCGGGCCCGGCGGGCGCGGCGCACCTGCCGCCGCCGGACTCGCGGGCGCGCCCGATGTGGTCACGACGGTCACCCTGTCCAAGTCGCTCGGCAGCCAGGGCGGTGCCGTACTCGGCCCGGCCCATGTCATCGACCACCTCGTGAACACGGCGCGGACGCTGATATTCGACACCGGCCTCGCGCCCGCGGCGGTGGCCGCCGCGCACCAGGCCCTGCGGATCCTGGCCCGCGAACCGCAGCGCGCGGCGCGCGCCGGTGAGGTGGCGCGCGAGCTGCACACCCGGCTGACCGAGGCGGGCCTGCAAGCGGTACGCCCCGACGCGGCGGTGGTCTCGGTGCGCGCGCCCTCGCCCGACAAGGCCTTCCGCTGGGCCGCGGACTGCCGCGAGAACGGCCTGTCGGTCGGCTGCTTCCGCCCGCCGTCGGTGCCCGACGGTGTCTCCCGGCTGCGGCTCACCGCGCGGGCCGATCTGACCGGCGAGCAGATCGCCGAGGCGGTCCGTGTGATCACCCGTACGGCGCCCGTCTGAGTCGTCCCGTACGGCCCGTGATGCGGGCCGTATCCGCAGGTCGTGGCGGTGCGGGGGAGTCGCGGGGCAGATTCACCGCATCGGGGGACAGTTGCCCGCACGTCCGGGTGGCCGGGCCTCGGGCGGCCGTCGGCCGGTGGCAGGCTTGCGGCCTGCACCAGTGCGGGCGCCCGGGAGACGGGCCATGCGGACCACGCGCCCGGCACGGTGGGAAGGGACGCCGCGCCATGGCAGATCACCAGGAAGCATCCGTCACACTCCCGAGCCGGACTCTCTCGGTACCCGAGGCCCGGAGGTTCGTCACCGAGGTCCTCGACGGCTGGGGACTGCCGCCCGCCGGAGGCGAACTCGCCGAGAACGCCCGGCTCATCGTCTCCGAGCTGGTCACCAACGCCGTACTGCACACCCGTGGTCAATCACCCACCTTCACCGTCGGCCTGCGGCTCGAGCGCGACGAGATCCTGCGGATCGGCGTGACCGACAGCCATCCGGGACTGCCCCGACGACCTGCCCTGGGTGAAGAGTTCACGGCCGACGGCGAGTGTCAGGACAACGGTCGCGGTATGGACATCGTCCGGTGCCTCACCGCCCTGCACGGTGGCGAACTCTCCGTCACCCCGACTCCCGAGGGCGGCAAGACGGTGTGGACGGTGCTGCCGGTGACCGCCGCGGACGCCTGAAGTGGCCCTGCGCGGGCGACGGTTGGAGGTACGTACGTGCCAATCGTCCCGCCGAAGCGGCGAGTTCGGCACGGCGCACCCGGACGGTGGTGGGACCGGGGCGCAGACCGGTCCCACCACCCCCCGTCCGGCGGACGGTTGGCGCGACAGCTCAGTTGACGCGCCCGTACCGGACCAGGTCGGTCCAGATCTTCTCCAGCCGGACCACGGACCCGGTCTTGGGTGAGTGCCAGATCCGGTCGTGACCGGCGTAGATCCCCACGTGGTAGACGCTGCTCCCGAAGAAGACCAGGTCCCCGATGCGCCGCTCGCTGCCGGGCACATGCTCGCTCCGGTTGTACTGCTGCTGTGCGGTGCGCGGGAGTTCCTTGCCCGCCTGCTTGAAGGCGTACTGGGTCAGGCCCGAACAGTCGAACCGGTGCGGGCCCGTGGCGCCGTATCCGTAGGGGGCGCCCTGTTTGGACGCCGCGATTTCGAGCGCCTTCACGCCCGGTGTCAGGGCCCGGGCCTCGGTGGCGGCTCCGGGCAGGGACAGGCTGCCGCCTACGGCGGCGAGGGTGAGGGCCGAGGCGGTGGTGGCCCGGGACAGAGCGAGAGGGACACGATTGAGCGCGTACATGCGCAACCCTTCGTCAGCCGCCTGTGAAGGATGACCTGTCGGGTTCGGGCAGGCGAAGATGCCCGGCCGCGGGTGCGGCTTGACCCCAAGGGCGTCCGGAGCGAGCTCCGGTGGGCCCGTACTGCTCGGGTCCTCCACTCCTGCCGATCCACTCCTGTCGACCGGACATCCGGACGGCGGCAGGACTCGGCGTCCGCCCGGATCGCCCCGCCCCTACGGCGGGGGCTTGTCGTCGCAAGCGATGGTCACGCAGCCGGGCACGAGTTTCCGGGCGGAAACGGCGGGCGGGTCCGCGAGGCCCGGTGGGCCGTCCGGGTGGCCGCCACGATTTCCGCATTGGCCGATCTTGGCGGCGCAGGCCGGTGCACCTGCGAATAAACCGCCCGGACGGCGGTTTCCCGACTCAAACCGCGGATGTCAGTTCGGCCGTTTCCCAGGTGCCGTATTCGCCCGACCAGGGGTAGTCCCACCGGCCCGTTTGAACGGGGATTTCGCGGACGGGACTTCCCCACGGTCGTCTGGGAGGCCGGTCAGCAGTCGGCGGGCGGCAGGGTCACGCGTGCCGCCCGCCGTTCGCCGTCGAGAATCCGCAGGGCGCGGGCGAGGGTGCGGCTGTGCAGTTCGCGCTCCCCTCGCTGGTGCATCAGGGTCAGCGCGTCCCGCAGCGCGGCCGCCTTGGAGGCGAGGGCTTGTGCCGCGCGCAGGGCGGCGTACGTGTTGTCGCCGCGCGCCGGGTTGATCCGCCCCAGCTGGTCGACCGCCTCCAGATAGCGGTCGATCAACTCGCCCTCGGCGCGGGTGAGAGCGGGCAGCGCGGGCTGCTCCGGCGGGAACACATGCCGTTCACCTCGCATGGCGCGACGTCCCGTCGTCGATCGGGGTGCGGGGCGGGCCCCAGGGCCCGGTGAAGTGCGGCGGGACATGACGGTGGGATGGCCCACTCATGGCACACGTCTCCTCTGGATCGGCGGCTGTCCGACGTCTGGCCGTTCCGTAAAAAATGTACAGGACGTACATGACGTTATGATGGGGAGCATGGCCTACGAGATTCCGGTGACGCAAGCCCGCGCAGAGCTCGCCGACCTCATCAACCGCGTGGTGTACGGCGGCGAGCGCGTTGTCGTCACACGGCACGGCAAGCCGCTCGTCGCCCTGGTATCGGCGGAGGACCTGCGGCGTCTGGAGGAGCCGGCCGAGGTCGCGGAGGAGCAGGTGATCAGCTCCGTGGCGCAGGTTCATACGGTGGCGTCCGCTCCGGGCGAACAGCAGCGCTTCGCCATCACCGCCGAACACCGCGGGCGTGGCCCCAAGGCGTGACGAGCAAGGGATCCGCGTCCCGGACGCCCCGGGACGCCGGTGTCCCCGTCACCGAGTAGACCTTTTCTGCGTAGACCTTTTCTTCCTCGGCGCAACGCCGTTGCGGTCGTGCCGAATCGGCGACCTCGCGCCTGCCGATCGCTGAAGTGTGGGCGCGGAGCGAAAACCGGGTCGCCCTCGCGAGCAACCCCTGCCGCTCAAACCTCCTCTTAGCCTGCGCCAGGTGCAGCCCGCGCCGCTCCACCGGGAGTTCACCCAGTGGGCAGGACCCGAGATGGCTGGAACTCTCCCGTTTCGGCGGGGATTCCGTGTGCCCATCTCCGCTCAACGGTGTCGAAGTCACCGGTTATCGGATTGGTAAAGAAGGGTCCGGACGTCTGTCGCCGATCGTTCGTCAACCGACAGGATCACCCGTACTGTCGATCGATTCCGTTTACGGGAGGATCCACTTGAAACGAATAATCGGCACACGCAGATCCCTGCTGGTCGGTTCCGCTACGACTCTGATCGCCGGCACCCTTGCCGCCGGCGCGTTCGCCGCCCCCACGGCCAACGCGGACAGCGGCAAGGGTGCCGATCGTGAGGCACGCGGCGTGGCCCGCGCGGCCGAGCGCGCCGCCGAGGCGGGCATCGACTGGAAGGACTGCCCGGCCGACTGGGAGCTGGCGTCGCCGATCCAGTGCGGTTGGGTCACGGTCCCGCTCGATTACGCCAAGCCCAACGGCAAGCAGATCAAGATCGCCGTCGACCGGGTCAAGAACACCGGCTCGAAGGAGGAGCGCCAGGGTGCCCTCCTCTACAACCCCGGCGGTCCCGGCGGTTCGGGCATGCGCTTCCCGACCCGCGTGACCAAGAAGAACCCGCTGTGGGAGAAGACCGCGAAGGCTTACGACTTCGTCGGATTCGACCCCCGCGGCGTGGGCCACTCGGCGCCGATCTCCTGTGTCGACCCGCAGGAGTTCGTCAAGGCCCCGAAGGCCGACCCGGTGCCCGACAACGAGGCCGACAAGCGCGCCCAGCGCAAGCTCGCCCGCGAGTACGCGGACGGCTGCGCCGAGCGCAGCGGCGAGATGCTGCCGCACATGACCACGCCGAACACCGCACGCGACCTGGACGTCATCCGCGCCGCGCTCGGTGAGGAGAAGCTCAACTTCCTGGGCGTCTCCTACGGCACCTACCTCGGCGCCGTGTACGGCACCCTCTTCCCGGACCACGTCCGTCGCATGGTCGTGGACAGCGTGGTCAACCCGTCGCGCGAGAAGATCTGGTACCAGGCCAACCTGGACCAGGACGTCGCGTTCCAGGGCCGCTGGGAGGACTGGACGAAGTGGGTCGCGCAGAACGACGCGGCCTACCACCTGGGCGACACCCAGGAGAAGGTCCAGGCCCAGTGGGAGAAGCTGCGCGCCGCCGCGAAGAAGGAGCCCATCGGCGGGGTCGTCGGTCCGGCCGAGCTGACCTCCTTCTTCCAGGGCGCTCCGTACTACGACTCGGCCTGGGCCTCCACCGCCCAGGTGTGGAGCAAGTACGTGGCCGGTGACACCGAGGCGCTGGTCGAGGCCGCGGGCCCCGACCTCTCGGACACCAAGGGCAACGCCGCTTCCGAGAACGGCAACGCGGTCTACACGGCCGTCGAGTGCGCCGACGCCAAGTGGCCCACCAGCTGGAAGCGCTGGGACCGCGACAACACCCGGCTGCACAAGGACCATCCGTTCATGACGTGGGCCAACGCGTGGATGAACCTGCCGTGCGCCACGTGGTCCACCAAGCAGCAGACGCCGGTCGACGTGAAGTCGCACAAGGGCCTGCCGCCCGTCCTGATCATCCAGGCCGAGCGGGACGCCGCCACTCCCTACGAGGGCGCCGTCGAACTGCACAAGCGGTTCAAGGGCTCGCGTCTGGTGACGGAGAAGGACGCCGGCTCGCACGGCGTCACCGGTCAGACCAACCCGTGCATCAACAACCGGGTGGACGACTACCTGCTCACCGGCAAGCTCGACGCGCAGGACGTCACCTGTGACCCGCACGCGACCCCGAAGCCGGAGTCGGCGGCCAAGTGAGGCCTGTGCTCGGGTACGTGAACGGTTGGCAGGCCTGACCGATTCCGATACGTGAGCGGTTCGGGCAGTGAGAAGGGGCGGCTGAAGTACCGGCCGCCCCTTTTCGCTGCCGTCGCGGTGGTGGCCCAACCGGCGGCGCGCGGCGGGCGGTTCGCGTGCGCGGGCGGCGCCCGCCGCGCGTCACCGGTCATGTTGTGTGCCATGCGCGCATCCTGGTTGCCCAGGGGCCCCGGGTGGGGAAGGCTTGCGGCAGAGATCCTCCGGCAACCTCCGGCGGATCGCCGGGGGACCGCGAGCGGGGAGACCGACCATGGCACAGAGCAGCGGACTCGGTTGGCTGCTGGACGACTTGACCGAGCGCATCCAGTACATACGGCACGCCCTCGTACTCTCCAACGACGGGCTGGTGACCGGTGCCAGCGAGGGACTGGAGCGCCAGGACGCGGAGCATCTGGCCGCCGTGGCCTCCGGCCTGCACAGTCTCGCCAAGGGCTCGGGCCGCCACTTCGGCATCGGCGGGGTGCGACAGACAGTGATCGAATTCGACGAGGCCGCACTCTTCGTCACCTCGGCGGGCGACGGCAGCTGCCTGTGCGTACTGAGCGACGCCGAAGCCGACATGGGCCAGATCGCCTACGAGATGACCCTGCTCGTCAACCGCGTCGGCGAACACCTCGGCGTGGACGCCCGCCACCGTGAACGGACTCCCAAAATCGACCCTTGACCCGCTCACCAGCAGAGATTCCCTCGCTCCCGAAAGTTATCCACAGGCGCGAGCGGTGATCGTCCGCCGGAGCTACGGTCTTCCCCGAGTGAACGAATCCGTCTCCACGGGGGAGAACCAGCATGACGTCCAACAACATCACCGCGACCCTCCGGCGCCCGGCACCCGCTGCCGAGGACACCGCGCGTCCGGCAACGAAAAGTCGCGGTGAGTCACCGCCCGGTGTGCGCGGTGTGCGGCGAGGCTCCGGCGCCCGCGACCCGGGAGTGGTTCCCGCTGCCCGGGCTGCGCGTGAACTGGGGCTCGCGCCCATGGAGTTCGAGACCGCGATGCGACTTGGGCACATCCGCAGCGAGACAGCATCGGACGGCCGCGGACGTGCGGTCAGCCGGGCCGAGATCGCCAGACTCCGTGCGGTCCCCGATTTCCCCGAGGGGCTCAGAGCACGGGTGGCCCTCGTGGGAGCGGCCGAGGGGGCCGCTCTCCTCGACGTCAGCCCGGGGCGCTTCGCACGACTGGCCCGGCTGGGTCTGTTCAGCCCGGTCCGCTTCCGGCTGAACCGGTACCGCACGGTGGTCTGGCTGTATCTGGCCGAGGAACTACGGGAGTTCGCGGCGCTGGGAGCCAACCGGCCCTTGCTGGCGGGCAGGTTCCCCGAGGCCATGCGCACCCGCGTCGGCAGCGGTATGGACCTGCGCGCCCGGAACTGGCGCGGGCGCCACGCGGGCATGTTGCTCCGTGACGCTCACGGCCCCTGGGAACGCGCGGCGGTGAGCGCCGCCCTGCTCCCGCCCGCCGCACTGTCCGAGGCGGTCCGCGATCCCTACGAGCGCGCCCTGCTGCTGCGCCTACGGCCCCCCAACCCCTGGCGCTACGAACCCGGTTCGGCCGCCGCCGGGGTCGTCACCGGCCTGATGACGGCCGCCGACGAAGACGAGGTGGAGTGGCTGCGCACCAGCCTCCGCCTGAGCCTCGCCGAAGCACGTCAACTGCGCCCGGCACCGCGGCCCGCGCCCGGCAGGGCGAGCCCGCGAGGTGCCGCCGACTCCTCGGTGCCACGGGCCCGACGGCTTCTGCGCGCAGGCCTGTTGCGCAGAATCGCCGTGCCGTGGCGACGTGAGGGCGCGCGAGGGAAGCAGCCGGGACCGGACCGGGCCACGGTGGCTGGTGCCCCACGCGGAGCCGAGTGCGGCTGCGGAACGGCAGGGAGTCAGGACACCGGCCGGAAGAGCCCCTCCTGCACCACCGACACCAGCATGCGTCCCTGCCGGTCGTAGATGCGGCCGCGGGCAAGACCCCTGCCACCCGTGGCGATCGGGGACTCCTGGTCGTAGAGGAACCACTCGTCGGCGCGGAAGGGCCGGTGGAACCACATCGCGTGGTCGAGGGAGGCCATGTCGAAGCCTCGGGTGCCCCAGAGCGGTTCGACGGGGATGCGTACCGCGTCGAGCAGCGTCATGTCACTGGCGTACGTCAACGCGCAGGTGTGCACCAGCGGATCCTCGCCCAGTGGGCCGACGGCCCGCATCCACACGGCACTTCGGGGCTGAGCACCTTCGACTTCCGCACGATCCCAACGCAGTCGGTCGACATATCTGATGTCGAAGGGCTGCCGACGGGCGAGGCGTTCCCATTCTTCGGGCAGCGTGCCCAGGCGCGCCCTGATCTCGTCGACGACAGAGGGCAGGGACTCGGGCTCGGGCACCTGCCGTGCGGGCGGCAACTGGTGCTCGATGCCGCCCTGTTCGGCCTTGTGAAAGGAGGCGGTGAGATTGAAGATCGTGCGGCCCCGCTTGTCCGGTTCCGGCTCGAACGGCCGGTCCGCCCCGCCCGGCCGGTGTCGCGGCGCGGGGACGAGGTCCGGCCCCACGCCGCGGCGCTCACAACTGGCCCACGTCGGTGACCCGGACCACGGCCCTGCCCTCGGCGTCCGAGGCGGTCAGGTCGACCTCCGCACTGATGCCCCAGTCGTGGTCGCCGTTGGGGTCGGCGAAGGTCTGGCGCACCCGCCACAGCGCGTCGGCCGGAACCTCCTCGATCCGCAGCAGCCGAGGGCCGCGCGCGTCGGGGCCGGTGCCCAGCTCGTCGTACTCGTCCCAGTAGGCGTCCAGCGCCTCGCCCCACGCGTCCGCGTCCCAGCCGGACTCGGCGTCCATCTCGCCCAGTTCCTCCGCGTTGTCCAGGGCGGCCAGCTCGACGCGCCGGAACATCGCGTTGCGGACGAGGACCCGGAAGGCACGGGCATTGGCCGTGACGGGCTTGACCTGGTCGGCCTTCTCCTGGGCCTCCTCGGCGGTCATCTCCTCCGGGTTGGCCAGCTGCTCCCACTCGTCGAGCAGGCTGGAGTCCACCTGGCGGACCATCTCGCCGAGCCAGGCGATCAGATCCTGCAGATCCTCCGACTTGAGGTCGTCCGGAACGGTGTGCTCGAGCGTCTTGTACGCACTGGCCAGGTAGCGCAGCACGATGCCCTCGGTCCGGGCGAGCTCGTAGAAGGAGACGAACTCGGTGAAGGACAGGGCCCGTTCGTACATGTCCCGGATGACCGACTTCGGGGACAGCGGGTGGTCGCCGACCCAGGGGTGGCTCTTGCGGTAGGTGTCGTAGGCGTGGAAGAGCAGCTCATCGAGCGGCTTCGGGTAGCTGATGTCCTGCAGCCGCTCCATTCGCTCCTCGTACTCGACGCCGTCCGCCTTCATCGCCGCCACCGCTTCCCCACGGGCCTTGTTCTGCTGCGCCGCGAGGATCTGCCGGGGGTCGTCGAGCGTGGACTCGACCACCGAGACCATGTCCAGCGCGTACGAGGGCGACTCGGGGTCGAGCAGGTCGAATGCGGCGAGCGCGAACGTGGACAGTGGCTGGTTCAGCGCGAAGTCCTGCTGCAGATCCACCGTCAGGCGCACGATGCGCCCCTCCGCGTCCGGCTCGTCGAGCTTCTCCACGATTCCGCCGTCGAGGAGGGAGCGGTAGATGGCGATCGCCCGGCGGATGTGGCGCAGCTGCTGCTTGCGCGGCTCGTGGTTGTCCTCCAGGAGGTGCCGCATCGCCTCGAAGGCGTTGCCCGGCCGGGCGATGACGGACAGCAGCATGGTGTGGGTGACCCGGAAGCGGGAGGTGAGCGGCTCCGGATCGGAGGTGATCAGCTTGTCGAAGGTGTTCTCGGTCCAGCCGACGAAGCCCTCCGGCGCCTTCTTGCGTACGACCTTGCGGCGCTTCTTGGCGTCCTCGCCCGCCTTCGCGAGCGCCTTCTCGTTCTCGATGACGTGCTCGGGAGCCTGCGCGACCACGAAGCCCGCCGTGTCGAAGCCCGCGCGCCCGGCCCGCCCGGCGATCTGGTGGAACTCCCGCGCCCGCAGCACCCGCACCCGGCTGCCGTCGTACTTGGTCAGGGCCGTGAACAGGACGGTACGGATGGGGACGTTGACGCCGACACCGAGCGTGTCGGTACCGCAGATGACCTTCAGCAGCCCCGCCTGCGCCAGCTTCTCGACCAGGCGGCGGTACTTGGGCAGCATTCCGGCGTGGTGCACCCCGATCCCGTGGCGCACGTAACGGGAGAGATTGCGGCCGAACTTGGTGGTGAACCGGAAATTGCCGATCAGCTCGGCGATGCGGTCCTTCTCCTCCCGCGTACACATGTTGATGCTCATCAGCGCCTGTGCCCGCTCCACGGCCTGGGCCTGGGTGAAGTGGACGATGTAGACGGGCGCCTGCTTGGTGTCGAGCAGTTCGGTGAGCGTCTCGGTCAGCGGGGTCAGGCGGTACTCGTACGAGAGCGGGACCGGGCGCGTGGCCGAGCGGACGACGGCCGTGGGACGGCCGGTGCGCCGGGTGAGGTCCTGCTCGAACATCGCGACGTCGCCGAGGGTGGCGGACATCAGCACGAACTGGGCCTGCGGCAGCTCCAGGATCGGGATCTGCCAGGCCCAGCCCCGGTCGCCCTCCGCGTAGAAGTGGAACTCGTCCATCACGACCTGCCCGACATCGGCCCGGTCGCCGTCGCGCAGCGCGATGGACGCCAGCACCTCGGCGGTGCAGCAGATCACCGGGGCGTCGGCGTTGACCGAGGCGTCGCCGGTGAGCATGCCCACGTTCTCGGTGCCGAAGATCTTGCACAGCTCGAAGAACTTCTCCGAGACCAGCGCCTTGATGGGGGCGGTGTAGAAGGTGACCTCGTCACGCGCCAGAGCGGCGAAGTGGGCCCCCGCGGCGATCATGCTCTTGCCCGAACCGGTCGGCGTGGACACGATCACATTCGCACCCGAGACGACCTCGATCAGCGCCTCCTCCTGGTGGGGATAGAGGGTCAGACCCCGCTCACCCGCCCACGACTCGAAGGCTTCGTACAGGGCGTCGGGATCGGCGGTCTGGGGGAGCTGATCGATGAGGGTCACCCCACCATCTTGCCTGTACTCCGCCACGATCACGGAACCGGACGGACGTACGAAGATCCCGAACGCTACGCTGAGCCGCCGACGCGGCGTCAGCGCTCGGGCCCAAGTGGACCCCTGCGTACGAGGATTGGGGCGGGAAACAACCATGATGGGACCGGCACATTCGCTTTCGGGAGCGGCGGCCTGGCTGGGGCTCGGTGCCGGCGTCGCTGCCGCCGGGCACACGATGCCCTGGCCGGTCCTCCTGGTGGGAGCGCTGATCTGCGCCGGTGCGGCGCTGGCTCCGGACCTGGACCACAAGGCCGCGACGATCTCCACGGCCTTCGGCCCGTTGTCCAAAGCGCTGTGCGGAATCGTCGACGCGCTCTCGGCCGCCGTCTACCGCGCGACCCGGGGCCCGGGCGATCCGCGGCGCTCGGGAGGCCACCGCACCCTGACCCACACCTGGCTGTGGGCCGTGTTCCTGGGGGCGGGATTCTCGGTGCTCGCCATCACGGGCGGGCGCTGGGCGGTGCTCGGCATCCTCTTCGTCCACCTGGTGCTCGCCATCGAGGGCCTTCTGTGGCGCGCGGCCCGCGGTACGAGCAGCGACGTCCTGGTCTGGCTGCTCGCGGCGGCCGGGTCCTGGATCCTCGCCGACATCCTGGACCGGCCGGGCAACGGGGCGGACTGGCTGTTCACCTCGCCCGGGCAGGAGTACCTGTGGCTGGGCCTGCCGATCGTGCTCGGTGCGCTCGTGCACGACCTGGGCGACGCCCTGACCGTCTCGGGCTGCCCGGTGCTCTGGCCGATCCCGGTGGGCCGCAAGCGCTGGTACCCGGTCGGTCCGCCGCGGATGATGCGGTTCCGGGCGGGCAGTTGGGTGGAACTGAAGGTCCTCATGCCCGCGTTCATGGTCGTGGGTGCGGTCGGCGCGGTGGGGGCCGTGGGGCTGCCCGGCTGACTTGGCCCGGTGCCGGGGCCGCCGAGCGCTCTCGGCGGCCCGGGCCCGGATCCGGTATCGGGCGGGCCCGGGGCGCCGGGGAATCAGCCGTGCCAGGAGCGCCACAGCGCGGCATAGGCGCCGTCGGCCGCGACGAGCTCGTCATGGCTGCCGTACTCGGTGATCCGGCCCTGTTCGACGACCGCGATGACGTCCGCGTCGTGCGCCGTGTGCAACCGGTGCGCGATGGCCACCACGGTGCGTCCTTCGAGGACACGCGCCAGGGAACGCTCCAGATGCCGGGCCGCCCGCGGATCGAGCAGCGAGGTCGCCTCGTCGAGCACCAGGGTGTGCGGATCGGCGAGTACCAGACGGGCGAGGGCCACCTGCTGGGCCTGGGCCGGAGTCAGGGCGAGCCCGTCCGAGCCGACCTGTGTGTCCAGGCCCTCTTCGGCGGCCCGTGCCCAGTCCTCGGCGTCCACCGACTCCAGGGCGCGCCACAGGTCCGCGTCGTCGGCGCCGGGCTGGGCCAGCCGCAGATTGTCCCGGAGCGTGCCCGTGAACACATGGTGCTCCTGGTTGACCAGGGCCACATGGGAGCGCACCTCTTCCGCGGGCATCCGCGACAGTTCCGCGCCGCCGAGGGCGACACTGCCCGCGCGTGGCGCGTAGATGCCCGCCAACAGCCTGCCGAGGGTGGACTTCCCGGCGCCGGAGGGCCCGACCAGCGCGAGCCGTGTCCCGGGCTCCAGGCGCAGGGTGATCTCACGCAGGACATCGACCCCGGGCCGGTAGCCGAAGTGGACTCGCTCCGCGTGCATGCCACGGCCCTCGGGCCGCAGCGTCGCGTCCCCCCGTGCCGGTTCGATGTCGCGCACGCCCACCAGCCGCGCCAACGACACCTGTGCGACCTGGAGTTCGTCGTACCAGCGCAGAATGAGGCCCAAGGGCTCCACGAGCATCTGCGCGATGAGTGCCGCGGTCGTCAGCTGGCCGACACCGATCCACCCCTCCAGGACGAAGACTCCGCCGATCAGGAGGACCGAGGCCAGCACCGTCGCGTGCGTGAGGTTGATGATGGGGAAGAGCACGCTCCGCAGCCAGAGGGTGTAGCGCTCCCATGCGGACCATTCGGTGATCCGGCGGTCCGAGAGCGCCACCCGCTCCTTGCCGAGGCGGTGGGCCTCGACCGTGCGGCCGGACTGGACGGTCTCGGCGAGTACCGCGGCCACGGCCGCGTATCCGGCCGCCTCGGAACGGTAGGCGGACGGCGACCGGCGGAAGTACCAGCGGCAGCCGACGACGAGCAGCGGAACGGCGAGGAGGAGTACGGGGGCCAGTGGGGGAGCGGTGATGCCGAGGCCGATGACCAGCAGCCCCGCCCAGACCACGGCGATGGTGAGCTGCGGCACGGCCTCGCGCATGGCCTCGCCGAGCCGGTCGATGTCGGTGGTGATGCGCGACAGCAGATCGCCGGTCCCGGCTCGTTCCAGTACGCCCGGAGGCAGGGCGACCGAACGGACCAGGAAGTCCTCCCGGAGGTCCGCGAGCATCAGCTCGCCGAGCACGGCACCCCGCAGCCGTACCTCCCGTACGAACCAGGTCTGTACGGCCAGCGCCAGCGCGAAGACCGCGAGGGTGCGGCCGAGGTGCAGCTCGGCCGAGGCGCCTTCCTCGGTGAGTTTCTGCACCAACTCGCCCAGCAGATACGGTCCGACGAGCGAGGCGAGGACGGCGGCGCCGTTCGCGGCGACCAGGGCCGTGAAGGCGCGACGGTGCCGCCGCAGCAGATCCCGCACATAGGCGCGCACGGTCGCCGGCCCGCCCACCGGCAGGGTGTCCGCCGTCAGCGGACTGTCCGGGTCGTGCGTCGGCGGAGCCACGCCGATCATGCGGGTTCCTCCAGTTCCTTGCGTTCCTTCAGTTCCTTGAGGCCTGTGAGTTCGCCGGGTTCCCCGAGGTCCCGGAGTTCTTGCGGTGCTCGGATTTCCTCGTGTCCGGAAGCGGCGCCGGTGCGCCTGGGGGTCGGCAGGGCGCCGTCGGCGGGTGCGGTGTCGTCCTGCTCGCGGGTGACGACGGCGCGGTACCGCGCCTCGCCGCGCAGCAGTTCGTGGTGCGTGCCGGTCGCGGCCACCTTCCCCTCGTGGACCAGGACGACCTGGTCGGCACGGTCCAGCAACAGCGGTGAGGAGGTGAACACCACGGTCGTACGCCCCTTCCGCAACTCCCGTACGCCCGCCGCGATCCGCGCCTCGGTGTGGGAGTCGACGGCGGAGGTCGGCTCGTCGAGCACCAGCACCTCGGGGTCGGTGAGCAGCGAGCGCGCCAGCGCGAGTCGCTGGCGCTGTCCGCCGGACAGTGATCGGCCCCGCTCCGTCAGGTGCGCCTCCATCGGATCGCCGCCGTCCGCCGACTGCTGCGCCAGCGCGTCCAGCACGTCCGCGCAGTGCGCCGCGTCGAGCGCCGCCCGGACGGGCACGTTGCCCGAGGCCGGTACGTCGAGCAGGGCGCGCAGGGTGCCCGACATCAGGACCGGGTCCTTGTCCTGGACGAGCACGGCCGTACGCGCGGCTTCCAGCGGCAGGTTGTCCAGCGGTACGGATCCGAGCAGCACACCAGGGCCGTCGGTGTCCTCGTCCGGAGCGTGGCCGCCCAGCCGGTCCGCGAGACGGCCCGCGGTGTCCGGGTCGCCGCAGACGACGGCCGTGAGCCGACCGGCCGCCGCGAGCAGACCGGTGCGGGGGTCGTACAGGTCGCCGCTCGGCAGCTGTTCCGGCCACGGGCCGCCGGGTTCGGTGTCCCGTTCCAGCGAGAGGACGCGGGCCGCGCGCTTGGCCGAGGGGCGCGAGAAGGAGTACGCCATGGCGATCTCCTCGAAGTGGCGCAACGGGAAGTTGAGCATCGTCACGGTGCTGTACACGGTGACGAGTTCGCCGACCGACATCCGGCCCTCCCGCGTGAGGGTCACTCCCTGCCAGACGACCGCGATCAACAGCAGCCCGGGAAGGAGGACTTGGACGCCGGAGATCAGCGCCCACATCCGGGCACTATGCACGGCCGCGTGGCGCACCTCCTGCGATGCCTCGCGGTATCGGTCGAGGAACAGCTCCTCGCCGCCGATGCCGCGCAGCACCCGGAGCCCGGCGACCGTGTCCGAGGCCAGCTCCGTCGCGTGCCCGGCCTTCTCGCGCTGGACGTCGGCGCGTTCGGTGGCCTTGGGCAGCAGCGGCAGTGCGGCCAGGGCGAGCAATGGCATGCCGAGGGCAATCATCCAGCCGAGGGAGGGCGCGTACAGGACCAGTCCGGCGCAGGCCACCACGACCGTGACCGCCGCGGCGGTGAACCGCGACAGGGCCTCGACGAACCAGCCGATCTTCTCGACGTCGCCGGTGGAGACGGCGACCACTTCGCCCGCGGCGACCCGCCGGGTCAGCGCCGAGCCGAGTACCGCCGTCTTCCGGGCGAGCAGTTGCTGTACCCGGGCGGCGGCGGTGATCCAGTTGGTGACGGCGGTGCGGTGCAGCATGGTGTCGCCCACGGCGATGGCCGCCGCGGACAGCGCGAGCAGGCCGCCCGCGAGCGCCAGTCGGCCGCCCGAGCGGTCGACGACCGCCTGCACCGCGTACCCCACGCCGTACGGCAGGGCGGCGACGGCCAGAAAGTGCATCAGCCCCCAGCCGAGCGAGCGGAGCTGGCCGCCCGACTGCTGCCGCCCGAGCCACCACAGGAGTCGCGGACCGGAGCGCGCGTCGGGCACACCCGGGTCGGCGTACGGAAGGTCCTGGATCTTCATGAGGCCCCATGGCTCTCGGGAATCGGGCGCCGCGAAACGGGCGGGAACCGTGAAAGGTTCGCCGGGCGTGGTCATCAGGGGCAAACGGTTTTCCCCGCGGCGGCAGGTATTCGGCCCGCCACCGTGCGCGCGAACGGCCCGTCCGGGTGACCACCGCGGGGTGCGACGATGGAACGCATGCGAACGGCGAGTGCGGTACGGACCTTGGGGCTGGCGGGTGCCTGCGTGCTCCTCGCGGCGGCCGGCAGTGGCTGCGGGAAATCCCAGGACAAGGGGGCGGGTGGCGGAGAGGCGAGGCCCACCGCGAGCCGGAAGGCCGACGGGCCGGGATCCGTCTCCCGCGACCTGCCGGGTGTGGGCGAGCGCCTGCGCAGCCGTATTCCGGCGGGGAGCCGACAGGTGGTCGCCGTGTACGGCAAGGGCCACAACTCCCCTGACGCGACGGTGGTGTTGTTCACCAAGCAGGGCGAGGGCTGGCGACGCGCGGCGAGCTGGCCCGCGCACAACGGCAAGAAGGGCTGGACGGAACACCATCGCGAGGGTGACCGGCGCAGTCCGGTGGGCGTCTTCACGCTCACCGACGCCGGCGGTGTGCTGCCCGACCCCGGTGCCAGGCTGCCGTACACCTCGTCCGCCTCGTTCCAGGCGCCGCACTACTGGGCCAAGACGCATTGGCACGATTTCGACTACGTCATCGCGATCGACTACAACCGCGTCAAGGGCACCGCACCCAACGACCCGGTCCGGCCCGAGGGCCGGTCGAAGGGCGGCAGCATCTGGCTGCACATGGACCACGGCAGCGGCACCTCCGCCTGCGTCAGCCTGTCCAAGTCCGCTATGCGCCATCTGCTGCGGACCCTCGACCCGGCGCAGCGGCCCGTCGTGGTGATGGGGGACAGGGCGGCACTGGCGCACTGAGGGCGTGGATCCGGCCCGATCGGTGATGGGCCCATTGCGCACGGATCATGACGCCCCGTAGAAATCCCGCATGAGAAGACGATTCGTCATGCCCATGCTCGTGGCGGTGCTGCTGTCGGCGGGTCTCCTGCCGTCCGGCGCGGGACCGGCCACCGCAGCCGAGCGGTCCACCGCACCCGCCCCGGCGGCCGAACCTCCCCCCGAGTTCGGCACCGACTGGCACGACCCGGTCACCGCGGCACCGCCCGTGACGAAGCCGCAGGGCAAGGCGTGCGAAGTCACCGTCGCCGAGACGGAGTTCCGGGACTTCACTCCCTACCGTGGGCGGTACACGCCGCCCGAGGGGTGCGGCGACCGCTGGGGCAAGGTGGTGCTGCGGCTCGAAGGCTCGGTCAAGGGGCGACAGTTCGACCGGCTCGGGTACCTGCACATCGGCGGTGTGGAGGTGCTGCGGACGTCCACCCCCCAGCCCTCGCCGGACGGCATCACCTGGTCCGTGGAGAAGGACGTCACCCGCTACCGCGACGTACTGCGCAGGGGCCAGGACGTCGAGATGCTGATCGGCAACGTCGTGGACGAGACGTACACCGGTGTGATCAAGGTCCGCGCGAAGCTGACCTTCTACGCCACCGGTCGGGACGCCACGTCTCAGGGCGCCACGTCTCCGGGCGCCACGTCCCCGGGCAGAGGGTCCGGCGAGGTGCCCGACCGCGTACTGCCCCTGCGCGACGGCAAATTGACGACCCCGCGCAACAGCGAGCGGATTCTCGCCGAGGTGTACGCGACCGGTTCGGGCGGCGGCTGCGAGGAGTACTGGTACCTGACCGTGCCCGACGCCGCCCCGTACTCGTGCAAGGCAGATGGCGGACCCTACCGGGAAGTGCAGATCACGGTGGACGGCCGGCTCGCGGGCATCGCGTCACCCTTCCCGACCGTCTGGACCGGCGGCTGGTCCAACCCCTTCCTCTGGTACGTGATCCCGGGCCCGCGCGCCTTCGACATCCAGCCGATCGTCTACGACCTCACGCCGTTCGCCGGTCTCCTGAACGACGGCCGCCCGCACGACGTGGACGTACGTGTCGTCGGGGTGCCCGAGGGGCAGACCGGCTGGAGCCTGCCCACGAACGTGCTGCTGTGGCAGGACGAGAAGAGCGAGCAGGTCACCGGCGCACTCACCACGCACCGGGAGAGCAGCCCCACCAACTCCTCCGAGCACACACCCGGTTCGACCCATCGACTGGACACCGAAGGCGCGCACGCCCTCGAGGTCGCCGGCTATGTGGACACCTCGCACGGCCGGGTGCGCACCACCGTGGACCGTGCCGTGGACAACAGTTCCGTACACCGGTGGACCGAGTCGGAGTCCTACGACGGGCTGCGTGCGGTGTGGCACGACGAGGAGACGGTCACCACGTCGGGACGTGGCGCCGAGCGGGAGAAGCATCTGCGGCGGACGTACACGATGGACGGGACGACGACCCTCGGCGAGGGCGACCGCCTGCGCACCGTGCTCGCTCTGGGCGACCGGCACAGCGCGGAGGAAACCCTGGGCGGGCGCCGTGTCTCCTGGTCCGCACTCGACGACGGGTACGAGGGCGACGCCACGTACACGGTGAACGTGCCGCGCGACCAGCGCCATGCGGTGGGAACGACGAGCGAGCGGTTGAGGCTCCTGGGCTCGGACGGGTGTGACGACCGGCATCTGGTGACGGTGCAGGGCATGGTGACGCGGGACGACAAGCGCTGCTGAGCCGCTGAACTCGGCCTCGTCCCGGGTCGGTTGGACGACGGCGCGGGACGAGGTCGGGTCGGGGTGGACGGCGGGTGATCTCTGCGGGGTGTGGTGTGCCGGGCCGATGGGATGGCGGGCCGATGCGGTGGCGCGCCGTCAGCAGGGGCGTTCGTGGTCGTGCCGGTGCGGAATCTCGCTGTGGAACAGGGCGGTCAGCAGGTCGCCGAGGGTCTCGCGCTGCCGGGTGTCCAGCGGGGCGAGGATGTCGGCGGCCGCCGCACGCCGTGCCTTGCGCAGGGCACGCAGCGCGGCCCGGCCCTCGTCGGTGAGCTCGATACGTACCACGCGCCGGTTGGTCGGATCCGGCGCGCGGCGCACCATGTGGCGCTCCTCCAGGCCGTCCACCAGGGTCGTGATCGCCCGCGGAACCACCTCCAGCCGTTCGGCGAGATCGGCCATGCGCGGTGGCTCGTCGTAGTGGGCGAGCGTCCTGAGCAGGCGGGACTGCGCCGGGGTGATCCCTGTGCCCGACTCCTGGAGATGGCGTTTCTGGACGCGCTGCATGCGGCGGGTGAGCCTGAGCAACTGCTCGGCGAGCAGTCCGTCGTCCGTGGGAGAAGAGCCGGAGGTCATGGCCGGAGGATATCAGGACGCAGTTCATTGTGAGCTTAGGTAACAATGAGCTAGGCTCTTCGTGCTGCCGTCGGTGGAGTGCGAAGGGCCTTCACCGGCGGGCGCATCGACAGGCGCCGTCCCGGCGTACCCGACCCATATCCGTAGGAGCCCATGCGTCACGACGAATCCACCTGGTCGCCGTCTGCGAAGGCGGAGCAGGAACCACGCCAGGTCCGGCGGATCCTGCGGCTGTTCAGGCCCTACCGTGGCCGCCTGGCGGTCGTCGGTCTCCTGGTCTGCGCGTCCTCGCTGGTCTCGGTGGCCACCCCCTTTCTGCTGAAGGAAATCCTCGACACCGCGATCCCGCAGGGCAGAACCGGCCTGCTGAGCCTGCTGGCCCTCGGGATGATCCTCAGTGCGGTGATGACCAGCGTCTTCGGCGTCGCGCAGACGCTGATCTCCACCACGGTCGGCCAGCGCGTCATGCACGATCTGCGCACGGCGGTCTACGAGCGCCTGCAGCGCATGTCGCTCGCCTTCTTCACGCGCACCCGCACCGGCGAGGTCCAGTCGCGCATCGCGAACGACATCGGCGGTATGCAGGCCACCGTCACTTCCACGGCCACCTCGCTGGTCTCGAATGTCACCAGCGTCGTGGCCACCGTGGTCGCCATGCTCGCGCTGGACTGGCGGCTCACCGTCGTCTCGCTGCTCCTGCTGCCGGCGTTCGTCGCGATCAGCAGACGCGTGGGCCGGGAGCGCAAGAAGATCGCGACGGAGCGGCAGAAGCAGATGGCGGCGATGGCCGCGACCGTCACCGAGTCGCTGTCCGTCAGCGGCATTCTGCTCGGACGCACCATGGGGCGAGCCGACTCGCTGACCGCGTCCTTCGCCGAGGAGTCCGAGCGGCTGGTCGGGCTCGAAGTGAAGTCCAACATGGCAGGGCGCTGGCGGATGGCCGTCATCACCATCGTCATGGCCGCGATGCCCGCGGTGATCTACTGGACCGCCGGTGTCGCCGCCGCGTTCGGTGGCCCCGCCGTCTCGCTCGGCACGCTCGTCGCCTTCGTCTCGCTCCAGCAGGGCATGTTCCGCCCGGCGGTGAGCCTGCTCTCGACCGGGGTGCAGATTCAGACCTCGCTCGCCCTGTTCCAGCGCATCTTCGAGTACCTCGACCTGCCGATCGACATCACCGAGCGCGAGAACCCCGTCCACCTCGACCGCGTGAAGGGGCAACTCGCCTTCGAGAACGTCGAGTTCGGCTATGAGGGAGCACCCGAGTCCACCCTGCGCGGGATCGACGTCCAGGTTCCCGCGGGGTCCAGTGTCGCCGTGGTGGGCGCCACCGGCTCGGGCAAGTCCACGCTGAGCCAACTCGTGCCCCGCCTCTACGACGTCACCGGCGGTCGCGTCACCCTGGACGGCGTGGACGTACGGGACCTGGACTTCGACACCCTCGCCCGGGCCGTCGGCGTGGTGGCCCAGGAGACCTACCTGTTCCACGCGTCGGTGGCCGACAATCTGCGCTTCGCCAAGCCCGGGGCCACCGAGGAGGAGTTGGTGGCTGCCGCGCGCGCCGCGCAGATCCACGAGCACATCGCCGCCCTGCCCGAGGGGTACGAGACCGTGGTCGGCGAGCGGGGGCACCGCTTCTCCGGTGGGGAGAAGCAGCGGCTCGCCCTGGCTCGCACCATCCTGCGCGACCCTCCGGTCCTGATCCTGGACGAAGCCACCAGCGCGCTGGACACCCGTACCGAACGCGCGGTGCAGGAGGCCATCGACGAGTTGTCCGCCCACCGCACCACGCTCACCATCGCCCATCGGCTCTCCACGGTTCGCGGTGCCGACCAGATCCTGGTCATGGACAAAGGGCGGATCTGTGAGCGGGGCACGCACGAGGAACTGCTCGCCAGGGACGGGCGTTACGCCGCGCTCGTGCGCCGGGACGCGCAATTGGAGACCGTATCGTAAGGAAATGTCCAAAATGGGGCGATAGGCGCGCTATTTTTCCCGCATGCAGACCCAGACGCGGCGACGGGCCCGCAGAAGACCGGTACGGCTGACGCGCCGTGGCCGTCTCCTGATCCTCACACTCGGGCTCCTCGCCACAACGGCCGCGGTGCTCCTGCCAGTTCTCCTCTCCGGCGGATCGGGACGCTCGGACAGTCTCACCATTCCCGAGGGATGGCGTTCCGGTCAGGTGTACGCGGCGGTGGACGAGGCGCTGGGCGTGGAACCGGGGACGACGAGGAAGGCGAGGGGCTCGGCACGGCTGAAGCTGCCGAGTGACGCGGGCGGTAATCCCGAGGGTTACCTGTTCCCCGCCACGTATCCCCTAGACGAGGAGACCACCCCCGCTGAACTGCTCTCGTTCATGGTCAACACCGCCAACGAGCGTTTCAACGGCGAGGAATTGACGGCGGGAGCGGAGCGCAACGCGGTCAATCTCTACCAGACCGTCACCATCGCCAGCATGGTTCAGGCGGAGGCGGCCGAGCGCGCCGACATGGGCAAGGTCGCCCGCGTCATCTACAACCGGCTCGACCACGGCTTGCCGCTGCAGATGGACTCCACGCTCAACTACGCACTGGGACGCAGCGTCCTGGACACCACCACACGTGACACCAAGGCCAAGAGCCCCTACAACACCTACGCGCGGATGGGGCTGCCGCCCACACCCATCGCCAATCCCGGTGAGGAGGCGATGCGGGCGGCGCTCAACCCCACCCCGGGTGACTGGCTGTACTTCGTGACCGTCAAGCCGGGCGACACCCGCTTCACCGCCGACTACCGCGAACAGCGGCGCAACGTCGCGGAGTTCAACCGCAACCGCGAGGCGGCGGCCGCGGAGCGGGCGGAGTGACCTGAGGAGCCGGCGGGGCTGTCCGGCCCGACGACCTCCGAGCCCGTGGCTCAGCCGGAGGCCAACGCGGGAGTGCGTCGGCCCAGAAGCCGTCGGATATCGCGTACGGCCGCGCGACCGGCCCGGTTGGCGCCGATGGTGCTCGCGGACGGTCCGTATCCGACGAGATGGATACGGGGATCGGCCACGGAACGGGTGCCGTCGAGCCGGATCCCGCCGCCCGGTTCGCGCAGCCGCAGCGGCGCGAGGTGGTCGATGGCGGCCCGGAAACCGGTCGCCCACAGAATGACGTCCGCGCGCACGGTGCTGCCGTCCTGCCACCGCACCCCGTCCGCGGTGATCCTTTCGAACATGGGCCGTGCCACCAGGATCCCGTCCGCACGAGCCCGGCGGACGGCGTCCGTGAGCGGCAGGCCGGTCACCGAGACCACACTGCGCGGCGGCAGCCCCGCGCGGACCCGCTCCTCCACCATCGCGACGGCGGCCCGCCCGCTCTCCTGGTCGAAAGGCGCCTCGCGGAACACCGGGGGCCTGCGCGTCACCCAGGTCGTGGCCGCCGCGTACGGGGCGAGCTCCATCAGGTGCTGCGAGCCCGAGGCGCCCCCGCCCACGACCACGACCCGCAGCCCCGCGAACTCCTCCGGCCCGCGGTACTGCGCCGTGTGGAGCTGTCGTCCGCGAAAGGTGTCCTGCCCCGGGTAACGGGGCCAGAACGGCTTGTCCCAGGTGCCCGTCGCGTTGATCAGGGCACGCGCCGACCAGGGCCCCGCCGAGGACTCCACCAGGAGCCGCCCCGCCTCGCCCTCGCGTACCGCACGCACCTCGACCGGGCGCTGCACCCGCAGGGCGAAAGCGCGCTCGTAAGCGGCGAAGTAGTCGCCGACGACCTCGGACGCGGGCCGTGCGGGGTCGACTCCGGTCAGTTCCCTACCGGGCAGTGCGTGCAGGCCGTGCACCTTGGAGAAGGTGAGCGAGGGCCAGCGGAACTGCCAGGCACCGCCCGGCGCCGGTGCGTGGTCGAGCACCACGAATCCGGCTCCCGGCTCGAATCCGCTGCGGTGCAGATGGTGGGCGGCGGACAGCCCTGCCTGCCCGGCGCCCACCACGACCACGTCCGTCTCCCGCGGCGCACCCGGCGCCTCAGGGCCGCCGTCCGTACCGGTACCGCTCGTGTTGGTGCTCACGCGTCACCACAACGGCGTCCGAGGTCCGGATCTTCCCGGGCGGTCGTACCGCGATGCGAGCGACCGCGACGCGTCAGTCCCGGAGTGCGGCAGGCAGCAGCACCCACCGCTGCGGAGCCTCCCGGTCGACCGCCGCACGACCGTCGTCGATCCGCATTCCGGCCGCGGCACAGGCGTAGGCCAGACAGTTGGCGCCGTGGGGGAACGGGTGATCGTGCTGCCAGAACCGGAAATGCCAGGGGGCGGCAGGGCCCGTCGCGTCTGCCCAGAGGCCGATTTCCTCGTGCTCGACGATTTCACCGTCGCGGGCCAGGGTGCCGAATGTTCCGCCCTTGGGGTTGAAGTAGATCCCGTAGGCGGTGCTGCCCGGCGATATCGCTCTCAGTACGGCCTCGTCGCTCGGCATGTACCCGTCCTGAACGATCACGCAGCCGCCCGGGGCACCGGCGAGGCCTGACACCCCGACGTAGTCCAGGGACGCCTCGTAGTCCTCGGGATCGAACGGGGACTGATCTGGACCGACCTTCGGGCACTGCCCCGGGTCACCGCCGAGTCGCCGGATCACCTCGTCCTCGCTCAGGTTCGACACGAACGTGATGCCGAGCCCTTCGGTCCATATCTCCTCCTCGCCGAAGGCCGCGATGAGCCGGTCCGCCTCACGGAACGCCCGAGCCTCCTCGGCGGGCAGCTCGACAGCCCCGGGCACATCCGCGAGGAGCCGCGCCATCGGTGTGGTGAGCAGCAGCCGCCCCGGTGACCAGGGCCCGGCCTGGGGCGTCCACACATCCGCTCCGGCGTCGATCAGCGCACGTACGATGCCCTCGTCACTGCCGCACGCGGCGTACCACAACGCAGTGTGCGCTTCGTCGTCGAGCGCGTCCACGTCGGCGCGGTGCGCCAGGAGAGTACGGACGGTTTGCGCCGTGCCTTGTTCGGCTGCCGCATGCAGTGGGTTCGCGGCCCGCCACCCGGCACGGGAGTTGGGCGATGCGCCGCCCGCCAGCCTCGCCCGGACGAGACGGTCGTCGTTCCAGTCCCCGTAGACCATCCCCTCCCAGTCGGCCCGAGGCACATAGCGTTCGCGCGCTTTCTCCTGACGACGCAGTTCCTCACGCTGATCCCTGCTCAACGGCGGTGCCAGGAGATCGGGCGGACCTCCGGTCTCGATGAAGCCGAACCGTTCGGGCTGGCGCGAGGGATCCGGCTGCTCGATTCCGGGCCACACCTCGTGCACCTGCGTGGCAGCGGAGTGAAGTGCGTTCATGTCGACCGTGGTTCGGGTCTCGACGATGCCCTCGTCCGGCCATTCGAGAACGAGTTGTGCGGGACCGGCGGGAGGCAACTCCGCCAGATACAGGTCGACATCGGTCTTGAACAGCGATCGGCTGGAATGGTGAAGCCCGGGATCGAGCGGTATCAGACCTGTGGCCTGCTCTGTCTGGGGCCAGGCGGCCGCCGGACCTTGCACCCCGCTGATCTCCACCCTCCGGGTCACGGTGGCATCCAGCGAGGTCACCCGCCGCCCGTCGGAGAATCGCAGACCCACCCGGAGCCCGGACTGCCTCCGCCCCATCCGCTGCCTGCGCACCTTGCGAAAGACCGCCAGATGTACGGTCACCGACCGCGGCCAGACGGACCACCCCGTCAACAGCACCCTCGTTTCCGGACCCGCGCCGAGTAACTCGACCTGCGGCAACCGAGCCGGAACGAACCAGTCGAGGGGAGGCGAAGGACAGTCCGGGTCCTCCCGCAACGGCCCCAGGCGCACCAACTCGTCTCGCTCGGCGGGTGGTTCCTCGGGCAGTACCAAATCGTCGAAAAATCCCATGCGCCGATCGTGACAGGGGGGTCTGACACCGACTTTCTCTCTCGTCGCGTCGGGTCCGCCGTGCCGCCACCCCCGTACGTGAGGATGGGCCCATGTCCGATGCCTTCACTTCCCAAGTCCTGAACCTCACCACGGGCGGCCGCGAGTCCGTCGTGGACATCACGGCCGAGTGCGAACGCTTCCTCGCGGACGCGGCCGAGGGCCGGGACGGCCTGCTCAACGTCTTCGTCCCGCACGCCACAGCCGGAATCGCCCTGATCGAAACGGGCGCGGGCAGCGACGACGACCTGCTCGCCGCCCTGCACTCCCTGCTCCCCGCCGACGACCGCTGGCAGCACCGCCACGGCAGCGCGGGCCACGGCCGGGACCACGTACTCCCGGCGATCGTGCCGCCGCATGCCACGCTGCCCGTGTTGGGCGGGCGGCTTCAGTTGGGGACTTGGCAGTCGGTGTGCCTGGTGGATACGAACGTCGACAATCGGGAGCGCCAGGTGCGGCTGAGCTTCCTGGGGTGACCGAAACAGATCTCACGAAGCAGGCCTGATCCGCACCCGTACATGCTTCATGATCGGCTGATCGCTCTGCGTGCTGTAGTCGCTCAGCGCGCACAGCACGTTCATCTCCGGCATGTACCCGGCCGCGCACCCGCGCGGGATGTCGTACGGGACGGCGAGGTAGCCGTTGAGGGTGCGTTGGGTGCCGTCCTTCGCGGTGCTGGTGATGTCGACGGGGGCCAGGTCGGCGATGCCGTGGGTGCGCATGTCGGAGGGGTTCATGAAGACGAGGGTGCGCAGGTTCTTGATGCCGCGGTAGCGGTCGTTGTCGGAGTAGATGGTGGTGTTCCACTGGTCGTGCGAGCGCATGGTGCCCAGCGCCAGGGTGCCGGGGGCGGGGATGACGTCGGGCAGGGTGGCGGTGGAGAACTCGGCGCGGCCGGTGGGGGTGAGGAAGACCAGTTCGCGGGCCGGTTGCTTGATGCGGAAGCCGAGAGGGAGACGGACGCGGCGGTTGAAGTCCTCGAAGCCGTCCAGGACTTGGGACATGGTGTCGCGGATGCGGTCGTAGTCCTCGATGTACCACTGCCAGGGGGTGGTGCTGTCGGGCAGGGCGGCGCGTGCCATGCCCGCGACGATCGCGGGTTCCGACAACAGGTGGGGCGAGGCGGGGCGCTTCATGCCGATCGACAGGTGGACCATGCTCATCGAGTCCTCGACCGAGGTGCTCTGGACGCCCTTGCGCTGATGGTCCTTCTCGGTACGGCCGAGGCACGGCAGGATGAGGGCCCGGCGGCCGTGGACGAGATGGCTGCGGTTCAGCTTGGTGCTCACCTGGACCGTCAGGTCGCACGAGCGCAGCGCCGCGTACGTGGCGGGCGTATCGGGCGCCGCGAGGGCGAAGTTGCCGCCCATGCCGACAAAGACCTTCACCTCGCCGCGGTGCATCGCCTCGATGGTGCCGACCGTGTCCAGACCGTGCGTACGGGGCGGGTCGATCCCGCAGACCCCGGCGAGACGGTCCAGGAACTCCGCGGCGGGACGGTGGTCGATGCCGCAGGTGCGGTTGCCCTGCACATTGCTGTGTCCGCGCACCGGGGAGGGGCCCGCGCCCTCGCGGCCCAGATTGCCGCGGAGCAGCAGGAGGTTGACGATCTCCCGTACGGTGTCGACGCCGTGCTCGTGCTGGGTGACGCCCAGGCACCAGCTGACGATGCTGCGGTCGGCCTCCTCGTACACGCGTGCCGCGTCCAGGATGTCGGCGCGGGAGAGCCCCGACTGGCGCTCGATCTCCTCCCACGGTGTGGCCTCGCACAGCGCGCGGTACTCCGCGAATCCGGCCGTGTGACGATCGATGAACTCCCGGTCCAGGGCCTTGGGATCGCTCGTCGAGTGTGCGATGACCGCCTTGGCCATGCCGCGTAGCAGGGCCATGTCACCGCCGATGCGCACCTGGAGGTTCAGGGTGCTCGTCGGGGTCGTCCGCAGGAAGGCCATGTCCCGGAAGTCGTGCGGGACGATGGCACGGGTGGCCGCGGCCTCGACGAGCGGGTTGATGTGCACGATCCGCGCGCCGCGCCGGTACGCCTCGGTCAGGGCGGTCAGCATCCGGGGCGCGTTGGAGGCGGCGTTGACTCCGATGATGAAGAGCGCGTCGGCGGTTTCCCAGTCCTCGAGGTCGACGGTGCCCTTGCCGGTGCCGAGGGCGGCCTCGAGGGCGCGGCCGCTGGCCTCGTGGCACATGTTGGAGCAGTCGGGGAGGTTGTTCGTGCCCAGTTCGCGGGCCATCAGCTGGTAGAGGAAGGTGGCCTCGTTGCCGAGGCGGCCCGAGGTGTAGAACGCGGCACGGTCGGGGCTGTCGAGTTCGCGCAGGGCGCTGCCGACCAGCGCGAAGGCTTCCTTCCAGCTGATCGGCACATAGTGGTCCGAGCCGGGGTCGTAGACCATCGGCTCGGTCAGGCGGCCTTGGTTCTCCAGGTCGTGGTCGCTCCACCCGGACAGTTCCGTCACCGAATGGGCGGCGAAGAACTCGCGTCCGACCCGCTTGCGCGTCATCTCCCAGGTGACGTGCTTGATGCCGTTCTCGCAGATGTCCAGGTGCAGGCCCTTGGTGTCGTCCGGCCAGGCGCAGCCCGGGCAGTCGAAGCCGGTGTTCTCGTGGTTCATCCGCATGATCGCCCGGGGGCCGTCGACCAGCGCGCCCTCCCGCACCAGGAACCGGGTCACGCTGTTGGCCGCGCCCCAACCGGCGGCCGGGTGGTGATACGGGCGGAACTCCGGGCCCTTCTGCGCGGCCGGGTCCTCGCGCGGTTCTCGCGGCTCTGCGGGTTCCTGCTCGTCAGTGGTGGCGCTCAAGGTTCTCAACCCCTCCGCCGTGCGGGCGTGAGACGGCGATACGACATTTCGGGCAGGGTATTTCCGCCGGTGCGGGCCTGCCATTCGGTCCACCGCGGGGCCGACGTGCGGCGCACGATCCCGGAGCCCGAACCCTGGGCCCATGCCCCTCGCTCCGCGCTGCGACGGGACGCCCGCGCGCTTACGCTGACGCCGCTCCTGTCAGGTGCTTCGCCACCCGCCACCCACCGTCCGCCATCGCGGCATCACCCCCGAGGGCGCTCCATGAACCACTGGTCGGTGCTCAACGCCGTTCCCCGGCTCGTCGGGGCGGCGCTCCTCGGGGCGGTGGCCGGCGCGGTCGTGGGGCTGTGCACCAGCGCGCCGCTGGGGGCTCTCGCCGGGATCGCCGCGGCCGAGACGCTCTTCGTGGTGGCGGGATGGCTCGTGCTGTGGCCCATGGACGCCGAGAGCACGCACCGCAACATCCGCCGCGAGGAGTTCCGGCCGGTACTGGAGGAACTCGTGGTCGTCTCGGCCGCCGTATGCGGTCTGGTCGGCATCGTCGTGATGCTGCTCGCCGGTGACACGGAGCTGAGTCACGCGGCGGCGGCCACCGCGCTGTGCGGAGTCTTCATGGCCTGGGCGGCGCTCCACCTGATGTACGCCACCCGGTACGCGTATCTGTACTACCTGCCGCCGGGCAGGGGGATCGACTTCAACACCGAAGTCCCGCCGCGCTACAGCGACTTCCTCTACTTCAGTTACAACCTCGGCATGACCTACCAGGTCTCCGACACCGACGTCTCCAGTCCCACGATCCGGGCCGTGGCCCTGCGGCACTGCCTGCTGTCCTATGTGTTCGGTGCCGGGATCCTGGCCACCACCATCAACCTCGTGATGGGAATCGTCACGGGCTGAGGCGGCCGGTACGCCGCCGCACCCGTACCGGCCCGCGCGCCGCAGCGCCCCGCCCCGAACGCAGCGTCGGCCGGAGGGAAATCCCTCCGGCCGACGCGGATAAGGCACTCCGCCGGGATGTCACGCCCGGGTCATGAGCAGAATCGCGTTCTGTCCGCCGAACCCGAACGAGTTGCTGACGGCCACCTCGACGCCCGCGGTGCGCGGGGCCTTGGCGACGACGTCCAGTTCGATCTCGGGATCCAGGCTCTCGAGATTGGCGGTCGGCGGGATCTGCCCCGACTCCAGGGTCAGCGCGGTGACCGCGGCCTCGATCGCCCCCGCCGCGCCGAGGGCATGGCCCGTCACCCCCTTCACCGAGGTGACGGCAGGGTGGTCGCCGAGGACCCGGCGGATCATCTTGCTCTCCGTCAGGTCGTTCAGCTTGGTCGACGTGCCATGGGCGTTGACGTGGCCGACCTCCTGCGGGGTGACGCCCGCGTCGCGCAGCGCCGCCCGCAGGGCCAGTTCCGCACCGGCGCCCTCGGGGTCCGGCGCTGTCGCGTTGTAGGCGTCGGCCGAGGCGCCGTAGCCGCGGATGTTCGCGCGGATACGGGCACCTCGGGCCCGGGCGTGCTCCGGGTGTTCGAGGATGAGCACGGCCGCACCCTCGGCGGGTACGAAGCCGTCCCGGTCCACGTCGAACGGCCGGGAGGCGGCGGTCGGTTCGTCGCGGCGGCGGGACAGTGTGCCCATCTGGTCGAAACCGGCGATGAGCGTCGGTGACAGGGCCGCCTCGGCGCCACCGGCGATCACGATGTCGCAGGTGCCGTTGCGCAGCAGATCACGGGCCGCGCCGAGGGCCGAGGTGCCGGAGGCGCAGGCCGAGGCGGTCACGAAGTTCGGGCCGCGGGCCCCGTACTCCATGGCGATGTGGCCCGACGTCATGTTGACGATCAGCGACGGGACCAGCATCGCCGAGACCTTCTCGGGGCCCTTCTCGAGACGGACCTGGACCTGCTTCTCCCAGGTCGCGGTGCCGCCGACGCCGGTGCCCATGATGACGCCGACGCGCGCCCCGTCCCAGGACTGCCAGTCCAGACCCGAGTCGGCGATCGCCTCGGCCGCCGAGGCCAGGGCGAGCTGGGCGTTGCGGTCCAGACGCCAGGCCTTGCGGCGGCCGATGATCTTCGCGGCGTCGAAGTCCGGTATGCCGCACGCGACATCGGCCGGGATGCCCTCCAGGGCGGGCAGCCGCGCGGCGGCGGTGCCCTCCGCGGCGCGGATGTTCTCCCAGGAGGTCTCGGTGCCGATACCGGCCGAGGTCACCATGCCGATGCCGGTGATGGCCGCCTCGAATGGTGGGATGTCCGCCGGCGGCATCAGAGGGCCACCGTCTTGGATTCCAGTACGTCCACGGTCTGTGCCATCGAGTTGGTGGCGTGCAGGTCCTCGTCGCCGAGGGAGATGCCGAACTCCTCCTGTGCGGCCAGGGTGAGCTCGACCAGGGCCAGCGAGTCGAGGTCCAGATCGGCGAAGGTGGTCTCGGGCTGGACCTCCTCGGGCTCGATTCCGAAACCCTCGGCCAGCAGGGTCACCAGACGGTCGTACGTGCTGCTCATGTCGTTCTCCTCAGGGATCACAGGGGGGTGGCGGTCTTGGGGACGGTGGTGCGGCGGACGCGTGGTCCGGTGGGTGGTTGGCTCTAGTAGGGATGGATCTCGGGCCACCGCAGCGCACAGGCGCCCCAGGTGAGCCCGCCGCCGAATGCCGTCAGGACGGTGCGGTCCCCGGGGCGCAGCCGCCCCGACTCGACGGCGTCGGCGAGGGCCAGCGGGAGCGAGGCCGCGGCGGTGTTGCCGACCCGGTCCAGATGGACGGGGCAGCGTTCGTGAGGCAGCTTCAAGCGGTCGGCCACCGCACGCAGGATGCGCAGGTTGGCCTGGTGCGCCACCAGGTGATCGATGTCGTCGACGGCCCAGCCCGCCTCCTGGGCGACCGCACGGGAGGTGTCGGCCATCCGCTCGACGGCGTTGCGGAACACCGACTTGCCGTTCATCCGGAAGTACGGGTCCGCCTCGGCGGCGTTCTCCGCGCGCAGCGGCTCGCGCGAGCCGCCGGAGCGGATGGACACCAGATCGGCTCCGGTGCCGTCGCTGCCGAGCTGGGCCCGGCCGAGCGCACCGGGCTCGTCCGGCTCGCCCGCCCGCAGCACCACGGCCCCGGCCCCGTCCCCGAAGATCACCCGGGTCGAGCGGTCCGTGGGGTCGAGGATGCGCGAGTACACGTCGGAGCCGATCACCAGGACGGTGCGCGCCGAGCCGAGCGCGATCAGACCGCTGGCCGCGGTCGTCGCGTACAGGAAACCGGTGCACACCGCGCCCACGTCGAACGCGGGCACCTGGCCAAGCCCGAGCTGCGCGGCCACCAGGGGCGCGGTCGCCGGGCAGGGCTGGTCCGGGGTGGTGGTCGCCAGGACCACGGCGTCCACTTTCTCGACACCGGCGGACTTCAGCGCCCGCCGCCCGGCCTCGACGGCGAGGTCCGAGGTGGCGGTGCCGGGATCGGCGATGTGCCGCACACCGATACCGGTGCGCGAGCGGATCCACTCGTCCGAGGTGTCGAGCTCCGTGGTGAGGTCCTCGTTGCTGACGGCGCGTGGGGGCAGCCAGGTCCCCAGCCCGCACAGCACGGGTGCCGTGGTCATAAACGTCCTTCCGTACGGTGGGGGGTGTGCCCGGTGGGGGCCGGTGGGATCGGGTTCCGCATCGGGTCAGATCCCGGCGGGTTCGACGAGTTCCAGGAGCACGCCGCCCGCGTCGGTGGGGAAGACGAAGTTGACCCGGGAACCGGCCGTGCCCCGCTTCGGGGTGTTGTAGAGCAGGCGCAGGCCCCGGGCGCGCAGTTCGGCACAGGCGGCGTCGATGTCCTTGACCGTGTACGCGACCTGCTGGACACCGGGACCGCTCTTGTCGAGGAACCGGGCGATCATCGAACCGGGCGCGAGCGGCGCGAGGAGCTGGATGCGGCTGCCGTTGTCGTCGGGGCCGACCGCCATCATGGCCTCGCGCACGCCCTGTTCCTCGTTCTCCTCCACGTGCGTGCAGCGCATGCCGAACACACGCTCGTAGAAGCCGATCGCCTCGTCGAGGTCGGGCACCGCCATGCCGACGTGGTCGATGCGCAGCAGCCCGATCCCGCTGGTGACGTCTTCGGTGGCTTGCACGGTCATCACTCCTGACTCATTCGGCTTGTCGTGTACGACGGGCCCGCCGCGGCGTGTGTCCGCCGCAGAAGCCCCAGACTGTGCTCGACCGTCCGCATCACCTCGGCCGCCGACCGGTCGAGGAAGAAGTGGCCGCCCGAGAAGAGGCGTTGCCGGGTTCCCCGCGCCGAGTGCCGTCGCCAGCCGCCGAGTTCGGCGGGCGGTGCCACCGGGTCGTCGGTGGCCGCGATCAGCGTGAACGGCATGTCCAGCGGGGGGAGTTCGCGGTACTCGTAGCGTTCGAGCACCGAGTGGTCGGCCCGCACGACCGGCAGGACGAGCGCCATCATCCGGGCGTCCGCGAGGAGTTCGGGCGGAGTGCCGCCCAGTGCCCGCAGCCGCTCCTTGATCTGCGCGTCGTCGGCGGTGTGCGTGTGCGCGGGGCCCCGGTCGGTCTGCGGCGGGGCGATCGCCGACAGGAACAGCTGCTCTGGCACGGGGGCGCCACGGTCGCGCAGCTCGCGGGCGAGTTCGAAGGCGATCAGCCCGCCCAGACTGTGCCCGAAGAACGCGAACGGCCGGTCCAGGTCCGCCGCCAGATCGTCGGCGAGCCTGCGGACCAGGGGCCGCATCAGGTTCAGCGGCTCCTCGGCCCGGCGCCTGCCGCGGCCCGGCAGTTCCACCGGGCACACGGTCAGGCCGGGCCCCGCCGCCTCCCTGAGCGTGCGGTACGCCGTGGCGTTCCCACCCGCGTACGGGAAGCAGAAGAGCCGGAACGTGTCGTCCGTGCCCACCTCGGCGGCCCGGATCGCCGCCACCGCACGGGTCATGACGTACCCCCGGCGGTCGGGTCCGGCGCCGCGAGCGACTCCGTGCGCAGGGCGTCGACGCCCCGCCCGGGATCGGCGGCGATCGTGGCGAGCAGGGGGGTCCAGCGGTCCATCAGGGCCGCGAGCGCACGCGGGTCGAACTGCTCGGTGGAGTACAGCCACATGCCGCGCAGCCCGCCGTCGGCGTCCTCACGCATGATGAGGGCGAGGTCGACCGCGGAGGCGTCCATGTTGACCACCACCTCGGAGAAGACGTAGTCGTCGCCGAGCGACAGGTCCAGAGGCGCCGCCCGCAGACCGTGCAACCGCACTTGTGGAACCGTGGCGTTGAGCAGGTTGAAGGAGACCCGGAAGGGGTCGTGCCCGTCCCGCCGTGCCCAGTCGTACGCCCACAGCGGCACGCCCTGGTGGGCGTAGGCGCCGAGTGTCTCCGCCCGTACCCGGCCGACCAGTTCGGTGAACGACGGGTCGCCGGAGAGGTCCGTGCGGACCAGCAGGTGTCCGACGAAGAAGCCGATCAGGTGTTCCGTCGCGGGGTGTTCGCGGCCCGCGGAGGGCAGCGACACCACGATGTCGTCGGCGAACGCGGGCTGCCCGGTCGTGCTGTCGACGACCCGCTGCGAGGAGGCGGAGAGCAGGACGTCGAACGCCGCCATCAGGACCATGTACAGCGTGGCGCCCTCGCGTTGGGCGAGCGCGGACAGCGCGGCGGCGGTCGTGGCGTCGATCCGGAAGCCCGCGGTGGACCCTTCGGCCCGGGCCGCGGCCGGATCCTCGGGCGCCTTGAGGGCCACCGTCGGCGGCAGGTCGCGCAGCCGCTCCCGCCAGTGGTCGAGCTGCCCGTCCAGGGCGCCGTCCGCGAGCTGCCGCTTCTGCCAGGCCGCGAAGTCCGGGTACTGCACGGGTAGTTCGGGCAGTTCGGCCGGGCGGCCCTGGACCTCCGCGGCGTACAGCTCCCGCAGTTCCTCGAAGAGCAGGCCGTAGGACCAGTTGTCGGTGACCAGGTGGTGCACGAGGACGGCGAGGACGGTGCGCTTCGGTGCCATCCGCAGCAGGGCGGCGCGCATCATCGGCTCCGCGTCGATACGGAAGGAGTACTTCTCCAACGCGCCCAGCCGGGAGGCCAGTTCGGCGGTCCGGGCCTTCTCGTCGAGGTCCTTCAGGTCCACCGTCTCCAGCGGCCAGGCGGCTTCCTCGACGACGTGCTGGAGATGGCGTCCGTCCTGCTCGGTGATCCGGGTGCGCAGCGCCTCGTGCCGCGCCGCGATCCGTTCCAGGGCGCGGTGCAGGGCCGACTCGTCCAGTGCGCCGGTGAGTTCGAGGGCGACCAGGACGTTGTGGAACGGGTCGCCGGAGTCCATCGGCAGCCGCAGCAGCAGATCGTCCTGCGAGAACGACAGGGCGATGCCCGCGGAGCGGTCCGCCGCCGGGATGACCTCGTGGGACTCGCCGCCCTCGGCCAGCCGCGCCGTGACGCGCGCCGCGAGCGCCGCCACGGTCGGATGGTCGAACAGCTCCCGTACCGGGACCCGTATGCCGTGCGCCGCCCCGATCTGCGCCGTGAGCTGGGTGGCAAGCAGTGAATGGCCGCCCAGGTGGAAGAAGTTGTCGTGCACGCCGACCTGGGCGACGCCGAGCAGGCGCTGCCAGATCTCGGCCAGGGAGCGTTCCGTCTCGTCCCGGGGGGCGGTGTACGGCTCGTCCAGGTCGCCGCGCGACACCTCCGGCGCGGGCAGCGCCTTGCGGTCGATCTTGCCGTTCGGGGTGAGCGGCAGAGCGGTGAGCGAGACCAGGGCGGAGGGCACCATATGGGCGGGCAGCCGCTCGGTGAGGGCGGCGCGGACGTCGGCGGTGGTGGTGCCCTCGCGGGGCACCATGTACGCGACCAGGCGCTTGTCGCCGGGCCGGTCCTCGCGGACCGTCACCGCCGCCTGCGCGACGCCCGGGTGGGCGAGGACCGCGGCCTCGATCTCGCCGGGCTCGATACGGAAGCCGCGGATCTTGACCTGGTCGTCGATCCGGCCGAGGTAGTCGAGCTGTCCGTCCGCGCGCCAGCGGACCAGGTCGCCGGTGCGGTACATGCGCGCGTCCGGTGCCCCGAACGGGTCCGGCACGAAACGCTGTGCGGTCAGCTCGGGCCGGTGCAGATAGCCGAGTGCCACACCCGCGCCCGCGACGTACAACTCGCCCTGCACGCCCACCGGTACGGGCCGCAGCCACTCGTCGAGCACCCGCACCCGGGCGCCGGTGATGGGCCGCCCGATCGAGGGCGTACCGCTGCCGGACAGCGGCTCACTCATGGTGGCGCAGACCGTCGTCTCGGTCGGGCCGTAGGCGTTGATCATGCGACGGCCCGGTGCGAAGACCGCGGCCAGCTCGGCCGGGAGGGCCTCGCCCGCGGTGATCAGGGTCATGGCGGGCGGCAGCTGGGCCGGTTGCATCGTGGCGAGCGCCGAGGGCGGCAGCGTCACATGGGTCACCCCGAACCGCTCCAGGGTCCGGGCCAGCGGCTCGCCCGGCAGCAACTCGTCCTTGGGGGCGAGGACGAGCGCGGCCCCGGAGAGCAGCGCCACGCAGATCTCGGCCACCGAGGCGTCGAAGCTGGGGGAGGCGAAGTGCAGCATCCGGTCGCCCGCGCCGACCGCGAAACGCTCGGACTGCCCGGCCACCAGGCTCGGGATGCCGGTGTGCGCAACGAGCACACCCTTCGGGGTGCCGGTGGAACCGGAGGTGTAGATGACGTACGCCGGGTCCTCGGGCACGATCGCCCCGCCCCGTTCGTCGTCGCCGAGGGCCGTGTCGGGGAAGGCGGCGAGCTCCGTGCGGTGCGCCGGGTCGTCGAGGTCGAGCCGGGCGAGCGCGGCGGGCTCCTGCGGGCCGGGGCCCGAGGTGAGCAGAAGCGCGGGAGCCGCGTCCTCCAGCATGAACCGGATGCGCTCGGCCGGATAGGCGGGGTCCACCGGCAGATAGGCCGCACCCGTCTTGGCCACCGCGAGCAGTGCGGTGACCAGCCGTGCCGAGCGCGGCAGCGAGACCGCGACGATACGGCCCGGGCCCGCGCCCCGTGCGAGCAGCAGCCGGCCAAGCCGGTTCGCCGCCGCGTCCAGCTCGGCGAATGCGGTCGTGCCCTCCGCGGTGATCAGCGCGGGCGCCCCGGGCGTACGGGCCGCCTGCTCCGCGAACATCCTCGGCAGGGTGCTCGCCGCGGGCTCCTCGGCGCCGGTGTCATTGAACTCGCCCAGCACGCGCTGCCGTTCGGCCTCCGAGAGCAGCTCGATCTCGCCGAGCCGCTGCTCGGGCGCCGCGACCACCGCGCGAAGCAGCCGCTCCAGACGCCGCAGCAGTTCCTCGACGGTGGAGGCGTCAAAGACGTCCGTGTTGAACTCGACGGTGCCTTCCACCCCGGCCGGGACACCCTGCGGACCGGTGCGCTCGTCCAGGGCGAACGACAGGTCCATCCGCGTGGTGCCGGTCGCCGCGAGCAGCGGGCTGACCTGCAGTCCGGGTAGCGCGGGGGCCGCCTCGGGGGTGTTCTGCCAGGCGAGCAGTACCTGGAACAGCGGGTGATGGGCGGGTGAGCGGCTCGGGTTGAGCGCGTCCACCAGATACTCGAAGGGCACGTCCTGGTGCTCGTAGGCGTCCAGAGAGCGTTCGCGCACCCGGGCCACCAGCTCGGTGAACCGGGGGTCGCCCGCGGTGTCCACCCGCAGGACCAGTGTGTTGACGAAGAAGCCGACCAGTTCCTCGGTCGCCTCGTCGGTACGGCCCGCGACGGCGGCGCCCAGCGGGATGTCCGTACCGCCACCGAGCCTGCTCAACAGCGCGGCGAGCGCCGCGTGCACGACCATGAACGGGCTGGCGTCCGCGGCGCGCGCCAGGGCGGCGATGCCGCGGTGCAGTTCGGTGCCCCAGGTGAAGGGGAGCGTACGGCCGCGGTGGCTCGCCCGCGCCGGGTGCGGGCGGTCGGCCGGAAGCGCGATCCGCTCCGGCAGCTCGGCCAACGCCTTCTTCCAGTAGTCCAGTTGGCCGGTGAGGACACTGCCCGGGTCCCCGGCCTCGCCGAGCAGCTCCCGCTGCCACAGCGCGAAGTCGGCGTACTGCACGGGCAGTTGCCGCCACTGCGGCGCCCGGCCCGCGTGCCGCGCGGTGTACGCCTCGGCCACGTCCCGGGCGAGCGGGGCCAGCGACCAGCCGTCGGCGGCGATGTGATGGACCACAAGCACAAGTACGTGCTCCTGGTCCGACAACCTCAACAGATGGGCGTACAAGGGGATTTCGGTGGTCAGCTCGATGGTGTGGGCGGCCTCGCGGGCCACCGCCGCGTCGAGGTCGGCTGCCGTCGTGTCGGTGACGGCGAACGGCACCGCCGCGCGCTCGGCCGGCAGGACGTCCTGGCGGGGCACGCCCGCCTCGTCGGGGAAGACGGTCCGCAGGGCCTCGTGCCGGGCGACCACATCGGCCAGCGCCGCACGCAGGGCCTCGGTGTCGAGCGTGCCCGAAAGACGCAGCGCGACCGGGATGTTGTAGGTGGCCGAGGGGCCTTCGAGCTGGTGCAGGAACCACAGCCGTCGCTGCGAGAAGGACAGCGGAAGCGCCTCGGGCCTGGCCGCGGGCTTCAGCGCGGGCCGGGCGCCGGCGCCCTGGTCGAGCCGCCGGGCGAGCCCGGCCACGGTCGGTGCCTGGAACAGCGCGCGGACCTGGAGCTCCACACCGAAGGCCGAACGGATCTGCGAGATCAGCCGGGTGGCGAGCAGCGAGTGACCGCCGAGCTCGAAGAAGCCGTCGTTGATGCCCACCCGGGGCACCACCAGAACCTGCGCGAACAACTCGCACAGCTTCTCCTCGGCGGAGTTACGCGGCGCCACGTAGGCCGTGCGCAGATCGGCACGGGCGCCGTCGGGCGCGGGCAGCGCCTTGCGGTCGATCTTGCCGTTCGGGGTCAGCGGCAGGCTCGCCAGGAACACATACGCCGAGGGCACCATGTACTCGGGCAGCTTCTCCCGCAGGGCGGTGCGCAGTTCGGGCGTGAGCGCGGCGGCGAGACGCCGGTCGGTCCCGTTGACGAAGGAGCCCCAGCGCACCGGGCCGTCCGCGGCCCAGCGTCCGGTGCCGGTGGTCGCGGGCGCGGCGACCGGCGTTCCGTCCTCGCCCAGGCGCCGGAACACGGCGCTCAGCAGGCCCTGTTCGGTGTGCGCCGACCAGTCGAGGTCGACCGCGTAGCCCGCCTCGGCGGCGAGGTCGCGCAGGTCGTCCGGGTGGACGGAGCCGTCCTCGGGCAACGCGGCGAGTTCCGCGCGCAGTTCGGCGACGGTGTGCCCGGGGGCCTCGTCCAGCCTGCGTATCAGATGGTGCACCGGGCGCAGTCGCGCGTTGGGCACGCCGCGCACCGCGAGCACCTCGGAGCCTGCGCCGGTCAGCCGGGAGCGCAGGGAACCGAGGTCCAGGTCCTCCTCGGACCAGTCGAGCCAGGTCGGCTCGGCCGCCGCCGCTTCGCCCGCGACGGTGAGGACCACGTCGTAGCGGAAGCCGCTCATCTCGTTGTCGAAACGGCCCCGCTTGGGCTCCATGCGGACACCGGTGACCGAGGGATGCCGGGCGGCCAGGGTGCCGAACAGCGCCGGGTCGATGACCAGTTCCGCGTCGTCCTCGACGCCGACGCGGACGCGTTCGGCGAGCCGGTCGGCGGTCAGCGACTCCTCGGCGCGGAAGAGCTGCACCGAGGCATGGAAGGAGCCCAGCAACGGCAGGCTGCGTACGTCGCCGACGACCAGGCTGCCGCCCGGCGCCACCCGCTCCAGGGCGCTTTCGAGCACGCCGAGCAGATAGTTCTCGTCGGAGAAGTACTGCACCACCGAGTTCAGCACGACCACGTCGAACTTCTGCTCCGGCAGCTCACCGACGCCGTGCGCCGGGCACTCGAACAACTCGACCTGGTCCAGGCCTCGTTCGGGCGTGCGGGTCCCGGTACGCAGCCGCTGTACGGCGGTCGGGCTGACGTCCAGCCCCCAGTACCGCTCGCAGTGCGGTGCCGCGCGGTACAGGAGCAGACCGGTGCCGCAGCCGATGTCCAGGACCGAGCGCGGGCGCAGATCGAGGACGAGGGAGGCGGTGTGCTCCACCCACTCGCGCATCTCCTCGGCCGGGATCCGCCCGTCGGTGTAACTGCTGCCCCAGCCCCGGATGTCGAAGGTGGGGTCGACCTCCCGGCCGTCCTCCTGAGCCTCGTAGGCCTGGGACCAGATGCCGCTCCAGGCGTCCACGACCTCGGGCGCGGTGTCCTGGGTGGGCGCGGGCGGCGCCGAATCGTCCGGGATCACATACGCCACCAGGCGCTGATCGCCGGGAGTGTCCTCGCGGACCAGGACCACGGCGTTGTCGACACTGTCCTGCTGAGCGAGCACCGACTCGATCTCGCCGAGCTCGATCCGGTAGCCGCGCAGCTTCACCTGGTGGTCCAGGCGGCCCAGGAACTCGATGCTGCCGTCGCCCCGGCGCCGTACCAAGTCGCCCGTGCGGTACAGGCGTTCGCCCGGACGGGAGGGGAACGGGTGCGGCACGAACCGCTCGGTGGTCAGCTCGGGGCGGCCCAGATAGCCGCGGGCCAGTCCGTCGCCGCCGATGCACAGCTCACCGGGCACGCCGAGCGGAGCGAGGGCTCCGGCGTCGTCCAGGACCAGCAGTTCGGTGTTGGCGATCGGCTCGCCGATGGTGACGGGGCCGTGGCCGACGCGCGCCACCGACGACCAGATGGTGGTCTCGGTCGGCCCGTACATGTTCCAGAGCTGTACGCCGGTGGCGAGCAGCCGCCCGGCCAGTTCGGCGGGCAGGGCCTCGCCGCCGGCGAGCACCGTGAAGCCCTCGCCCCCGCGCCAGCCCGCGTCCAGGAGCATCCGCCAGGTGGCGGGCGTGGCCTGCATCAGGTTCGCGCCGGACTCGGAGAGTGCGGCGGCGAGCCGTTCGCCGTCGGCCGCCGTCCCACGGTCGCACAGCACCACCCGGGCGCCCTCGACCAGCGGCAGCATCAGTTCGAGCACCGAGATGTCGAAGGCCAGGGTGGTCACCGCGAACAGGGTGTCGCCCGGCTCGATGCCCGGGCGCTCCTTCATCGCGTGCAGGAAGTTGCCGAGCGCCCGGTGCTCGATCTCCACGCCCTTGGGACGGCCGGTGGAACCCGAGGTGTAGATGACATAGGCGAGGTCGTCGGGACCGGCCTCGTCGGGCAGTTCCCCGACCGGTTCGGCCGCCAGTTCGGCAGCGAGTTCATCCACGCACAGGGTCTCGGCGGTGACCTCGCCCAGCTCGTCGAGTACGGACCGCTGGGTGAGCAGCACCTTCAGACCGGAGTCGGTGAGGGTGTAGGAGATCCGGTCCGGCGGGAAGCCCGGGTCCATCGGCACGTACGCGGCACCGGACTTGAGCACCGCGAGCAGCGAGACGACCATCTCGGCCGTCCGCTCCATGCAGATCCCGACCAGAACCCCGCGCCCGGCACCGGCACGGCGCAGCCGGTGCGCCAACTGGTCCGAACGGCGGTCCAGTTCGGCGTACGACAGGGAGCCCGCGGCGGTGACCAGTGCCTCGGCGTCCGGTGTGCGGGCAGCCTGTTCGGTGAAGCGGCGGTGGGCCCGGAGGAGGCCGGTCCACTCGCGGCGGGTGTCGTTCCACTGGCTCAGCAGCTTCGCCTCGTCGCCGTCGAGCATCCCGAGGGCGGCCAGCGGACGGTCCGGGTCGGCGAGGATCGCCTCGACGAGGAGGCCCAGGTGGCGGGCCATCCGCTCGACGGTCCCCCGGTCGAACAGGTCGGTGTTGTACTCGAACCAGCCGTCCAGGCCCTCGGGCCGGTCGAAGACCTGGAGTTCGAGGTCGAAGCGGGCGGTGCCGCTCTCCACGGTCAGCGGCTCCAGGCGCAGCCCGATGCCGTCGAACTCGGGCAGCGGGATGTTCTGGAACATGAACGACACCTGGAACACCGGGGTCCGCGAGAGGTCCCGCTCCGGGTGCAGCTCCGCCACCAGCCGGTCGAAGGGCAGCTCCTGGTGTGCGAAGCCGTCCAGACACACCTGCCGTACGCGGCCGAGGAGTTCCCGGAACGAGGCGGTTCCGGCGACCTCGGTGCGCAGCGCGATCACATTGGTGAACAGGCCGATCAGCGGCTCGACCTCGCGGCGGGTCCGGTTGGCCACCGGCACGCCGACGACCACGTCCTCCTGCCGGCTGTAGCGGTACATCAGCACCTTGAAGGCGGCGAGCACCGTCATGAACGGCGTCGTGCCCTCGCGGCGGCTCAGCTCGCGCAGCCCCTCGGTCGCCGCCTTCGACAGCGTGAACGGCAGCGAGGAGCCCCGGTTGTTCTGCACCGGCGGACGCGGCCGGTCCGTGGGCAGTTCGAGGAGCGGTGCCGCGCCCGCCAGGGCCTGCTTCCAGTACGCGAGGTCCGCCTGGGCACTCTCGCCCTCGATGCGGCCGCGGTGCCAGGCCGAGTAGTCCGCGTACTGCACGGACAGCTCCGGCAGTTCGGGCTCGCGGCCCGCGGTGTACGCCGCGTAGCAGGAGATGATCTCGGTGAAGGCGACCGAGGTGGACCACAGGTCGCCCACGATGTGGTGGATCGTCAGGAGCAGGACGTGCTCGTCCTCGCTCAGACGCAGCACCTTGATGCGCAGCAGCGGGCCCTTGCCGAGGTCGAAGGGGCGCGCGAACTCCTCCTGCGCCAGGGCGCGCAGGCCCGGCTCGCCCTCGGGGCCGCGCAGGTGTGCGCAGTCGACGACGCCGTACTCGGGCTCGCCGCTGTCGGCGATCACCTGCATCGGCTCGCCGTCCACCTCTTCGAAGGTGGTACGCAGGGACTCGTGCCGCCGCACCAGATGCGCGCAACTGCGCTGCCAGGCGTCCAGGTCCAAGGTGCCGTGCATCCGCAGGGCGCCGGGGATGTTGTTCATGGCGTTGCCCGGCGAGAGCTGGTCCAGGAACCACATCGTGGCCTGCGAGAAGGACGCCGGGAAGCGCCGCCGCTTCGGCGGCTGCTTCTTGCGCTTCTTCTCGCGCAGGCGCTGCGCGAGCAGGGCCCGCTTCTCGTCCGCCGAGAGGCGGGACAGGTCGATCTCGCTCACGGACGCACCGTCCTCTTGTCGGCGGGTGCGGGGCGGGTGCCCCGGATCCGGCCGGTGGTCGCCGGGGTGGTCATGCGAGGTTCCCTTCGGGGTTCGGGAAGTCCGCAGCGCCGTCGGCGTCGTCGGCGCCCGCTGTGTCGTCCGTGTCGTCTTCTTCTTCGCCTTCGTCTTCGTCGTCCTCCGACTCGGACTCGGACTCGGCGAGCAACTCCAGGAGGCGGGCGTCGAGTTCGTCCTCGCTGAGCCCGTCGAGGTCCTCGGCGTTCTCCATGTCCTCGGACTCGGCGTCGAGTGCCGCTCCCGGTGCGTCACGGTCGATGGCCGTGATCGCGTCCTCGGGGTCGACCGCCCGCTTCCCGCCCGCGGCGAGCAGGGCGACGGTGCCCCGCACGGTCGGGGAGTCGAAGAAGTCCCGCAGGTCGAGTTCGGTGCCGAAACGGCTCTGGATCTTGGCGCCGATCTGCACGGCCGCCAGGGAGTGCCCGCCGAGCGCGAAGAAGTCGTCGTCGACACCGACCCGGTCGATGCCGAGCACCTCCTGCCAGACCTCGGCGACCGCGACCTCCTCCGGTGTCCCGGGCGCCTCGTAGGCAGTGGCGAGGTCGGGCCGGGCGTGGGTGCCGCCCGCCGGTGCCAGGGACTCCGCCTCGCGGGCGAGCAGTTCGGGGGTGATCCGCGCGGCCAGGCGGCGCATCGCGCCGAGGTCGCGCGCCGAGACGACCACGTGCTCGGGCAGGTCGCCCGCGGACAGCAGCCGGGCGAACGCCGTGGCGCCGTCCTGCTCGCTGATGCCCTGGGCCAGGGCCCGCAGCACGCCGCCTTCCTCGCGTTCGGTCTCCTCCGGCGGCGGCGCGGCGGCCTGGGCGACCTGGTCGAGCAGCCCCTCCACGTCGTTGATGCGCTTGATGGTGAAGTCGGAGATGGTCACCAGCGAGCGGCCCTCGGGGTCGAGGAGTTCCACATCGCAGGTGAGCGTCTCGCCGGAGGCGTCGGCGGACTCCTTGAGCTGCACGAAGCAGTGCACCGTGCCGGTCAGCGACGCCGCGACCCGCAGGCTGCGGTAGGTGAACGGCAGGTAGTACACGTCCTGGGCGTGGATACGGGCCGAGGCACCGGCGACGTCCAGGAGCGCGGGGTGCAGTACGTAGCCGTCGAGGTCCTCGTGGCACTCCTCGGGCAGTTCCAGGGTCACCAGGAGACGGTCGCCGCCCGCCTGGATGCGCCGCAGGCAGCGCCAGCGGGTGCCGAACGAGAAGGTCATCGGGCCGCCCTGGGCCGCCTTGTCCAGCTTGAGGCGGTGGTGGATCTCCTCCTCGCTCAGCAGGTCCTCGGTGACGTCGATCCGGCCGAGCACCTCGGCGAGGTCGTGGCGCACCTCGGGCGCCGGGTCGTGCAGCACCACCGAACCGGTCGCATGGTCCTGCCAGGCCGCGCCGCTGCCGGCCGCGGCACGGCTGCGCACCGTGAACCGCCAGTGCCCGTCGTGCTGTTCGACCGTGGTGAACACCTGGCGGGTCTGCCCGTCGGGCACCACCACCGGCAGCATGAACAGCACGTCGCGCAGCTCGATCTCGTGCCCCTTCGCCTGTTCGGCCACGGCGGCGCGGACCAGCTCCAGATACGTCGTACCGGGGACCAGACCGTGGTCCATGATCCGGTGCTCGTCGACGATCCAGTTCTCGGCGGTGCTGAACGTCGTCACATAGGTACGCGAGTTCTCGCCCGACTCCAGCAGACGCAGCAGCGGGTGCGCGGTCTCGGTGCCCCGGCCGTCCTCGCCGCCGAAGCGCGCGACCAGACCCGCGGCCATGCCCACGCCCTGCCAGGTGTCCCAGGACACGGCGGTGACCGGCAGGTCCAGCGTCGTACGCCGCGACTGCGCGTACACCTCCAGGAAGGCGTTGGCGCCGCAGTAGTCGCTCTGGCCGGGGCCGCCGAGTACGGAGGTGAGCGAGGAGCACAGCAGCACGAAGTCGAGGTCCTCGCGCGGGCAGACCTGCTCGAGTACCAGGGTGCCGAGGGTCTTCGCGGCCATCACCTGGGCCGCGTCGGCCGGGCTCTTGCCGCTGATCATGCCGTTGGAGGGCAGGCCCGCCGCATGCACGACACCGCGCAGCGGTCCGTGCGCACCGAGCGCCGCGACGGCCTCGGCCATCTCCTGACGATCCGTCACATCGGCCTGGAGTACCACCACTTGGGCGCCGCGCTCACGCAGCGCGCTCAGCCTGCGGATACGGGCGCTGGTCGGGTCCTGGTCGTCGTGGGCGGCCAGCCAGTCGGCCCAGGCGTCCTCGGCCGGGAACTCCGAGCGGCCGAGCAGACCGAGCACCGGCGCCTCGGCGTCCGCGGCGATCCGCTCCGCGAGGGCGAGGCCCACGCCGCCGAGACCACCGGTCACCAAGTACACACCGCCGTCGCGCAGTTGAGTCGGAGCGTCCTGCGTCTCGGCGCCGAGCTTGACGGCGTCGAAGTCGCGCACCCACCAGTGGCGTCCGCGCAGGGCGAGGTCGCGCTCCTCGGTGTCGGTGCCGAGCAGGGTGCGCACCGCGCGCACGGTGGCCGCCGGGACGGGCCCGTTGCCGGTGCCGCTCAGGCCGCTCAGGTCGAGGGTCCGGCAGGTGACGTCGGTGACCTCCTGCGGGATCACCGTGGTCGCGCCGGTGAGCGGCGCGTTCTCCGGCTGGAGCTCCTCGTCGCCGGTGACGGCGCGGATGCCGCGGCACAGGACGTCGAGGTGCGCCGGGCAGCCCGTACGGGCGTCACCGATGCCCTGGGCCAGGGCGAGCAGGCTGTCGAAGCCGAGGCGCGCGGCCGCGGCGAGGGCGTCGGCGTCGAGTGCGGCGACCGGCTCGCCGAGCAGGCTCCACAGATGGACGATCCGCAGGGTGGTGCCGGGTGCCAGGTCCAGGCCGGTGAGGAGGTCGGCGTAGTGCGCCCGGTCGGTGAGGTCGATGTGCCGCACGCCGTCGGTGCCGGTGTCCTCGGCGCTCACCCGGACCACCCGGGCGCCGTCCGCCGCGAGAGCGTCCGCGAGGGCGGAGCCGAGGGCCAGTTCGGCGCCCAGGATCAGCCACACGTCGCCGGAGTCCGGGGCGGTGCCGGTGACAGGCCGGGTCAGCGGGGCCAGGCGGCGCCAGCCCGGCGCCGAGAACCAGTCGTCGAGCGGGCCCGCCACCGCCGCCGGGAGGGCCGACTCGCCCTGGACGGCGTCCGGTTCGGTCCAAAAGCGCTGCCGCTGGAAGGGGTAGCCGGGCAGCCGGACCACGCGGCGGTCCTCGGCCGCGTGGAAGCCGGGCCAGTCCACGGTGGCACCCGCGCTCCACAGCTCACCGAGCCGCTGGAGCAGGTACGCGCGGTCGTCGCGCTCCTCCTTGGGGTGGCGCAGCGAGTCCAGGACGGTGCGCTCGGGGCGCGCGTCGGCGTGGGCGCGGGCGAAGTCGCCGAGGGTGCGGCCCGGGCCGACTTCGAGCAGGACCAGGTCCGGGTCCAAGAGCAGGTCGCGCAGGATGTCGCCGAAGCGGACGGTGCCGCGCAGATGCGCGCCCCAGTACTCGGGGCTGGTGGCCTGCTCGGCGGTCATCCAGGTGCCGGTGACGTTGGAACACAGCGGCACCTGCGGGGCGTTGAGCGTGACCTCGCGCACCAGCTCCACGAAGGGCTCGACGGCGCCTTCCATGCTGGGGGAGTGGAAGGCGTGCGAGGTGTGCAGCCTGCGGCAGGCCACCGCGTCGGACTTCAGCCGCTGTTCCAGCTCCTCGACCGCCTCGGTGGGACCCGAAACCACGCACAGGCCCGTCGAGTTGACGGCGGCCAGGCACAGCCGCTCGTCGAGCAGCGCGCTCGCCTCGTCCTCCGGCAGGAACACCGACAGCATCGCGCCGCGCGGCATGCCCTGCACGAGCAGCCCGCGCGCGGCGACCAGACGTACCGCGTCCTCCAGCGAGAACACCCCGGCCAGATGGGCCGCGACGTACTCGCCGACGCTGTGCCCCGCCATGGCGCGCGGCCGAACGCCCCAGGACTCCCAGAGCTTGGCCAGCGCGTACTCGACGGTGAACAGGGCGGGTTGGGTGATCGCGGTCTCGCCGAGTCTGCGGCTCGCGTCCGCCTGCTTGCCGTCCTCCGCGAACAGCAGGGTGCGCAGATCCTCGCCGAGCTGTCCGGCGAAGAGCTCCGCGCACCGGTCGAGCGCGCGGGCGAACACCGGCTCATGCGCGTACAGATCACGCGCCATGCCCACGTACTGGGCGCCCTGGCCGGGGAACAGGAAGGCGACCGGGGCCTGATCGGCCGCGGAGACCGCGTCCCGCTCGCCGATCGCGCGCAGCGCGGCGACACTCGCCTCGCGGCCGTGCGCCACCACCGCGGTCCGGGTCTCGAAGGCCGTACGGCGGCAGGCGAGGGTGAACGCGGTGTCGTTCAGGTCCAGTTCGGGGCGTTGCTCCAGCCGGTCGGCCAGCTCCGCGGCGCGGGCGGCGAGCGCGGCGGGGCCGCGTGCCGAAAGCGGCAGCACGGTGACCGCGCGGCCCTGGGCACCCGCCGGGCGGGCGGGCGGTGCCTCCTCCAGGACGACATGGGCGTTGGTGCCGCCGATGCCGAAGGCGCTGACACCGGCGCGGCGCGGGGTGGGGCCCTCGGGCCACTCGGTCAGCTCCGTGCCGACCACGAACGGGCTGCTGTCCAGGGCGAGTTCGGGGTTGGGCGCGCGGAAGTTCAGGGTGGCGGGGAAGGCCTTGTGCTTCAGCGCCAGGGTGGCCTTGATGAGGGCCGTCACTCCGGCGGCGGCGTCCAGGTGCCCGACGTTGCTCTTCACCGAGCCGATACGGCAGTAGCCGGTGGCGTCGGTGTACTCGCGGTAGGCACGGGTCAGTGCCGCGATCTCGATCGGGTCGCCGAGGGCCGTTCCGGTGCCGTGCGCCTCCACGTAGCCGATGGTCGAGGCGTCGACCTCGGCCAGCGCCAGCGCCTCGGAGATCACCTCGGCCTGGCCGGTGACGCTCGGCGCGGTGTAACCGGCCTTCAGGGAACCGTCGTTGTTGACGGCGGTGCCCCGGATCACCGCCTCCACGGTGTCGCCGGCGGACTGCGCCTCGGCCAGCTTGCGCAGGACCACCACGCCCACGCCGTTTCCGGCCACCGTGCCGCCCGCCTCGGCGTCGAAGGCGCGGCAGTGCCCGTCGGCGGAGAGGATGCCGCCCTGCTCGTGGACGTAGCCGCTGCTGAGCGGCACGCTCACGGACACGCCTCCGGCCAGCGCGATGTCGCACTCGCCGTTGAGCAGGCTCTGGCAGGCCAGGTGCACCGCCGTCAGCGAGGTCGAGCAGGCCGTCTGCACCGTCATGCTCGGGCCGCGGAGCCCGAACTTGTACGAGGCCCGGGTCGCCAGGAAGTCCTTGTCGCTGGCGAGCAGGGTCTGGTAGCCGCCGGTCGCCTCGTAGGTGCTCCGGTTGGCCATCACGTTGAACAGCAGGTACGAGTTCATGCTGGAACCGGCGAACACACCGATCCGGCCCTCGAAGGTGCGCGGGTCGTACCCGGCGGACTCCAGGGCCTGCCAGGCACACTCCAGGAACACCCGGTGCTGGGGGTCCATCACCTCGGCCTCGCGCGGGCTGTAGCCGAAGAAGGAGGCGTCGAACAGGTCGCCGCCCTCCAGTACGCCCTTGGCGCGGACGTAGTTGTCCTGCCGCAGCAGTTCGGGGGCGACGCCCGAGTCGAGCAGTTCCTGCTCGGTCAGCGCCGAGATGCTCTCCACGCCGTCGGCGAGGTTGCCCCAGAAGGTCTCCACGTCCCCGGCTCCGGGAAAGCGGCCGGCCATGCCGGTGATGGCCACGTGGCCCAGATCTTCGGGGCCCATGTCCTGGGCTGCGTCCGACACGAGGGTCACCTACCGTTCCGTGAGCGGTTCCGCCGGGCGGCTGCCGACCGGCGTTGTTCCAGGGCTGAGCGACGGGTCGCGGCGCGCTCGCGCCCGTCGGGGGAGGAGTCGGGGGCCGCGTCCGAGCGGCCCAGATGGGCGGCGAGAGACCCGACGGTGGGGTTCTGGAAGAGCTCCACCATGGGGACGTCCAGCTGGTGCGCGGCGGTCAGCCGGGCCTGCAGCCGGGCCATCAGGAGCGAGTTGCCGCCGAGTTCGAAGAAGTTGTCGTCCCTGCCCACGCGTTCCACCCCGAGCACCTCGCGCCACAGGGCCGCGAGGGAGTGTTCGAGGCCCTCCTCGGGAGCCGCGTAGACGGCCCGCACCGCGGCGACCGGCTCGGGGTCGGGCAGGGCCGCGCGGTCGGTCTTGCCGTTCGGGGTGAGCGGCAGGCTCGGCAGGGTCACGAACGCCGAGGGCACCATGAACTCCGGCAGGTGCTCCTTGAGCCTGGCGCCGAGTTCGGCGGCGGACGGGACGGCGTCCCCGGTCAGGTACGCCACCAGGCGCGTGTCGCCGCCGATCTCGCGGGCGAGCACCACCGCCTCGCGCACGCCGTCCCGGTCCCGCAACGCCGACTCGATCTCGCCCAGTTCGATACGGAAGCCCCGCAGCTTGACCTGGTGGTCGAGCCTGCCCAGGTACTCGATGGCGCCGTCCTCGCGGAAGCAGGCCAGGTCACCCGTGCGGTACATCCGGGCGTTCGGCCCCGGTGCGAACGGGTCGGCGACGAACCGCTCCGCGGTCAGTTCCTCGCGGCCCAGGTAGCCGCGCGCCAACTGGCAGCCGCCGATGTGCAGTTCACCGGGCACTCCCACCGGTGTCGGCCGACCCGAGGCGTCCAGGACGTACAGCCGGGTGCCGGTGACCGGGCGGCCGATGGGCACCGGACGCGGGTCGCCGTCGCGGCGGCACTCCCAGAAGCTCACGTCCACGGCCGCCTCGGTGGGCCCGTACAGGTTGTGCAGCTCGGCCGTGCTGCGCTCGAAGAAGCGCTCCTGAAGCGCGCGCGGCAGGGCCTCGCCGCTGCAGATGACCCGGCGCAGGCCGGTGCACGACTCCACGCCGTCCTGCTCCAGGAACACCTGGAGCATCGAGGGCACGAAGTGCAGGGTGCTGATGGCCTCCTGCCGGATCACGTCCAGCAGATACCGGCCGTCCTTGTGGCCCTCCGGCCGCGCCACCACCAGAGTGGCGCCGCACATCAGCGGCCAGAAGAACTCCCACACCGACACGTCGAAGGAGAACGGCGTCTTCTGCAGCACCCGCTCGCCCGGCTGGAGACCGTAGGCGTCCTGCATCCACAGCAGCCGGTTGCGGATCGCCGTGTGGACGTTCATGACGCCCTTCGGCGCTCCGGTGGAGCCGGAGGTGTAGATGACGTACGCGAGGTTGTCGCCGTCGAGTTCCACCCCGGGGTCCGTCGCAGGTTCGCCCGCCAGCTCCGCGCGCAGCTCCTCGACGCACAGCGTCGTTGCCCCGACCGGCGGCAGCGCCTGAAGTACGTGCCGCTGCGTCAGCAGGACCGGGACCTTCGCGTCGTCGAGCATGTACGTGAGCCGGGCCGTCGGATAGCCCGGGTCCAGCGGCACGTACGCGCCACCGGCCTTGAGCACCGCGAGCAGACCGACCACCAGCTCGACCGAGCGCTCCAGGCAGACACCGACCAGGACGTCGGGGCCCACCCCCATGCCGCGCAGCTTGTGCGCCAACTGGTTGGCCCGCGCGTTGAGTTCGCCGTACGTCAGGCTCTCGCCCTCGAACCGCAGCGCCTCGGCGTCCGGGCCGCTTGCTGCCCGCGCCTCGAAGCACTGGTGGATCAGGCCCGCGCCGGGCCACTCGCGCTCCTCGGCGGTGCCCGCGGCGAGCACCTCGTGCCGCTCGGCCTCGTCGAGCAGGTCAAGGGCGCCGACGGGGGTGCCGGGCGCGGCCACCGCCAGCTCGATCACGCGCCGCAGATGGCGGGCCATCCGCGCCATGGTGGACTCGTCGAACAGGTCGCGGTCGTACTCGAACCAGCCGGTGACCGCGCCGTCCCGCTCGAAGAACTGGAGCTCCAGATCGAAGCGGGCGCCGTCCGCGCGCAGGTCCAGACGCTGGAACTCCACCCCGGCGAGGGCGAGTGTGGGCAGCGGGTCGCTCTGGTAGGACAGGGCCACCTGGAAGACCGGCGGACGACTCAGGTCGCGCTCGGTGCCGAGGTCCTCGACGATCTTCTCGAAGGGGACGTTCTCGTGCGCGTACAGGCCGAGGCAGCCCTCGCGGACCCGGGCCAGGACACCGAGGAAGTCGGGTTCCCCGGACAGATCGGTGCGCACCGGAAGGGTGTTGACGAAGAAGCCGATCAGCGGTTCAACGTCGGCGCGGCCCCGGCCCGCCGTGGGCACGCCGACCACCACGTCGCTCTGGCCGCTGTAGCGGTGCAGCACCACGTTGAACGCGGCGAGCAGCGCCATGTAGGCGGTGGCGCCGTGCGAGGCGGCGAGCGCGGTGAGTTCGCCGTGCAGCGAGGCGGGCAGCTCGAAGGGCACCGAGCCGCCGTTGAAGCCCTGCACCGCGGGCCGCGGCCGGTCGGAGCGCAGGGCGAGCACCGAGGGCGCCCCCGCCAGGTGCCCGCGCCAGTACGCCAGGTCCTCGCGCAGGCTCTCGGCGTCCAGGCCCTGCTGCCAGGCGGCGAAGTCGCCGTACTGGATACGCGGTGCGGACAGCGGGGAGGTGCGGCCCGCCGCGAACGCCTGGTAGAGGGCGGAGAGTTCGGTGAAGAGCACCTTCACCGACCAGCCGTCCGAGACCAGGTGGTGCATCGCGACGAGCAGCACCCACTCCTCGGCGCCGGTGCGCAGCAGTTTCAGCCGCAGCAGCGGTCCGGACGCGAGATCGAAGGGCACCGCGAGTTCGGCGGCGACGCGCTTGTCCAGCTCGTCCTGACCGAGGCCCCGCACGTCCTCCTCCGGCACGTGGAGGTCGAGCGTGGGCCGCACGACCTGCTTCGGTACGCCGTCGCGCAGCTCGAAGCGGGTGCGCAGCGACTCGTGGCGCCGCACGATCTCGTTGACCGCGTCCTGCAGCGCGCCGATGTTCAGCGGTCCGCGGATACGGGCCGCCGCGGGGATCAGGTACGCGGGGTTGTCCGGCCTGATCTGCTCCAGGAACCAGATGCCCTGCTGCATCACCGAGAGCGGGAAGACGTTCTCGGTCGGCTCGGCGGCGGCCCGCTCGCGCATCATCTTCTCGAACAGGGCGCGCTTCTTCGGGGAGAGCGCGGCCAACTGGGCGTCGAGGTCAGCCATGACGGCCCTCCCGCTGCGAAGCGGCGGCGCTGTCGGCGTCGGCGTCGTCGGCGTCTTCATCCAAGTCGGCCAGTTCGGCGAGCAGTTGCTGCGCCAGGGCGTCCTCGGCGCGCTCCACGCGCTGGATGCCGTCCTCGCCCGCCGGGGCGTCGGTCGCGTTCCCGAGTTCCTTGACGATCTCGGCGGCCACGTCCTTGACCGAGGCGCCGGAGAGGAACACCGAGATCGGCAGGAAGACCCCGATGCTGCCCTCGATCTCGTTGCGGGCCTCCACCGCCATCAGCGAGTCCAGGCCCAGCTCCTGCAACGGCTGGTCCGGGCCCACCGATTCGGCGCCGGTCCGCATGGTCACCGCGATGCTGGAGCGCAGCCGCTCGGCGAGCAGCGCGAGCCGCTCCTCCTGTCCGAGCGCGAGGAGTTCGGCCCGGCTGGGCAGTGCCTCACCGCCCGCGCGGGCGGCGGTGGGAGCGGAGCCGGAACGCCCCACGAGGTGGGAGAGGAGAGCCGAGCCCGAGACGTCCTGGAAGCGGCGGCCCCAGTCGGACCAGTCCACCGGCACCACCGAGATCTGCGGGTCCGTGTGGCGCAGCAGCCGGTGGAACATGCGCAGCGCCTGCGTCTCGCTCAGGGTGCCCATGCCCGCGCTCAGACCGGGCGTGGCCTCGGAGCTCGCGGCCATGCCGAGCCCGCCCCAGATACCCCAGTTGATGCTGACCGCGGGCTTGCCCGCACTGCGGCGGCTGCGTGCCAGGGCGTCGAGGTAGGCGTTGGAGGCGGCGTAGCCCGCGACGAACGGCGAGCTGAGCAGCGAACTGACCGAGGAGAACAGGACGAAGAAGTCCAGCTCCCGCTCGCCGAGCACCCGGTCGAGTACCCAGGCACCGGCGGCCTTGGCCCGCAACTGGCGTTCCAGATCGGCCTCGCCGAGTTCGAGCAGCGGGGTGATCTCACCGACGCCCGCCGCGTGCACCACGCCACGGACCGGCTGCCTGCCCTCCTTCTCGAACCGGTCGAGGAAGTCGCGCACCGCCTGCTCGTCGCTCACGTCCATCGACTCGGCGGTCACGCTCGCGCCGAGCGCCTCCAACTCGCGTACGGCGGCGACCCGTTTGCCCGCGGTCGTGCCCGGGTCGAGCGCGGACCAGGTCGCGCGCGGCGGCAGCGGCGTACGACCGGCCAGTACGAGATGACGTGCACCGGAGAGCACCATGGACCGGGCCACGGCGAGTCCGAGCCCGCCGAGACCGCCGGTGACCAGGTAGGTGGCGTCGGTGCGCCACACCGTGCCGCCGGTCGCGGCGGGCAGCTCGCGGCGGACCATCCGGGCCACGTAGCGCTTGTCGCCGTACAGCGCGCTCTGGTCCTCCTCGCTCTGGCCCAGTTCACGCAGCAGCAGTTCGGCGAGCGTCTCGGCGTCCAGGTCCGGGTCGAGGTCGACGAGACCGCCCCACAGACCCGTGTGCTCCTGCTGGAGCGAGCGGCCCAGACCCCACAGCGTGGACTGCGCTACCGAGGGCGCGCCGCTCGCGGCGCCGAGCGGGCGGACCGCGCCGCGGGTCACCAGCCACAGCCGGTTGCGCTTGGCGCTGCGATTGCCGGCCAGCGCCTGCACCGCGTGCACCGCGCTCATGCAGCCGTCCTGCTGCTCCTGGAGCAGCGCGGCCACCGAGGCCACCTCGAGGCCGCTGTCGGCGGCCCACAGATGGACCACGTGCAAGGCCTCGTCCTCGGACAGGTCCAGCTCGCCGATGAGCCGTTGGAGGTCCTCGGCGCCCGGCCGGACCTCGGCCAGGTCCCCGTCGTGCCGGTAGGCGGCACCGCGCACGACCCGCACCGCGCGGGATCCCTGCGCGGTCAGCCGCCCGGCGAGTGCCGTACCGACACCCGCGCCGTCGGAAAGGACCAGCCAGGTCGCCCGCTCCTCGGTCGCGGCCGGTTCCGCGGGCAGCGCGGGGGCCGCCTCCCAGTCCAGGTCGTGCAGCAGGTCGGCGTCCTCGTAGGCGTCCGGCTCCCCGGCCGTGGCCACGGCGGCGGGCTGTTCGGGCCCCGCCGTCACGGCGCCGTCGTGCGACTCCTGGTCGGGCCAGCAGCGGGTGGGCGTGAACGCGTACGTCGGGACCGGCACCCGGTCGCGGCGGTACTCCGCGTCAAAGGCATGCCAGTCGATGTCGGCGCCGCGCGTGTACAGGCGCGCCAGCGAGTCGAGCAGGATCTCCCAGTCCGGGAAGTTCGGGCGCAGGCTCGGCACGAGCAGGGCGTCGTGCCCGGTGGGCAGCGAGTCACTGAGCAGGCCGAGCAGGGTGGGCGCCGGGCTCAGTTCGACGAAGGTCTGGTAGCCCATGTCGAGCAGGGTGTCGACGCCGTCGCCGAAGCGGACCGTACGGCGCAGGTGCGTGCACCAGTAGTCGGCGTCCGGTGCCTTGTCCCAGGCCCACAGTTCGCCGGTCAGGTTGGAGACCAGCGGGATGCGCGGCGCGGAGAACTCGATCTCCTCGCACGCCTTGCGGAACTCCTCTACGACCGGCTCGATCAGCGGCGAGTGCGAGGCCGTCGTGATGCGCAGCAGCTTCGCCTTCACCCCGCGCGCCGTGAACCGCTCGCAGATCGCCTCGACGGTCGCGCGGTCACCCGAGATCGAGGTGTTGCCGGGGCCGTTGGCGGCGGCGATGGAGATCTTGTCCTCCAGGCCCACCAGCGCCTCGGCGACCTCCCGCTCGGGTGCGAAGACGGTGGCCATCGCGCCGTGCATGCCCGACTCGGTCATCAGGCGGCCGCGGGCGACCATCAGCTTCAGGCCGTCCTCCAGGCTCATCGCACCGGCGAAGCAGGCCGCGACGTACTCGCCGAAGCTGTGCCCGAGCACCGCCGCGGGCTCCACGCCCCATGAGCGCCACAGCTCGGCGAGCGCGAACTCGACGGCGAACAGGGCCGGTTGGGAGTACGCCGTCTCGTAGACGAGCTGGGAGTCGTCCTCGGGATAGAGGACGGTGAGCAGCGGGACCTCGAGCATCGGCCGGAGGATCTCGTCGCAGCGGTCGATGGTGCGGCGGAACGCGGGCTGCGTCTCGTACAGTTCGCGGGCCATGTGCACCCGCTGCGGGCCCTGGCCGGGGAAGAGGAACACCACGTCGGCGGCGCCCCCGGTGCCGGTGACGACACCCGGCGAGGGCATGCCCTCGGTGAACTCCTCCAGACGCGCGGCGAGTTCCTCGCGGGTGGAGCCGAGCGCGGCCAGCCGGTGGCGGAAGTGCGCGCGTCCGGTGTTCGCCGAGAAGGCGAGGTCCGCGCCCGCGGCCCCGGTGCCGGTGGCGAGGTGGTCGCGGTACTTCTCGGCCAGCGTGGCGAGGGCGCCCTCGCTCTTGGCGGACAGCGTCAGGAGGTTGAGCGGTCTGCGCTCGTCGGTCTCGGCGGGCGCCTCCCGCTCGGGCGGCTGCTCCACCAGCAGATGCGCGTTGGTGCCGCTGAAGCCGAAGCTGCTGACCCCGGCGGTACGCGGACCCTCACGCTCGGGCCACGGCGTCATCTCGGTCGGCACGGCGAAGGTGGTGCCCGCGAAGGACAGATGCGGGTTGAGCTCGGTGAAGTGCACGTTCTTCGGGATGGCGCCCTTGCGCACGCACAGCGCCGCCTTGATCAGGCCCGCGATGCCGGAGGCCGCCTCCGCGTGCCCGATGTTCGGCTTGGACGAGCCGAGGTAGACCGTGGGGCCCTCCGCGCGGCCGTACACCTCGGCGAGCGCGTCCACCTCGATCGGGTCGCCGAGCGTGGTGCCGGTGCCGTGCGCCTCGACGTAGGAGACCTGCTCGGCGGCCACGCCCGTCGCGGCCAGCGCACCGCGCAGCACCTCGCGCTGCGCGGCACCGCTCGGCGCGGTGATCCCGGCGCTGCGCCCGTCCTGGTTGACCGCGCCGCCGCGCAGCACGGCGAGCACCTCGTCGCCCTGCTTCACCGCGTCCGACAGCCGCTTGAGTACGAGGACGCCGCAGCCCTCGGCCCGTACGTAGCCGTTGGCGGAGACGTCGAAGGTCTTGCAGCGCCCGTCCGGCGCGACCATGCCCGGGAACTGGGAGAAGGCGATGCTCGGGATGGGCGAGAGGATGACGTTGACGCCGCCGCCGAGCGCCAGGTCGCTCTCTCCCGACCGCAGGCTCTGGACGGCCTGGTGCACCGCGACCAGCGAGGACGAGCAGGCGGTGTCCACGGCCACGCTCGGGCCGCGCAGGTCCAGGGTGTAGGAGATGCGCCCGGTGAGGATGCTGTGCGCGGTGCCGGTGCTGGCGTGCGCGGAGGCGTCGAGCGGGACCCGCAGGGTGCGGCTGGCGAAGTCGTTGCTGCACACGCCCATGAACACACCGGTCTTTGACCCCGCCAGGGCGGAGGGGTCCTGGCCGGCGTTCTCCAGTGCCTGCCAGACGACCTCCATGGCCACCCGCTGCTGCGGGTCCATGGTCATCGCCTCACGCCGGGTGATGCCGAAGAACTCGTGGTCGAACCGGTCGACCTGGTCCATGAACCCGCCCCAGCGGGTGCTCATCCGGCCCGGCGTACGCGGCTCGGCGGAGTGGAAGGTGCCCACGTCCCAGCGGTCCGCGGGGATCTCCGACACCGCGTCGGTGCCCGCGGCGAGCAGGTCCCAGAACGACTCGGTGTCCACGACCCCGCCGGGGAAGCGGCAGCCGATGCCGACGATCGCGATGGGCTCGGATGCGGCGCTCTCCAGCTGCTCGATGCGGCGCTGCATCCGCTCCATCGTCAGATAGGCGCGGCGCAGGGTGGATCCAGAAGTCTGCGACTCGTCCGGCGAAGTCATGCGTCATGCCCCTCTTCGATCTCGGTCAACTTGGCCAGCAGCAGTGCCTCGATCTCGGCGTCGGGCAACTGGTCGAGCTCTGATGCGCTTGCGCTTTCGCTCGCGGTGGCGGGCAGTGACCCGCCGGTCCGGGTGGGGTCCGCGTCCGGGCCGTCGACGGCCTCGGCAAGTGGTCCGCTCTCCGGCGGACCGGCCTCCAGGGGGATCTCCATGCACTCGGCCAGGAACGGCACGAGCGCGTCGATGGTCGGGAAGCGCCAGACCACCGTCGCGGGCAGCTCGATCTGCAACAGCGCCTCCAGCCGCTTGCGCAGCTCCAGCGACATCAGCGAATCGAAGCCGAGGCTGTTCAGCGGTACGGCGGTGTCGATGCGGGAGACGTCCAGCGAGAGCACCGAGGCGACCTGCTCGGTGCAGTGCCGCACCAGGACGGCCTTGCGCCGCTTCCCGGGCTCCACGGCGAGCAGTTCCTGCCGTACCTTGCTCGTCGCGCCCTGCGCCCCGCCCGCCGTGGACGTGTCCACGAGCCGGGTGAGCATTGCCGGGACCAGGCCGCTGCCCGCGGCCCTGGCGAGCCGGGCGCGGTCCAGCGGCAGGACGGTGGCCTGCGCGGTGGCCGTCGGCAGCAGCCGGTCGAGGGCGGCGATGCCGTCCGCCGAGCGGATGCCGAGGATGCCCAGGCCCTCCAGACCACCGGCCCGGTCGGGCCGCGCGGCGAGACCGGCCTCGGACCACGGGCCCCAGTTGACGCTGAGCGCCGACAGCCCAAGAGACCTGCGGTAGTGGGCCAGACCGTCCAGGAAGGCGTTGGCCGCCGCGTAGTTGCCCTGACCGGCGGAGCCGAGCTGGGCCGCGGCCGAGGAGTACAGGACGAAGAAGTCCAGCCCTCGGTCCGCGGTCGCCCGGTGCAGGTGCCAGGCGCCGTGCACCTTGGCCCCCGCCACCCGCCGGAAGCGGTCGCGGTCCAGGCCGAGCAGCACACCGTCGTCCAGCACACCGGCCGCGTGCACGACTCCGGCGAGCGGCGGCAGCTCCGCGTCGACGACGCCGAGCACGGACGCGATGTCCGCGGCGCGCGAGACGTCGGCGCTCAGCACCCTGATCTCGGCCTGCCGGGCCCGCAGTTCACCGATGGCCCGCTCGGCCTCGGCGGAGGGGGCGCTGCGGCCGAGCAGCACCAGATGGCGGGCGCCCTGGTCGACCAGGTGGCGGGCGGTGTCCAGGCCGAGCGCGCCGAGACCACCGGTGATCAGGTAGCTCGCGTCGCCCCGTACCGCCCCGCTCGGCGGCGGGAGAGCCACCTGCTCCTCGCCGGTGGGCCGCAGCACCACCTTGCCGGTGTGCCGGGCCTGCGCCATGTACGAGAAGGCGGCCGTGGCCTGGGCGTACGGGAAGGTCCGTACCGGCAGGGCGCCGAAGTCCCCGCGGGTGAAGCCCTCGGCGACATGGCTGAACAGCAGCTCCATCAGGGAGTGCTGCTCGGTGATCGAGCGCTCCAGGTCCACCGCGTGGAAGGACCTGTTGTGCTTCAGGGACAGCAGACCGAGGTTGCTGTTGCGGTAGATGTCCTGCTTGCCGATCTCGACGAACCGGCCGCCGACGGCGAGCAGTCCCAGACTGCGCTGAAGTGCCTCACCGGTCAGCGAGTTGAGCACCACGTCCACGCCGCGCCCGTCGGTCAGCTCCACGATCCGCTCGGCGAACTCCAGCGACCGCGAGTCGAAGACGTGCTCCACGCCCAGCGAGCGCAGCAGTGCCCGCTTCTCCTCGGTACCGGCGGTGGCCAGTACCGTGGCGCCCCGGCGGCGGGCCACCTGGAGCGCGGCCAGACCGACACCGCCGGTCGCCGAGTGGACCAGCACGGTCTCGCCCTCGCCGAGGTGCGCGAGGTATTCGAGGCCGTACACCGCGGTGAGGAAGGCGATCGGCACACCGGCCGCCTCCTCGTCGCTGAGGCCCGCGGGCTTCGGGACGACCAACTCGCGTGCCACGGTGGTGTACGCGGCCATGCTCGACCCGCCCACCGCGATCACTTCGTCGCCCGGGCGCAGGTCCTCGACGTCCTCGCCGACGGCCACCACCCGGCCCGCGCACTCGGCGCCGAGCGGGGTACGGCCGGACGGCACACCCGGGCAGATGTCCATCGCCTTGAGGACATCGGCGAAGTTCAGGCCCGCGGCGCGGATCTCGATCTCCACCTGACCGGGCCCGGGCGCGGTGCGCTGCCACGGGGTGGCGGTGAGGCTGCCCAGGATGCCGGGCCGCTCGGCCAGCAGACGCTGGTTCTCGAACTCGCCCGAGGCGTACGGGCGCCGCTCCCAGTCGTTCTCCTCGGGCTCGGGCGCGGTCCACGGGGCGAGCCGCGGCACATACCGCGCGGCGCCGCGCAGGGCGAGCTGGTGCTCTCCGGTGCGGGTGCTCAACTCGGCCGCCAGCGCCGCCGTTTCGCCCTCGGGCCGGGCGGGGTCGAGGTCCACGACGAGCGGGTCCAGCTCCTCGTGCTCCAGGGTGACCACCCGGGCCAGACCCCAGAGGGCGGACTGCGCGAACGCGGGCGTCCCGCTGTCGGAGGCCAGCCGCTGGGCGCCCCGGGTCACCAGAACGAGCCGGGGCGAGGCCTTCCAGTCCTGGGCCGACAAGGCCTGCACGAGGTGGAGCACCGAGACGGTGCCCAGGTCCTGAGCCGAGTCGAGCCCGGCCGCGGCCTGCTCACCGTCGCCCGGCAGTGCGTCCTCGCCGAGGTCGAGGTTCCAGGCGTGGACGACTCCCGCGCACATGTCCCCGTACTGGCCACGCAGTTGGGCCAGCAGGGCGCCGAACTGCTCGGGCCGCGCCGGGTCGAGCGTACGACCGTCCCTGTCCCGGTCGCCCGCGTGGACCAGCACACACTCTCCGGGCAGCGCCGAGGCCAGCTCCTCGCCGACCCCGGAGCGGTCGGCGAGCAGCAGCCACCAGCCCTTGTCCTGCCCGGCCTGCGGGCGGTCCGGTGCCTCCAGCTCCTGCCATTGGACGTGCAGTAGCGACTCCGCCACCGCATCGCGCTCCGCGCCGCCCTCCAGACGCCGCAACGCGATCCCGTCCACGAAGCCGACGGCCTCGCCCTGCGCGTCGTACAGGGTCACCCGCGCGCCGCGCAGCCCGTCCTCGTCCGGCTCGGCCGCCCGCACATCGGCGTGCGCCCAGCGGGGCACGGCCCGCTCCGCGCGCAGCGCGAACCTGCCGACGCCGACCGGGAGATGGATCGACTCGGCGCCCTCGCCGGTACTGGCGAGCGCCGCCGCGAGCACCTGGAGGCAGCTGTCGAGCAGCGCCGGGTGCACGCCGTACGCATCGGTGTCCTGCGGCGCCGCCAGGCGGGCGATCGCCTCGCGTTCGCCGGTCCACAGGTCCCGTACGCCCTGGAAGGCCGGGCCGTACTGGAGTCCCGCCGCGTCGAGCCCGGCGTAGTGGTCGTCGGCGGACGCGGTCGTGCCGCAGCGTCCGCGTACGGCGGCGAGTTCGTCCGCCTCGGCGGCCGCGGGGGCCGCGCCGTCCTCGGAGGCGGTGAACGTGCCCTGCGCGGCCTCGGTCCAGTCGTCGTCGGCGGTGCCCGCACCGGCGCGGCTGTACAGACGGAAGGTGCCGCGGTCGCCGTCCAGGCTCAACACCAGCTGGAAGGTGGGGCGTTCGGCGCTGTCGTGCACCACCGTCATACCGGTGAAGCGCACGTCGTCCAGGGCGACGGCCCGGCGTCCGCCGAGCGCCTCGCGCGCGGCGGCCGTGGCGGCGTCCAGGACGAGGCTCGCGGGCAGCACCACGGCGCCGCCCACCCGGTGGTCGCCCAGGTAGGGCAGGCCGGTGAGGTCGAGCCGGGCGGCGAAGTGGTGGGTGCCGGGCGCCGTCACGGACTGCACATGGCTGTGCAGCACCGGGTGGCCGCCCGGGGTGCCGGACACCTGCTTGCCGGGGACCACGTTCCAGTGGCGCTCGCGCTGCCAGGCATAGCCGGGCAGCGGCACCATCGGCACCAGCGGCCCGTACAGACGGCCGAAGTCGACCGGGAAGCCCGCGCAGTGCAGCTTGCCCAACTCGCCTAGCAGCACCGCCCGTCCGGACTCCTCACGGCGCAGCGAGGCCACCACGGTCGCGGGGGTGTCCTCGGCCGCGAGGCGTTCGGCGACCGCGTCGCCGAGCATCGCCTGCGGGGCGATCTCGACGAACACCCGGTGCCCGTCGCCCGCGAGCGCGGCCACCGCCCGGTCGAAGAGCACCGGGCGGCGCAGGTTCTCGCCCCAGTACGCCGCGTCCAGCACGGTTCCCTCGGCGAACTCGCCGGTGACCGTGGACAGGAACGGAATGCTCGTCGCGCGCGCGGTGAGGTCGGTGAGCGCCGCCGTGAGCTGCGCGCCAAGGGGGTCCATGTACGGGCAGTGCGAGGCGAAGTCGACCGACTCCAGGAGCCGGCAGAAGATGCCCTTCTCGCTGAAGGACTCGGCGAGTTCGTTCAGCGCCGCCGGGTCACCGGACAGCACGGTCGTCGTCGGGCTGTTGGCGGCGGCCACCCAGATGTCCTTGCCGCCGAGCTCGTTCAGCGCGCGCTCCGCCTCGGCGAGCGGCAGCCCGGTCACGGCCATCCGGCCCTTGCCGACGGCCTGCCGGATGATCCGGCCCCGGTGCAGGGCGATACGCAGCGCGTCTTCCAGGCCGAGGGCGCCCGCGACCTGGGCCGCGGCGATCTCGCCGACGCTGTGGCCCACCACCGCCGACGGCTCCACACCCCGTGCGCGCCACACCGCGGCGAGCGCGATCTGTACGGCGCACAGCGCGGGCTGGCCCACCGCCGTATCCGCGAGCAGGCAGTCGTCGCCGGTGGCGGTGAGCTGGGTCAGCAGCGACCAGTCCGTCCAGCGGGCGAGCAGCGCGTCGCACTCCTCGATCACCCGCCGGAACTCGGGCTCGGAGTCCAGGAGTTCGGCGGCGATCGGCCACCAGCGCGGGCCCTGCCCGGAGAAGACGAAGGCGGTACGCGTGGACCGGTCGAGCCTGCCGTTGCCCGAGGCCAGCGCCGGGTGTTCGGACCCGGCCGCGTAGGCGCGCAGGGCCTCGCTCATCTCGACGCGCGTAGAGGCGACGCACGCGAGCCGGTACTCGTGGTGACTGCGGCGCAGCGCGGCGGCGGCGCACAGCGCGGCGAGCGCGCCGTCGTCCTCGGCCCTGCCCGCCGCGTCGAGCAAGTCCGCGTAGCCGAGGGCGAGTTCACGCAGGGCGGCCTCGTCGCGTGCCGAGACGGTGAGCAGTTCGGGCCGGACCGGAGCCGGGGAGGCGGCGGCCGGAGCGGCCGGTGCCTCCTCCAGGATCAGATGGGCGTTGGTGCCGCCGAAGCCGAACGAGCTGACGCCCGCCACCGCCGGGCCCTCGGCCACCGGCCAGGGCTGGAACTTGTCGGCGACCCGCAGCGCCACCTCGTCGAAGGGGATGCGCGGGTTGGGCTGGAGGAAGTGCAGGGTCCCCGGCACGCTGCGGTGCCGCAGCATCAGCGCCGTCTTGATGAGCCCGGCGATACCGGCGGCGGCCTCCAGATGGCCCAGGTTCGACTTCACCGAGCCGATCAGCACCGGCCGCTCCGGCTCACGGCCCTCGCCGAGCACCGTGGCGAGCGCCTTCGCCTCGATCGGGTCGCCGAGCAGGGTGCCGGTGCCGTGCGCCTCCACGTACTGGACCTCGGCGGGCCGCAGTCCGGCGTCCGCGCAGGCCAGGCGCAGCACTTCCTCCTGGGCCTGCGGATTGGGCGCCATGATGCCGTTGCTGCGGCCGTCCTGGTTGACGGCGCCGCCGCGGATCACGCCGTAGATCGTGTCCTGGTCGGCGAGGGCCCGGCTGAGCGGCTTGAGTACGACCGCTCCCGCGCCCTCGGAGCGCACATAGCCGTCGGCGCGCGAGTCGAAGGGCTTGCAGCGGCCGTCGGGCGCCATCGCGCCCGCCTTGCTGAAGTTGATCGCGAGGGCGGGGGAGAGGATCACGTTGACCCCGCCCGCGACGGCCACCGTGCAGTCGCCGCTCGCCAGACTCCGGCAGGCCTGCTGCACCGCTACCAGCGACGAGGAGCAGGCCGTGTCCACGGCCATGCTCGGACCGCGCAGGTCGAACAGGTACGAGAGCCGGTTCGCCGCGATGCTGAAGGCGTTGCCGGTGCCCGTGTACGCGTCGATGCGGTCCAGGTCGGCGAACTGGGTGCGCAGATAGTCGGTGGTCGCGATGCCGACGAAGACACCGGTCGGCGATCCGGCGAGCTCCTCGGCGGGGATCCCCGCGTCCTCCAGCGCCTCCCAGGCGACCTCGGCCATCAGCCGCTGCTGCGGGTCCATCCGGGCCGCCTCGTGGCCCGAGATCCCGAAGAAGGCCGGGTCGAAGGTGTCGACGCCGTCGACGAACCCGCCCCAGGGGGTGTTGGTCCTGCCCGGCGCCGAGGGGTCTTCGTCGAAGTAGTCCTCGGACTTCCAGCGGTCCTCGGGCACCTTGGTGATCGCGTCGCGTCCCTCGCGCAGCAACTGCCAGTACGCCTCGGGGCTGTTGGCGCCGCCCGGGAAGCGGCAGCCGATGCCGACGATGGCGATCGGCTCGTCGGCGCCGGTGCGTGCCGTGTGCGTCGTGTCCGTACCGGAGGCGGGCCGGGGCGGTGCGGTGCCGCCCGCCAGGTGGTCGGCGAGCGCCTCGACGGTCGGGTGTTCCCAGACCAGGGTCGAGGGCAGCGAACGGCCGAGCAGCCGTTCCAGGGAGCCGGTGATGCCGACCATGTCGACCGAGCGCAGGCCGTAACTGGCCAGCGGGACACGGGTGTCCAGGGTGGCGCCGTCGACGCCGAGGCGTTCGGCGAGCTCGCGCACCAGGCACTCTTCGACGCGGCGGCGCTCCGCCGGGTCGGCGCTCGTGGCGGGGGCCGGCGCGGACGCGGCCCGCTCGGCCGAGACCTGCGGCGCGTCTTCGGGCCGCGGCTTCGCGGCGGTCGCGGCCTGTGAAGCCTCCCAGTGGGCAAGGCACTTGAGGCGGCCCTCGCGGAACGCCGCGAGCGAACCGGCGCGTTGCAGCTTGCCGCTCGACGTCTTCAGGATGCTGCCGCGCCGGAGCAGGGCGATCTCGTGGACGGCGAGTCCGTGCTCCACGGAGACCCTGGCCCGTACCTCGGTGAAGACGCGGGCGGCCACTTCCTCGGAGGGGATGCCGGTGACCTCGTACAGGACCACGAGCCGTTCGCCGCGCTCGGCGCCGTCGACGCTCGCGGACTCCTCGGAGCAGGCCACGCCCTGGCCGGGCCGCAGCACCGGGTCGCAGGACTCGACGGTCAGCTCGATGTCGTGCGGGTAGTGGTTGCGGCCCTCGACGATGATGACGTCCTTGCGGCGCCCGGTGAGGTACAGCTCGCCGTTCTCGTCGAGGAAGCCGAGGTCACCGGTGCGCAGGAAGGGGCCTTCGCCGGTGGCGGTGGTGCCAGTGGTGCCGGTGGTGCGCGCGGCGAAGATCTCCGCGGACTCCTCGGGGCGCTGCCAGTAGCCCTCGGCGACGCTCGGTCCCGACACCCAGACCTCGCCGACCCGGCCCTCGGGCAGCCGCGCCCGTGTCTCGGGGTCGACGATGGCGATGTCCTGGTCCTCGACCGTCCAGCCGCAGGCGACGTAGGTACGCGCGTCCGTCCCGGCCGCGGGCGCGGCCGCCTCACCTGCGGCCAGCGCGGCCGTGTCCACCTCCCGCAGGATCGGGTCCGCGGCGCGGTCGCCGCCCGAGACGCACAGCGTCCCCTCCGCCAGGCCGTAGCAGGGCAGGAAGGCGGAGCGGGCGAAGCCCTGCGGGGCGAACATGCGGGTGAAGGCGTCGAGGGTCGTCGGGCGCACGGGCTCGGCACCGCTGAAGGCGACCCGCAGTGCGCTGAGGTCGAGCGTGGCGCGCTCCTCCTCGGAGACCCGCTCCACACACAGGCGGTAGGCGAAGTCGGGGGCGCCGGTGATGGTGCCGCCGTGCTCGCTGATGGCGCGGAGCCAGCGCACCGGCTGCTTCAGGAAGGTGACCGGCGCCATGAAGGTGGTCGGGAAGCCGCCGAAGGCCGGGGCGAGCAGTCCGCCGATCAGACCCATGTCGTGGTACGGCGGCAGCCAGGTGACCATGTGGTTGTCCGGCTCGTGGCCGTACAGACGGTCGTTGATGGCGCGCAGGTTGTGCAGCAGATTGCCGTGGGAGACCATCACGCCCTTGGGGCGCCCGGTGGAGCCGGAGGTGTACTGCAGGAACGCGATGGTTCCGCGGTCCGCGTCCGGGTGCCGCCAGGCCTCGGGGTCGACCGCCTCCGAGGCGTCCACGGTGAGCCAGGGGATCGCACGGAAGTCGGCGGAGTGCTCCACGAACTGGTCGCTGACCGCGGCGATGTCGCCGGTGGCGAGGATGACGGCCGGTTCCGCGTCCTGGACGACGCCGACGAGGCGGGGGAGCGTGCGCTTTATCAGCAGCGGATCCGGCGGATAAACGGGAACCGCGACAACGCCCGCGTAGAGGCAGGCGAGGAAAGACGTGAGGTATTCGATTCCGGGCGGGCAGAGAATGAGTGCGCGATCGCCTTCGGAAACCCTTTCGCGAAGCCGGACGGCTATCGACCGAGCCCGTAGGTCGAGTTCCGCATTACTCAGACTCTGCTGAGTTCCGTCCTTGTCGCCGAGAAACCTATAGAGACTCTCTTCAGGCCTTTCAAGAAATATGGAACGATAATGCTGAACGAGCGTCTCAGGGTTCCGAGGGGGCATTTTCGACCGCCGTAACATGTGAGTCCGGTGATTTCGAATCGACGTCGCGTACCGTTTCCGCTGCCGGTGCCTTTCGGCTCGTGACCGACCGTGAGCGCTATTTCAGGCCGTTTCCCTTTCTTGTCGACTTCCGGCGCAACCTATTCGAGCTTTCTCGGTTCTTACTGGTCACCGCGTCGGTCCGGCTGTCGGCCCTGGGGGTGGCACGGACAGCGAACGTGGTCGGACGCTCAGCGTCGACACGCGACAAGCCGCAGGTGACGGCCTTGGCAGCGGACACGGTTCCCGAGTGTGCATGCAGGCGGGCGGGTGCGGGACCGCCGATGCCTTAACCCTTGGTGAATAACGGGACGTGGCTGATTTTCGTCGGTCTGAGCCACGTCGATCCTTGTCCCGGCCGCAGTGCACTGCGTTGCAGAGTCCTCACCTCGCTCCGAAGCCGAATGTTTGATTCCGCTTTTTAGCGTCGCCGCAATGAGGTGCTTGCGTCCGGTTCCTGCTTGCCTGGTCGGCAAGAATTGACAGATGTTCTGCTTGTGACCTGCCGGTCCTGCCTGGCTGAAAAGGATGCGTCACGACCTCCCGGCTGGGCGAAATCTCGAAGAACTCTCGACAAGCGGTGGTGAGCGCCAGGGGGAAGGCTGCCCCCTGAATTGAGCTGCCGAAATTTCACACCTGCTTGCCCGGGTCGTCAATGGCCGGGGAGGGACGGAATCATGCCAGTCCGATGGGCGAAATGTTCGGTTCGTCAGCGAAAGGAAGGTCGGTCTTGTCCGTTCCTGCTCGCCCTTTACCGATTGTTCGCTGGCCGATTCTCTTTACAGGCTGTTTATGTAACGTGCCGCTCCGCTTCCAGGCGTAGCGGGGGCGGCGGTTCGCGCGGCCGGGGGCGCCGTCGTCAGGCGCACCGCCGGGGATCGGGGAGCGCGGGGCGGCGCGGAAATCAGTGCCGCGGACGCGTCCCGGGCGCCGGCGTCGGACGAGAACCGGTGGTCGGCGGCTCCTGTGCGGCCCGCCCGATCGATTCGACCAGCGGCAGAAGGCGGTGCGGAACGCGCTGGCGCAGTGCGACCTCGGTGCGCGTGCGCACCACTTCCGGCAGCCGGATGAGCTGCTGGATCACGTCCTCCAGGTGTGCGGCGTCGCGCGCCACGACCCGCGCGAGCAGATCGCCGCCGCCGGTGATCGAGTGCGCCTCGACGATCTCCGGGATCGCGGCGAGCTCCTCACCCACGTCGTCGAGATGTCCCTGGGTCACCTCGATGTGCACGAAGGCCAGTACGGGATGGCCCAGGGCGGCGGGGGAGAGCGCCGGACCCGCCATGGTGATCACGCCGTCGCGCTCCAGCCGGTCGAGCCGGGCCTGCAGCGTGCCCCGTGCGATGCCGAGGATGCGCGCGTACTCGCGCACCGACGTCCGTGGCTGTTCGAGCAGCAGGCGCAGGATCCGGGTGTCCAATGCGTCCACGGGCATGGGCCGTCGGCTCCTCTGTGGTCGGGTTCGGGTGCTCATGACTGTACCGATGGCTCAGCGCTTCGGCCCTCACTTGTGCCACCGCTCCGGTCGGCCTAGCTTGCGCACATCGATGGCGCCGCGAAGCGCCGCCCGTCAATGGCGCCGGGCCGGACTCGCGGCGCCATTGCCATGTACACCGCACACTTGGCGCCGATCGTCGATGTCTTCAGACGTTTGGCGATTTCCGCTCGCACGCGTATCGAATTCGACCGACCGGGCGGTGGCTGGCGTCTACATCCAAACCCCGGTGTGTCCGTGTCCGCTGACCGAACTCCCGTGTGTGCGACCGGTGTTGGAGCCGCCGCGCGGTTCTCGCGAAGGCGACCCCGGCGCGCCTCGCGCGGTCCCCTGCCGTATTTCGGCGTCGCGTGGCCAATGGCTCGGCTTGCCGGCCATTGGCAGGCGATCCGGATTTCGGCCCGCTGTCGCGATTCCCGTGGCCGGTACTGGCCCTATTGGGAATCCCTGCCTGTGAAGCGGTAGTGAAGTTCCTGCGGGCATTGTCGTCCCGGCGGTGTGGGGAATTGCCTCCCTCGGTCGCGGAGGAGTGGGTGCGGAACGCGCGTAGAAGTGAGAAGGGTGTGCCCTCTCTGTGACGTGTGCGCGGCGGCCTGGATGAGATGCCGCCCGACGGTCCATGAGGTAGCCGTCCGTGCAGGCTGCCCGTGAGGCGTGGGGTGCGGCCGCCGTCCCAGGCCGCGCCGCACGGCGCCCACCCTGCCCGCCTCCGCACGGCCCTCCCGCCGACACCCTGGTCCATTGGCTCCCTGTGCGGCCGACCTTCCTGCCCTCTGCTGTGCCAATGGCTTGGTGCAATGGCCTGCGGTTGAGCCGACAGGGTTCCGGGTGGTGTCATGGATGCACCGATGGCGCTGCGGAGATCCGTGGCGCCATTTTCGTGCCGGGAACACAACAAGTGGGGACAAGGGTGCTGAAGACGATGCTGATCGCCGCGGATCCGGGACGGGTGCGCCTTCGCAGCGCGAGCCGTGCCGTTCTCGGCGTCGGCCTGGCGGTGGCGGTGTGCGCACTCACCGGTTTCTCGCTCGCGGCCGTCATCGTGGCCGGTCTTGCCGCCCTTCTCGCCCTGTTCACGGTCACCGACGCCACGGTGCGCGCGCAGTTCCGCACCACGGCACTGCTGCCGGTGGCGGGCTTTCCCGTACTCGCCCTCGCAGCGCCCCTGCACGACCACCCCCTCGCCCGTGACCTGGTCTTCCTCGCCGTCGCGGCCTCCACCGTCTATGTGCGCCGCTGGGGCCCGCGCGGACACGCCCTGGGCGTCTTCGCGTTCATGACCTTCTTTGTGGCCCAGTTCCTGCGCACCACGCCCGGCCAGCTCCCCGAACTCTTCTCCGCGGTCCTGCTCGCCCTCCTCGCCTCCTCGACGGTCCGCTTCGGACTCTGGTGCTTCGAGCGGAACCTCCCGGCGGCCGTGCCTCCGGCGCTGCCCCAGGGCAGCGGCCTGGCACGGACCACCACACGGCAGGCGGTACAGGTGGGCGTCGCCGCGGCCTTCGCCCTCGGCGCGGGGCAACTGCTCTCACAGGACCGCTGGTACTGGGCCGTCGGCGCGGCATGGTGGATCTTCGTCAACACCTCCGCCCGCGGCGAGACCCTGCTGCGCGGCTTCCGCCGGGTGCTCGGCACCGTGGTGGGCGTACTGGTCGGCCTCGTCGTCGCGCTGCCGGTGAACGGTGCCCTGGCCCCCACGGCCGCCCTGGTCGCGGTCTGCGTGTTCGGCATCTTCTACACCGCGCCGGTCTCCTACAGCTGGATGATGCTCGCCGTGACCCTGATGGTCTCGCTGTTGTACGGCGTGGTCGGAACGCTGGAGCCGAGTCTGCTCCTGCTGCGGTTCGCGGAGACCGGAGTCGGCGCGACCGGCGCGGTCCTCGCCGTCGTCTTCGTCCTCCCGGTCACCACCCACGCGACCACGCACGCCTGGATCGAGCGGGCCGTGCACAGCGTGCACCGCTGCACCACCGAGGCCGCCCGCAGACTGGCCGGTGACGCCTCGGCCGACCCGGCGCCGCTCGCCGCGGAACTGGAGACGGTACTGGGCCGCGCCCGCCTCTCCCTGGCCCCGCTGCTCCACCCGCTGAACCCGATGCGGGCCCGCAAGGCCAGGGCGCGGCACATCCTCGCCCTGCTCGACGACTGCGCCCGTGAAGTGCGCGGTCTCGCCGCCGTCGCCGCGGACCCGCAGGCCTCGCACGACGCACGGCTGACCGCCGCCTGCGACCGTGTGGAGGCCGCCGTGCACGCCCTGGTCCGGCCCGGCGCGCGGCCCGCGGCCGACGCCGCGGCCGCGCAGCGTGAAGTGTCCCCGCACCACCACCCCGGAGCCGAGGCCGCCCTGCGCCACCTGCGCGGACTGGAACGCCTGCTCACCGACCTGGCGGCACCGCTGCACACGTCCCCGCGCGCACCCCAGGTCGGCTCCTGACTCTCGTACCACCGCTCTCCCGCACCGCCCGCGAGCACCGCCGCCCGGCCTGCCCGCCGCGCCCCGCGCACCTGCGCCCATGCGGACCAGCCGCACCGGGCGCAGGGTGAATCCCGGGGCAGGGCGCCGGAGCGCACCCGTGCCCGCTGTTAGCGTCGGGCGAAACTGGGCGGACCTGGAAGGGGTCGCGGTGGCAACGGGTGACGGGGCGGGCAGCTACGCGTACATCGGATCGTTCACGACGGCGGGCGGCCTCGGCGTCACCAAGGCGGCCGTCGATCCCGGCACCGGCGCCCTCACCGTCCTCGGCAGCAACGACGAGGTGGCCGACCCCTCCTACCTGGCCCTCTCCGCGGACGGCGCCCTGCTCTACGCGGTGAGCGAGGCCGACCAGGGCGCGGTCGCGGCCTTCCGGACGGACGGGGAGAAGCCGGAACTCGCGGCGCCCCCTGTCCCGGTGCACGCCGCGGGCCCGACCCACCTGACCCGTTACGCGGACCACGTCCTGACCGCCAACTACGGCTCGGGCAGCATCACTTCGGTCCCGCTCACGGCCGACGGCACACTGGCCGCCGTTCCGTCCGGGATCCTCCAGCACGAGGGTTCGGGGCCGCACCCCCGGCGTCAGCAGGGGCCGCACGCGCATCAGGTGGTGACCGACCCGAGCGGGCGGTGGGTGGTGAGCGTGGATCTGGGCACCGACTCCGTGCGGGTGTGCGCGCTCGACGCCGACGGCGCCCCGCTGCTGCACCGGGAGACGGCGCTGCGGCCCGGCTCGGGCCCGCGCCACCTGGCCTTTCACCCCGAGGGCCGGATCGCCTACGTGATCAATGAGCTGACGACCAGCCTGACCGTCTGCCGCTGGAACCCCGAGGAGGGGCGGCTGAACCCGCTCAGCGAGGCCGATCTGCTGCCGAGGGCCCCGGCCGGTGACGCGCTGGGCTCCGAGGTGGTCGTGGACCCGCGCGGCAGGTTCCTGTGGACGGCGACCCGGGGCGAGGACGTGATCTCGCTGTTCACCCTCGACGCCGGGGGTGAACGGCCCACGCTCGTGGGAACCGTCCCCTGCGGAGGCCACTGGCCGCGCGAACTGGCCCTGTCACCGTCCGGGCGCCATCTGTACACCGCCAACGAGCGCTCCGGTCAGATCACCTGGTTCGCCGTGGACCGGGAGAGCGGAACGCCGAGGCAGCTCGGATCTGTCGAGACCCCGGCTCCCTCGTGTGTGGTCTTCGGTGACCGCTGAGCCGGTCCCGGCGGCCTGCCTGCCCCGGGAACGGCTCGTGCGGAGCACCGTCAGCGGCTCGGCGTGCCCGAGGGCTGCTGGGTCCTGATGCCGAGGGCGTTCGCGTACATCTGCAGGGCCAGCTTGCCGATCGCCGGGTAGGCGCCGAGCGGTTCCGCGGCGGCGCAGCCCGCTTCGGCGGCAGCCGAGGCGAGCAGCCCCTCCTCCAGCTCCGGACCGATCAGGTACGGGGCGAGCGCCAGCTGCGTGGACCCGGAGGACCGCAGCTGTTCGGCGGTGGCGGCGATCGCGCCCTCCTGGTCCAGGGCCGCGGCCATCACGGGCACCGCGAGGCGCGCCGCGAGCAGCATCCCGGTGATCCCCGCGGCCTGGGCCGCGTCCTCGCCGCCGACCGAGGCGAGGATGATCCCGTCCGCGGCGGTCGCGACGGTGAACAGCCGGGCGCGGTCGGCACGGGCCAGACCGGACTCGGAGAGCCGTACGTGCAGGGCCTCGGCGAGCAGCGGGTGCGGACCGAGTACGTCGGTGAGCTCCGCCGCCGTCCGGCTCTCGTTGAGCGCGAGCCGGATCCGGCGCAGCAGCGCGCTGTCCGGACCCGCGAGCAGCGGCACCACGACGGCCACCGGTCCGTCCGGCGCGGGCTCCTCCGAACCCGCGGCGCGGGCCAGCTCCCAGCGCGCGGTCCGCTCCTGGGCGGCATGCGCCAGGACGGACTGCAGCGTGGGGTACTCGGCGTCGTCGCCGTCCAGGTAGCCGATCCGCCCGTCGAGGCCGGGCAGCTCGGAGCGGGCGATGCTGACGACCTCCTCGGCGAGCGACCTGATGGCCGGGCCGGGGGTGCCGGGCACGGCGAGGACGAACGCGGGGGCGCCCTCGGGAGCCACCACGGGTTCCGGGCGGCGGTGCCGACCGGGCTGGCGGGGTCGCGGCATTCGTACTGGCAGGCCGGCAGCGGGCCCAGTGGGGGAGCTCATGGCGCCGCATGCTACTGGCTGACCGGCCACTCTTGTTGGGCGAGGGGCAGGTGGGGGATGTATGTGCGGATTTGTCCGCGCCGAGCCCGGTCAGTGGCGTCACCTGCGGGAATCGCGTGTGAGCGGGCGCGTACGGGCTCAGTCGTCCGCCGCGAGCCAGAGCATCCGCGCGTCGGCCGGAAGCCCCGGGTCGCCCGAGGCGAGACCGAGAGCGAGCCGGACCGCGCCGTCCAGGGGATCGCCGCCCGCCGGAACGGCACGCGCCTGCGGAACACGCCGGGCGAGCTGCTCGCCCAGCGGCGCGAGCAGCGGTTCGCCCAGGTTCAACAGGCCGCCCGTGAGGGCGAGTTCGGGTTCCCCGGTGGTCGGTGTGACGGCCGCCGCGCAGTCCGCGATGTGCTCGGCCGCCGCGCGCAGGATCGCCTCGGCGACCGGGTCGGACGGCGCGCAGGCGGCCACCTCCGGAGCGAAGGAGGCGAGAACGGCGGGGCGGTCGGTGCGTGGGTAGAGCTGTGCGGGCAGCGCCCCGGCGGGGCCGAAGCGCTGTTCGGCCCGCTCCAGCAGTGCCGTGGAGCCGCCGGAGCGCCCGTCGTACGCGCGCAGGGCGGCCTCGAGACCCGCCCGCCCGATCCAGGCGCCGCTGCCGCAGTCGCCGAGCAGATGACCCCAGCCGTCCGCCCGGCGCCAGGAGCGCAGGTCGGTGCCGAGCGCGATGAGGCCGGTTCCGGCGGCGACCACCGCGCCGGGTCGCGGCCCGAGCGCTCCGGCGTACGCGGTCACCGCGTCGGCGGCCAGCGCCAGACGGCCGGCGCCGTAGGTGTCCCGCAGCGCGCCGGGCAGTTCGGCGCGCAACCGGTCCCCGAGGCTGGCCATTCCCGCCGCGCCGACCGCGACCGCCGCGAGCCGCTCGGTGCCCGCCCGCGCCATCAGGTCCGAGGCCAGCGGCGCGAGGAGTTCGAGCAGATGGCCCGCGTCGATACCGTCCGCGCCGGTCCGTACCGGAACCGTCGAACGCACCGGCCCCAGACGGCGTTCGGTCCCCTCGGCCAGACTCGCCCGCAGCCCCGAACCGCCCGAGTCCACACCGAGCACCCACTGCCCCGCCGGGCCGCTCACGGCAGCCGCCGGTCGGCGCGCGGCAGGGAACGGGCCTTGTGCGGTACGGGAGTTCGGCGCTCCGGGACTCCACGGCGAGGAGTCGGGCCGGCGTGACGACCACGGCGATGCGGTGTGACCACTGGCGGCAACAGGCTCTCCCTGCTTCCTTCTGCTTCCGTGTGACTGCTTCTCCGCGACCGGCGCTTCACCTGTGGGAGCGACCGGTCGGGAATCCCCGGGGGACGAAAGCCTACGCGCCGAGTGCCGTGCGTGCGGGGGGCGTTCCGCGTTGTGCGTGGGTGGGGGGTGTGCCAGTAGAGTGACGCGGCGTGACACGACGACCCTTGCATGAACTTGTCGAAGCGGGCTGGGCGAAGGCTCTGGAGCCGGTGGCCGAACGTGTCGCGGCGATGGGCGACTTCCTCCGCGCCGAGATCGGGGCGGGCCGGACGTACCTTCCGGCCGGGGAGAACGTGCTGCGGGCCTTCCGGCAGCCGTTCGACGACGTACGCGTCCTGATCGTGGGCCAGGACCCCTACCCCACGCCCGGGATGGCCATCGGGCTGAGCTTCGCCGTGGCGCCCGAGGTGCGGTCGCTGCCGGGCAGTCTGGAGAACATCTTCCGGGAGATGAACGCGGACCTGGGGTCGGCCAGACCGTCGAACGGGGACCTCACGCCGTGGGCGGAGCAAGGGGTGCTGCTGCTCAACAGGGCGCTCACGACGGCTCCGCGCAAGCCCGGGGCGCACCGGGGCAAGGGCTGGGAGGAGATCACCGAGCAGGCGATCCGGGCGCTGGTCGCGCGCGGGGGCCCGCTGGTGTCGATCCTGTGGGGCCGTGACGCGCGCAATCTGCGGCCGCTGCTCGGCGACTATCCGTCCATCGAGTCGGCGCATCCCTCGCCGATGTCGGCGGACCGCGGCTTCTTCGGCTCGCGGCCCTTCAGCCGGGCCAACGATCTGCTGCTGCGGCAGGGCGCCAAGCCGGTGGAGTGGCAACTCCCTTAGAGCGCCGCCCTGGTGACGGCTCGCCGGCCGACCTGCGCGGCTCGCGCCCGGGTGTGGGCCGGAACCGCGGGTCCCGGCCCACCCGTACCTCAGGCGACCGCGCCCGCGATTCCGGTACGGCCTTCCGGAACGCCCACGATGGTCACGATCACTTCCTTGCGGATGTCCTCGCCGAGGACAGCGGCCATCGCGTCCGTGGTCGCGGCGACCAGCCGGGCGGGGGCGTCCGGCACCTCGGGAAGGTGGTAGGCCGCCTCGCGCATGCTGAGGGTGACCAGCGGGGCGTCGATCTCGGCGGGGACCCCGCCGATGCCCCGGCGGTGCTGCGGTATGCCGATCAGGTCCACCCCGACCAAGCGGCGGAAGTCGGAGCCGAAGACCGTGCCGACCGCGTCGGCGAGGGCGCCGATCAGCTTCGGTTCGACCGTTCCGTCGAGGGCTTCCTCGCGGATGTGCACGCTGTAGTGAGGCATGGTGGAGTCTCCGTTCGTCACCGGCGGGTGCCGCGGGGGACGTTTCACTTTGTAAGCAAAGCAAAACATCTTTGAGGTCAAAGATAAACGGGGAGGGGTGTGTGGTGTCAACGTCCAAGGCGCACCATGCCGTTGAGCGCGCCGGGAACGGAGTCGACGAGGCCGTCCGGGATCTGCTGCTGCTCATGCCGAGGATGGTGGGGCGGGTCAAGAAGATCCCCGTGCCCGAGGCGCTGCGGTCCTTCTCGCTGGCCCCGCGTCACCTCTCGCTGCTCTCGTATCTGCTCTTCGACGGCCCGATGACCGTGAACGAGCTGGCGGCCCGCCTCGGGATCGCCCCCACGACCGCGAGCCTGCTGGTCGGCGACCTGAGCAGGCAGGGCATCCTGGAGCGGCGCGAGGACGAGGCGGACCGGCGTCGGCGGATCATCGGCATCGCACCCGACCAGCAGGCCGCGATCAGCGCCTGGCTCGCCCCGGGCGCGGCGGCCTGGCGCACCGCCCTCGCTCCCCTGACACCGGATCAGCGACAGCTCTTTGTCGACACGCTGCGCGCTTACGACTCCGCGGTCGGCGGCGAAGAGGCGGGCTGAGGGGGCGGCCCGACATGCGGGCGCGGGCCGTGTCGTACGAGGGCGTGACCAGGCGCCACCTCGCACGTCCGTAGGGGCACCGCCACGTGCAGGGCTATGCCTGCGCCGCTCCCGCAGGCCGGCGGCCGTCGGGCAGGAACAGGACCGAGTTCACGTAGCGGGGCCCCGACAGCGGGAGTACGCGTCTGAGCAGGCCCTGTTGGACGACGTGGGCGGTGGCCGCCTGGTGGCTTTCGAGACCGAAGTCCCTCAGGGGAACCCAGTTCTTGGCGGGCAACACCCAGCCCTGGTAGCCGAGTTCGGCGAGGTGATCCACCACCGGCGCCACCGGCTGGATACGGGCTTCCAGTTCGATGAACAGCGCGGGGCGGTCGCGGGTGAGCAGTTCCCGGGCGCCGCGCAGGACGGCCTGCTCGTTGCCGTCCACGTCGATCTTGATGAAGCCGACGTCACTCAGGCCGAGACTGTCGAGGGTCACGGTGCGTACGTCGATCCCGCGGCCGTGGATGTCGCGCTGTACGAGCGAGGAGACACCGCGTTCGCCTCCGTCGCCCGCGGGCAGCCATAACCGCGCGGTTCCCGCGACGTCCGAGGCGGCGGCCTCGACGATCCGCATATTGGCCGGAGCGCTCGACCTGAGCAGCCCGGCCAGACGCGGTACGGGTTCGACGGTCACCACCTGGCGTGCCGTGCGTGCCAGCCGCCGCGACCAGGGCCCGTACCAGCCGCCCACGTCGAGCGCGGTGCCGCAGCCCGCCGGGCAGAGTTCGTCCAGGCGCGCGAGCTCGGGCTCGAAGCGGGTGTACAGGACCCGGGCCGTGGCCGCGACGAGACGGCTCGGCAGGAAGGGAGCGAGCCGCGCGGCGACGGTCATGAGGTGATCCGTTTCAGGAGCCGCTCGTGCTCCTGAGCGTCGACCTGCTCCCCACAGGCGGGCAGCAGTTGCGGTATGCCGTCGAGCACCGGATAACGGCGTTGCAGGCGTGGGTTGTAGAGGACGGTCCCCGGCGCCGGGGTGTCGGTGCCCGTCTCGTCGGGCAGCAGCAGATGGAGCGGGCCCTTGTCGAGCGGGCAGGCGAGGATCTTCAGCAACGCGTCGTCAAGTTTCACGGGGGATGAGCTCCTTGTGTGCGTGCCCCGTCGGCTGCGGCGGGGCGTCGTGCTTGGGCAGGGCGAGCAGGACGGACAGGGCGAGGACCGTGCCGCCCAGCCGCAGGGCGAGCTTCACCGGCTCGTGGGGGAGGGACTCGCCGAAGGCGAGGGTGCCGGTCACCGCGGTGTAGACCGAGGTGACCGTGGTGCAGACGGGCACGATCAGCGAGGCCCGGCAGCGCTGGAGCGCGGCCTGGGACAGGACGAGGCCGAACGGTCCGGTGCACAGCAGGAGATAGGGGTACGGGGAGCCGAAGAGGTCCGCCGCCGCGGCCACCGGGGCGTCGGTGAACCCCGTGAGATGACCGGACACTCCCTTGATGGCGAGCGAACTGACGCCGTAGAGGATGCCGAGGGCCACGCCGTAGGGGACTCCGGTGGTCGGCAGCCGGTGGCGGCGGCGGGCTCGGCGTTCCGCGCCCGCGTACAGCGACAGGCTCAGGGCGATGGAGGGCACCCCGATCGCCAGGATCACCGGCGCGGAGGCCTCGTCGCCGATCGTGTCCGTGCCCGCGCCGAGCGAGAGCACGATCATCAGCAGCGCGAGCAGGATCACGGCCATCGCCCCGCGCTCCCGCCCCGAGGTCTCCTCGCCGAGCAGCCGCGAGGAGAGCAGCAACAGGAGGACGAGACCGGAGACGAAGATGCCCTGGGCGGCGGCGACCGGCAGGGTGCGGTACACCAGGAGTTGCGCACCGAAGCCCGCCGCGAGGGCCAGCGCCCCCGCGAACCAGAGGGGGCTGCCGAGCACCAGCCGGATCAGCTGCGCCGGGCGGCGCACGTCGACGGAGGGCAGCGCGCCGAGCGCCCGCTTCTCCAGCACGAATCCCGTACTGAAGAGGACGTTCGCCAGGAGTGCGGCCGCCACACCCCACCACATGCCCGTCAGGTCCTTTTCCTGGCGTGCAGCAGGAGCAGGGACGAGAGGGAGGGGCTCATACAGGCGAGCCGGTCGAGGGCGCGCAGCGGCTTCGGCACACCGTGGAACGGAGCGCCCGCCACTTTGACCACCTCGAACCCGGAGGCGGCCACGAACTCCTTCAAAGCGCGCGCCGTGTACAGCCGCAGATGCCCCACCACCTCCGAGCCGGGCCTGCCGTGGATGCCACGCAGGCTGACCTCGGAGAACACCGGCTGCACTCCGGCGAGCAGCAGCCCGCGGTTGTACCAGGCGGCCAGGTTCGGGGTGGACAGCATCAGATGGCCGCCGGGCCGGAGCACCCGGCGCAGCTCGTCGAGGGCGGAGTCCGGGTCGACGAGGTGCTCGATGACCTCGCTGAACAGGACCGCGTCCGCGCAGCCGTCGGGGAACGGCAGCCCGCCGTCGGTCAGTTCACCCCGTACGGCGTGCGGCAGATGGGTCTTGGCGCGGCGCAGCGCGTCCTGCGACCAGTCGACCCCGACCAGGCGGTGACCGGCGAGCAGGGGCGCGGCCACCGAGGCGGCGGAGCCGTCCCCGCAGCCCACGTCCAGGACGGTGGCCGCCCCGTCGGTGGCCGGGCCGAGCACCTCGGCGAGCATCCGGGCCTGGCGGATGCTGCGGGCATCGCCGGACGCGACGGGAACCGAGGGGTTCTCGTAGAAGTCGCGCAGGCTGTCGCGCTTGGACTCGGTGGTGGTGGTCATGAGCCCTTCCCGGAGGCTTGCGGCGGGACGGTTGCAGGCCGTGCGTCCACGGCTGTGGACGCGAGATGGCGGACGAAGATGTCGCGCAGTGCCGCCCCGTCCGCCGGTCCGAGCAGGGACCTCGACCAGCGCAGGGCGAGATGCAGCTTCCCGTCGGTGGACGCGGCGGTCACCGACAGGCCACGCGGCAGGCGGGCGGGGGCGGAGAACCACACGGCACGGGCGCGCCCCGCGTCGCCGAAGTCCAGCGGATACGGGATACGGCCGATGTTGCTGAGCAGCGTGGTCGACGCCAGCGGCGCGGACAGTCTGCGCACCGACCTGACCAGCAGGGCGCGCGCGGCGACCGGCAGCACGGGCGCGGCGAGGAGTGTGGCCGCGCGACCGAGCTGCGGACCGGGCCTGGCCTTGAGCAGCCGGGTGCGGTCGGCGGTCCTGCGCAGCAGCTCCGCCATGCCGAACTCGCTCAACTCCCTGGGGGCGTACGGCACTTCGACCAGGCGGGTGCCATTGCCGATGGGCATGTCGGCGCCCCGGCTGCGATCGTCGACCGGCATCGTGATCCGCGGCGGCCGGGGCCGGGCGCCCCGCCGCTCGTTCCACTCCGCGACGGTCAGCGCGGTGGCGACCATCAGCTGATCGTTGACGGTGTACGGGGCCCCCTTGGGCCGCCCCGGCACCGGCAGTTCCATGACCAGCATCGCGTTGCCCGCCCCGGAACCAGGATTGCCCCGGGCCACCCGGGCGGGCAGGGTGAACGCCGAGGACGCCGCGGTCGGGGCGGGCGCGGAACCGGGCGGGGCACCCCCGGGGCGCGCGGGCGCGAGCACCGGGGGTTCGTTGTCGACTCCGCCGTACAACGCGGCGGCGGTGGCCAGGATGCGCATACAGGCCGGGCCGTCGAGCGCGGTGTGATTGAGGGTGACGATCAGGGCGGCGACCGGCCCGTCACCGGGCGCGTCCGTCGCCTCGGTGCCCTCGGGCGGCTGGACGACCTCCACCCGCACCGGTGGCGACTGCGCCAGCGACGGCGCCGAGGTCAGCGCCCGGGTCCTGGCCCGTTCCAGGGCCCCCGGCCCGGAGGCCGAGAACGTCACCGTCTCGACCTCCGGCCGCCGCGTCAACTCCCATTCGTAGCGCCGTCGGTACCAGCCGCCGGGCGCCTCGCGCATGAGGACCCCGGGGTGGCGCAGCAGTGCCTCGGTGAACGCCGCCCTGAACCGCTCCGGATCGAGCCGTCCGGGCAGGTGCACCTCGATGTGCACCGTCTCCGGCTCCGCCGGGTCCAGGCAGTGCCGCGAGATCTCGTCGACGACCGGGAAGGGCACCCGGCGCGGCGGCCCCGCCTCGCGTGACACGGCGGGTTCCACCGCGGTCATCCCGGTTCCCCTTCCTGCCGGGGGGCCTCAGGTGCCCGCTCCGCCGTCCGCTCGCGGGCGGACAGGGTGGGTCCGGACGTCCAGCCGCTGCGGCGGGGCAGTTCCGGCGCCTGCTCGGGACCCTCCCGCCGACGGCCGCGCGGAGCCGCGTGCGCGCCACCGGACTGCTGAGGCAGTTCGAGGGTGTCGTTGCCGCCCCCGCCGTGGGAACCGTGCGCCTGCCCGCTCTCGTCGCCCCGGCGCACGCTCACCAGCGCGGCGAACAGGGCGATCAGCGCGAAGAGTTGGGCGACGGGACCGAACGCGCCCTCCTCGGCGGCGGGGGACTCACCGGCTCCGGTGGCGGCCACCGCACCGGCGATCACCATGGAGCCGAGCGCCAGCGGCACGAGCAGCTCGTGCCGCCACCGGGCGAGTACCGCGAGCACCGGCACGATCAGCGCCAGCGGTCCCGCGATCACCACGCCCACCAGAGTGAGCGCCACGGTGCCGAGGATCAGGCCAGGTCCGGCCGGTGCCGCCGACGGCTCGTCGGGGTTCTCGGCCTTGCGGCGCCAGAGCACCAGCGCCGCGAGCAGGACCACTCCGGCCGCGCCGCCGATGAGCCCGGCCCGGTAGGTGTCGGCCGGCTCGTAGTGCAGCTCTACCGTGCCGCCCGCACCGGCCGGCACCAGGAAGCCCTGCTGCCAGCCGTCCAGACGCAGCGACTCGAGCTTCTTGCCGTTGAGCGTGGCGGTCCAGCCCTTGTTGTGGTTCTCGAAGGTGGTGAGGTACGTGGCCTCGCCCGCGCCGACCCGCATGGTGCGGTCGTCGCCGCCGCCGTCCAGGACCTTCAGCGGACGCGCCGCCGAAGCCGCCGCCTCGCCGCCGCCGTGCGTGAACGTCAGGTCGCTCACGGCGAGCGGACCCGTGCCCGCCGTCTGCACCCGGTGCTTGCCCGCGTCCATGGGCAGTTCGGCGTTCTCCTTGTTCTCCTGGCACAGCGTCACCTCGATGGGCCGCCGCTCCACGAGATCGCGCACGGCGCCCCGGGCACTGGTGGCGTGCAACTGGTCGTCGATGGCCAGCGGCGGACCCTCGCCACAGGGGAGTGCGAAGGTACGGGACGCCTTCGGCGTCGGCGTCCGGTAGTCCTCAAGTGCCGGTACGTACACCTCGCTGAGGCCGACCGGAAGCTGGAGGTCCTCGTCGGCCACCGGGTTGTGGACCGTCAGCGGCGCGGTCCGGGTGATGGTGATGTCGAGCTGGTTGGTGGTGACCGCCGGGAAGCGGACCCAGCCGTTCTCGTCGACACTGGCGATCAGCGCTCCGGTGGGAGTGTTGATCTGCACTTCCTCGGGCCGCGTCGACAGACCGCCCGCCGCGGGCAGCACGATCGCGTCGATCTTCTTCTTGTCCGGCCACTTCAGGTGAACCACCGGGCGGTCCCCGGCGATCCAGGCCGTCGCCAGGTCTCCGTCGGTCAGGTTGCGCGCGGAGATGTCCGGGTTGAGGCGCGAGGTCGAGTCGGCGCTCGCCACCACTCGTCGCCGCTGCTCCGGAGCCACCTCGTACAGCAGCTTGTCCAGTGCGTCACCGGGAACCGGCACCGCCTGGGCGTCGACGCGGTACGGCCGCGACTCGGACGTGGAGAAGGTGCGGTGCAGCCCCGGCTCGGTTCCGGCGGGCGAGAGACCACCGGGGTCGGCGGTGCGGTGCAGCGAGACGACCTCGCTGTCGGCGCCGGCGGACTTCCCGTCGGTGGGGAGCCTGAGCAGCCGGGTCATCTTCACGTCCGGGATCGAGATCTCGGAGAACCCGGCACCGGTCAGACCGCTGTGCGCGGCCTGCGCGTCAAGGATCGTGAGCTTGATCCAGCGGCTCTTGCCCGGGGCCGCCGCCAGGCTCTGCTTGCTGCCGTCGGGCTGCAAGGAGCTGGTGACACTGCCCTGTTCGGTCTCCACGCGGACCTGGGTCGGCGCCGACCGCACGCCCTGCTGCGGCAGCGGCGTGACGGCGAAGCTGGACGGAATGTCCGTACTGTCGTCGAACTCGGCCTTCAGCCACTCCCCTTCGGGACTGCCCGCCGAGCCCTCGGCCCACGCCGTGTCCGGGTTGCCGTCGAAGGCGTTGACCGGGTCGTACTGCGGCAGGTGGAAGAGCCAGTTGCCGCTGGAGGAGGCCGTGACCGCCTTCGCGCCCTCGATCTCCGCCACCGTCTGGTGCGAGGTGCCCTCCCTGGGGAGGATCTGCTTCGGCTTGTCGCCCGGGTCCTGCAACGCCTCGGGGGCGTTGCGCTCGGTGGGCGTGTAGGTGTACGAGGTGTTGGAGTTGACCAGACCGAAGCGGGTGTCCGCGCGGCGCAGGCCGTCCGCGTTGACCTGCACGGCGGGCTTGTCGACCCCGGGGTGCTCGTCACCGGTCAGCACGGCCGGACGGTCGCGCATGGCCGGGTCCGCCGAGAGCTGGAGCAGCGACTCGGGACCGCCGGAGACGACCGCCGTGTCCGAGACCGCGCGCAGTTCCGCGCGTCCTGGCTGCTCGACGGCGGAGTCGGCCGGGGCGTAGATCTCCACCGCGCGCTGGCGGGGGAAGAGCCCCTCCACCTGGAGCGGGGTGTCCTCGGCGATACGGCCACCGGTGGTGATCGGGCCGAAGCCCTTGACCCGCTGGAAGCCGGACTGGGCCAGCGTCCGCTTGACGGTGGTCGTCGGTACGTGGCCGAGCTGGTCCGGGTCGAGGTCGTTGCGCACCACGACGTAGTGCAGTCCGGCCCGGCCCAAGTAGTCCGCCAGGCCCGGTACTTCACCACCGGTCATCAGGGCCTGCTCCACCGCGTCCATCGCGCGGCGGTTGCCCGGGTTGCCGAACGGCACGTAGTCGCGCTGCGCCCAGGGGGAGCGGCCGAGCACGTCGAGCGGCTGGTCGATGGGGGAGCCCCAGGTGTAGATGCCGTGCGCGGTCGCGGGCACCACCAGGGCACGGGAGTCGGGGGACTGGGCCTGAAGATAGTCCGCGGTGCTCTTCCAGTACGCGGGCAGCTCCTTGAAGGAACCGGGCTGCAGGATCGAGCCGTTGACGTACGGCAGCGCGAGCGCGGGCAGCACCAGGACGGTCGCCGCAAGCGGAGCCAGGCGCCGGTTGGGCAGCCGGGCCGCCTGCCTGCTTTCGAAGGCGACGGCGAGCAGGTGCGTGAGGCCCAGCGCGAGCGCGAGGGCGAGCCCCGGCTGGAACTTGTAGATGTTGCGGAACGGCACCAGCGCACCGTTGAGCAGGTCCTGAACGGTGCTGTGGAAGGGCGCGCCGAGCGCGCCGCCGTAGCCCGCGAGGGTGACGAGCGCGACGCTCAGCACGACAAGGACCAGCCAGCGGCGCTCGGGCAGGTCGCGGCGGGCCAGACCGGCCAGACCCAGGCCCGCGACGACGGCGGTGCCCACGACCACGAAGACCGAGGAGACCACGGTCCATCCGGCGGGCAGCCAGGCCTCGCCGAAGTGCAGATAGGCGACCCAGTTGCCGGCTCCGCGGAGCGTCTCGGTGGCCGACATGGTGCCGGTCGTCGTCGCCGAAGTCTCCACGTACGGCATGAAGTTCTCGCCGTAGATGCCCAGCATGAGCAGCGGCACGATCCACCAGGTGGTGGCGAGCAGCACTCCGGGGATCCACCAGGCGAGGAGCTTGCGGCGCCGGGGACCGGCGGGCCGGGACAGCAGGTAGAGGCCGACCGGAAGCAGCGAGGCCAGGGTCGAGGCGGCGTTCACGCCCCCCATGAAGGGGATGATCAGAGCCGAACGCAGCGCCGCGACACGTGCGCTGCGGTTCTCGTTGGTCAGCGGCAGCAGCACCCACGGCAGCACCGCGCCGGGCAGCGCCGCGGCCGAGGTGGAGCCGACCACGATGGTGAACGTCGGCCACAGCGCGTACACGGCGCCGCCGAGCAGCCGGGTCGTCGAGGTGCCGAAGCCGAGGCGTTCCGCCAGCCGCACCGCGCCCCAGAAGGCGGCCGTCACGATCAGCGAGAGCCACAGCCGTTCGGTCAGCCACACCGGTATGTGGAGCAGTCTGCCCAGGCCGTGGAACGGCAGCATCGGGAAGGCGTAGCCCACGTACTGGTTGAGGATGCCGCCGAATCCGGCCTCGTCGTGCCAGAGGTCACCGAAGTCGGCCAGGAAGCGCCCCGGGTCGGTGGTCACACCGAGCTTGGTGTCGAAGGTCTGCCGCCCCGGGGACACCGCGAGCAGCAGGACGAAGACCACGGCCCAGAACCCGAACAGCCACTTCCTGGACCGCGGTTCGCCGGAGGGGCCCGGTGCCGACGGCGCCGGACCGGCGGCCGCGGGGGGAGGGGCCTGGATGGTGCTCGTCATGTGCTCCGCCTGAGGATGAGAAGGAGGTTCCAGGTACAGATCTCGCGCAGCCCCGGCACACGGGTCACCGCACCTGCGAGGAAGGGGAGATAGCGCGAACGGGCCGCGACGATGTCGACGTCGGTGCGCTCGCGCACCTGCCGCAGGGTCTTGCCGACATCGATCCGGAAGAGGTTCTCGCCGAGGGTGTGCTTGGCCGGACGGCCGCTGCGCCGCTCGTAGCGAAGGCGCGCCCGGTCGGCACCGAAGTAGTGCCAGGGCGCCCACTCGTGACCGCCCCACGGCGAGAGCCAGTTGGTGAACGACACGTAGACCAGTCCGCCCGGACGCGTCACACGGACCATCTCGCTGAGAAAGGTCATCGGGTCGTCGACATGTTCCAGCACGTTGGAGGAGAAGGACACATCGGCGACGCCGTCCGCGAGCGGCAGCAGGTAGCCGTCCGCCACCACCGCGCCGCTGGTGCCGCAGCCGCCGAGTTCCGCCACGTCCGGTTCGAAGAGGTAGCCGTGCGCGCCGCGGCGCCGGAACTCCTCGGTGAACCAGCCGCCGCCACCGCCGATGTCGACGACGACCCGGCCCGCGACCGGCCCGCCGTAGGACTCGACCTGGTCGGCGGCGTCACGGGCGAGCAGCGAGTAGCACGCGTCGGGGTGCGACGGCTCTCGCATGAAGGCACGGAACAGCGCGACGGAACGGCGCAGGGACGGGTCCTTGTACTGGGGAGCGGCCGGAACCCGGCCGGGGCTCGGGGAGTTCACGGCAGCCGGTGCGGGAGCCGAGGCGAGGTGCGGCTCCCGCCGCACCTCGCCTCCGTCGCCCGCACCCGCGGCGCGGGGGGTGTCGTCGTTCGCGTCACGGAGAAGGGACATGGGGCTCTCCTCCACCGGGGCGCCCGACCGCCTCGGCGGCGACGGCGCTGAATCTGTCGACCGTGTGCCGCCAGCGGAACTGGGCCGCATGGGATTCGGCGGCCTTGCTCATCGCCGTGAGACGGTCGGCGCTGAGCGCGAGGGTGCACCAGGCGGCGGCGAAGGAACTCTCGCCCTGCGCGAGCACGCCGGTGACCCCGTCGGTGATGGAGTCACGCAGGCCCGGTACGTCGAAGCCGATCGCGGGGGTGCCCCGCACCGCGGCCTCGGTCACCACGAGCCCCCAGCCCTCGACGGCCGAGGGGTGCAGCAGCAGCCAGGCCGAGGACAGCAGACGGTGCTTCTCGTCCTCCGTGACGTGACCGGCGAACTCGACGCCCTGACCGGCGAGCTGTTCGAGACGCTCACGTTCGGGACCCTCACCGATGATCACCAGACGGCCGCCGGTGACCGGCCGCACCCGCTTCCACAGCCGCAGCAGCAGATCGATGCGCTTGTACTCGACGAGGCGGCCGACCGCGACGAACAGCGGGGTCGGCGACTTCGGTGCCAGCGGGCCCGGCTCCTCCACGCCGTTGTAGACGACGCGGATACGTCCCGGGTCCACGCCAAGACCCTCCAGGGCGGTCGCCGTGGAGGGCGAGACCGCCATGAGGAGGTTGTCGCGCTGGGCACTCGACAGCGCCCAGCGCTCCAGGCGTCGGCCGACCTGTCCGGCCGGAGCGAGCACGCCACCGAAACGCATGTCCCACAGGTCGGTGTGGACGTGGTTGACCAGGCACAGGGTCGGCCCGCGGTGCCACAACGGCGTGAGGTAGGGCATGCCGTTGCAGACCTCGACGAGCAGGTCGCAGTCGCCGATCCGGCGGGCGAAGGCGGAGCGTGCCTTGAGGAAGTGGCTGAAGGCGCCACCGGCCGACACCACGCGGTAGTCCCGCTGTGCGGCGGGTCCGCCGCACAGCAGGGTCACCTGGTGGCCGAGCCGGGTCAGGCCCGCGGCAAGGCGGTCGACCAGTAGCTCGGAGCCGCCCGCCGCCGGGTTGTCGAGATCGCGGTGAGCGAGAAAGACGATCCGTCGAGGGTGCGGTCCTGGTGCCGGCGGAAGAACCGCCGACGCGAGCTCCTCGGCCCGTGGGGAGGGACGTATGGAGTCGGGTGCGCGCTGGGGCATCGGTGCTCCAACTCGTCTCGGAGAAGTGGGGAGGAGAGGGGATTTCAGGGTGAGCCTGGGCTAGGGGCTCGGTGCGGGGTGCCGCTCAAAGGGGTGGGCTTGAGGCGGTCCGGACAGTTTTAGTGGTTCGGTTTGGCGTGGCTACTCACCCTGGTGACAAATTCGGGGGAGTTTGCGGCGGGTATTTGCTCTCGCTCGCGAAGTTCTGTAGCGGATCACGAAATCTCGCGCGTGCGTTGTCCGCGAACCACAAACACCCCGCCGGTGAGGAGCAGCACCGCGCCCGCCGCCCCCGCGCCCATCGGCGCCGTGGAGGTGAGCGTCTTCAGCTTTCCGCTGTCCCTGTCCGCCAACTTGACCTGGGCCCGCTGGGTCTTCTCGGTGAACGCGATCTTCTTGCTGTCCAGCAGGACCATGGCGTCCTTGTCGGAGCCGGGGGCGCGCAGTGTCTTGCGGGGGCCGACGGCCGCGTACAGGATCCGGCCCGTGGCGGGATCGGCTATGAGCTCGATGCCGTGGTTGGCGTACCACTCCTCGGCCAGAACCTGGCTCTTGTCGACCCCGACGAGCTTGCCCGGCACCAGCCTGGTGCCCGTTTTGGCCGCCTTCACCTTGCCGGTGAAGCGCATGCCCTCGAAGCCCTGGACCTTCTTGCGGCCGCTGTAGTCCAGCTCGACCGTCGCCCCGAGCGTGCTGTCCCACCAGCGGTAAGAGCGCTCCTCGACGTCGAACGGGAACTTCAGGTAGGCCTCGCCCTCGAAGCGCGGCTTCTCCTGGCAGCAGTGCACCGGCATGTTGGTCTTGCGGTTGGTGACCCAGCGCTCGGTGGTCCACTGCAGGGCGTCACGCGGGTCGGAGGCGGGCAGCGAGGAGTCCGAGTCGACCGAGGTGGAGACGTCCCAGACCGCGTTTCCGCTGGCGTCGCCGTCGGCCACATCGCCCCTGACCTGTCGGGTGATGGTCAGGCGCTGATCGTGTCGTGGCTTCACCGCCTGGGCGTCGAAGTAGGTTCCGGTTCCGTTGAAAACCGTGGTGATGTCGGTGTCCAGAGGTGTCTTCTTGGCCTCCGGTCCGACGTACCAGGTGAGCAGTGGGGCCAGGGCGAGCAGAAAAGCACCCAGGCCCAGAAGAATCAAGGAAAAAGGCGAAGCAGTCCGGCGCATCCGGAATCTCCAGAGGGTGAGGGCGGCTCCCGCACAGGCAGAAAGTACCCGCGGGTAGTGCCGGAACGTAAGGTCACTCTTGACGCAATGTCAATGGACAGCTGATACTGAGCGCCGACCGGATTGGGCCCGGCGACCAATGCGCTTCAGGCCGCTGTGCGGGCGTCCGAATGCGGAAATCCAGGGTGGGAACTACCTCGACCGAGAGGCTGAATCCTGCGATGTCCAGAACCGTTGCCGCGCTCGTGACGATCTTGTTCGCTGTTGCCCTTGCCGTCGGCACGGCCTACGGCATCGTCGCGCTCCTCGACGCCACTCCCGAGCAGCCGAACACGCCGCTGATCAGCTACGAAACCGCTCAGTAGGCCCCGATCGTGCTGCCCACCACACTGCGCCCCTTCGAACCGCACTCCGCCTGGCACGCCGTCCCGCCGGCGCTCGTCCGGCACTTCGCGGCCACTGCCCTTGCCGAGGTGCCCGATCTCGCCGAGGAGATCCTCCGCGAAATCCGGAACGGGTACCCCCACCTGCGCTTTTCCCTGGACGAGTCGGGCGAGCCGATGGCTCTGGTGGGGATCCGGCACGCTCTCGAGGGCTTCGTCCGGCACCTGCTGGCCGAGGAGGGATCCCCGGCGCGGGAACACCACGAGGTCTTCCAGAAATTCGGCCGCGCCGAGGTACGCGACGGCCGCAGCCTCGACTCGCTCCAGGCCGTGTACCGGCTGGGTGTACGGCTGTCCTGGCGCCGACTGGCGGAGATCGGCCAGCGCGTGCGCATCCCACCGCCCGCGATGTACGAACTGGCCGACGCGGGCTACGAGTATCTGGACGGTCTGGTGGAGGAGTCCGTACGCGGCTACGCGGAAGCCGCGGCCCGGCGAGCCGGTGAACGACTGCGACTCCAGCAGCGGCTCATGGACCTGGTCCTCAGCGACCACCGTGACGCCCCCGCCACGGACCTCGCCGAGCGTGCTTCCCAGGTCGCCTGGACACTGCCGAAGACGGTGTCGGTCGGACTGCTGCTGCGCCCCGCGCGCGAGTCCGTGGCGCCCGCCGTCGGCACGGAGATCCTGCTCGACATGGAGAGCGAACGCCCCCGCATCGTCATACCCGATCCGGAAACCGGCGGCCGCACCGAGCAACTGCGCAGCACCCTGGTCGGCTGGGCGGGCGCGATCGGCCCGCCGGTCCCGCTGGCCTCCGCCGCCAAATCGCTGCGCTGGGCCGAGGCCGCCCTCGGCCTGATGGAACGTGGCCTGCTGCCCAGGGACCAGGTGCTGCACTGCTCCGAGCACATCGAATCGCTCGTCCTGCTCCAGTCGGAAGAGCTGATCGACGATCTCGCCCGGCGCTGCCTGGCCCCGCTCGAACACTGCGCACCCACGCACGGCAAGCGTCTCGCCGAGACCCTGCTCGCCTGGCTGGAGACCCGCGGCGGAGCCCCCGAGATCGCCACCCGGCTCGGCGTCCATCCGCAGACCGTGCGGTACCGCCTGCGCCAGATACGGGATCTGTGGGGCGAGGAGATCGACGACCCCGACGGCCGGTTCGCCATCGAACTCGTCCTGCGCGCCCAGCGGTTGAGGGAACGCACGGAGGCCCCGGTGTCGAAGTCCCGCTGAGCGGTGCTGAGTCGCGGGGGTCGGATCCTGGTGGGCGGGGGAAGTCGCGTTCGGTGAGTGGCTTGGGACAGAGTGGGGCCATGTCCACGTACGAGACGATGTCGTTCCACCTCGAGACCGAGCGGTTGATACTGCGACCGTGGGCCCAGTCGGACGCCGACGCTCTCCGCGCCCTGCACTCCGAACGCGGCAACGGCACGCCCACGGTCGAGTACATCCGCACGCTCATCGCGAAGCTGCTCACCACCACGGCGACAACGGGCATTGCCCTGCTGACCGTTCAGCGCCGTGAGGAAGGCGATTTCATCGGCTACTGCGGGTTGGTCGTCGGCCGCTCCACCGTTGAGGAGCCCGAGATCGCGTACGAGTTGTTCCAGCGGGCGCACGGGCGTGGTTACGCGACCGAGGCTGCCGGTGCGGTGCTCGAAGCCGCTGTGGCGACCGGGCGGAAGCGGCTCTGGGCGACCGTCGGCGCGGGGAACGCACCGTCGTTCCGTGTCCTCGACAAGCTCGGGTTCGAGCGGGATCACGTGTCCCGGGAAGACAGCGGTGAAGTCGTGTGGCTCACGCGCTCGTTGCCGTGACGCGGGTCGCTGCCCCGGGGCCTCGTGCCCGATACACCTCATCTGCTCCGGAGTTCAGTCGATAGCAGCCGCCCGCACACACAGCACGTCCGGCAGATGCGAGGCCAACAGCTTCCAGCTCTCCCCGTCGTCGGCGGAGGCGTACACCTCGCCGTTGCGGTTGCCGAAGTAGACCCCGGCCGGATCCAGGTCGTCGGTGCACAGGGCGTCGCGCAGCACGGTGCCGTAGTGGTCCTCGCCGGGGAGGCCCGTGGTCAGGGCTTCCCAGCTCGCCCCGGCGTCCGCGGTGCGGTAGACGCGGCATCTGCGGTCGGCGGGCACCCGGTCGAAGTCGCCGGTGATCGGGAAGACGTAGGCCGTGTCCGCGCGGTGCGGGTGGGCGGCCACGGCGAAGCCGAAGGTGGACGGCAGTCCGGCGCCGATGTCGGTCCAGTGGGCGCCCGCGTCGTCGCTGCGGTAGACGCCCCAGTGGTTCTGCAAATACAGCTTGTCCAGGTCGACCGCGTCCCGGGCCACCTTGTGGACGCACTGCCCGAACTCCGGGAACTGGTCCGGCAGAAACACCGCGGAGACACCGGAGTTGGACGGCTCCCAGCTCGCGCCGCCGTCCTTGGTGCGGAAGACACCGGCCGTCGAGACGGCGACCGTGACCGCGGCCGCGTCGCGCGGATCGGTGAGCACGGTGTGCAGCCCCTCGCCACCGCCGCCGGGTTCCCACTTCGCGCGCGTGGGGTGCTCCCACAGCGGGCGGACGATGTCGAAGCTCTCGCCCCGGTCCTCGGAGCGGTAGAGCGCGGCGGGTTCGGTGCCCGCGTAGACCACGTCCGGTTCGGCGGCCGAGGGGTGCAACTGCCATACGCGTTCCAGCGAGGCCTTGGTGTCCTCCGGGAACTTGACCGCCGGCCGGGCTGGTTCGGTCCACTCGGCCCCGAGGTCGTCGGAGTGGAAGACCGAAGGACCCCAGTGCGCGCTGTCGCCACCCACGAGCAGGCGCGGCACCGTCCCTCTGGTGTCGATGGCGACGGAGTAGACGGCCTGACCCGTGAAGTACGGACTGTCGTCGAACCGCCAGACGCCGCCGCGTCTGCGGCCGAGGAACAAGCCCTTGCGGGTGCCCACGGTGAGCAGTACCTCGGTCATGCCAACCACCTCCGAAACCACGTTGTCCCAGACCCGGCCAGTGTGCACCCCACCACTGACAGCGACCCCAGACGGCAGGAAAGGCCCAGGTCGGAGCAGAGTGTCAGGGCGTTGCGGGGCGCTCCCCGCGCAAGCCGGCGGCCACCTCGGAGACAGCCGCAGGACCGACCCGGCAGCAACCGCCGACCAGCCGCGCGCCCTCGCGCACCCAGTCGCGCGCCCGCGCGGGCGCGAAGCGCACGGGACCGCGCCAGGCTCCGGCGCGGTCGTCCCAGTCCTCCCCGCTGTTGGGATAGACGACGACCGGCTTGCCGGTGAGCTGGGCGGCGAGTGGCACGGCCGCCTCGGCGTCGTGCGGCGAGCAGCAGTTCACACCGACGGCGAAGACCTCCTCTGCCTCGGCGGCGAGCGCGAAGGCCTCCGTCAGCGGCTGCCCTGCCCGGGTGCGGTCACCGAGGATGCTGTACGACAGCCAGACGGGTACCCCGAGACCGCGCACCGCGCGCAGCAGGGCGAGGGCCTCCGCGGTGTCCGGCACCGTCTCCAGGGCGAGCGCGTCGGGAGCCGCCGCGAGGAGTGCCTCGATCCGCGGGCGGTGGAAGTCCGCCAGTTCACCGACGCTCAGTCCGTAGCGGCCGCGGTACTCCGATCCGTCGGCGAGCACCGCGCCGTAGGGTCCGACCGAGGCGGCCACCCACAAGGGACGCTCCACGGCGGCACGGCGCGCGGCCGTCCTGGCCAGTGTCACGCTCGACGCCATCAGCGCGGCGGCCCGCCCGCGGTCGATGCCGCAGCGGGCGAATCCCTCGAAGGACGCCTGGTAGCTCGCCGTGATCACGACGTCCGCTCCGGCCGCGAAGTAGGCCTGGTGGGCCCGGAGCAGGGCCTGCGGACAGTCCGCGAGCAGGCGGGCCGACCAGAGGGCGTCGCCGAGGTCGTGGCCGTCCGCTTCGAGCTGGTTCGACAGACCGCCGTCGAGCACCAGCGGCCCGCGTGCGAGCGCCTGCGGCAAGGTGAATCCGTTGTCCACTTCTTCGAAGTTAGCCGAAGGCGTGCGGTGCGGGCCACGTCCGCACCGCACGCCCCGCACCGGTCGGATCGCCCAGCCGTACTGGTCGGGGACGCGTACCTCGGCTTCGAGCTCGGCCGCCGCGTGCAGTGCCCAATGGGTCTACGCGGTCACGGGGCTGTGGGTGAAGACACGGCCGTAGTCGGTGATGTGGCGGGCGATTTCGCCGGCGCCGGCCAGGTGGAGGGCGTGCCAGAGGAGGACTTGGTTGGCGGTCAGGATCGTGAAACCGAGTTCTTCCTCAAGGGCGTTGATGGTTCCGACGGCGCGGATTCCGTTGCCCGCGACGAGTACCGCGTCGGGCTTGTGGCCGGCCACGGTGGTGCGGATCCACTCGGAGAGCGCCTCGGGCGTGATGAGTTTCTGGTTGCTGGGCAGTCCGCACGGTCCGTGGTGCGCGACGGTGACGCCCTGCTGGGTGAAGTAGTCGGCGCCCAGGCCGGAGAGGGCGTCGTCGAACCAGGGAGGGTTGACCAGGGCGAGGCGTTGGGCGTCGAGGGCGGTGAGTGCGGCGACCGCCGCCGTGGTGGTGCCGGTGAGGGGCAGGCCGCGGGTGTGCTGAGACAGGCGCGCGAAGAGTTCCTTCTCTCCGGCGGCACCGAGTATGTAGGCGGAGCTGGTGAAGCCGAGGGCGATGGCGTCGAGGGGAGCGGCCGCGAGGAGTTCCACGGCCTGGTCGATGTGCGGGGGTTCGACAAACGCCCGCACGGGATCGTGCGGGATCTTCGGGTCCATCTCGCCGCCGGCTCGCATGGCGCCGAAGTGGACGCGGGAGCCGTGGATGAAGACATCGTGAGGTGCCATCGCCTGGAACTCGGATTCCGGGCCGACGTCGGCGTGCGGGACGACGACGCCGATACGGGCGCGGGCCGCCCAGCCGTCCTGCATGCTCTGCGCGGTGCTCATTGCTGGCTCCTTTGGAGAGGAAAGGGGAGGCCGGTGAGGTCGATCAACGGTCAGTCGTGGGACCGGTCGGACTCGTCGGCCAGTGAGCCGCCACGGACGGTGCCGGTACCGCTGGAGTCGAGGAAGTTCGGGTGCTTGCTGCGCATGTGGGACATGACGAAGTCGTAGGGGACGTCGTCGAAGCTTCCGTGGTCGGCCAGGAACTCCATGCTGGCGTGGCCCTGGTCGTCGAAGGGGTGGTAGAGGCTGTCGGAGGTGCCGTCGAATTCCAGGGCTTGCATTCCGTAGAGCCGGCACAGGATCTTGTTGAAGACCGGGGTCGCCTTGATCCACGTGCCGTTCAGATGAACGGAGTTCAGGCCATGGAAGAACGTGTCCCCGCCGATGTGCTCGCGCAGCCGGTCGGAGGCGAGGTGGTTGCGCACATCGCCGTAGACGACCCGGGCGGGGACGCCGACGCCACGGCAGGCTGCCGCAAAGAGCGCCGATTTGTGCAGGCAGAAGCCCTGCTTGACGGTCACGGTGTGGCTGGCCTTGAGGCCGTCGCGGGACAGGTCGGCTCCGTACACCTCGTAGAAGATGTCGTCGCGGACCGCGTAGTACAGCTCGGTGGCCAGCTGCCCGGGGTCGGCGGAGCGGTCCTTGACGGCGTCGTCGATGAAGCCCTGGACCGCGTCGGTCTCGTAGTCGAGGAACGCGGTGGGGGCGGTGAGTTCGCGGTATTCGTCCGGAGTGAGGGCGGTCATGGTCGGCCCTGCCTTCGTGGTGGGTGTGGGCGCGGGCTACCCGGAGCCGGGGAGCTGGGGGTGCTTCAGAGGCCGAGCAGCGAGGCGATGCGGTTGCGCTGGATCTCGCTGGTGCCGGAGTAGATGGTGCCGCCGAGCGCGTTGCGTACGTCCTGCTCGATTCCGGTGCGGGTGAGGTAGCCCTGGCCGCCGAAGATCTGCACCGCGTCGAGGGCGGTCTGCTTGTTGGCCTCGCTGACGACGGTCTTGGTGACGGCGATGTCGATGGCGGCGTCCCGGCCGGCTTCGACCTTGGCCCCGGTGTCGGCGAGCCACTTGCGGGAGGTTTCCACGGCGATCTTCATGTCGGCGATCTTGTGGGAAACCGCCTGGAAGGCGCCGATGGGTCGACCGAACTGATGCCGTGACTTGGCGAACTCGACGACCCGGCGCAGCCGGTGGGTCATCTCACCCAGGGTGATCGAGAAGGCGAACAGGATCTCGCGCTTCATGACATGGTCGAGCATCAGGAAGCCGGCGCCTTCCTGGCCGATGCGGCGCGTGGCCGGTACCCGCAGCCCGTCCAGGGTGACTTCGCCCAGCGGTGAGGTCCGCAGGCCCAGCTTGTCGAGCGGTTCGCCGACGCCGAGGCCGGGGGTGTCCCGTTCCACGAGGAAGACGCTCAGGCCGAACGGGCCCGGTGCCCCGGTACGTACGTAGAGCAGGAACAGGTCGGCGATCGGCGCGTTGGTGATGAACATCTTGCCGCCGTCGATGACGTAGTCGTCGCCGTCGCGGCGTGCGGTGGTGGTGATGTTCATGGCGTCCGAGCCGCCGCCGGGTTCGGTGATGGCGTGGGCGGTGATCAGGTCCCCGGAGATGATCTTCGGGAGGAACATGCTCTTGAGCTCCGGGGAGGCGAACGCCTGGAGCGGGATGCCGACGCTGACGATCTGGGTCGAGGTCGAGAAGTTCAGGCCCGCGTCACGGCTGGTGTGGCCAAGGCCCTCCAGCGCCTGCATGGTCTCGGTCAGGGTGTGGCCCAGGCCGCCGTACTGCTCCTCGAACGGGACGGCGAGGATCCCGGAGGACTGGATCGCCTTCCACTTGTCCCGGGGGAACTCGCCGCGTGCGTCCGCCTCGGCGACATCGCGGTTGAGTGCGTCGGCCCAGGGCGCGCTGATCTCGTAGGGAGCCGGGCGGGAGCCGGCAGCCGGCGGGGGGGTGTGTGCAGGGGTCACGGGGAACTCGGCCCTTCCGGTGAGTCGCTGGTGCGGGTCGGTGACGGGGCCGCCCCATGTCGGGGCGGCCCCGGGGCGCGCGGCTCAGTACTGGGAGAAGCCGTCCGGGGACAGCGTGTGCTTCTCGTCGCCGCGCAGGGCCGGGCTGAACACCGAGATCAGCCTGAAGTCCTCGTAGTCGGAGGCGATGAGGTAGTGGGCGTCGTGCTTGTCGAGGGCGTACACGGTGCCCGGGGTGATCTTGTACCGGGTGCCGTCCTTGGCGACGACCTCGCCCGATCCGCCGATGCAGAAGCAGGCTTCGAGGTGTTGTACGTACTGCAGGGCGCTGGTGCTGCCCTTGCGGACCAGCGTTACGCACACGGTGAAGCCCATGCCATCGGTCTCGGTGAGAAGCCGGTGGCTGGTGCCGTTGCCCCATTCGACGGGAACGACATCGTCGGTGCTACGCACGATCACGGGAGTGCTCCTTTGCGTTGCCATAGGCAGGCCGGGGAATGTGCGGGGAAACGTGCAGAGAGCAGATATCGAGGGATGGGAGACGCCAATTGAGGCGGAGGGTGAGGGATCGGCGGGGTGGGTCAGGCGGTGGTTTCGGACCTGGCGTTGTCGATGAAGGCGCAGATGGCCGTGATTGTCCGGAAGTTGTCCGGGGCGATCGGGATGTCGTCGACGGGGATGGCGTACGTACGGGAGATGTGGGAAATGACCCGGACCAGGCCGAGGCTGTCGACAACACCGTTGTCGATCAGGTCGAATTCGGGGGTGAGGTCGGCGGAGTCCTCGCCGTCGAGGAATTCCTGGACGATGTAGTTCCGCATGTCGTGGGGGAGGGTCTTCATTCCGCCTTGCCCTTCAATCGGTTGTTTTTGATGAGAGTGCGGTCGGGTTTTCCGGTGGAAATGCGCGGCAGCGGGGTGTCGTTGACCGTCACCGAGGACGGGATGGCGTGGCGCGGGAGATTCTTGGCGCTGTAGGAGCGCAGTCGCAGCGAGGAGAGTGTGCTGCCGGGGCGGCGCGTGACCTGAGCGTGCAGTTTGTATCCCGCCTCCAGGTCGGGCAGCGCCACCACGGCGGCCTCGGCGACGTCCGGGTGGGCGCTCAGGACGCTCTCGACCTCGAGCACGTTGGTGCGTACGCCCCGGACCTTGACCTGGAAGTCGGCGCGGCCCTGAAGGAAGTACAGGCCCTCGGCGTCGCGGGTGACGACATCGCCGGTGCGGTAGAACACCGCCTCGCTGCCGTCCGGGGCCGGGACGAACACCCCTTCGTTGCGGGCGAGTTGGAGATAGCCCGTGGTCTGGAACGGGGTGGACACCAGCAGTTCACCGGTGCCGGGACCAACGAGGACCTGCCCGTTCTCGTCGAGGAGCAGGGCCCGCACTCCGGCGAGCGGCCGCCCGATCGGCAGGGCGGGACCGGCTGTCGCGGGATCCACTTCGTGGAGGAAGCTGTCGTTGGTCTCGGTGCAGCCGAAGACATTGTGGAAGCGGGCGGCGGGAAACGCCGTGCCCGTCGTCCGCAGCAGCGCCTGCGGCATCACATCCCCGGTGAAGATCACCGTGGTGGCCTGCTTGTACACCGCGGTGTCCGGAGTGAGGGAGCCCGGAGCCGCGCTGTCCCCGGCCGGGGACAGCGCGTCCTCGGTGAGCAGGCGGTAGAGCATGGGGACGCCCTGGACGAACGTGACCTCATGGGTGCCGAGCAGTTCTCGCAGGTGGCGGGCGTCGGTGCTGCGGGCCTGTTCGACCAGTACGACACGTGCCCCGAGAAGGAGAAAGGTCCACACGTCGAGCAGCGAGAGGTCGAAGTTGAGCGGCGCGTAGCTGAGCGCCGTGTCCGTGTCCGTCAGCCCGAAGCGGTCGGTGGCCCAGTCGGCGAAGCGGTCGAAGGCCGCCGTGGGGATGGGCACGATCTTCGGCGTTCCGGTGGAGCCGGAGGTGGTGAGCAGCAGTTGGGCGCCGGCGGGATCGACCCGTGCGAATCCTTCGGCGGCCTGCGCGTCGAGTGCGGCCTCGGTGGCATGCAGACCGCCCTGGTCGGCGGTCAGGATGTACGAGCAGCGTGCCTGCGCGCAAAGGGTCCGCAGGGGCTCGGCACCCAGTTCCGGCGAGGGCACCAGAACGCTGTGGCCGGCGCTGAAGGCCGCGATCAGGAGAGCGATGGTCTCGGGTGATTTGTGGGCGGGAACGCAAAGTGGTTGGTCGACGGGTAATCGCAGGCATTTCAGTGTGCGCGAAAGGCGCTCGGCCGACTCGGCGAGCTGACGATAGGTCACCTGACGTTCGGCCAGGAAGAGCGCCACGCTTTCCGGCCGGTGCCGTGCATGCCGGGCCAGGGCGTCAACGAGGCGTGAAGAAGGCACAGTTTCCCCCAATCGTTCTTCCGTCGGTGCGAAAGCGAACATGGATCCGTGCGAATGCGGACTCTCTTCGTCCGGTCTTCAGGAGCGATGGTCAGAATTGACCAGGAAACAGTGATGGCGCTTTACCGGCGATGCCGGGATGTGCTCTATGCGCGTAGCCCTCAGGATGTGCGAGCGCTTGCTCCTGATGTGATTGCCGCGGAAAAACTCCCAGACGGTGCATGCTGAGTCAAGCAAATATTTCCTCGGGTGACCCATGTCACAACCGAGAATATTTGCATGATCACCCAGCCATAACCTGACTGAACAAAAGTGATTCACAGGTTGCCGGGTGGTGCCCTCCGGGGCGCCTTGTATTCACTTGAGAGCGGCTCGAGCCGGGCTGCATTCTCTGAGCGCGCGCAGGCAAGGTTGTGCCCCCGGGTGGGCACAGGGGCGCATCCGGCGGGAGTGAGTGGCGCGGTGGGTCGGATCCGGGGCGGGGTGCGGCTCGCGGAAGGGAGCTGTCGTGGAGCTGCCGTCAGAGGGAACTGCGCAGCGCCTGCACCGTGCCGGCGATCGCGGGGTCCGTGCCGGCGGTGTTCAGCGCGGAGCTGAGCACTTCGGCGTAGGTGGTGCGGGCGGCGTTGTAGCGCTGGCGGCCCTCGTCGGTGATGACGGCGTAGACGCCTCGTTTGTCGGCCGGGCAGAGGTCCTTGTAGGCAAAGCCCGCCGCGTCGAGCCGACCGACCAGGCGTGTGACCGAACTCTGGCCGAGGCCGATCCGGTCGGCCAGCTCCTGCATGCGCAGTTCGCCGTCCTCGGCTCGCGCGAGGTCCGCCAGGGCCCGGAACTCGGAGAGCCCGATTCCGTGCTGACGCTGCAGGGCCTGCGCCAGGTGGCGCTCCACTTGGGCGTGCAGGATCAGGACTCGGTCCCATACGGCCTGGTCCGAAGAGGCGGGCGGTGCGGAGGGAGGCGTGGTCATGGTCGGACGGGAGCCCTTCCTGCAGGAGCGTTTGACAACAAGATACATGTCCATGCAAGCTTTCCCCCGCCGCTGGACGTCATCAGCGGATGACACTGAGCGAAAACAGTTGCACGTACAAGCAAATATATGCGACTCGGCACCCGGCGCGGTCGGCCCTTCTTCCCCGGGGAGTGAAGATGTCCTACTCCGAGATCTCTGAAAGTGAACTGGCCGGGTATGTCGGTCAGGCGGTACGGATCAGCAGTGAGCATGTCGCCAAGGGCGGCATCCCGTTCTCCGGCGTGGTGGTCAACGGCGGCCGTGTCCTGGGCACCGGATTCAACCGGGTGCGCGAGGACAACGACCCCACCGCGCACGCGGAGGTGGTCGCGCTGCGCGAAGCCGCCGCCCGGTACGGCCTGCACGCCGTCGCGGGGGCCACGCTGATCGCTTCTGGCGAGCCCTGCGCGCTGTGCTACATGGCCTCGCTGTACTTCAGCGTCAGCCACATCGTCCACGCGGTCGACCGCAGTACGGCCGCCCAGTACGGCTTCGACTACGCGGGCTCGTACTCGATCTTCGCCAAGGACCCGGCGGACTGGCCCATCAAGGTCACCTCATTGCAGATTCCGGAAGCAACCAAACCGTTCGAAGAATTCCTCGCCATGGACCGGAGGCGGAAATGACCGAGACGGACACCAGCACGGACACCGGCACCGTCGGCATCAAGGTCTGGTCGGACTACGTCTGTCCGTACTGCATGCTGGCCGAGGGCCCGCTGCACGAAGCCACCGCGGGCCTCGACGTCGAGATCGAGTGGATGCCGTTCGAACTGCGGCCTCATCCGACCCCGACCCTTCGTCCGGAGGACGCGTACCTGCCGGCGGTCTGGGCCCGCTCGGTCTATCCGATGGCCCGCCGGATGGGAGTGGACATCACCCTGCCCACCATCTCGCCCCAGCCCTACACCGGGCTGGCGTTCGAGGGCTACCAGTACGCGGCCGAGCACGGCAAGGCCGCCGAGTACACCCCGCGCATGCTCCGGGCCTTCTTCCAGGAGAACCGCGACATCGGCGAGTTGGACGTCCTCGCCGACATCGCCTCCGAACTGGGCCTGGACGCCGAGGAGTTCACTCGGGCGCTTCGGGACGGAACCTACGCCGAGGCCCACCAGGAAGCACTGCGGACCGCCCAGGCGCACCAGATCTCCGTCGCCCCCACCATCCTCGTCGGCGGGCGCCACCGGATCGAAGGTGTCCCGAACGCGGCCCAGCTCCGCAGGGCCGTGCTCGACGCCGGGGCCACACAGAACGCCACCGACGGTGCGGCCTGCTCCATCGACGGATGCTGACATGACCCGTACACAAAACCACCGGGTACCCGGCCGCCTCCGCTGCTCACGGGAGGAGAGGTGAGCGCCGTGACGGCCGCGCATCCGGCCCTCGCCGCTGTCGACTTCGCGGGGCTCGGGCTGCGCAATCGGCTCGCGGTGGCTCCGATGACCCGGGTGTCGGCCACCGCCGACGGCCTGGTCACCGACGACATGGCCGCCTACTACCAGGCGTTCGCGCTGGGCGGTTTCGGGCTTGTGGTCACCGAAGGCACCTACACCGACACGGCTTTCAGCCAGGGGTACTTCGGCCAGCCGGGCATCGTCAGCGCGGCACAGGCCGCGGCCTGGCAGCCGGTCACCGCACAGGTGCACGCGGCCGGAGCGCGGATCGTGTCGCAGCTGATGCACGCCGGAGCACTGACCCAGGGCAACCGGTTCCGTGACCGCACCGCGGGTCCATCCGCGATCCAGCCCCTCGGGGAGCAACTGAGCAACTACGGAGGGAGCGGCCCCTGGCCGGTACCCGTCGAGCTGAGCCCGCCCGACATCACCGGCGTCATCGAGGGCTTCGCGGCCTCCGCCGCACGCGCCCGCGAGGCGGGTTTCGACGGAGTGGAGATCCACGCCGCCAACGGCTACCTCCTCGACCAGTTCCTCACTCCGCGGACCAATACGCGCACCGACCGGTACGGCGGCGGAATCGAGCAGCGCGTACGTCTCACCGGCGAGGTCGTGGCGGCCGTGCGCGAGGCGACCGGCACCGGCTTCACCGTCGGGGTCCGTTTCTCACAGGCGAAGGTCAACGACCACACACACCGGTGGCCGGACGATCCCCGCGAGGCGGCCGTTGTCTTCACCGCGGCGGCCCACGCCGGGGCCGACTACCTGCACATCGCGGGCAACGGCCGCGACTGGTTCACGGACGCCACCCTGGGAGCCAAGGGGCCGACCCTGTCCTCACTGGCCCACGGCGTCACCGGCCTGCCGGTCATCGCCAACGGCGGCCTGCACCACGCCGATACGGCCCGACGCGTCCTGGACGAACGGCACGCACAGCTGCTGGCCATCGGCACAGCGGCACTGGCCAACCCCGATCTTCCCCGCAGATTGACCGAGGGAACGGCACTCACACCGTTCGATCCTGCCCTGCTTCAGCCGCGGGCAACGCTGGAGAACGCCCGTCGGGTCCTTGCCGGCTGACAACACGCACCGGGGCGATCCCCCGGTGTCTCCAACGGCGCCGACGCGGAAACCGCTCACCGCCCCCGCCGCCCCAGCTCCGCTGCGCGCCGCTCGGCGAACTCCCGGGCGGACCACTCCTCGGCTCACCGATCGAACCGATCGAACCGACTGATCCGACTGATCCGACTGAACGAAAGGGACTACCCATGCAGTGGCTCTACCTCGCCATCGCAGTCATCTTCGAGATCGCCGTCGCCATCGCGGCCGGCAAGGCCCAGGGCTTCAAAGACCGCGGATGGACCATCGCCACTCTGGTCAGCGGTGCCATCGGCACCTACTTCCTCAGCCGGGCACTGCTGACCTTCAACGTCGGTGTCGGCTATGCCATTTGGACGTCCGTCTCCGGTATCGGCATCACCGTTCTCGGCGTCCTGCTCTTCGGTCAGCGCCTCAACTGGCAGAAGGCACTGGGCATCGTGATCATCATCGCCGGAGTCGTCGGCCTCCAGCTCAGCGGCGCAGCCTGAAAACCCCGCCCCCGCTCGACATTTCCCAGGAAAGGACTCGCCTCCCATGCCCAACACCGACCGCCCCTCAGTCAGCTCCTCCTGGCTCATGCTGCTGCTCGCCGGTGGCTTCGAAATCGGCTACGCGCTTTCCGTAGGCGGAAGCCATGGCTTCACCCGCCTGACGTGGTCGCTGGTCGCCGCCGTCTTCTTCCTTCTGACGCTCTGGGCGTTGAGCGCCGCGCTCCGCACCATCGACGTCAGCATCGGCTACGCGGTCTGGGCGGGAATCGGATCCGTCGGCGCCGCACTGCTGGGTCCCGTCTTCTTCGACGAGTCCCTCAACGCCGTCCAGGCCATCTGGCTCGCCGTGATCATCATCGGGGTGATCTGGCTGAAGCTCGCCGACCGGCCCGCGGCCGAGGAGCCCGTGGCCGCGCAGCAGAGCGCGCAAGAGGCCACCGTCCGGGCCAACTGAAGCGCACGGCGTGGAGCGCTGACCCAGGGGATCTCGCCTGAGTCCGCTGAACTACCGTCCACGTCACCGCAGTTCACGGCAGGGCTTCTGTGGAATTGAGGGCTGCGAGGCCCCGAGTACCGCAGAGGTCCTGCCGTTGTGTTGACGCCTACCTGGGGAGCGGCTCATCAGTTGTGCGGTCCTGAACGCCAGAGGGCGTGCGCCACTTGATTCCCGGACTGTTCTCCGCTCAGGAGAGATCCTCTGGGGGAGATCGCCGCCAGTGTGATGGCATGGCCTGCCTCGGGATCATCGCTCGGCTGGATGAGAGCCGGCCAGTTCTCCCCGGAGCCGATGCGCGAATCGCGGGGCCGCACCGGGCCCGGCCGGTCAGAGCGGAGCCGAACGTGCGGCGTCCCGGAGCGCCTGCCAGTCGCCGATCTTCACCGGGCCACGGCCCAGCGAGGTGCCGAGAGAGGCCTCGGCCCGCTCGATGGCCCGCCACCCGGCCCAGCCCACCGGTGACTGGCCGCTCGCACGCAAACCCTCCAGTGGGTCAGGGAGTTCGCCCCTCGCCAGGAGATCTTCGGCGTCCTCCGCGAGCGAGTGCACGGTCTCCTTGGCGCAGGGCCGGTTGGAGCCGATCACGCCGGTGGGGCCGCGCTTGATCCACCCGGCCACGTACTCGCCGGGAGAGGCCGCCCCGTCGCGCAGCACCCGTCCCGCGACGTGCGGCACCGTGCCGTTCGCGGGATCGAACGGCAGCCCTTCGAGGGCGAGTCCGCGGTAGCCGACCGAGCGCAGCAGGAGTTGCGCCGGGATCTCCTCGTGGACCCCCGTCCCGGTGATCCGGCCGTCGGCGGTGGGCGCGGTGCGCTCGAAGCGCACGGTGCCGACTCGGCCGCGGGCCCCGAGGATCTCGGCCGGGCGCAGGAAGAACCGCAGCCTGATCACGTGCGGCAGGCCCGTCGGCCGCCGCTCGGACCAGCCGCGCAGCACCTCGATGTTGCGGCGCTGCGGAGCGGGCAGGCCGGAAGGATCGTGAAAGGCCGGGTCGAGGGCGAGTTCGGCCGGGTCGACCAGGACCTCGGTGTCGGGCAGGGTGCCGAGTTCGCGCAGTTCCTTGGTGGTGAACCGGGCCTGCGAGGGGCCGCGGCGGCCGACCATCTGGACCTCGCGCACATGCCCGGAGCCGAGTGCGCTCAGCGCCGCCTCCGGCATGTCGGTGGCCCGCAACTCCCGTACGCCGCGCGACAGGATCCGGGTCACATCGACGGCGACATTGCCGACGCCGACCACCACGGCCGTGTCGACGTCCCGTACGAAGTCCGCCGCCAGACTGTCGGGATGGGCGCTGTACCAGGACACGAACTCGGTGGCGGACCAGCTTCCGGCGAGGTCCTCGCCCGGCACCGAGAGGCGGCGGTCGGCGGCGGCACCGATGCAGTAGACGACCGCGTGGTAGAGCTCCCGCAGCCGGGCGGGCGTCAGTTGGCCCGTGCCCACCTCGACGCCGCCGAGGAAGCGCACCCGCTCGTCCTCGAGGACCCGGCGCAGGTTGTTCTGCAGCGACTTGATCTTCTCGTGATCCGGTGCGACGCCGTAGCGGACCAGTCCGTACGGGCAGGGGAGCCGGTCGAGCACATCGACCCGGACCTGTCCGAGCGCGCTCTGTTCCAGCAGACCGGCGGCGGTGTACACGCCGCTCGGCCCGGATCCGACGACAGCGACTCGCGGCACGCGGGGCTCCTTGCTCGAAGGGCCGGGGCACCTTCAGCATGGCACCGGCCGCCGCCCGAGGGGAGCCCCCGAACGTGGCACGCGAGCCCGCCCGCGTCAGCCGCCGGGCCGCTCGGCCTCGCCGGAGCCGCCGGGGGCCTCGGCCTCGCCCGGTCCGGCGCCGCGAGCCGCGTCGTCCTCGCCCGGATACCCGGTGTCGAAGATGCGCGTGAAATCGTGTGTGCGGTCGGGCCCCGCCGGATTGGGCGACTGCGGGACGGGCGGGTCGCCGAGCTGCCAGTCCAGACCGTAGCGCTGGAAGAGCTCAGCCCGCAGGGTGCCGACCGGCATCGGGGCCCCGGGCAGCAGCACCGCGAAGACGGCGCCCATCAGCAGGGCGCGCAGCAGCGGGTACTCCACGGCCGGGTTGCGCACGCCGTAGCGGGACATGGTGTCGCTCAGAAGTTCCGCCAGCCGCTGCTGCTCGGCACACTGCACGAAACCCTCGGGCTGCAGGATCCCCGCCATGTGGGTGCGCATCAGCAGGGGATGGTCCCGGGCGAGGCCGAGGATCGCGTCGATGGCGCGGGCGAGGCGCTCGCGGCCGTCGTCGGTCCGCGGCTCGCGCTCCAGGGCCTCCTCCAGAGTGCGGTGCATGAGCCGGTGCACGGCGGACTGGAGGAGCTGACGCTTGCCGGGGAAGTAGTACGAGATCAGTCCGCGGGCCGAGCCCGCCCGGTCCGCGATGTCCGCCAGGGTGGTCGCGTCGTAGCCGCGCTCGGCCACCAGCTCGACGGTCGCCTGGAGGAGCCGCTCCCGGGAACGCCGACGCAACTCTTCATTGACCGATGCGCTGCGCGGGGACATTCTGTAACTCCTGCGTTGACTGGCTCCCAGCCAATATACTCAGGGCGCGGAACGGGGACCCTTGGGGTCCCTGGTTCGTGCTACGCCGCCTGCCTCGGGCGACACGGGGGATCGCCCGGGCGCCGGCGGCGGCACAACGGCTCGTGACAGGCAGCACCACGGGGGAGTGTTGCCTGGTCACGGGCCGTTTGTGTGTTCTCGGCCCGCGCCTCGTCGGCCGCGCTCCTCGCCCTTTCGGGCCGTGGCGCGCCAGAACCCTTCCGGAAGGAAGGATTCCCGGCGCAGAGCCGCCGCATACCCGCTGCCCGCAGGTACGTGTCCGACCTCGGAACGTCGCTCTGTCGGCTGTGGGATGCCTCACGCGGCAGCGGGCCGACACGACCTCGGCCACGGTGCCCACGGGGACGGCCGCGCGTCCGCTCTCTGGTCGCCGCCCCGGGCCCGCCTTCCTACAGTGGGACGCGGGGGCCGAGAAAGGCACCGAGATGGAACAAGAGCAGATCCTGGGCCGTATCGCGGACATGGTCGACGACGAGCGCAAGCTGCGCGAGTCCCTGGCCGAGGGCGCATCCGACGGCACACGCGAACGTGAGCAACTGCGCAGCGTCGAGCGCGAACTCGACCAGTGCTGGGACCTGTTGAGGCAGCGGCGCGCGAAGGCCGAGTTCGGCGAGAACCCCGACGACGCCCGGGTCCGGCCCGCGTCACAGGTCGAGGACTACCGTTCGTGAGCGCTCCTGAAGGCGCCGGGGAGCCGGGGCCGGACGCCGCCGCGGACCCGACGGGGCCCTGCGGCGCCTGACCGTCCGGCACGGCCGTCGGCTCGGGTCCCTTGCCTGGCCGCCCGTCCGGTTTCGCCTGCCCGAACGGCCGGGGGCGGTGCGCTGCCGCCGCCCGCACTCAGTCGACGCGGCCGAGCACCCCACGTAGTCCGTCGGGCCGCTCGGCCACCGGCAGATGCTCCACGAAGTGGACGGCACAGCCGATCCGGGCGGCCCCGCCGTCGGCGGCGCGCTCGTCGCCCACCATCAGGACCTCCCGCGGATCGAATCCGAGCGCGGCACAGGCGACGGTGAACAGCCGGGGATCCGGCTTCTGCACGCCGTGCTCGTACGACAGCGTGTACGTGTCGACGTAGCTGTCGAGCCCGTGCGCGCGGAAGACGGGCCGCAGGTCCCAGCCGATGTTGCTGAGCACACCGATCGCCAGTGAGCGCGCCCGCAGGGCGGTGAGCACCTCGACTGCGTCGGGATAGGGGCGCCAGGCCTCCGGGCTCTTGTGCCGTTCGTAGAGCAGTTCGTGCAACTGCGGGTCGGGCAGGGCCACTTGGCGGGACAGAGCGAGGTAGGCGGCGCGGTGCCGGTCGGCGTCCTCGTCGCGGGTCCGCCACAGGCCGAGGAGGTCGTCGGGCACCCGCCGGGGTGTGGAGCCGCCGGGCAGGGCGCCCGCCTCGTCGAGGCGGTGGGCCAGTGCGGCGGTCTCCTCCTCGGGGAGGGAGGTCCCGGCCCTTTCGAGGCCGCCGCGCAGCCAGGATTCGACGGATTCGACGCGGAAGAGAGTGCCGGAGAAGTCGAAGAGAACACCCTTGATCGCCATGCCCGAACCCTTTCCGCCGGGACCGGCGCGGGTCAAGACCGTCGCCGCGCGCTCAGCCCGTCGCCCACCGCGGTCGCCGCCGCCACGGTGAGGATCCCGAGCAGCCAGCCGCCCACCACGTCGGAGGGCCAGTGCACACCCAGCCAGACCCGGGTCACCCCCACTCCGAGGACCGAGACGACCGTGAAGCCGAGCGCGAGGCGGAACAGCGGGGCGGGCGCCCCGTACCGGTGGAGCAGCCACAGCAGGGCGCCGAGCACCGCGGTCGCCGTCATCGCGTGCCCGGACGGGAAGGCCGAGTACGAGGCGTGGTCGACGGGCTGCGGGAGGTCGGGGCGCGGGCGGTCGAAGGCGGCCTTCAGGCCCTGCTGGACGAGTGCGGCGCCCAGACAGGTCAGCACCAGCCAGAGCGCCGGGCGCCGGTCGCCGCGCCACAGCAGGTACACGGCGACCACGGCCGTCAGCGCCCGCATCGTCCAGGGATCCCAGACCCAGTCCGTCAAAATGCGCTGGGCGTCGGTGAGTTGCCGGTGCTCCAGGGCCCAGCGGTGGAGGCGGGTCACGACCGAGGAGTCCGCCTCCTGAAGTGGCTGCCAGTCGGTTCCCACCAGGATCATCAGCACCGCGGTCGCGGCCGCGAGCACGGCCATGGCGGCCCTGGTCACACGGAACCCGGCCGTGAGGGCGGGGCGGGGCGTCGGGGTGGCGGAGGACGGAGGCATGCGGAAGATCGTCGCTCACCGGGCACCGGGCTGACCAGTGGCCGGGCCGTGCGTCGTCAGCCGAGGGTGCGCAGCGCGGGCACGAAGGTCACCAGGAGCGGCACCACGGGCACCAGGGCCGCCGCGGCCGTCAGCCCCAGGCGCCGCGCCGGGGTGAGCCGCGACTCGGGTTCGAGAAGCCGGTGCACACGCTGCGGAACATGGGCGTGCGGTACCGGGCAGGGGCCGAACACCCCGCGGTCCTCGTTGAGTTCGACCAGAGCCAGGGCCGTGGTCAGTCGTCCGAAGCGGCGGGAGGCGACGTCGTCGGCGGCCAGTTCGATCAGGCGGTGCATCTCGTCGCGGAACGCCGCGAACATCGGCACCTGCGGAAAGCCGCTCGCCAGTGCGCCCGAGCAGTGCAGCAGCCAGTCGTGGCGCGCCTGCGCGTGGCCCTGCTCGTGCGCCAGTACGGAGTCGAGCTGCCGCTTGGTCAGGCGGCGCAGCGCGGCCGTGGTGATGACGAGTTGGGGCGCCGTGCCCGGCAGCCACCAGGCGTCGGGACGCTCGCCCTCCAGGACGACGAGCCGGTCGGTGCCGGGCTCCTCGCCGGGCAACAGCGGTGCGCGTACGAGGAGTTCGGTGCGGCGGCGGCGCCTGCCGAGCCGCGCCCGCAATACCTCACGGCTGAGCATCGCGGCGGTCCACACACCGCCCAGGGCGAGCACGACCGCGGTGGTCGCCGCCCAGCCGCCCGCGGTGCCGAGTGCGTAGGCCTCCACCACGGTGGCCGGGGCGGGCGCGAAGACATTGCCCCGCACGGCCTGCCAGGCGGCGGAGGCGCTGAGCGTCATCGACAGGGCGCAGCACAGCAGTACGGCGGCGACCACGCACTGCCACACCCAGAGGGCGACGATGGGTTCCCGTTCCGTCCATCGGGTCCGGGCGAGCAGGCGCGGGCCGACCACGGCGATCACCAGGCCGAGCAGCAGCAGCGCCACGGGAACCATCATGGCTTCACCCTATGAGCGGCGAACCACCCGTGGGTATGGGCTCTCCCGCATAGTGACCGACGCCACGGTTTGGTGTCCGACCTCACAATTCCCTTACGTCACAGGGTGAGCAGCATCGCGAACATGCCGAGCGCCATCGAAAGTCGGCAGACCCGGGCGAGTTCGGGACGCTCGACGAACGCGGGGGCCGGTGCGCGCGGCGCCGGGGATCCCGCCGGAACCAACCGGGTACCGCTCCACAGCACGTAGACGGCGAAGTACACCAGGAGAACGGCAGTCACCGGAGCCACGCCCGCCGAGGCGTGCCCGCCGCTGTGCGCGCCGGGCCGCGCGGCCATCACCGCCGCCATGTAGACCATCGCCGAGGCGCCGACCAGATGGTGCAGATGCTGCCGGTCGCCGTGCGCCGACCAGGCCGCGTGCAGGGCCGCGGCACCGAAGACGACGGTGTACGCGAGCCATGCGGGGCGGCCGAGCGGCAGTACGGAGGCGGGCACCGCCATCGCGGCCGTGCCGAGCCCCATCACCGCCTCCGCGCCCGCGGCGTGGCGCCGTGCGCCGGCACTGGCCCGCATCCGCAGCAGGCAGTACCCCGCGCTCACCGCCGACACGGCGACCAGCAGCCAGGCGGCGGACACCGGTCCGTGCACCGTGCACCCCTCCCTGTGGCGGTCTCGCGGAGGGGATGCCCACACCGGCCGGGGCACACGCGAGCGCATGGGAGTGCGCGGGGGAGCGTGCGGATCGCATGGCGCCGGGGAGGACGCCGGTACCGCGACCCAACAGACAGGGAAGGAAGGGGAGTTGGCGGGGTCGGCCGGGGGAGCCCGGCGTCCGTGGCTACGGCCGGTACCGCAGCGGATGATCGGCGGGGACCTCCACGACGGCGATCTCCACCCCGTCCGGATCCGCGATCCACATCTCGATCAGGCCCCAGGGCTCCTGCTTGGGCTCCCGCAGGATCCGCGCACCCCGTGCGAGGAGCTCCTCGTGCGCCGCCCGGACGTCGGCCACCTGGAGCCACAACCGCAGCCCGGGCGCGGGTGGTTGCTCGGCCCGGCCCGACACCTCCAGGTAACCCCCGCCGAGGAAGTAGACCGTGCCGCGTTCGGGCCCGGTGCCGAACTCGCGATAGACGTCGAGGCCCAGCGTGCTCCCGTAGAAGACGCGCGAGCGCTCGGGGTCGGTGGGGCGCAGCAGGGTACGGCCGCTGAGTACATGCACCATGCCGAGCGACGCTACCGGGCGCGTTAGGGTCTGGAGTCCGTGCCTGGCCGAGGTGGGAGGGATTCGCGCCATGGAGAGCAGTCCGCAGACGGTGACCGGAGAACTCGTGTTCCGCGAGGCCGCGGAGCGTGACGTGCCCGTGCTCGTCGCGCTCATAGAGTCCGCCTACCGGGGCGAGGCGAGCCGGGTCGGCTGGACCACCGAGGCGGACCTCCTCGGCGGGCAGCGCACCGACCCTGAGGGTGTGCGCGAGGTGATCGACGCGCCGGGCAGCAGGCTGCTCGTCGTCGAGCGGGACGGCGAGGCGGTCGCCTGCTGTCAGCTCGAACACCGCGGCGAGGCGGCCTACTTCGGCATGTTCGCGGTGCGGCCGCAGGCGCAGGGCGGCGGTCTGGGCAAGGCGGTCCTCGCGGAGGCGGAGCGCGCCGTACGGGCCGACTGGGGCGCCCGCGAGATGCACATGACGGTGATCTCGGTGCGCGACGACCTGATCGCCTGGTACGAGCGGCGCGGCTACCGCAGGACGGGTTCGATGACCCCCTTCCCGTACGGCGACGAGCGCTTCGGGCTGCCGCAGCGCCCCGACCTGCAGTTCGAGCTCCTCGTGAAGCCGCTCGGCTGAGAGCGGGCCGTGTGCCGGGGCGCATGCAGCCGAGCGGTCGGTGCGTATGGCCGGGCCATGACCCGCCCGCAGGGCGCCGCCCGGCGGTGACCTGCCCGTACGCCCCGCTAAGCGCCCCGATCAGGCCGTGAAGCGCCCGGTGCGTTTGATGTCGGGATGGTCGGTGGTCGCGCCGTCCAGTTGCAGGGCGCGTACCAGGCGCAGGTGGTCCTGGGTGTTGACCACCCAGCCGATGACCTTCAGGTCCGCCGCCCTGGCCTGTTCGACCGTCTCCAGGGTCAGCCGCCGGATGTTCAGGACCAGCGATTGCGCCCCGGCCTGCTGGGCCCGGGCGACCACCTCGGTTCCGTAGCGGCTGGCGACCAGGCCGGTGCGTACGCCGGGGACCAGCCGGGCGATCTCGGTGAGCGCCTCGGCGTGGAAGGAGAGCACCTCCACCCGGTCAGTGAGGTTCTGCCGGTGCATGACCTCGGCGAGCGCACGTGCCGCCGCGACATCCTTGATCTCCGCCTGAAGCGGTGCCGACACCGCGTCCAGGACCTCCTCGAACACGGGGACGCGCTCGCCCTTGCCCGCGTCGAGCAGGCGGAGCTCGGCCAGCGTCCGCTCGGCGATCGGGCCGCGGCCGTCGGTGGTGCGGTCCACCTCGGCGTCGTGCATGACCACGAGCGCGCCGTCCTTGCTGAGGTGGAGGTCGAGCTCGATGACGTCGAGTCCGGCGCGCTCGGCGGCGACGAACGAGCGGAGGGTGTTCTCGGGCTCCACGCCCATGATCCCGCGGTGACCGATAGTGACGAAGTTCAAGACCGGCTCGCTTTCGTCGAAGGCGGCTGCACTCTCCCTGCCCGCGCGGTACGGCAGTTGCGCAGCTTAGCCGCACGGCGCCGCGATGTAACGGCATCGACGGCAGGAATCACCCTCCGTGCAAGCTGTCGGGTCGGTACCCCACGCGGCGCAACTCACAGGAAAAAAGACGGTTACGAAGAGGCGTAGCCGGAAAATCTCCACCAGGGTCCACTTGTGGAGACAAGGGTGGCCGCATACGGTGTCCTTACGCGAGGTTATCCCGTGGAGGATGGGTCATGACGGAAATTTTTGTGCAGAAGGAAGCGACGGAGAAGGTTCCTCCTGTTTCCGTGGGCGGCAGGGTGGTTGAGCACCCGGCCTGGTCCAGGCTCAAGAACACGGTGGAAACGATTCGCCCGTGGCAGTCGCCGGACGGCTCGGTCGACTTCGACGCCGAGGGCGCGCCCGCGCCAGAGACCGTGCGCAAGGCGGTGGACGAGCTGGTCGCCTCGGTCGAGGAACTCGCGCCGCTGGTCCCGCACGACGCGGCCTACCTGAGCGCGGTCGTCGCCGACCTGCGCCGCTGGGCCGACAACGGCTTCGAGGTCCCCGACTTCCTGGACGCGCTGCTGGCCTTCCAGCCGGCCGCGCACCGCGAGGACGGTCTGCAGCACCTCGTGGTCTTCCCGATGTACACGCAGAACGGCAACCCCGACCGCAACTTCGAGGCCGTCGTCCTGCGCATGGTCTGGCCGGAGTGGCTCGCCGAACTCGAGCGCACCCGCTACGACAACCCGCTGTTCTGCGGCATCACCTTCGAGGACTTCACCGCGGGCTACGACACCAACTCGGCGGTCCTCTTCCCCGAGACCATCGCGGTCCGCGAGGCGCCCGAGCGCTTCAGCTGGGGCGGCATCTTCTGCGACCGCGAGGCCGCCCGCTTCCGCCGGGTGACCAAGGCCGCCGTCGACGTCCTGGGTGTCGAACTGCCCGCGGACATCCGAGAGATGGTCGACGACCAGGACCGCTGCCAGCAGGCCTTCGTGCTCTGGGACATGGTCCACGACCGCACGCACAGCCACGGCGACCTGCCCTTCGACCCCTTCATGATCAAGCAGCGCCAGCCGTTCTGGATGTACGGCCTGGAGGAGCTGCGCTGCGACCTCACCGCCTTCAAGGAGGCCGTGAAGCTGGAGGCCGAGGGCGTGGCGCAGGGCCGCGACGTCCAGTACGCGGTCCTGTTCGACCGGATGTTCCGCTTCCCGGTCTCCGGCGAGCGGGTCCGCAACTACGACGGCCTCGGCGGCCAGCTGCTCTTCGCCTACCTGCACAAGCACGACGTGGTGCGCTGGACGGACAACACGCTGCACATCGACTGGGAGCGCGCCCCGCAGGTCACCAACCAGCTCTGCGGCGAGATCGAGGAGCTGTACCGCAACGGCATCGACCGGCCCAAGCTCGTCCACTGGTTCGCGGCCTACGAACTGGTCTCGCGCTACCTAGCCCCGCACCCGGGATCGCGCTGGGCCAAGGGCCCCGACGCCCTGGACCTGTCCCTGCCGCCGCGCAAACTCGTGGACGACGTGCTCGCCGACGAGTTTCCGCTCAGCATGTTCTATGAGGCCCTCGCCAAGAAGCTCAAGAGTGTGATCGCCTCTACGAAGGGCATCACAGCGGCCGAGGCCGACGGCGGACAGCCGGTTCTGGCGGCGGGGGCGGCGTGAGCAGCGACGGGGTGGAGGAGAAGACGATGAACGGCAACAACAAGGGCGCGCTCGAGGGCGCGGTCATCGCGGTGGCGGGTGCCGCCGGACCGGCGGGCCGGGCGACACTGCTGCGGCTCGCGGAGGAGGGCGCCGTGGTCGCCGCGGCGGACGCCGACGCGGCCCGCCTGGCCGAGGCGGTGGACGCGGCACGCTACGCACACGGCGGCGCCACCGTCACCGGGGACACGGTCGACCTGCTCGACCTGCAGTCGGCCCGTGAGTGGGCCGCCCGTATCGAGAAGGACTTCGGCAGGGTGGACGGTCTCGTCCACCTGGTCGGCGGCTGGCGCGGCTCCGCGACCTTCGCGGAAACCGACCTCGCGGACTGGGACCTGCTCGAGAAGCTGCTCATCCGTACGGTGCAGCACACCTCGCTCGCCTTCCAGGAGCCGCTGCAGCGCAGCGACCGCGGCCGGTACCTGCTGATCAGCGCCGCCGGGGCGAGCAAGCCCACGGCGGGCAACGCCGCGTACTCCGCCTCCAAGGCGGCGGCGGAGGCATGGACGCTGGCGCTGGCCGACGCCTTCCGCAAGGCCGGGGGCGAGGAGGGACCCAGCTCGGCGGCTGCGATCCTGGTGGTGAAGGCGTTGGTGCACGACGCGCTGCGCGCGGAGCGCCCCAACGCGAAGTTCGCGGGCTTCACCGACGTCAAGGATCTAGCCGAGGCCATCGCAGGGGTCTGGGCCAAGCCCGCCCGGGAAGTGAACGGAAACCGTCTGTGGCTGACCGAGAAGCCGTGAACCCGGCGACGAGCTCGCGCACCGCCGCCCGTCGTCACCACGACCCCGAGGTACGGGGCTTCGCCAGCGACAACTACGCGGGCGCGCACCCGGAGGTCCTGGCCGCGCTCGCGCTCGCCAACGGCGGGCACCAGGTCGCCTACGGCGAGGACGACTACACGGACCATCTCCAGCAGGTGATCCGCGGACACTTCGGTGCCGCTGCGGAGGCCTTCCCGGTCTTCAACGGGACCGGCGCCAACGTCGTCGCGCTCCAGGCGCTCACCGACCGCTGGGGCGCGGTGATCTGCGCCGAGAGCGCGCACATCAACGTCGACGAGTGCGGGGCCCCCGAGCGGGTCGGCGGGCTCAAGCTGCTCACGGTGCCCACGCCGGACGGCAAGCTGACCCCGGAGCTGATCGACCGGCAGGCCTGGGGCTGGGACGACGAGCACCGCGCGACGCCGCAGGTCGTCTCGCTGACGCAGAACACGGAACTGGGCACCGTGTACACGGTCGAGGAGATCCGTGCCATCTGCGACCACGCGCACCAGCACGGTATGAAGGTTCACCTGGACGGTGCGCGCATAGCCAACGCCGCCGCCTCTCTGGACGTGCCGATGCGCACCTTCACCAACGCCGCGGGCGTGGACGTCCTCTCCCTGGGCGGCACCAAGAACGGTGCCCTGTTCGGTGAGGCGGTCGTGGTGATCAACCCGGACGCGGTGCGCCGGATGAAGCACATACGCAAGATGTCCATGCAGCTCGCCTCCAAGATGCGCTTCGTCTCGGTCCAGTTGGAGGCGCTGCTCTCCAGGGACCTGTGGCTGCGCAACGCTCGGCACTCCAACGAGATGGCGGCCCGTCTCGCCGACGGTGTGCGGGGGATCGACGGCGTCGAGATCCTCTACCCGGTGCAGGCCAACGCCGTCTTCGCCCGGCTGCCGCACGAGGTCTCGCTGCGCCTGCAGAAGCAGTACCGCTTCTACTTCTGGGACGAGGCCGCGGGCGACGTGCGCTGGATGTGCTCCTTCGACACCACCGCGGAGGACGTGGACGGCTTCGTGAGCGCGGTCAAGGAAGAGATGGCTCACTGAGCCGCGGCCCTTCGAGGCATGAACGCGACTGAATAGATATACGGTCGACTGGAAAAAGATTGACTCCCGGTCGGCCGTATTTCTATGCTCGCCTGCCATGGAGCTGATCCAGCAAACCCCGGACCTTTCGGCATACTTGGCCGCCGACGAGGTCATCGATCACCATCATCCCGTGGTGCGCGAAACCGCCGCACGGCTCGCCGCGGAATCCACTGACTCGTATGACTATGCGCGCGCTGCCTTCGAGTTCGTCCGTGACACCGTTCCGCACTCGGCCGACAGCGGCGATCCGCGCGTCACCTGGCGCGCCTCCGACGTGCTCGCCCTGCGTACGGGGATCTGCCACGCCAAGGCTCATGCCCTGGTGGCGCTGCTGCGCGCCGAGGACATCCCGGCCGCCCTGTGCTACCAGCGGCTGACGCACGACGACGAGGGTGGCCATGTCGTGCACGGGCTGGTCGCCGTGCGCTTTCACGGGGCCTGGCACCGGCAGGACTGCCGGGGCAACAAGCCCGGCGTCGACGCCCGCTTCTCGCTCGACGGGGAACGCCTGGCCTGGCAGCCCGATCCGCAGTCCAGCGAGATGGACTATCCAGTGCTGTACGCTGCACCACATCCGGCCGTACTCCATGCGCTCAAGACCGCACCGGACCGGCCGTATCTGTGGCAGAACCTTCCCTCCGCACTCTGAGGCCGCTTCGACGATGACCCTCACACTCACCGTGTCCGACGAGGTGCGCACCCTCGCACCCGACTTCACCCACCTGGCCGTCGAGGCCCACGGGCTCGTCAACGGGCCCGGTACGGACGCGAGTTCGGCGCTCCTGGACCGGGCCGCCGCCCGTCTCGCCGCACGACTCGACGGCAGGCCGCCGCACGAGGATCCGCATCTCGCGGCCTGGCGCGCGGCCTACACCGCCTTCGGCGCCAAGCCCTCGCGCACCCGCAACTCGGCCGAGGCGCTGGCCAGACGCGCACTCACGGACGCGGGCCTGCCCCGCGTCAACCTGCTCGTGGACCTCTACAACGCGATCAGCGTCGCCCATCTGTTGCCGGTCGGGGGCGAGGACCTCGACCGCATCCGGGGCGGGATGCGTCTGGTGCGCGCGCGAGGGGACGAGGAGTTCGCCACCGCCGCCGGAGGCGAAGCCGTCGTCGAGCACCCCGAGCCGGGCGAGGTCGTCTGGCGGGACGAGGCCGGGGTGACCTGCCGCCGCTGGAACTGGCGGCAGGGCGTACGGACCCGGCTGACCGAGGACTCGGTGTCCGCTCTCTTCCTGCTGGAGGCCCTCGGCCCGGTGTCCCACGCCGACCTGAGTGCCGCGGGGAAGGAACTGGCCGAACTGCTCGCCGAGTTCAGCCCCGGTGCACAGGTGACGGTCCACGATCCGGTATCGGTGTCCTGAGGTCCTGAGACCCCGAGCCGCCACCGAAACGACATCGCCCGGCGCGCGTGTGCGCACCGGGCGATCGGCATTCAGCTGTCGGTTCTTGGTTCTCGTTTCCCGGCTCTCAGGCGGTGCGCAGCTCGGCGGCCGTCGGCGCGGTGCCGCCCAGGTGGGCGGGCAGCCACCAGGTGTCCTCCGGGCCCTTGGGGCGGGCCGGGTAGGCGCGCTGCGCGAGTTCGAGCAGCTCGTCGACGCCTTCGCGAAGCCGCCGGGTGATGGCACCGGCGTACTGGTCGCGGGGCGCCTCGACGGGCTCGCCGACCCGCATGGTGACCGGGAAGTGATTGCGCTTGAAGTTGCGCGGCTGCCCCTTGGTCCAGATCCGCTGGGTGCCCCACACGGCCATCGGGACCAGCGGCACTCCCGCCTCCTGGGCGAGCCGCGCGGCACCGGACTTGAAGCTCTTGAGGGTGAACGACTGGGAGATGGTGGCCTCGGGGAAGACGCCGATGATCTCACCGGAGCGGAGCGAGTCGAGCGCGTGGCTGTAAGCGGCCTCGCCCTGCTTGCGGTCCACCGGAATGTGCTTCATGCCGCGCATCAGCGGGCCGGAGATCTTGTTGCGGAACACCGACTCCTTCGCCATGAAGCGCACCAGGCGCTTCTGCGGAAGGGCCGCGAGCCCGTTGAAGATGAAGTCCAGGTAGCTGATGTGATTGCTGACGAGCACGGCTCCGCCCGAGCGCGGAATGTTCTCCGAACCCTTGCAGTCGATCTTCAGGTCGAGCGCCTTGAACATCGTGAGCGCCAGGCCGACGACCGGACGGTAGACGAGCTCTGCCATGGGGGAGTGGGGACCCTTCTGTGTTCCTTCGGGAGAGGGCTCCCGAGAGAAAGTTACGCAGCCGTAAGTTTTCGGCGTTTCGCCGATCGTGCCCCAAGAACGAGTCTGTGACCAGACTTGCTGCCTTGGATTCGCGAGATCCTCGTCACGTCCCGGACACATTCCCTTCCCGTCCGTGTCCTGGGCGGTCGCACGTGACGGACGGGGTGACAGAGGCGCGGAGAGGGAAGGTCCGGCGCCCCGCCGGGCGCCCTGGCCCACTCACGGGAATTCCCGCGCCATGCGCAGCGCTGGGTACGGAGACGACCGGCGCATGGCGTACGCCGGGGGCGCCCGCCGTTGGTGCGCACTCCGGTCGGCCACGGGCGGCTGACAGAGAGGAACGGGAGTGCGTACGGACGAGAACGGGCCACGCCTGGGCGAGCCCGAACTGGGCGCACCACTGGGCGAACGCGCCACGCTGGTCCAGTTCTCCACCGCCTTCTGCCAGCCCTGCCGGGCCACCCGGCGTGTACTCGCCGAGGTGGTGGCCATGGTGCCGGGAGTGGCGCATGTGGAGATCGACGCCGAGGCGCGGCTCGCCCTCGTCCGGGAGCTCGGCATCGCACGGACGCCCACCGTTCTGGTCCTCGACGCCGCCGGGCGGATCGTGCGGCGCGCGACCGGTCAGCCGCGTACGGCCGATGTCGTCGCGGCGCTCGGAAAGGCGGTCTGAGCGGCAGTGATGCGCCTCCCAACCGGCCAACGGCGCTTGACGGCACGGTCGGTTGATCGTCAGCCTGACACCATGCCACCACCACTCCTTCTGCACACGCGCGTGCACGTGGACCTCGCCCGGCACGCCAGCGCACGCTGTCGCGCCCGCTGACTCCCACCGCTCCCGCGTCGTTCATCCAGCAGAAGGACAACTCCATGACGGTCTCGTCCGACCTCGGCACGGCACTGCCCGGCTCCCCCGAACTCCTGCGCTCCGTCTTCCGTCAGCACGCCGCGGGCGTCGCCGTCGTCACCGCAGCGGCCGACGGGGTCCCGGTGGGTTTCACCGCCACCTCGCTGACCTCCGTCTCCGCCGACCCGCCGATGGTCTCCTTCGGCATAGGCACCTCCGCCTCCAGTTGGCCCACCGTCTCCCGGGCCACGTACGTGGGCGTGCACGTCCTCGGCGCGCACCAACGGGAACTCGCCGCCACCTTCGCGCGCAGCGGCGCCGACCGCTTCGGCGCACCGACCCGCTGGAGCTGGGGCCCCGAGGGCGTACCCGTGCTCGCGGACGTGCTGGCCTACCTCGTGTGCCGGGTGGTGGCCAGAGTTCCCGCCGGTGACCACCGTCTGGTGCTCGCCGAGGCCGCGGCCGGTGAGGCCGTCGCGGCCGGTGCGCCGCTCCTCTATCACCAGGGCAGATTCGGCGAGTTCAGGAGCTGAGAGACGTTCCGGTTACACAGAGTCGCGTAGATCACAGCCAGTTGCGCTTGCCCAAAACACGCGAGTTACACAGGGTTGTAAAGGTCACAGCTCACGGTGCTTGCTCTCAAGTAACGAGCTGGGTGTACTGGCGAGTAATATTTGTTGGTGGCGGTAACGCCCCAACGGGAAACCGCCGCTTGAGGCGCCTATGCTGCCCGAACAGGCAGCAGCCCGACCAGGCAGCAGAAGAAATGACGATGCAGTAGGAGAGCCGGCGTGAGCTTGAGGATCGTTGTCACTGTGAAGTACGTGCCCGACGCCACTGGCGACCGGCACTTCGCCGATGACCTGACTGTGGACCGTGAGGATGTCGACGGTCTGCTGTCGGAGCTCGACGAGTACGCGGTCGAGCAGGCGCTGCAGATCGCGGACGAGGCGGACGACGCCGAGGTGACGGTGCTGACCGTCGGCCCCGAGGACGCCAAGGACGCGCTGCGCAAGGCCCTGTCCATGGGCGCCGACAAGGGCGTTCACGTCGAGGACGACGACCTGCACGGCACCGACGCGGTGGGCACCTCGCTGGTGCTGGCGAAGGCGATCGAGAAGGTCGGCTACGACCTGGTGATCTCCGGTATGGCCTCCACCGACGGCACCATGGGTGTCATCCCGGCCCTGCTCGCCGAGCGTCTGGGTGTCCCGCAGGTCACGCTGCTGTCCGAGGTGTCGGTCGAGGGCGGCACCGTCAAGGGCCGTCGTGACGGCGACGCAGCCAGCGAGGAGCTGGAGGCGTCGCTTCCGGCCGTCGTGTCGGTGACGGACCAGTCGGGCGAGGCGCGTTACCCGTCGTTCAAGGGCATCATGGCGGCGAAGAAGAAGCCGGTGCAGTCCCTGGACCTGGAGGACCTGGACCTGGAGGCCGAGGAAGTCGGTCTGGAGGGTGCCTGGACCAAGGTCGAGTCGGCGAACGAGCGTCCCGCGCGTACGGCAGGCAAGATCATCACGGACGAGGGCGAGGGCGGCAAGCAGCTCGCGGAGTTCCTCGCGAGCCAGAAGTTCATCTGAGCTTCGGTCACCCACCCAACCGCCCCCAGATACTTCGCATTCGCAGGAGAGCAATCCCATGGCTGAAGTTCTCGTCTATGTCGACCACGTGGACGGTGCCGTCCGCAAGCCCACGCTGGAGCTTTTGACGCTGGCCCGCCGTCTCGGTGAGCCCGTCGCCGTCGCGCTCGGTGCCGGTGCCGAGTCCACCGCCGCCACCCTCGGCGAGCACGGCGCCACCCGCGTCCTTGCCGCGGACGCCCCCGAGTTCGCAGACTACCTCGTCGTCCCGAAGGTCGACGCCCTCCAGGCCGCGGTCGAGGCCGTGTCCCCGGCCGCCGTGCTGGTTCCGTCCTCGGCCGAGGGCAAGGAGATCGCTGCCCGCCTCGCGATCCGTATCGGTTCGGGCATCATCACCGACGCGATCGACCTGGAGGCCGGCGATGAGGGCCCGGTCGCCACGCAGTCGGTGTTCGCGGCGTCGTTCACGACCAAGTCCCGTGTGTCCAAGGGCACTCCGGTCATCACGGTCAAGCCGAACAGCGCGCCGGTCGAGCCCGCGCAGGCCGCCGGTGCGGTCGAGGCGCTGTCGGTGTCCTTCTCCGACCAGGCCAAGGGCACGAAGGTCGTCTCCCGTACGCCGCGTCAGTCCTCCGGCCGTCCGGAGCTGACCGAGGCCGCGATCGTGGTTTCCGGTGGCCGTGGTGTCAACGGTGCGGAGAACTTCGCGATCATCGAGGCGCTGGCCGACTCCCTCGGCGCTGCAGTCGGCGCCTCGCGTGCCGCCGTCGATGCTGGCTGGTACCCGCACACCAACCAGGTCGGTCAGACCGGTAAGTCGGTGTCGCCGCAGCTGTACATCGCCAATGGCATCTCGGGTGCGATCCAGCACCGTGCCGGTATGCAGACCTCGAAGACGATCGTGGCCGTGAACAAGGACGAAGAGGCCCCGATCTTCGAGCTGGTCGACTTCGGTGTGGTCGGCGACCTGTTCAACGTCGTCCCGCAGCTCACCGACGAGGTCAAGACCCGCAAGGGCTGAGCACCTCTCAGAACCGCGCCCGGGCCCCCGTGACATCTGTCGCGGGGGCCCGCGCCGTTCCACAGCGCATCGTTGACCTGGCAGAACGTCACCGATAGCGTCACGGCCCCGGACCGGGTCCCCTCAGGAGGTCGGCATGGAACAGGTGGCGACGAGTCTCGGCGAGCCGGTCCTACGGGCCGTGGCCTCCCTGCTCGCCCCCGTGGACGCCGAGTTGGCCCGGCGCTACCCCGGCGACCCGGGCACCCGCCAGCCGGTGCACACCGTCTACGTACCGGCCTACGAGTTCACCGCACAAACCGTCCGCGACTGGGGCCGCCGCGCCCTCGAAGCCCTCGACGACCACGCGCCCGAGCCCGCCGCACTGGCCGAAGTCCTCGGTCTCGACGAGGAGTTGGCCGAGCCGGTCTACGCCCGGGTGCGGGCCAAGCTGGAGAGCGAACCCGTGGAGGACCTGCGGATCGACTTCGAGGACGGGTACGGGGCCTGCCCGGCGGACGAGGAGGACGCCGACGCGGCGCGCGCCGCACGGCTCGTCGCACAGGCTTTGGCCGAGGGCGACGGACCCGCGTACGTGGGCATCCGCACCAAGTGCCTGGAGGCCGCCGTACGGGACCGGGGCATCCGCACCCTCGATGTCTTCCTCACCGCACTGCTGGCACACGGCCCCCTGCCGCCCGGCCTCGTACTGACCCTGCCGAAGGTCACGTACGCCGAGCAGACCGGAGCGATGGCGACGCTGCTCGACAGGTTCGAGCGGGTGCACGGACTGCCGCACGGGCGGCTTCGGTTCGAGATCCAGGTCGAGACCGGACAGGCCGTCCTCGGGCCCGACGGGACGGCCACCGTGGCCCGCATGATCGATGCCGCCGAGGGCCGCGCCACCGGACTGCACTACGGCACCTTCGACTACAGCGCCGCCCTCGGCATCGCCCCGGCGCACCAGAGCAGCGACCACCCGGCGGCCGACCACGCCAAGGCCGTGATGCAGGTCGCGGCGGCCGGAACCGGAGTACGGGTGAGCGACGGCTCCACCAACGTGCTGCCCGTCGGCAGTACCCGCAAGGTCCATGAGGCCTGGCGCCTGCACTACGCGCTCACCCGCCGTGCCCTGGCCCGCGGCTACTACCAGGGCTGGGACATGCACCCCGCCCAACTGCCCACCCGCTACGCCGCGGTGTTCGCCTTCCACCGCGAGGCCCTGCCCACCGTCGCCGCCCGCCTCGCCGCCTACGCCCGGCACACTGGCGGCGACGTACTCGACGAGCCCGCCACGGCACGGGCCCTGAGCGGTCAGCTCCTGCGCGGGGTCGACTGCGGGGCCTTCGGGATCGGGGAGGTGGCCCGGCTGAGCGGACTGACCAGGGCCGACCTGGAGGCGTTCGCGGCACCGCCGTACACCGGAGCCGAGTCGACGCCCGCCGGTCCCGGCCGGGACCGAGGAGCCGGGGGCCCGCTTTCCGCACCGTAGGCTGTCGCGTGCAGGACAAGCACAGGACAGAGACGGGGACGAAGTGACCACGGGGGAGTACGAAGAGGCGCCCGGCGTCGGCAGATTGCTGGCGGGCCGTTACCGTACGGTCCGCAGGCTCGGCCGCGGTGGAATGGGTGTCGTCTGGCAGGCGACGGACGAGGTCCTCGGACGCGAGGTCGCGGTCAAGGAACTGCGCACCTACACCGACTCGGCCGGGCCCGAACTCGCCGATATGCAGCTGAGGATGCAGCGCGAGGCGCGTGCGGCGGCCCGGGTACGGCACCCCTCGGTCATCGCGGTGCACGATGTGACGCAGGTCGACGGCAGACCGCTGATCGTCATGGAACTCGTGGACGGGCCCTCCCTCGACGACGTCCTCCAGGAACGCGGCACCCTCGACCCCCGCGAGGCCGCGGCCATCGGCGCCGATGTGCTCGACGCGCTCGCCGCGGCGCACGCCGTGGGCGTGCTGCACCGGGACGTGAAGCCCGGCAACATCCTCCTCGACCGCTCCGGCCGACGGGTGCTCACCGACTTCGGTATCGCCACCATGGACGATCCGGGCGACGGTTCGGCCACCCACCTGACCCGCAGCGGCGAGATCGTGGGCTCGCTCGACTACCTGGCACCCGAGCGCGCCCAGGGACAGCAGCCCGGTCCGGCCTCCGACATCTGGGCGGTGGGCGCCACCCTGTACGCCGCCGTCGAGGGCGCCTCGCCGTTCCGCCGCACCTCCACCTGGTCGACGCTCTCCGCGATCGTCGCCGAGCCGCTGCCGGTACCGCAGCGGGCCGGGGTACTGATGCCCGTACTCGAAGAACTGATGCACAAGGAACCGGGGATGCGGCCCGACGCCGCCCGGGCGGCCGCGCTGCTGCGCGAGGTCGCCACGGGCGGGACCGCCGAGGCGGCCACCGCTCCGCAACCCTCAACCGGAGTGCCCCCGGCCGGAGTTGGACCTGCGGGCGGTTACGGCTATCCGGCCGCCGTGCCGGGGCAGGCCCCCCAGTCCGGCGCGCCCCTGTCCCCGGCTGGTCCCGTCTCCGCTGGTGGCTACGGATACCCGGCCGCCTCCTCGGCTCATGGCGCACCCTCGCCGGGACCTTCGTACGGTGCACCCGCCGCAGGGTTCGGTTACGGCGGGGGACCGGCCGCGGGCGCCCCGGCGCCGGGACATGTCGGAGCCCCCGGGCAGGCGGCAGGCGCGCAGGTGTACGGCGCCGGGCAGTTCGGCGGTCCGGGACCGCAGCCTCAGGCGACGCGCGATACGGCGCGGGAGTCCCGCGGCCGCCGCAAGAGGGGCTCGGCCCTGCTGGCCGGTGTCGCGGTGGCCGTCGTCCTCGCGGCCACCGGTGTGGGCGTGGCCCTGATGGGCGGCTCGGACGGGGAACAGGACGAGGCGGGACCGGCGGGCGGGGGCACGCCGGTGGGCAGCACCTCCGAGCCTTCGGCGGAGGGCAGTCGCGGCTCCATCGGCGGCGACAAGGACCCGGACAGCGGAGGCAGGCCGAGCGAGGAACCGGACTCCGACGCGGAGACCGGGCCCGGCGACTCGGCGAGCCCCTCCGACAAGCCGGACCCGAAGCCGAAGCCGAGCGACGCCGAGCCCGACCCGACGACCGGCCCCACGACCGATCCCGGCGGGGAGCCTTCCGCGCCCGCTCCGGTCTGCGCGGACATCGGCGGCGGAAAGTTCAACTGCGAGGTCTGGCGGGCCGCGAAGTCGTACAACGGCGCGGGCGCCGAGGTGGGCGTGCTCAAAGCGGGCACCAACTACTTCTACTGCCAGCAGAATCTGGGCCGCCGGGAGACCGCGGGGGAGTGGACCAACGTCTGGTCGGCGAAGACCGACGACGACAGCGGCAACGCCGGTGTCTGGGTCAACGTCGTCAACATCAAGGGCGGCGCGAACGACGCCCCGCTGCCGGGGCTTCCGTACTGCTGAGGGCGCCGGCGTACGGCTGAGCGCCCGGGTGGGCTGGTCGTACGGGGCGACCGTGGGTGTCGTGTGGCCCCGGAGCCGCCGCGTCGGCTGCGGCTCCGGGGCCAAGTCCTAGGCCGTGTCCGCAAAGTCCCGCCTGCCCCGCGACGCCTGGCACGCTCCCCCAAGCTCTTCGAGCAGGGGGGACCCCCACTCGCCGCACCGGCCGAAAGCCCAAGTACGTCCAGTACGAGGACTTCCGGCCGGCACTCCCCCAAGCTCTTCGAGCAGGGGGGGACCCCCAGCGAGCACGCACCAGACGCCGCAGGGCCTGCCCTCCGGGCGAACGCCGGAACTTTGCGGACACGGCCTAGTCGGCGGGCGGGAGTTCGCCGGAGCCGCGGGGGATGAGGCGTACCGGGAGTTCGATGCGTTCGGCGCCCACGGGGGCGCCGCCGAGCCTGCGGAAGAGGAGTTCGGCGGCGGTGCGGCCGAGTTGGGCCGAGTCCTGGGCGACCACGGTGACGGCGGGGCGCAGCAGGTCCGCGAGTTCGAAGTCGTCGAAGCCGACCAGGGCGACCGGACGTTCCCGCCCGGCGAGTACGCGGACCACTGTGACCGTCACACGGTTGTTGCCGGAGAAGAGCGCGGTGACCGGCTCCGCGGCGCCGAGCATGGCCTCCGCCGCCTTGGCGACGCGTTCGGGCCGGGTGTCCCCGCAGGACACCCAGGAGTCGGCGACGGGGAGTCCGGCGTCCTCCATGGCCGCCCGGTAGCCGCGCAACCGCTCGGCGGCGGTGTGGATACCGACCTGGTCGCCGATGAAGCCGATCCGGCGGTGGCCGTGGGCGATGAGGTGGGAGGTGCCGGTGTAGGCGCCGCCGTAGTTGTCGGACAGCACGACGTCGGCCTCGATGCCGCCCGCGGGCCGGTCCACGAAGACGGTGGCGACGCCCGCCCGGAGTTCGGGTTCCAGGTAGCGGTGGTCGGTCCCGGCCGGAATGATCACCAGGCCGTCGACCCGCCGGGCGCACAGGGCGAGCGCCAACTCCTGTTCCCGCTCGGGGTCTTCGGCGCTCGAACCGTTGATGAGCAGGGCGCCGTGGGCCCGGGCGACCTCCTCCACGGCGCGGCTGAGCGGACCGTAGAAGGGGTCGGCGAGGTCCTCAAGGACTAGACCAATGCTGGAAGTGCGGCCCTTGCGCAGCACCCGGGCGCTGTCGTTGCGGCGGAAACCGAGCGCCTCGATCGCCTCCTGAACGCGCCGCTCCGTGTCCGCGGTGACACCCGGCTCTCCGTTCACGACGCGCGAAACCGTCTTCAGCCCGACCCCCGCCCGGGCCGCCACATCTTTCATCGTCGGGCGGCTGCCGTAGCGAGTTTCGGCCCTTCGGTTGGTCTCCACCACTGTGCACTGTCCCGTCGTCGGCGATGGTGTGAGGATGTGGGCTTGAGCATAGAGCCTGGACAACGTTGTCAAGAGTGGGTGAGACTGTCTTTGCGGACTCAGGGCCTGCTCTTTTTCCTCGGGGAGAACCGACACTGATGCACACCGACCTCGTCGCCGCGCTGGACATCGGCGGGACCAAGATCGCCGGAGCGCTCGTCGACAGCAGTGGCCGGATACTGCTGCGCGCGCAGCGGCCGACCCCGGCGCGGGAGAGCGGCGAGGCCGTCATGGGGGCGGTCGACGCGGTGCTCGGCGAGCTGGCGGCGTCCGCGCACTGGTCCGCGGTGCGCGCGGTGGGCATCGGCAGCGCGGGCCCGGTCGACGCCTCGGCCGGGACCGTCAGTCCCGTCAACATCCCGGGATGGCGTGAGTTTCCGCTGGTGAGCGGCGTACGGCGGATCGCGGGCGCGCGGCCCGTCGAGCTGGTGGGCGACGGGGTGGCCATCGCGGCCGCGGAGCACTGGCAGGGCGCCGCGCAGGGGCACGACAACGCCTTGTGCATGGTGGTCTCTACCGGTGTCGGTGGCGGTCTGGTCCTCGGCGGAGCGCTGCATCCCGGCCCCACCGGAAACGCCGGTCACATCGGGCACATCAGCGTCGACCTGGACGGCGACCCGTGCCCCTGCGGCGCCCGCGGCTGTGTGGAGCGCATCGCGAGCGGTCCCAACATCGCCCGCCGGGCCCTGGCGAACGGCTGGCGTCCCGGCCCGGACGGCGAGACCACCGCGGCCGCGGTGGCCGCCTCCGCGCGCACCGGTGACCCGGTCGCGACGGCCTCCTTCGTCCGCGCGGCACGCGCGCTCGCCGCCGGCATCGCCGCCACCGCGACGCTCGTGGAGATCGACATCGTGGTGATCGGCGGGGGAGTGGCCAAGTCGGGCGAGGTGCTGTTCGCCCCGCTGCGGGCGGCCCTCGCGGACTACGCCACGCTCTCCTTCGTCAGCGGCCTGGCCGTCGTACCGGCCCGGATGGGCACCGACGCCGGACTGGTCGGCGCGGCCGCGGCGGCACTGGGCGGCGCACCCCGCGAGCCCAGCGTGATCGGCTGAGCCCCGGGCCGGTCACAGGATGCGCGTACGTAGGACCCGTGTGAGAACTCAGGATGCGCGTACGTCGGACCGTGTGAGAACTACGGGAGCCGGGGCCGGAGTTGGGCGTGCAGGGTAGGAAGTACGGCTGGCTGTAAGAGACGTGGCCGCTGCGCGAGGTGCGTCCTCGTCCGGCCTGCGTGAAGTACGGCCTGCCATATGGGCGTTGGTGCTCCAATGCCGGGACATACGGCCTGTCATACGGGAGTTGGCAAGCCCACCGCACGGGAGTCGGCGAGGCCGTCCGGTCAACTGCCCTCTTTCGACGGGGCGTTGGCCGTGGCCATTGCCTCCTCGACCGTGGCGGCGGGCGTCAGGGCCTGGTCGAGTCCCGTCAGCGCGATTATCCGGAGCTGGAGGGGCCGGGTGCAGACAAGGCCGACCCGGCCCCCGCGTTCCCTGGCCCGGCGGTGGGCGCGGGCGAGCAGCCCGAGGCCCGAGCAGTCGCAGAACTCGGTACCGCGCAGATCCACGACCAGGGCAGGACCGGGCCCGCTGGTCAGGGAGTCGAGCAGCGGTGTCACGTGATGGCAGGCGAGGATGTCGACCTCGCCGTGAAGTTCGACCACGGTGAAGTCGCCCCGGCGGTAGACGCGCGGTGTTTCTCCCGAGTCCTCGGCCACGAGGACGAGTTGATCCCCCTGCTGCATGCCTCTCCCCCATGCCGGCCGCCCGCCGATCGGTGGTGGGCGGCACCGAACGGCGCCTGGTGTCGTCGGGACGGATCGCTGGGTGGTGCCGTTTTGCCGGTCACGCTAGGGGAGGCGCCGCACCCCGTGGAGCCAGTGCGCGTTTCCCGGTGCCGAGCGCCACCCGATGGTGTGAAACCCCGGCGTACTGGTTGACGTTCACGGGGCATACTCGGGTTCCCACCAGGTGCCGTACGGGTTTTCGAGGAGCGGAGTTGCGGGCAAGCCACAGGGGGTCAACAGCAGAGGGGGAACCGTGATCGTCTGGATCAACGGCGCGTACGGCGCCGGGAAGACGTCCGCGGCGCGTGAATTGAGTGAACTGCTCCCGGAGAGCACGCTGTTCGACCCCGGCGCGATCCACGCCGCCCTGGTCAGGATGGCTCCTTCCCGGCGGCTGGCCGAGGCCGACCGGATCGGTGACCTCTCCCTCTGGCGGCGGCTGACCGTGGAGGCGATCGCGGCCCTGCACGCGGAGGTCGGCGGTGTGCTCATCGTCCCGCTGAGCGTGCTGCGCCAAGAGCACCGCGACGAGTTGTTCGGCTCCCTCGCGGCCCGTCGGATCGAGGTGCGGCACCTGGTGCTGGCCCCGGCGGAAACGATCCTGCGTGCGCGTGCCGAACGCGCACTCGCCACCTGTGCGGACGAGAGCCGCCTCCCGTGTGCGGCCGAGCGGGACCCGCGGCACTTCCGTTCCGCGCTGGCCACCTGGCTCGCCGAGGACGCGTATGTGATCGACAACGGCACCCTCACCCCGTACGAGACCGCCGTCCGTATCGCCGAGGCGGTGACGGCGGACGAGGCCCCGGTGAGCGACATCGTGCAGACCCCCGAACCGCGCGGGCAGACCCTGGCCTCCGGGGTGCTGCTGTTCGACGCGCACGAGCGGGTGCTGCTCGTCGACCCGACCTACAAGGCGGGCTGGGAGTTCCCCGGCGGTGTGGTCGAGAAGGGGGAGCCCCCGGCCAGGGCCGGGATGCGCGAGGTCACCGAGGAAACCGGGCTCGTCCTCGGTGCCCCGCCGCGGCTGCTCGTCGTCGACTGGGAGTGGCCCGCCCCGCCCGGGCACGGCGGTCTTCGCCTGCTGTTCGACGGCGGCAAGGTGGACGAGGGGCAGCAACTGACCCTGCCCGGCGGCGAGTTGCGCGACTGGCGCTTCGTCACGGAGGCCGAGGCGGAACGGCTGCTGCCGCCGGTGCGGTTCACCCGGCTCAGATGGGCGCTGCGGGCCCGTGAGCGCGGCTGTGCGATGTACCTGGAGGGCGGCGTCCCGGTCGGCTGAGTCCCGATCGGGACAGTCCCGGTCGGCCGGGGCCGCACCGGGCAGCCGCGCCGTACGAAGCGGCGCGGCTGCCCGGCGCGGACCGTTCAGTCCCGGCCCGCGTAGTCCCGCAGGAAGAGGGCCTCGGCCACGGACAGGCGCTCCAACTCCTCGGGCGAGACGCTCTCGTCGACGGCGTGGATCCGCGCCGAGGGCTCGCTGAGGCCGATGAGCAGGATCTCCGCCTCCGGGTAGAGCCCGGCGAGGGTGTTGCACAGCGGGATCGAGCCGCCGTGACCGGCGACCTGCATTTCCTGGCCCTCGTAGGCCTCCCGCATCGCCCGCGCCATCGCGGTGTACGCGGGTCCCGAGAGGTCGGCGTCGAACGCCTGGCCCTGGCCGACCTGTTCGGTGCGGACGCGGGCGCCCCAAGGGGTGTGCGCCTCCAGGTGGGCGAGCAGCAGCTTGTTCGCCTCGGTGGCGTCGGTGCCGGGCGGTACCCGCAGGCTCACCAGCGCGGCGGCCCGTGCGTGGACGGACGGGGTGGCGCCGAGGACCGGCGGGCAGTCGATGCCGAGCACGGTCACCGCGGGGCGGGACCAGAGGCGTTCGGCGAGCGGCCCCGAGCCGATGAGGCCGACCCCGTCGAGCACTTGGGCGTCCTCGCGGAAGTCGCCCTCCTCGTAGGTGAGTCCGTCCCACGCGGAACCCGCGGTCAGCCCGTCGACCGTGGTCGTTCCGTCCTCGGCGCGCAGCGAGTCCAGTACGCGGATCAGGGCGGCGAGCGCGTCCGGGGCCGCGCCGCCGAACTGGCCGGAGTGCAGATTGCCGCGCAGGGTCTCGATCTCGACGCGGACCAGGGTCATCCCGCGCAGCGTGGCGGTCACGGTGGGCAGGCCGACGCGGAAGTTGCCCGCGTCGCCGATGAGAACGGTGTCGGCGGCCAGGAGTTCGGGGTGCTGCTCGGCGTAGGCCTGCAGGCCCCCGGTGCCCTGTTCCTCGGAGCCCTCGACGATCAGCTTCACCGTGACGGGCACGCCGCCGTGCGCCTTCAGCGCGCGCAGGGCGGTGAGGTGCATGACGAGGCCGCCCTTGCAGTCCGCCGAGCCGCGCCCGTACCAGCGGCCGTCCCGCTCGGTGAGTTCGAAGGGCGGGGTGGTCCACGCCGACTCGTCCAGCGGCGGCTGCACGTCGTAGTGCGCGTAGAGCAGTACCGTCGGCGCGCCCTCGGGGCCGGGCAGCAGGCCGTACACGGACTGGGTGCCGTCCGGGGTGTCGAGGATCGCGACGTCCTGGAAACCCTCCGCGTACAGGGCGTCGGCGACCCAGCGGGCGGCGCGTTCGCTCTCACTGCGCGGGAACTGCGTGAAGTCCGCCACCGACTTGAAGGCCACCAGTTGTGTCAGTTCCGCTTTGGCCCGCGGCATCAGTGTGGCGACGGTCTCGGCGAGATGGTGGCTCGGCATGGGCACGCTCCTGATCGGTGAGGCGTTGTCATCTGTGTACGGCCGCCGCGGCCGGGGCCCGAGAGCCTCGGCAGCACGGCCGTGGCAATCGCGAGGGACGTCTGTGTACGTCCTGCGACGGCTTGTGCGGGCTTCGTCGGTGCCTTGTGTGCGTGGCGAAGACCTCGCCGATCCTCCCACGGTGGTTTCGAACGGGCCCGCCGTAGGATGCCCGTGAAACATGCGCCAGACACGTGAGTGGGGAGCGGAGACCAGCGTGAGCAGCGAGAACCCAGCCGACGACGTGCGTGAGACCTGGGACGTGGTCGTGGTCGGAGCCGGTCCCGCGGGAGCCTCGGCGGCGTACGCCGCCGCGGTCGCGGGCCGCAGTGTCCTGCTCCTTGAGAAGGCCTCGCTGCCGCGCTACAAGACCTGCGGCGGCGGCATCATCGGACCCTCGCGCGACGCACTGCCGCCGGGCTTCGAACTGCCGCTGCGCGACCGGGTGCACGCGGTGACCTTCTCGCTGGACGGCAAGTTCGCGCGCACCCGGCGCTCGAAGCAGATGCTGTTCGGGCTCGTGGACCGGCGGGAGTTCGACCACGCGCTGGTGGAGCACGCGCAGAAGGCCGGTGCCGAACTGCGCACCGGTGTGACCGTCTCCCGGGTCGAGCAGCACGGCCCCGAGGTCCCCGACCGCCGCACGGTGGCCGTCGTCCTCCAGGGCGGCGAGACCCTCCTGGCCCGTTCGGTGGTCGGCGCCGACGGCAGCGCCAGCCGGATAGGTGCTCATGTCGGCGTGAAGCTCGGCCAGGTGGACCTCGGCCTGGAGGCCGAGATCCCGGTGCCGCCGACGGTGGCGGAGGACTGGGCGGGCCGGGTGCAGATCGACTGGGGCCCCCTGCCCGGCAGTTACGGCTGGGTCTTCCCCAAGGGCGACACACTGACCGTGGGCGTGATCTCCGCACGCGGTGAAGGCGAGGCCACCAAGCGGTACTTGGAGGACTTCGTCGCCCGCCTCGGGCTCGCCGGATTCGAACCGGAGATCTCCTCCGGCCATCTGACCCGCTGCCGCAGCGACGACTCCCCGCTGTCCCGCGGCCGGGTGTTGGTGTGCGGCGACGCCGCGGGCATGCTGGAGCCGTGGACCCGCGAGGGCATCTCCTTCGCACTGCGCTCCGGGAGGCTCGCGGGGGAGTGGGCGGTGCGGATCGCAGAGGCGCAGGACGCCGTGGACGCCCGCCGCCAGGCGCTGAACTACGCCTTCGCGGTGAAGGCGGGACTCGGCGTGGAGATGGGTGTCGGCAGCCGCATCCTGAAGGCCTTCGAGCGCAGGCCCGGCATGCTGCACGCGGCGATCACCGGCTTCCGCCCCGCCTGGAAGGCCTTCGCCCGCATCACCCGCGGTTCGACGACCCTCGCCGAGATCGTCCGTACGCATCCGGTGGCGCACCGGGTCCTTTCGCGGCTGGACGGCTGAGCCCGGGCGCCCCGTTCACCGCGGGGCGTCCTTGACGGTGATCCTGAAGACCGGGTGGTCCGGTGCGGCGGCGAGCAGCGTGGCATCGGACGACTCGGCGGTCACCCCGCGGAAGAACTCGCCCACCTCCCAGCCCCACCGCTTCAGGTAGACGCGCAGGATCTCCGGCTTCTCGGCGTCGGGCACCTCCGTCGCCGTGAACTCCCGTACCCGGCGGCCGAGTCGGAGCTCGCCGCCGCCCGCCGCCCGCATGTTGCGCACCCACTGCGAGGTGCCGCGCGCCGACACCAGGTACTCCTCGCCCCGGAACGGGAGCGGGTTGACCGGCAGCCGCTGCGGCTGCCCGCTCTTGCGCCCGCGGACCGAGAGCTCGGCCGACCCCTGAAGGCTCAGCCCGCGCCGGGCCAGCCAGCCGACGAGCCGGTTGAACGCGGCTGTCGTACGGCCGGGGGCTCTGTAGTACGTGGAAGAAGGGGAGCCGGGAGAGGTACGGGAAGTGGTGGACTCGGCGGACATGGCGGGCCTCCGTGTGCGGCTGCTGAGGTGAGAGCGCTGAGGTGAGAGCGCTGCGGTGTGAACGGTGTGCGTGTACGGCGGGATGTGAACCGTGAGGCGAGAGCAGTGCTCTCGTTCTGGGTTCCAGCATGGGGGAGGTGGCGCGCGAATGCAAGAGCGGTGCTCTCTTTTCGGTCCAGCGCTCTTGTTTCGGTCTGGCGCTCTCTTCGTGTTCCCCTGCTCTCGTCTGTGTGCAGTGCTTCCGGACGTATGGGAGACTGCCGGGTCATGAGCACCCCACAGGGCGTCCGGGCGCGGGCCCGGGCCGAGATCACCGCGGCCATCAAGGACGAGGCGCGGCGCCAGCTCGCCGTCGAGGGAGCCCAGCGGCTCTCACTGCGCTCGGTGGCCCGGGAGCTCGGCATGGTCTCCTCGGCGCTCTACCGCTACTTCCCCAGCCGGGACGAGCTGCTGACGGCGCTCATCATCGACGCGTACGACTCGCTCGGGGCGGCGGCCGAAGGGGCGCACGCACAGGTGCCGGGCGACGCGTATGTGGTGCGCTGGACCACCGTGTGCGAGGCGGTACGGACCTGGGCCCTCGCGCATCCGCACGAGTACGCGCTGATCTACGGCTCGCCCGTGCCCGGTTACGCCGCCCCGCAGACCACCGTCCCCGCGGCCGCCCGGGTGGGCAGGCTGTTGATCGACGTGACCCGGGACGCCTGGCACGCGGAGCGGCTGCGTCTCCCGGCACTGTCGGACGACGCGCGTCCCGAGGCGGAACGGTTGGCGGCGGATCTGGCCCCCGGCCTGCCGCCCGAGGTGTGCCTCGCCCTCGTCGCCGCCTGGGCGCAGCTGTTCGGCCTGGTCGGCTTCGAGCTGTTCGGCCAGTTCAACCGCATCGTCGAGGACCGGGAGAGGTTCTTCGCCCAGTGCGCCGCCTCGCTCGCCGGGTCCGTCGGGCTGACAGGGGTCTGACGCCGGGGCTGTCCCACCGTCCGGGTCGTACGAAGGGCCCTTTGCGCGCGGACCTTCGCGACGCCCGCACCCGCCCCGAGCGGACCCGTACGACGGGCGCCCCCCGCAGACCGCGGCCCGAGCGGCCTACTCCGTGAGGAGTAGCCGTGATCACCACGCCCGGCTGACGCCGGGGACGGGCCGCGGCGCTTAGCGTGGCCGACATGGAACAGCAGCCCACCGGCATCCGCGGCATCCTCCGCCGCCAGGCACCGCCCTGGCGGCGCCTTCCCGACCGGTGGCCCGGGCCCGGCGGTCTCGGCGAGGAGGACGGAACCCGGCTGCCCTGGCTCTCCACCCTGCTGATCACCGGGTTCGTCATGATCGGCTCCGGATTCGCGGCGAAGGGCCAGCCCGACCGTGAATCGCTGGACGTCTTCGCGCGGCTGCTGCTCGCGGGCGGCACGGTCTCGTTGCTGTGGCGGCGACGGCATCCGGTTTTGGTGGCCTTCGTGACGGCGGGCACCGCGCTGGTCTACCTGAGCGCGGGCTACCCGTACGGGCCGGTGTTCCTCACGGTGGCGCTGGGCTGCTTCAGCGCGGTCGTCACCGGGCACCGCAAGGCGGCCTGGTCGGCGCTCGGCATGCTGTGGGCCGGACATCTCCTGGTGGCGCACTGGCTGTACCGCTGGCTGCCGCCGGACGACGGCCCGGCGCCCTGGAGTCAGGAGATCGGCGTCGCCGCCTGGGCCGCCGCCGTGGTGGCACTGTCCGAACTGGCACGGGTCAAACGGGAGCAGTGGCGCCGCGAACGCCGGGAACGCGAGCAGGCCGCCAGGCGCCGCGCGGACGAGGAACGGCTGCGTATCGCACGGGAGTTGCACGATGTGCTCGCCCACAGCATCTCCGTGATCAATGTGCAGGCCGGAGTCGGTCTCGCCCTGCTTGACTCGGATCCCGAGCAGGCCAGGTCGGCGCTCACCGCCATCAAGTCGGCCAGCAAGGAGGCGCTCGGCGAGGTCCGCCAGGTGCTCGACAACCTGCGTACGCCGGGGGACGTGCCGCGCGCCCCCGCGCCGGGTCTGGCCCGGCTCCCCGAACTGGTCGAGCAGGCGGCGGGCGTCGGACTCACCGTGGAGGTCACCGCGGAGGGCGACCCGGTCGCGCTGCCGCCGGGCGCCGATCTCGCGGCCTTCCGCATCGTCCAGGAGGCCCTCACCAACGTGGTGCGCCACTCCGGTTCGCGAACGGCCCGGGTGCATCTGTGTCACGAGCCCGCGGTGCTGCGGCTGCGGATCGACGACGACGGGCCCGCCACCGGCGCACCGGCCGGTGGCAGCGGCAACGGCCTTGCCGGAATGCGGGAGCGTGCCGCCGCGCTCGGTGGCACGATCGAGGCCGCCCCCCGCGAGGACGGGGGATTCAGTGTGAGTGCCGTACTGCCCTTCCGGGAGGACCGTTGATCCGCGTCGTGCTCGCCGACGACCAACTGCTTGTCAGGGCAGGCTTCCGGGCACTGCTCGACGCCCAGGCGGACATCGAGGTGGCGGGGGAGGCCGCCGACGGCGAGGAGGCCGTGACCCTGGTGTCCCGACTGCGGCCCGACGTGGTCCTGATGGACATCCGGATGCCGCTGCTCGACGGGCTCGCCGCCACCCGGCGGATCACCCGGGACCCGGCGCTCGCCGAGGTGCGGGTGGTCATGCTGACCACCTTCGAGCTGGACGAGTACGTCTTCGAGGCGATCCGCGCCGGGGCCTCCGGCTTCCTGGTCAAGGACACCGAACCGGAGGAACTGCTGCGCGCGGTACGGGCCGTGACGGACGGCGACGCGCTGCTCTCGCCCGGGGTGACCCGGCGCCTCATCGCGGAGTTCGCGGCCCGTTCCAAGGAGCCCGCGGTCTCCGAGTCGCTGGCGGCGCTCACCGAGCGGGAGCGCGAGGTGATGGCGCTGGTGGGCATTGGCCTGTCCAACGAGGAGATCGCCCGCCGTCTGGTGGTCAGCCCGCTGACCGCCAAGACGCATGTCAGCCGGACCATGGTGAAGCTCGGGGCGCGCGATCGCGCCCAACTCGTGGTGCTGGCCTACGAGTCGGGGTTGGTCCGGCCCGGCTGGCTGGGCTGACCCCGGCTGCGCAGGCCCATCAGGACGAAGGCGACCCGCAGTGCGAAGGTCGCGGCGCCGAGCGCGGCGGCGCCGAGCAGCATCAGGCGTTCGACCATGGCGGGCATCGAGAAGACGAGGACCGCACCGGCCACCGCCGCGTAGACGAGCACCGCGGCGACCGTCCCACTGAACAGCGCGTAGCCGATCCCGACCCTGATCGTTTCCCGTTCGGCCGGGCTCCGTCCGCTCATACGGCAAGTCTCACCGAACGGCGCCCCGTGGACAAGGTCGCCACCTCTCAAGTGACGGTCCACGGGGCGCCGTTGGGCGTGGGCCGGGCTCAGTCGCGTACGGCTCCGGCCTTGGCCTTGACCGGCTCCTCGGCCTGGGAACGGGCCACGACCAGGGACGGTCCGCCGCGGCGGGTGCGCAGTCCGGGCAGCGAGAGCAGGAGTCCGGCGGCGGCGACCAGGGTGACGACGAGCAGGCCCGGACGGAAGCTGTCCAGAACCTGTTCGGGCGTGGCGTGTTCCTTGCTGTTGGCGGTGACCACGGCGGTCACGACGGCCAGGAAGATCGCGCCGCCCACCTGGATCGAGGTGTTCAACAGGCCCGAGACCATGCCCTGTTCGTGGTCCTCGACGCCGTTGGTGGCCTGGACGTTGAGCGAGGGGAAGACCAGCGCGCAGGCGGCGCCGAGCAGCAGCATCGAGGGCAGGACCACCACGGCGTACGTCGGGCTGAGGTCGGCCCGCAGGAACAGCGCGTAGGACAGGACGAGCGCCGCGAAGCCGATGACGATCAGGCGCGGGGTGCCGAAGCGGTCGATGACCGAGCCCATGGTGGTGGCGGAGAGGGCGACCAGCGCACCGGCGGGCAGGAAGGCGAGCGCGGTCTGCATGGCCGACCAGCCGAGCAGGTCCTGCATGTACTGGGTGACCAGGAACTGGAAGCCGACGTACGAGCCGAAGAAGGTCATCGCGCCGACCTGGGCCCGCAGTTGGCTGCCCGAGCGCAGCACACCGAGGCGGACCAGCGGGCTCGCGCTGCGCTGCTCGATGACGACGAACAGGGTCAGCAGGACGACGACGGCGAGGAAGGAGAGCAGGGTGCGTGCCGAGGTCCAGCCGACCTCCGGCGCCTGCACCACGGTGAAGACGAGCAGCAGCATGGACGCGGTGCCGGTGACGGCGCCGGGGACGTCGTATCCGCCGCGGGTCTCTTCCCGGGGGCTGCGCGGGATGAGCTTGATGCCGGCGACCAGGGCGAGCACCGCGATCGGCGCGGGCAGCAGCATGGTGAGGCGCCAACTGGCCTCGGTCAGCAGGCCGGAGAGGACCAGGCCCATCGAGAAGCCGGTGGCGGCGCAGGTCGTGTAGATCGACAGGGCGCGGTTGCGTACCGGCCCCTCGGCGAAGGTCGTGGTGATGATCGACAGGCCCGCCGGTGCGGTGAAGGCGGCGCTGAGGCCCTTGATGAACCGGCTCGCGATGAGCAGGGCGCCGGAGTCCACGAGCCCGCCGAGCAGCGAGGCCACGGCGAAGACGCCGAGCGCGATCAGGAAGACCCGGCGCCGGCCGAGCAGGTCGGCCGCGCGGCCACCGAGCAGCAGCAGGCCGCCGTAGCCGAGGATGTAGCCGCTGACGATCCACTGGAGGGTGGAGGTGGACAGGTCGAGCTCGGAGCCGATGGACGGCAGTGCCACACCGACCATCGAGACGTCGAGGGCATCCAGGAACATCGCGGCGCACAGGACGAGGAGCGTCCCCCACAGACGCGGCGTCCAACGCTCCTGGGTCGGGGAGGAGTTGAGCGGAGAGGTCATGGGCAGAACAGTTACATGCGTGTGCATCGAATGCAAGCGCAATTAATGCGAGTGCAAGAAAAGCGGATTTCTGCTACGGTGCGAGCCATGGCGGCGAAGAATGCCGAGCGCACGCTCGTGGATCGGTGGCGGGGCATCCTCGCGGTGCACGCCCGCACGATGTGCCATCTCGACCGCGAGCTGCACCAACACGGCCTCGGCGCAAGCGACTTCGAGGTCCTCGACGTACTCGCCGGGGAGACCTCCGAGGGCGGGACCGGTGTCTTTAGGGTGCAGGAGATCGCGGAGCGGGTGCATCTGAGCCAGAGCGCGCTCTCGCGTCTCGTCGGCCGTCTGGAGAAGGACGGCCTCGTCGAACGCACCATGTGTCCCGAGGACCGGCGCGGCGTCCGGGTGCAGCTCACGGGCAAGGGGCACGCGCTGTACGTGAAGGTCCTGCCGCTCCAACGCGCCGTACTGGCAAGGATGTTGGACGGGGTCGAGAGCTGAGCCCGGATCCACTGGTTGACGGGTCCGCGTAGTCCGCCCCGAAGTGCCGGAGCAACAGCCGGTGGATCCGGGCTCAGGCTCAGCCAGTGTTCACCGATGGGCGGCCAGCACTGCCGCGAGGCCTTCTCGAAGGTCCTTGACGAAGTACTCGGGAACCTCCAGCGACGGGAAATGGCCCCCGGACTCGGGCGACCTCCACCGGACGATCTGTCGGTACCGCTCCTGCGCCCAGGCGCGTGGGCACTTCTCGATGTCGCGCGGGTACATGCTGATCGCCGACGGGACATCGACCCGGAGTTCGGGATCGAGCGACTTGTGGCTCTCGTAGTAGATGCGGGCCGACGACGCTCCGGTCCGCGTCAGCCAGTACAGGGTGACGTCGTCGAGAATGCGGTCCCTGGAGATCGTCTCGAACGGGCTGTCCTCGGTATCCGTCCACTCGGCGAACTTGTCGAGGATCCAGGCGAGAAGCCCGACCGGTGAGTCGACGAGCGAGTAGCCGATGGTCTGCGGCCGGGTCGCCTGCTGCTTCGCGTACGCCGCGCGGTGGCGCCAGAAATCGCGGGTGTCCTCGGCCCATTCGCGCTCGGTCGCCGTCAGTCCGTCCATGGGCAACCCGGGCGGTGCCTCCGCGAACGTGGTGTGGATGCCGAGGACGTGCGCCGGGAACCTGCCGCCGAGGACCGTGGTGATCACCCCTCCCCAGTCGCCGCCGTGGGCTACGAACCTCCCGTAGCCGAGCCTTCCCATCAGCTCCACCCATGCGGCCGCGATCTTTTCGATGCCCCACCCGGTGGTGGCCGGTTTGTCGCTGTAGCCAAAGCCGGGCAACGACGGGACCACGACGTGGAACGCCGGTGCGTCCGCGTCCTTCGGATCCGCCAGTTCGTCCACTACGTCGATGAACTCGGCGATGCTGCCCGGCCAGCCGTGCGTCAGGATCAGAGGAGTGGCATCCGCCCGTGCGGATCGGCGGTGCAGGAAGTGGATTCCCAGATCGTCGATGGTCGTACGGAACTGGCCGATCCGGTTGAGGCGCGCTTCGAACGACCGCCAGTCGTACCCGGTGCGCCAGTAGTCCACGACATCGACGAGGTCGGCGAGAGGAACGCCCTGTTCCCATCGACCGGGGCCGGGCGCCGCGCCATGAACCGTCTCGGCTTCCGGTAGCCGCGCCGCGGCCAATCGCGCGCGCAGATCGTCGAGTTCGGCGTCGGTTGCGCGGACCTCAAATGCTTGCACGTCGCTGGGCATGGGACCTCCTGGTCGTCGTGGAACGGGCAGTCCGGCGGCGATCCGGCCGCGAACCGGCTAGGGCGGTTCTAGCGCGTCCCGATGCCGGTGCGCAACCGGCTAAGGTGGTTCCATGACTGCTCGGTTCCCCGAATTCCGTCTCGGTAGCGTGCTGGCGACCAGCTTCACGGGGACTCTGACGGAGCGTCGCGGCGACGCTGTGGAACGCATCCCCACGCCGCAGCGACTCGTCGACTGGCTGGCGGTGTACGACCTCGCCGTGGAGTCCTGCACTACCGCCCAGCTCGAACTCGCCCGGGAACTGAGGGAATCGATTCACGCCGCCGCGACAGCGGCCGCGATCCGGGACCCGCTCCCCGTTTCCGCTGTCCACGTCATCAACGACTTCAGTGCTCAGGGTCGGGCCGCGGCCGTCCTGACACCCGAGGGCAATCGGCGATGGCAGCTCAGCTCGGCTTCCTGCGTGGAAGATGCCCTGGGCGTGATCGCCGCCGACGCGATCAGCGTCATCGCGGGCGAACGAGACGGAAGACTGGCCCTGTGCGCATCGCCGACCTGCCAGGCCGCCTTCTTCGACACCAGTCGAAGCCGCACTCGTAGATGGTGCGAGATGAACACGTGCGGGAATCGCGAGAAGAAGGCGCGCTTCCATGCCAACCAGCGCAAGAATCCTGGACCGGCGAAGTAGTTGTCGCCCTCGGTGCACATCCGGGTGGGCCCCACATCCGCGACACCTCTGTCGTTTCAGGTGAGGGGTGAGCAGGGCGTCGCGTCCGGTCCGGGCACCGCCCTCCGCCGTACCTGCTCGCATCGTTGACTGATCAAGCGCGTGCTAGTTTGCCGCGGTGGCATTGCGTAACGCGGTGATGGCCGCACTCCTTGAGGGCGAGGCGTCCGGGTACGACCTCGCGAAGGGTTTCGACGCCTCGGTCGCCAACTTCTGGATGGCCACACCGCAGCAGCTCTACCGCGAGCTGGAGCGCATGGAGCGCGAGGGTCTCATCGCCGCGCGGGTCGTGGAGCAGGAACGCCGGCCCAACAAGCGGCTGTTCTCGCTCACCGAGGCCGGGCTGGCGGCCGTCCGCGCCTACGTGGCCCAGCCGCTCGGCAAACCGACGGCGATCCGGGACGAACTGCTGGTCAAGGTGCAGTGCGCGGACGTGGGTGACATCGAGGCCGTACGCCGGGCCATCGCGGAGAGCATGGAATGGTCCACCGCGAAGCTCGCGCGCTACGAGCGGCTGCGCGAGCGCCTGCTGGCGGGCCGCACGGAGGACGAGTACTTCGCCGGGGCCGAGCGGATCGGCCCGTTCCTCACCTTGCTGCGCGGCATGTCCTTCGAGCGCGAGAACCTTCGCTGGGGCGAGAGCGCGCTGCGCAGACTGGAGAGCAGGGCAGCCGCCTCGGGCCGGGAGGCCTGAGCGCAGGTCCGTGGCTGCCGCGCCCGGTCCGTGCTCGTGGCGCCGGGTCCGTGCCCGGCCCGTGTTCGTGGCGCCGGTCCGTGCCCGGCCCGCAGGGTCCCGTGCCCGGCGACGGCGTCGCAGCCGAGTCCGCGGACCGGGGACCTCAGCCCCAGGTGATCGCGGAGGTCTCGCGCCACAGGGCCGCGAGCGAGGCGTCCCCGGTGATCTGCGGGAAGGGGACGCGGTTCCACAGGGCCAGGTACAACCGGGCAGCGGGGCCGGAGAGTTCGCAGTCCACCTCGCCGTCGGCGTCCCGTTCGGCGACCGGGGGCCCCTCGGACAGCCGCAGGGTCCAGGACACCGGCTGATCGGTGACGCGGACCCGCAAGGTGCGCGGCCGGTCGGTGCGCACGCTGCTGCGCGAGCGCGCGTGGAAACCGGTGAGCAGTTCGCCGATGCCGTCCGCCGCGAAGCCGCCGTCGACCGGGCTCGGGGTGCCGCCGAGCGCCGACTGTGCGTCCAGGCGGTGCACCGTCGTCTCGTGTGCCTGGCGACGGGCCCAGAAGGCGAGCGGTGAGGGCGCGGGCAAAAAGCTCCAGCACTCCACGTCCGGCGGCGCCGCCCACAGGGTGTCGACCAGGATGCGATGGCCTTCCCGGAACCAGTCCAGGAGTTCGGGGCCGTTGAGCGCGGGCTCGTCGCGGCCCGGGTGGAAGTCCGGCAGCGCCTCGGCGACGAACCGGGTCGCCCAGCGGTGCACGGTTCCGGTGTGCCGCAGCAGATCACGGACCTGCCAGCCGGGGCAGGTGGGCACCTTGGTGTCGGTACCCGCCTCCTCGGCGGCCTGGGCGAGCAGCAGTCCCTCGCGGTCGAGAACCGCGGTGTACTCGGCGATCTCCATGCCCGTGATTGTGCCGGAGCCGGTGCGCGTGTGTCCGGCGGCTCCGGCGGTTCCCGCGTCCACGCGGTGGCCCGTGCCGGGGCCTGATGCGGGCTCAGACCGTGACGACGCGGATGCCCGCCTCCTCGAAGCGGGCGGTCGTCGCGGGGTCCGCGGCGGTGTCCGTGACCAGGGTGTCCACCCGGTCCGCGCCGCAGATCCGGGCGAAGGCGCGCTTGCCCAGCTTGCTGGAGTCGGCGGCGACCACGACGCGCGAGGCGCGCTCGCACAGCAGCCGGTTGATCGCGGCCTCCGCCTCGTCGTCCGCCGTGGCGCCGTGCTCGGGGTCGAGTCCGACGACGCCCAGTACCGCGATGTCCATCGTGATCTGGCTCAGCACCCCGTCGGCGAGCGGACCCGTCAGCTCGTACGACTGCGCGCGGGCGACGCCGCCGGTGACAACGATTTTGAACTGCGGGCGTACCGCGAGTTCGTTGGCGATGTTGAGCGCGTTGGTCACCACGGTGAGCGCGGGGGTGCCGGAGGAGAGATCCGGCCGTACGGCAAGGCAGCGGGCGACCTCGGTGCTGGTGGTGCCGCCGGTCAGTCCCACCGCCTCGCCGGGTTCGACGAGATCGGCCACCGCCTTGGCGATGCGCTGCTTCTCGGAGGCGTTGCGGGCGGTCTTGTAGCGCAGCGGCAGCTCGTACGAGACGCCGTGGACGACCGCGCCGCCGCGTGTGCGCACCAGCATCTGCTGCTCGGCGAGCTGGTCGAAGTCGCGCCGGATGGTGGCCGCCGAGACCTCCAGCTCGCCTGCCGCCTCCTCCACGTCGAGGCGCCCGCGCTCGACCAGGAGCTCGAGGAGGGCCTTCCAGCGGGCATCGCGCGACATCGAGTCTCCGTTTCCGTTGTCCTTCTCCCGGGTGAGGAGAGAAGTGAGGAGCCGAGCCTATCCAGTCTGACGCTGGATGCTTCCTTTTGCTTGAAACAGCGCTATATTTTGCAGAAACAAGCATTGATAGGAGTGGGGAACCCAAAGATGAGCCACGTGCAGAACGAGCTGAACAGCCAGCCCGAGAACTGGACCCGTGCGGCGGAGCTCGCCGCCGGTCACCGGGACGTACTGCCCGCCCCGGGCGAGCGGGTCGCGATCGTCGGGTGCGGCACCTCGTGGTTCATGGGCCAGGCCTTCGCCGCCCTGCGGGAACAGGCCGGTGAGGGCGAGACGGACGCCTTCGCCGCCTCCGAGTTCCCCTCGGGCCGGGCCTACGACCGGGTGATCGCGCTGACCCGCTCCGGCACCACCACCGAGGTGCTCGGCCTGCTCGGCGAGCTGAGCGGCAAGGTCCGTACCGTCGCGATCACCGCCGACCCGGCCACCCCGGTGATGACCGCCGCCGACGACGTGGTCGTCCTGGACTTCGCCGACGAGCAGTCCGTGGTGCAGACGCGGTTCGCCACCACGGCGCTGACCCTGCTCCGCGCCCACCTCGGCCTGCACACCGACGCGGCCGTCGCCGACGCGCGCACCGCGCTCGCCGAGCCGCTGCCCGAAGGGCTCGTGGAGAGCAGGCAGTTCACCTTCCTCGGCCGCGGCTGGACGGTGGGCCTGGCCAACGAGGCCGCGCTGAAGATGCGCGAGGCCTCGCTGTCGTGGACCGAGGCCTACCCGGCCATGGAGTACCGCCACGGCCCGATCAGCGTCACCACCAGCGGCACCGCCACCTGGATGATCGGCGAGGCCCCCGAAGGTCTCGCCGAGCAGGTACGCGGCACCGGCGCCCGCTGGGTGAACGGCACCCTCGACCCGCTGGCCGAACTCGTCCGAGCCCAGCGGCTGGCCGTGGCGGTCGCCGAGGCCCGCGGCCTGGACCCGGACGTCCCCCGCCACCTGACGCGCTCGGTCATCCTCCCCTCCGCCTGAGTCCGGCTCCCGCCCGAAGCACCGCCGAAGACCGCACGACCCGAAGACCGCACCACCCGGAACCGAAAGGAGGGGCCGTGCCCCTCGCAGCCACTGGCACGCTGGTCGCCGAGGCCGCCGCCGCCCACGGCGCCGTCGCGGCGTTCAACGTCATCACCCTGGAACACATCGAGGCCGTCGTCGCGGGCGCCGAGAGCGCCGAGGCCCCGGTCATCCTGCAGATCAGCGAGAACGCCGTCCGCTACCGCTACGGCCGCCTGCTGCCGCTCGCCCGCGCCGCCGCGGCCGCCGCCGAGGGCTCCTCGGTGCCGGTCGCCCTGCACCTGGACCACGTCCAGAGCGACGACCTGCTGCGCCAGGCCGCCGACGCGGGCTTCAGCTCGGTCATGTACGACGCCGCCCGGCTTTCGTACGAGGAGAACCTCGCCGCGACCCGTGCCGCCGCCGACTGGGGCCACGCCAACGGGCTGTGGGTGGAGGCGGAACTCGGCGAGGTCGGCGGGAAGGACGGCGCCGCGCCGCTGGACGCGCACGCCCCCGGCGCGCGCACCGAGCCCGAGGAGGCCGGTGCCTATGTCGCGGGGACGGGCGTCGACGCGCTGGCCGTCGCCATCGGCAGCTCGCACGCGATGACCACCCGCACCGCCGCACTCGACCACCAGCTCCTCGGCGCGCTCGCCACCTCCCTGGAGCTGCCGCTGGTGCTGCACGGCTCCTCCGGGGTGCCGGACGAGGAACTGGCCAGAGCGGTCCGGGGCGGCATCTCGAAGGTCAACGTCGGCACCGCGCTGAACATCGCCATGACCAACGCGATCCGCAGCTACCTGGCCGCCAACCCCGAGGCGGTCGACTCCCGCAAGTACCTCAGCGTCGGACGCGAGGCCATGGCCCGCACCGTCGGCGAGATCATCGCGGTGCTGCGGCCCGCCGCCTGACACCGCACCGGACCTGGTCCAAGGCCGCACCGGGGCCGGGCACACCATCGTGCCCGGCCCCGGTGTCGGTGTCAGGATGGAAGGGACCGAGGGTCGCCGGGGCGGCCGGACAGCAGGACTGCGGGACGGAGGGGCCTGAGGGGATGAACGGTGAACTGTTCGCCCGGGCCCGTGCCGAGATCGCACCCGGCGCGGTGCACGTCCCCGACTGGCTGCCGTACGACCGACAGCGGGAACTCCTCGAATCCTGCCGGGCCTGGTCACGGCCGCCCGCCGGACTGCGCAGCGTCAAGGTGCCCGGCGGCGGCACGATGAGCGCCCGCCAGGTGTGCCTGGGTCACCACTGGCTCCCGTACCGGTACACGGACACCGCCGTGGACGGTGACGGGGCACCGGTGAAGCCCTTCCCCGGCTGGCTGAAGGAGCTCGCCAACGACGCCCTGCGGGAGGCCTTCGGTCCCGGCACCGCGCCCGAGCCGTACGACGTCGCACTGATTAACTTCTATGCAGAGGGCGCCCGGATGGGCATGCACCGGGACGCCGAGGAAGAGTCCGCGGCCCCGGTCGTCTCGCTCAGCCTGGGGGACACCTGTGTCTTCCGGTTCGGCAACACGGACGACCGCGGCCAGCCCTACCGGGACGTCGACCTGCGCAGCGGCGACTTGTTCGTCTTCGGCGGGCCCGCCCGGCTCGCGTATCACGGCGTCCCGCGTGTGAAGGCGCACAGTGGTCCGCCGGGACTCGGCCTCACCGGCCGCCTCAACCTCACCCTGCGCGTCAGCGGCCTGCCTCCCACCGGCCACTGAGCGCGCTCGTCGGGCCCGGGGCAGTGATCACCCGGCCCTCACGCCCGTGCGAGACTCGCCCCATGAACGGCAAGGCGACGGGCGGGGAACGCGGTACGAAGCCCGGCCGTACCCGGCTGGAGCGCGGCCGCGGCGCACTGGGGCCCGCACTGGAACTCCTGCACACCGGGCGCGCCCCCACCCGGGCGGTGCTCACCTCCCGGCTCGGTGTCACCCGGGCCACCGCGGGAGCGGTCGCCGCCGAACTGGAGGCCCTCGGACTCATCCGCGTCGACGCCCGGCCGGTGGCCGCAGGTGCCCAGGGGCGCCCCTCGCACCGGCTCGAACTCGCCGACGACGGCCCGGTGGTGCTCGCCGCACAGGTGCACGCCGACGGGTACCGCGCCGCCCTGGTGGGCCTCGGTGGCCGGATCGTGGCGACCCGGCCCGGCTGCGGAACGGTCGGCGCCGACCCCGCGGACGTCCTGGGCGAGGTGGTCGCCGCGGGCGCCCGGCTGCTCAAGGAGAGCGGGCGGCGGTGCGTCGGCGCGGGCTTGGCCGTGCCGTCCGCGGTCGCCGAGCCCGGCGGGGAGGCGCTCAACCCGCTGCACCTGGACTGGCCCGCGGGAGCGCCGGTCCGCGCCGAGTTCACTCGGGCGGTGCGCCAAGTCGGCCTGGAGATACCCGTGTTCACGGCCAACGACATCAACCTGGCCGCTCTCGCCGAGCACCGGCACGGGGCCGGACGCGGCGCCGGGAACCTGCTCTGCGTGGCCACCGGACACCGCGGGGTCGGCGGGGCCCTGGTGGTCGACGGGCGGCTGCACCTGGGCAGTTCGGGCCTCGCCCTGGAGGTCGGGCACATCATCGTCGCGCCCGGCGGGCGGCCCTGCCACTGCGGGAGCCGGGGCTGTCTGGAGGCGCAGACCGACCCCGCCGCCTTCCTGGAGTGGGCCGGACGCGAGGCAGGGCCCGGCGTCTCACCGATCGAGGAGGCGGCCCGGCTGCTCGAACAGGAGCCGGAGGACCCCGCCGTACGAGCCGCCGTCGAAGCCCTGACATCCGCGCTCGGCAAGGGACTTGCCGCCCTGGTGAACATCCTCAACCCGGACCGCATCATCCTCGGCGGACTGCATCGCACCCTGCTGGCCGTGAACGGTGCCGGACTGCGGGCGGCCGTGGCCGAGCACAGCCTCTGGGGCGTCAGCGGCAGTGTGCCCCTCGAAGCCTGCACGCTGGCACACAACAGCCTGGTCGGAGCGGCCGAACTTGCCTGGCAACCTGTTCTCGATGACCCGCTCGGCGCGCTCGCTGGGGAGTGAAGCGCAGGCAATGCATTGCTGTGGCAAGGGATTGCAAGGCGAACACGCCTGAGACGACGGCGAGTTTCGGCCGATTGCTGATCCATATGCTTCCGGCCAAGTGGTCTGTACGTGACCCGGGTGAACAGGCCCGCAGCGGCTGACGGAGATTCAGTTTCCTTACTTCACGCCACTGATTCAATACGGAACGTCACCCGAATCCTGTGGGGGTGAGATGTATTCACGGCCCGGACACGGCAGACTCACGGCCGCCACATCCGGTACCGCATCTGCGGAAGGAAACATTCCATGCACAGGACCGCGCGCCTGGCCGCGACGATCTCGCTGGCGGCAGCAGCCCTTGCACTACCCCTGGGCAACTCGGCGACCGCCGCGCCCACCCCGGAGGCCACAAGCCTCTACGCTCCCTCGGAACTCGTACTGACCCTCGGTCACGGTGCGAGCGCGGCCGAGGCCACCGTCGAGCGCGCGGTCAGCCTGAGCTGCGCGCCCACGGCCCGCGGCACGCACCCCGACCCTGTCGCGGCGTGCGCCGAACTCCGGGAAGCGCAAGGGGACTTCGCTCTCCTCACCGGTGCCGGGGTCGGCATCTGCGACAAGCGCTACAACCCGGTGGTGGTGACCGCGTCCGGTGTCTGGGAGGGCCGCCGGATCGGATACGAGCGCACTTTCGCCAACCAGTGCGCCATGAACTCTCAGGGGCGATCCGTCTTCGCCTTCTGAGGGACCGTGCCCGTGACGGTGTCCGGCTGAGGCCGACCGTCGCCGGGCCCCGGCACCCGCTCGACCGGTCCGGTCCCCGCCGTGTGCGGAGAAGTGTGGCGGCATCGGACCGTGTGGCGTGGGGACGCTCCGGCAAGAGCCGGGTATGTGCGGGGCCGTAGGCCAGGCGACGAAGTGGCCGTCGGACGAAGAGGAGAGAGCGCAGGGCCGTACGGGCACGGCCGTGGGGGGCCGACGGGCGGGAGACCGCCCGTCGGCTGCCACGTATATGTGCAGTGGGTGATCCGCATCCATGAGGTGCCGGGGGCCCGGGATTTCGCGTCTTGCCGTGAGCAGAGGGTGCGGCAGAACCGGTGGCCCCCGGCGTGGGGAAGGGCCGGGCGGGTCAGGAGAGCACCCGCCGGACGGCGGCGGACAGCCGGTCCACCGCCACGATGAGGACCAGCACCACCAGGATGTGCGTGAGCATCTCGTCGAACCGGAACAGCTTGATGGACTGGTTGATCAGGAAGCCGATGCCCCCGGCGCCGACCAGACCGAGGACCAGCGACGACCGCACATTGACGTCCAGCCGGTACATCAGCAGACCGGTCAACTGCGGTGTCACCGTGGGCAGTAGAGCGTGCGCCGCGATCTGGATCCGGCCCGCGCCCGCCGAGCGCAGCGCCTGCGTCGGCCCCGGGTCCGCGTCCTCCAGGGCCTCCGCCCAGAGCTTGCCCATGACGCCGACGTTGTGGCAGAGCAGGGCCAGTACGCCGGGGAACGGGCCAAGGCCCACGGCGGTGACGAAGACCAGCGCGAACACCACGTCGGGAACGGCCCGCAGGAACGAGAGCAGCGAACGCGCCGCGTGGTAGACGGCGGCGGTGGGTGCTGTGCCCCGGGCCGCGAGCAAAGCCAGCAGGAGGGAGAGCGGCACCGAGAGTGTGGTGCCGAGCAGTCCGATCCACAGGGTCTGCAACGCGGCGTTCAGGCTCGGGCGGAGCACCTCCCAGCTCAGGTCGGGCGGGAAGGCCTCGCCGAGGAAGTCGGCCATGCCCCGCCGGCCCTCGGCGAGCGCGTCCAGTGACATGTCCGTGGCGTCCCAGGCGATCACATGCGCGGTGACCAGTACGGCTGCCAGGGCCGCTCCCGCGGCAAGAGCCCGCGGGCGCCTGGGCTTCGGCGGTACGGGAAGACGGCGGATGTCTTCGAGGGTGGTCATCACGAGGCCGCCTTTACGACAGTCGGTTGGTAGAGCACGTCGACGTTCTGCCGGGGCTGCCCGTCGAGCACCACCCTGCCCTCGCGCAGACCGACGACGCGGTCGGCGTGGCGCGCGGCCAGGGACGGCTGGTGCAGTACGGCCAGTACGGCCAGCCGCTCGTCGTGTGCGAGTTCGGCGAGCAGGGCGAGTACGTGCTCGGAGGCGGCGGGGTCCAGTGCGGAGACGGGTTCGTCGGCGAGGAGCACGCGGGGGCGCTGGCACAGCGCGCGGGCGACGGCCACCCGCTGCTGCTGCCCGCCGGAGAGCCTGCCCGCGCGCTCGTGCGCCCGGTCGGCCAGGCCGACCCGGTCCAGGCAGGCCATGGCCTCCTCGCGCAGTGCCTTCGGGAACAGCGCGGGGACCAGTGACTGCCCGAGCCCGAGCCGTCCCAGGGCGCCCGCGCAGACGTTGTCCAGGACGCTGCGGCGCCGCACCAGATGGATGTGCTGGAAGATCATGGCGATGTCGAGCGGACCCGCGGGCTCGCCGTCGACGCGCACACCGCCGCGCGCGGCCGGTTCCAGACCGGCGGCGGCGCGCAGCAGGGTCGACTTCCCGCAGCCGTTGGCGCCGAGCACGGCGAGCAGTTCGCCCCGGGCGACGGTGACGTCCACGCCGTGCAGCACACGGCGGTCGCCGTAGGACACGGTGATGCCGGACAGTGCGAGCATCAGACGTCCTCTTCGGACAGGCCGAGCGTGCGGGCGAGGTCGAACAGGGGCTGGTACGTCGACTTGTCCACGGCGACCAGCGGGGCGGGCGGGTCCGCGTCGAGCAGGGCGCCGATCTCGCCCACCTTGTCGGCCGGGAGTCCGAGCAGTGCCTCGCGCACCGCCTTCTTGAACGCGGGCTCGTGGTCGCCGCGTACGGTGATGGGGTCGTTCGGTATCGGCTTCGAGGTCCAGATCTTGCGGAACTTCGACGGCTTGAAGGTGCCGGCCTCGGTGGCACTGGCGAGCTGCTGCGAGTTGATCTCGGCGGCGTCGACCGTGCCGTTGACCAGGGCGAGCAGGGCCTCGGGGTGGCCGCCCGCGTAGCTGAGCTCGACGTCGTCCTTCTTCAGGTCCGCGTCGGCGAGCGCCTGGCGGGGCAGCGCGTCGCCCGAGGTCGAGCCCACCGAGGCCAGGGCGAGGGAACGCCCCCGGAGCTGTTCGACCGTGGTCGCCTTCGAGGACTTGGGCACCCAGATCCCGGCCGTGTAGGTGGACAGTTCGCCCTTGGGGTCACCGAACGAGGCGAGTGCCTCGGCCTTGGCCCGCTCACTGGCGAACACGTAGCCGAGAGGGCCGAACATGGCGATGTCCAGCTTGCCGTTCTGCATGGCCAGGACCTCGGAGGAGTAGTCCTCGGTGATGGTCAGTTCGACCGGGCAGTCCAGCTTCTCCTCCAGGGCGTCGGCCAGGACCTCGGCGGCGGGAGTGAGCTTGGCCGGGTCCTCGAACGGCTCGACGCCGAAGCGGATCGTGCCGCCGGGGCAGGTGGCGGACTCGGGCTTGTCGGAGTCGCCGCCGCAGGCGGTCAGGAAGAGGGCGGCAACGAGGGTGCCGACAAGGGCGGGGCGTCGGACGGACACGGGTGTCTCCGGAGGATGAAGTGAGCAGAGGAAGGCGCCGGGGAGAGCGAGGGAAGGGCGCGGGGGAGGGGCACCGCCGAGTCGGGGAACCTCGCCGGGCCGACGACGTGAACGCTGTCAGGCGCCGTCGACCCGGTCAAGATCCTGTATGTACAAGTAGCCCGTTGTTCATCTGCCGGTCGTGCGGTGGTACCTCAGGGCGCGGGGTGGCCCATCTGCGTCGCGGTGCGGCGCACTTCGAAGAACCGGGTGCCGTCGCGGTTGATCCAGGTCGCGGTGAGCGTGGGGTCGGGCACGGTGGTGTCGGCGACCAGTTTCAGGAAGACATGGGGCTCGACGGCGCTGTGCTTGAGGTAGGGGCTCGGCACGTTGAGGCTCGGGATGGTGCTGCCGTGCATCGGGCTGACGATGAACTGCCAGAGGTCGTAGCCCACCCGCGGGCCGTAGTCGAGGGCGCGCGAGACGTGGATGTCGCCGCCGATCAGGAAGCAGCCGGGAATGCGTTCCCCCGCGATGAAGTCCAGGATCGCCTCCTTCTCGTGGGCGTAGGTGCCCCAGTCGTCCGACTCGCTGCTCTGCTTGTCGTCCCAGATCATCCCGGTGGCCAGGGCTTTGAACGGGGCCGTGCTCGCGAGCAGCCGCTCGCGCAGCCAGTCCCACTGCACCCGGCCGAGGCAGGTCGGCTTGGCCGGGTCGGCCCAACTGGCCTCGGTACGGCTGAACCAGCGGGGGTCGAGGAGGAAGACCTCCAACGGCCCGCGACGGAAGGAGGTGTAGATACCGTTTCCCTCCCCGCGCGTGGTGAGCGGGCTGCCGTCGGCCCCGTGCCCGAAGGTGGCGTTGGCCCGGTGGTCGACGAACGCGGTACGGGTGGCCACCTTGCCGCCGAAGTCGCCGTGCTGGTCGTTCCCGCCGAAGTCGTGGTCGTCCCAGGTCGCCCAGACCGGCATGGTCCGGATCATGCGCGCGATCTCCGGCTGCACCAGGAACTCACGGTGCTTGCGCCGGGCCACCGCCAGGTCCCCGGTGTCCACGTACGGGGTGTCGCCGAGCATGACGAAGCTGTCGCAGCCCTCGTCCAGCACCCGCGTCCAGATCCGGTCCGGGACCGAGGGGGCGCAGGAGCCCATGCCCATGGTGACCACGGCGGGCTGCTCCGGTGCGGGGGAGGTGGTGAACGACCCGGTCAGCGGCGTGAACCCGGGGGCGCTGGACAGCGGTTCGAGCCGGAACTCGTAGGTGGTGTCGGGCCGCAGGCCGTCCAGATCGGCGAGGAGGGTGTGGTCGTTCGCGGCGGACAGCTCCGTGGTGATGCGGCGCGGACTGTCCTGGCCGGTTCGGTAGGTGCACCGCCAGCGGGTGTACCGGGTGGGGTCGAGCCCGGGGCGGGCCCAGATCCGTGCGGTGCCGGTGTCGACATGTCCCACCAGCGGTCCGGCCGCGGGCTCGGGGGCTGCAGGTGCGGCGCTGCCCTCGGCCGCGGCGGCGGTCGCGGGGGCCGTCGCGGTCAGCGCCGCGGCGACCCCACCGGCCAGCAACGTACGTCTGTTGATGCCCTCTTCGGTCACTTCTCGTCCTTTCTCCAGGGCGGGTTGCAGGAGAAAGGTGGCAGTCCACTGGACTCCCGGGCAAGGAGTTGTATCTATAAGTTTTCCGATACTGCACAAGTCGGGACCCGAAACTACCTGGAGGTAACTCCATGTGTAGGGTCACCTGTATGGCCACCCCACTGCACCGGTCCATCGCAGCCGAACTGCGCCGCCGTATCCGCAGCGGAACCGTCAAAGTCGGCGAACTGCTGCCCTCCGAGGCCCAGCTCTGCGAGGAGTTCACCGCTTCCCGCGGCCCGGTGCGCCAGGCCCTGGCCGCACTGCGCGAGGAGGGCCTGATCGGCGGCGGTCAGGGCAAGCGCGCCACGGTCCTCGACGCGGTGCCGGCCCAGCCCTTCGAGTCCTTCCTCTCCTTCACGCGACGCGCCGAACTCACCGGGTACGAGCCGGGACAGCGCCTCCAGGAGATCGCGCTGCGCAGGCCGGGCAAGGAGACCGCCGCGGCTCTGGAGATCGGCGAGGACGACCTGGCCGTACAGCTCATCCGGCTGCGGCTGCTCGACGGCCGCCCGGCGATGCTGGAACGCATGACCTACGTCGAGGAGATCGGCCGCCCGCTGATCGACGCCGACCTGAACGCCGGTTCCATCTACGCCCTGCTCACCGAACGGGGCGTGGACCTGCACTCGGCACGGCACACCTTCGACGCTGTCGGCGCCGACGCGCTGGACGCGGAACTGCTCCAAGTGCCCGAGGGTTTCCCGCTGTTGCGCGAGCGCAGGCTCACCACGGACTCGCACAATGTGCCGATCGAATGGTCCGACGACCGGTACCGGTCCGACATCGCCACCGTGACCGTGACCAACTCCCGCAACAGCCGCTCGGCGAAGCTGTAGACGGAGGCCGCGGCGAAGCTGTCGGCCGGTGCTCTGGCGGAACTCGCGCGGAACTCCGGCCCCGGGCCCGGCGGACAGCCGCGTGTGTCCGTTTCCCGGGCCCGAGCCCAGCGCCCGAGGGCTCAGGAGGCGTGCGGCACGACGGCCTGCCGGGGCGCGACGGCCGAGCGTGCCGCCGCCACCGCCGCGTCGAGTTCGGTCAAGGGGTAGGCGCCCTCGACGAGTTCGGCGAACGGATAGCTGTGGTGATGTGCCGTCAGGAAGTCGACCGCCCGTTGGAGGTCGGCCGGGGCGTAGTTGTGCACACCCGCGACGCTTCCCAGTCCCCGTACGAGCCGTTCCGGGTCCAGTGGCACCGGCGCCCCCGGCGAGACGCTGCCCGCGAGCACCGCCCGGCCGCCGATGGCCAGGGAGCCCAGACAGGTCCGTACCGCCTCGGGGTGTCCTGACAACTCCAGCGCCGCGTCCACCTCGCCGTGCACTTCGCCGGTTCCCGCGACGTCGTGCGCGCCGAACCGGGCGGCCTGCGCGCGGCGGCCCGGGTCGGGGTCGACGGCGGTCACCCGCGCACCGGCCGTCGCGGCCATGGCGATCGCGGTGAGGCCGAGCATTCCCGCCCCGGTGACCAGGACCCGGCGCCCGTCCAGCGGCCCCGCCGCCGCGATCACCGCGGCCACGGTCGCCGTGGCGCACGAGGCGGGACAGGCCACCGCGTCCGGTAGTGCGGGCGGGACGGCGACCACGGTGGTGCCGGGCAGCAGTACGCAATGGGTGGCGAAGCCGCCGGTCAGCGGCGCGCGTTCGTCCAAGGGCTCGTGCCCGTACTTGCGCAGGCGTTCGCACTTCTGGGTGAGGCCGCGCCGACACCGGTGGCACTTCCCGCAGGAGGCGGTCACCGACCACACCACGCGCATGCCGGGGGTGATCTCGGTGCCGTCCTGGCATGGGGGCGCCCCCTCGCCGACCGCGACCACGGTGCCGACCTGTTCGTGCCCGAGCACCCCGGGCCGGGGCGCGGGGCGATGCCCTGCGACGGTGTGCAGGTCGCTGCCGCAGACGGTCGCCAAGTCGACGCGGACCAGCACTTCGCCGGGGTGAGGCATGCGCGGCGTGGTTGCCGGGACGAGGGCGAAGGGCTGACCGGGTCCGCTCCAGCGGGCGTAGCGGACATCGATGGTGCTCCGGGTGGAGGGTTGCTGTGTCACAGGTCCGAGCCTCGCATGCGAGCAGGCTACCTGTATAGACAAGCTGGCTGAGTCTGGTGGAACGATGGATGAAATCTCCGAACGGGAACACCGGGGGCAGGCCAGCTGGAGTGGCCCACCGGCGGCAGTTTCACCAGTGGCGGCCGACCGACAGCGAGGCGCTTTCCGGGGTCGAGAGGTGAGCCACCCGGAATAGATCGCCCGGAGTCGACGGGCGTTCGCTCGTCCACACCGAGAAGTGCACGAGCTCCCAACGGCTCGTGTCCACCGCGAGCGCCGTGCACAACAGGGCCTCCTCGCGGGCGAGTTCGGCCTGACTCGTGAGTGCCTGCGCGATCGGCGCGTCCGGTCGCGGGCCGGCCGGCACCGGCACCCGGTGGCGCACCGCGGTCACGGCCTCGGCCCCGGCGGCGGGTCCGTGACCGAAGTGCAGCCCCGTCCACTGCCGGACCGCCGGCCGCCCGAAGTCGCGCACGATGCCCCCGAAGCCGCCCTCCCACAGGAAGGTGTTCATGCCCTCGGCGGAGTTCCAGAGATAGAACGGCGCGTACTGGTTCACCGGTGAACCGTCCACCCCGTTCTCCCGCACCAGGTAGGCCTTCAGGCCGAGCCCGGGGAAGTCGTCGAGCAGATGCCCGCGGGTGGCGACCCGGTGCCGGATGATCCCCATGTCGTAGTCGGCGGGCAAGGTGATCTCGTACTGCATGGCCTGCACTGCTGCCTCCCGGGCGGCGAACGGACTCAAGCGAACGGGCTCGAGCGGGCGAACTGGAGCGGGCGTACGGAAGCGGTGTACTCAAGCGGAAGTACGCGGCGCGAGCAGGGCCCGCAGACCCGCCACCGCCGCGTCGAATCCCTCGGCAGAGCCCTCGGCGCGGGCCAGGACATAGCCGCCCTGGACCACGGCGAGAACGGCCGCGGCGACCTCGCCGGGCTCGGCCGTGGTCGTCAACTCACCGCGCCGTACGCCCTCTTGGACCAGTTCGGCCAGCCGCGCCCGCACCTTCGCCAGGGTCGCGGCCACCGGCTCGCGCAGTGCGTCGGCGGCGAGTACGTCCGGGTCCATGGTGAGCCGCCCGACCGGGCAGCCGCGCAACACCTCGCGCTCGCGCAGCAGATAGGCCGAGATCCGCTCGAACGCGGTGCCCTCGCCGTCGAGCGTGCGCTCCGCGGTCTCCCGCATCTCCTCGCAGGTCCGCGTGATCGCCGCGCGGGCCAACTCGGGCTTGCCGGAGAAGTGGTGGTACATGCTGCCCTGCCCGGCGCCCGCGCGCTCCTGAATGGCGCGCGGGCTGGTACCGACGTAGCCGCGCTCCCACAACAGTTCCCGGGTGGCCTCGACCAGTCGTTCCTGGGTGCTCATGACGCCACTGTAGCGGACTGTACATACCAGTAGGTACAGAGTGTCGGAGCGCCGTCGGTCCCCGGGAAGCAGCCGCGCCCGCCGCCCGTACTCCCGCCGGGGTACCCGCACTGCCGCTGCCCGTACGACGACCCGGACCACCTCGCGGAGCCAGGCTCGATGCAGCACGGAACACACCGGCCCACCGGGCGAAACCGGCGGCCCGCACCCTAGGAGATGACCGACCATGCTCACCCTGGCTTCCCACCACGGGGGTCCCGGTCCGTGGATCCTGTTCTTCCCGCTGATCTGGGCGGCCGTGATCGTAGGAGTCGTGGCCCTGCTGCGCCGCACCGTCTGGCGTGGCCGCCGCGCACCCTGGCATCCGACCGGCGGCGACAACGCGCCGATCGCCGTCCTCGGCCGGAGGTTCGCCACCGGCGAGATCGACGAGGACGAGTACCGGCGCCGACTGACCGTCCTGGACGAGCGGTTCGGGCGTGCGGGCACGGGCAAGAAGGGGGACGCGGCATGACCAGCGAGACCGCGACCCGCACCGCGGCCCGGGTCGTCGACGCCGTGAAGGTCTACGGCGCCGGCGACACCGAGGTGAGGGCACTGGACGGCGTGAGCGTCGGCTTCCCGGCCGGGCGCTTCACGGCGATCATGGGGCCCTCGGGCTCCGGCAAGTCCACCCTCATGCACTGTGCGGCCGGACTCGACACGCTCAGCTCCGGTGCCGCCTTCATCGGCGGCACCGAGTTGAGCGCTCTGGACGACCGGCGGCTGACCCTGCTGCGGCGCGACCGCATCGGCTTCGTCTTCCAGGCGTTCAACCTGGTGCCGACGCTGACCGTGGCGGAGAACATCACCCTGCCCATGGACCTCGCGGGCAGGCGGTCCGAGGCCGCGGACCGGGAGTGGACCCAGACGCTGATCGACGTGGTCGGACTGCGCGACCGGCTGCACCACCGGCCCGCCGAACTCTCCGGCGGACAGCAGCAACGCGTCGCCGTCGCACGGGCGTTCGCGGGCCGCCCGGACGTCGTCTTCGCCGACGAGCCCACCGGCAACCTGGACTCGCGCTCAGGCGAGGAGGTGCTCGGCCTGCTCGGCCGGGCGGTCCGCGAGATGGACCGCACCGTCGTCATGGTCACCCACGACCCGGTGGCGGCGGCCCACGCCGACGAGGTCGTCTTCCTCGCCGACGGGCGTCTGGTGGACCGGATGCCCGCACCGACCGCCGAGCGCGTCCTGGACCGGATGAAGGCGTTCGACGGCCGCGCCGCGCGGGAGGTGCCGTCATGAGTGCCAAGGCCACCGGCGGCACCGCCACCGCGATCCGGCTGAGCCTCGCCTCGCTGCGCGCGCACAAGCGCCGCTTCGCGGGCACCTTCCTCGCCGTACTGCTCGGGGTGTCCTTCCTGGCGGGCACGCTCGTCATGGGCGACACCCTGCGCGCCGGCTTCGACACCATGTTCGGCGACGCGACCCGCGGTACGGACGCCGTCGTACGCAGCGCCGACACCATCACCACGCCCGGCGAGAGCCAGGGGGTGCGCGACACGGTGCCGACCTCGCTGGCCGAGCGGATCGAGCGGATCCCGTCGGTGGCCGCCGCCGTGCCCCGGATCGAGGGCGCGGGCCAGCTCGTGGGCAGTGACGGCGAGCCGATCGGCGGCCAGGGTCCGCCCACCCTCGCCGGAAACTGGATCGACGACAAGGAACTCAACCCGTATCAACTCGCCGAGGGGCGCGCCCCGTTGAAGCACGGCGAGGTGGTCGTCAACCGCGGCGCCGCCGAGCAGGGCGGACTCCGGATCGGCGACACCACCACCCTGCGCACCCCCGACCCGGTCGAGGTGCGCGTCGTGGGCCTGGCCGGCTTCGGCGGCGAGGACGGCATGGCCCAGGTGACCTACACCGGGATGACGGTGGCCGACGCCGAGCGGTACCTCACGGCGAAGCCCGGCCGGGCCGCGAGCATCCAGGTGCGCGCGGGGCCCGGCATCGGCCAGGAGGAACTCGTCGACGCCCTGGCCCCCGTACTGCCCAAGGGGATCGAGGCGATCACCGGGCAGGAGTCGGCCGAGGAGAACACGGAGATGATCTCCGGGCAGTTCCTCACCCTCTTCACCACCTTCCTGCTGGTCTTCTCCGGCATCGCGCTGCTCGTCGCCACCTTCTCCATCCACAACACCTTCGCGATCGTGGTCGCCCAGCGCACCCGGGAGAACGCCCTGCTGCGGGCGCTGGGCGCCTCGCGCCGACAGGTCACCGTCTCGACGCTGACCGAGGCCGCGGCCGTCGCCGTGCTCGCCTCGCTCGCCGGACTCGCGGGCGGCATCGGTATCGCGGCCGGGCTGCAGGCACTCTTCCCGGCCATCGGATTCCCCTTCCCCGAGGGCGACTTGGTGATCAGCGGCCTGTCCATGACACTGCCGCTCCTGGTCGGCATCGTGGTCTGTCTGGCCTCCGCCGTCATGCCCGCCCTGCGGGCCGGGCGCACCGCGCCGCTCGCCGCGCTGCGCGAGAGCGCGGTGGACGACTCCGGTGCCTCCCGCGGCCGTGCGGTGACCGGGGCGGTACTCGGCACCGGGGCCGTACTGGCCACGCTGACCGGCGTGTTCGCGACGCCCTCGGTGTGGCTCGCGGGCCTGGGCGCGGTGCTCGCGCTCGCCGCCTTCGTGGTGCTCGGCCCGGTCGCGGCCACCCGCGCGGTCCGGGTGCTCGGCGCGCCGCTCGGCAGGCTGCGCGGACTCACCGGCACGCTGGCCCGGCGCAACGCGCTGCGCAGTCCCAGGCGGACGGCGGCCACCGCGGGCGCGCTGATGATCGGCGTCGCCGTGGTCTCGCTGTTCACCGTCTTCGGCGCCTCGCTCAAGGCGACCATGAACCAGACCGTGGACCGTTCCTTCGCGGGTGACGTGGCCATCAGCACCCCGGCCTTCGGAGGCGGCGGCAGCGGCCTGAGCCCCGGGCTCGCGCCCGCCGTCGCCGAACGGCCGGAGGTGGCCACCGCGGTCGGCCTGGGCCGGGGCGTCGCCGAGGTCGACGGCCGGGGCCGCGCGCTCACGGTCGCCGATCCCGCGGCACTGCGACGCGGCTTCGACCTCGGCACCGTACGCGGCGACATCGAGGCCCTGGGCAAGGACGGCATCGCCCTCGCCGAACCGGAGGCCGAGAAGGCCGGACTCCAACCCGGGTCGAAGGCCCGGCTCGCCTTCACCGACGGCGAGCGGAAGACCTTCACCGTACGGGCCGTCTACGACAAGTCCGAACTCGTCGGCGACTACGTGATCACCCGCGAGGCATGGGCCCCGCACCGCGCACAGGACACCGACACCCTGGTCGCCGTGACCTTCGAGGACGGGGTGAGCCGGGCCGAGGGCACGGCGGCGGTGGAGAAGGTGGCCGAGCGGTACGGCAACCCGGATGTGCAGACGCGCGAGGAGTACGCCGAGTCGTCGGCGGGCGGTATCGACATGATGCTCACGCTGGTCTACGCCCTGCTCGCGCTGGCCGTCCTGATCGCTCTGCTCGGCATCGCCAACACCCTGACCCTGGCCCTCCACGAGCGGACCCGGGAACTCGGGCTGCTGCGGGCCGTCGGGCAGACCAGGGCGCAGCTGCGGGCCATGGTCCGCTGGGAATCGGTCCTGGTCGCCGCCTTCGGCACCCTGGGCGGGCTGGTCCTCGGCGGCTTCCTCGGCTGGGTGCTGGTCAAGGCCTCCGACGGGGCCACCGCCAGCGACTTCGCGTTCGCGCTGCCGCCCGTACAACTCCTGGTGGTGGCCCTGGTCGGGCTTGCCGCGGGCGGTCTCGCCGGACTGCGCCCGGCCCGCCGGGCGGCCAGGCTCGGCGTCCTGCGGGCGATCGCCACGGAGTGACGCGGCCGTGCGGCGCCGTGCGGATGCCCGGACGGCGCGCGGCACAGGGCGGGGCCCGGCGGAGCGGATCCGCCGGGCCCCGCCCGCGTCCGTGAGGTGACCGGCCCGTGCGCGCGGCGGCCCGGCTCTCACCGCCCGGTCAGCCGAGAACGGCGGACCGGGCGGGAGTATGCGCCGAGTCGCCCGTGGCGACGGACTCCAGGACGACCGGCTCCGCCAGCGGTCCGGTGGTCGCCGAGCCGTACACGGCGTCCGCCGTGAAGAGGGGCACCAGCGGCGGTGTCGGCAGGGCGAACCACACCGTCTTGCCGCTGCGGCCGTGCGGCTGTACTCCCCAGCTCTCGCTGAGGGCCGCGATCAACGCGAGCCCACGGCCGCCGGTGGCGCCCGGTTCGGGTTCGTGCACATACGGAAGACGTGGATCGCGGTCGTGCACCGAGACGGTCAGACGATCGAGGTCCAGTTCGATCTGGACGGTGCACGTCTTGTCGGTACCGGCGTGCCGGTGCACGTTCGTGAGCAACTCGGTCACACCGAGTGCCACACGGTCGATGAGTGCGTCGAGGCGCCAGTAGCGCAACTGGGCTGTGACGATTCTGCGGACCTGGCTGATTCGCGACGGCAGGGCCTGGAGCTCCACCGTGCAGTGCCTGCTTGGCTTGCTGACCACGGCTGCGACTCCCCGAATTGAGTCCGGAAGAGAACGGGCTCAGCGGGTACGGCCGCGAGCTCACGGCCGTCTGCTGCGAGATCGGCGCGCTGGTTCGCAGCGTGGTCGCCGATAAACCCTCTGTGACGTGAGACAAGCCTCACCCAGGTGCACCGAACTCGCAACTCGCGCGGGGGAGCGAACGGCGTCGACCAGTCAGGACCGGCCGCCGCTCGCCTTGCGGACGGCTTCCACGAAGCGCTTCGCGGTACGGCTCGCCGCGCTGTCCGAGCGTTCCTGGTCGCCCAGAGTGAGCGAGTACCGGGTGCCGTTGACCTCCGCGGTGGCCCGGTCCTCGGCGCCGAACCAGGATCTGCCCGCCCGTACCGCCTGCACCGGCGCGCTGTCGATCTCCTGGCCCGCGCTGGTGAGCAACTCCAGCCTGCCGTCGGCGATCCGGACCTGTCCGGCACGGGTGAGGGAACGCAGGCCCTTGCCGATGCGCACACCTGTGGCCGTGAACTCCTCGTCCTTCATGGTGGATCCCACCCTTTCGCAGCCGAACTGCCCAACTTCCGTTGACCGCCGGCGCTTGTGGGGATCGGCCGGAGTGCACCCCGTGACCGAAGTGTGCTCCTCGCCCGACCCGAACGCCAGCCCCTCCCTGGCAGGTGCGGACTCCCTACCCCGCGCGTAGGCCGGACAACCCGGGACCCAGCCCTTCCTTTGACTCTCCCAAAGGGATGTTTATGCAGGTGGGGTACGGGTTTGCGGCTGCTTATGATCGAGCGAGCCGCCCGCGGCAGGGTGGGAGACAAGGAGCCACAGTGGTGCACAGCACAGCCGACTCACCCCTCAGTGAGCCGTTGCCCACCCGCGACGTCGACCGCTCCGACGACGCCTACCGCCAGTGGCTGAAAGAGGCGGTACGCAAGGTGCAGGCGGATGCGAACCGGTCCGCCGACACCCATCTGTTGCGCTTCGCCCTGCCCGAGCACTGGGGCATCGACCTGTATCTGAAGGACGAGTCGACCCACATCACGGGCAGTCTCAAGCACCGCCTCGCCCGCTCGCTGTTCCTCTACGGCCTGTGCAACGGGTGGATCCGCCCCGGCCGCCCGGTCATCGAGGCGTCCAGTGGCTCAACGGCCGTCTCGGAGGCCTACTTCGCCAAGCTGATCGGCGTCCCCTTCATCGCGGTGATGCCCCGCACGACCAGCGCCGAGAAGTGCCGCCTCATCGAATTCCAGGGCGGGCAGTGCCACTTCGTCGACGACTCGCGCAAAATGTACGAGGAGGCCGCCGACCTGGCGGTGCGTACCGGCGGCCACTACATGGACCAGTTCACCTACGCCGAACGTGCCACCGACTGGCGCGGCAACAACAACATCGCCGAATCCATCTACCGCCAGCTGGAGTTGGAGCGGTACCCGGAGCCCGCGTGGATCGTCGCCACCGCCGGTACCGGCGGCACCTCGGCCACCCTCGCGCGCTATGTGCACTACATGCAGTTCGACACCCGTATCTGTGTGGCCGACCCGGAGAACTCCTGTTTCTTCGAGGGCTGGACCACCGGCCGTCAGGACGCCACCTGCGACAGCGGTTCACGGATCGAGGGCATCGGCCGCCCCCGGATGGAGCCCAGCTTCGTGCCCGGCGCGATCGACCGCATGATGAAGGTCCCCGACGCCGCGGCCGTGGCCGCCGTCCGTGCGCTGGAGGGTGTGATCGGCCGCAAGGCGGGCGGCTCGACCGGTACCGGACTGTGGGGCGCCCTCAAGATCGTCGCCGAGATGCTGGCCGAGGGCCGCACCGGCAGCGTGGTGACCCTGCTCTGCGACCCCGGCGACCGCTACCTCGACAAGTACTACTCGGACGAGTGGCTCGGCGAGCAGGGCCTGGACATCGCGCCGTACGCACGGGCCCTGGAGACCTTCCTCGGTACCGGGCAGTGGCCGGCCTGCGACCGCACGGCCGACTGACGGCGGCCTGCCGGAAGCCGGACCGGCCGACCGGCTGTCAACTCGCCATCCACGAGCGCTACTTGGGAGCACGCAGCCCGTGTAGCGCTCCCGTCAGGCGCGACCGTCGGACTCCGACGGTGACTCTGACGCCGACTGCGACTCCGGCTCGGTCTCACCCGCGACCACGAGCCGGAGCTGCTCGGCGACCTCGGTCCGCGCCTGTTCCGGCAGCCCCTTGTCGGTGACCAGCGTGTCCACCTCGTCCAGCGCGGCGAAGGAACTCAGGCCCACGGTGCCCCACTTGGTGTGGTCGGCCACCACGACGACCCGGCGGGCCGAGCCCACCAGCCTGCGGTTGGTCTCGGCCTCGGCGAGGTTCGGGGTGGACAGGCCCGCGCTCGCCGATATGCCGTGCACACCGAGGAACAGCAGGTCGAAGTGGAGGGAGCCGATGGCGCGGTCGGCCACCGGACCGACCAGCGAGTCGGACGGGGTGCGGACCCCGCCGGTCAGGACCACCGTCGCCGAGTCGGCACGCAGCCCCGACATCTGCTGAGCGGCGTGGAAGACATCGGCCACCCGGACCGAGTTGGTCACCACGGTCAGATCCGGGACGTCGAGCAACTGCTGGGCCAGGGCGTACGTCGTCGTCCCACCGGAGAGCGCGATCGCCGTACCGGGCGCCACGAAGGAGGCCGCGGTCCGCGCGATCTCCTCCTTCGCGCCGGGCTCCAGGCCCGACTTGGCCTCGAAGCCGGGCTCGTGGCTGCTCGCCTCGAACAGCGGCACCGCCCCGCCGTGCACCTTCTCGATGACACCCTGCCGCGCCAGCGCGTCCAGGTCCCGACGCACCGTCATGTCGGAGACCCCGAGCCGCCGGGTGAGTTCGTTGACCCGCGCGCCGCCGCGTCTGCGCACCTCGTCCAGGATGAGAGCACGCCGCTGCTCGGCGAGGAGGTTCTGGTTCTCGCTCACGACGCCGTCGTCCCTTCGCATCCTTCGGTACGCCTCGGTGGCCGCCGCCCGTACCGTACCGGCCACCTGGAAGGACACATCCTCGCACGGCGTTGAACCGGCCGTCCCACGGGCGCCGAAGCCGGACAAGGAACCCAGTCCGTACGGATCGCGGAGATTCCGTGACGGGGGGTGCACCCGCCGTGGCGACAAGGGATCCTGGTGACCGACAACTGAACGACGCGCTGCGACGGGGGACGGGGAAACAGTGGAGCGTGCCGCACAAGCCGCAGCACCCGGGGCGGCGCCGGAAGGGTCCTTCGAACCGGCGCTGGAACTGCTCGTCCACGGAGTCGGCGGGACCACTCCGGAGAAGATGCTCGACGACCCGCGCACCGTGCGGATCACCGGCGACGAGCGCGCGGCCGTCTACCGCCGCCCCGAGGACGTGGGCGCCGAGGAACGCGAGCAACGCGAAGCGGACGGAGAAGGCGAACGGGAGCGGCCCGGTGAGCCGATCCCGGAGGCGTACGTCTGGTCCAACCTCACCTCGGGCAACAGCTCACGCGCCCTGTGGCTGCTGCTTCTGCCGTTCATGGTGGTCAACCTCGCGCACTGGATGCGCCCCACCTCGCGCCACCGCAGCAGGGCGGTGCGCGGCTACGGGATGCTGGTCCGCCTCGCCGGGCTGTCGCTGACCTTGATGATGGTCGCCGCCTGCTGCGAGGTGGCACTCGACCTGACGGCGTGGCAGTGCGCCGGTACCCGGGCCTGCGCCTCCGACCACTCCTGGCTCGGCTTCGCCAGCCCTCAGCTCTCCGACGACGGCTGGTGGTCGCAGCCAGGCCGCCGCCTCGCCCTGGCCGCGGTGCTGCCCGCCCTCCTCGTCGGACTGCTCTGGTACCTGTCGCGGCGCACCTGGAGCGCGTACGAGTCGCAGCACCCGCTGCCCGTCGAACCGGAGACCGCCGAGGAGACCAGCGCCACCGCGCTCAGCGAGCCGGGCTTCTGGTTCGGCCGCAGGCTGGTCGCCCGACTGCGGGCCGCCCACACCGCGGCGGGACTGCTCACCGTCTCGGCCGCGGTCTGCACCTCGGCGGCCCGCTTCGACCGCGAGGACGGCGGGCCCGCGCTGCTCGATGTGCTGGGGCGCGCCCTGGAGGCGGTTCTCGTACTCGGGCTGCTGCTTGTGGTCTGGGTGGTGTGCCGCAGGGGCCGCAGCGAGCACCGGCTCGACCGTGAGATCGACGAGCACCTGGTGCGGCGGCTGCCCGCCGCCGCCCTGGCGGTGCTCGGCCTGTCCGTCCTCTACGCGGGCTGGTCCAGGCCCGGTTGGGAGTCCTCGGGCCGCCTGCCCGGCGATCCCACCTTCGGTTCGCTGGCCCTGGTGCAGGGTCTGCTCGTGATCGCCACCGCTGTCGTCGCCTACATACTGCGGCGGCGCGGCCCCTCCGCGCGCAGCGCGCTCGGCGGACTCGGCGGGCCCGCCGTGGTCATGCTGGCCTGTGCGCTCGGCGGTGTGATGTCCGGCGGTACGGCCCAGCGGGTGGGCGACTGGCTGGACGGCGCGGGCACCGCGGGTTCGGGTGCCGACATCCCGGGGCCGCCGGTGATGCTGACCTGGCAGGCCTCGGTCATCCCGGTCTTCCTGGTACTGCTGCTCGCCCTGTGCACGGCTCTCACGGTGCGCACCGCACGCAGGATCAGAAGCGGCCTGGTGCACGTCTACCGTGACTACCCGGACGAGAAGCAGGACCCCATCCGTACCCGCCGCATCGCCGCGACGCGCACCCGTGCCCAACTCACCGACGAGGCACCGCTGCTCGTCGGAGTCACCGCGGTGGCCACCCTGGTGCTCGGCGGCGGAGCACTGGCCGGAGCCTGGGGGACCGGCGAGGTGCCGGCGCAGGCCGCGAGCGGAACGACACCGTTCCTCGCCGGTGCCGCGGAGGCGGCGCAGGCCCTCGGTTCCTGGCTGATCGGACTCGGCTTCATACTCCTGGTCACCTGGGGCCGCCGGGCCTACCGCGACCCCGCCGCCCGGCGCACCATCGGCATCCTCTGGGACGTCGGCACCTTCTGGCCGCGCGCCGCGCATCCCTTCGCCCCGCCCTGCTACGCCGAGCGCGCGGTGCCCGATCTGAGCTGGCGGATGGCGACCTGGACGCAGGCCACCGGCGGACGCCTGGTCATCTCCGGCCACTCGCAGGGCAGCGTGCTCGCCGCCGCCGCGGCCTGGCAACTGTCCCCGCGCGCCCGCGGCCGCGTCGCCCTGCTCACCTACGGTTCCCCGCTGGAACGCCTCTACGGCCGCTGGTTCCCGGCCCACTTCGGCCCCGAGGCCCTCAAGTCCCTGCACCGTGACGTGGATTGCTGGCGTAACCTGTACCGCGACACCGACCCCATCGGCGGCCCGGTCCGGGTCGACGCGGGCGACGGCCCCGAAGTCGACTGCCCCGCGCTGCGCGACCCGCTCGGCTACGGCCGCACCGAACTCCACCCACTGCCCGCACCGATCCTCGGCCACTCCGAGTACCAGGCCGACCCCGCCTTCGCCGAGGAACGCGGACGGCTCCTGGCCCGGCTCCGGCCGGCTGTGCCCGGGCCGCGTCCAGGGGCGGATCAGGGGGAGCGGGAGGGCGGGGCCGGTGCGGGGAGCGGGCCGGCGCCCGGTGTGCCGTCGTAGGGATGCCTCCGGCCCGGAACCGTCCGCGCGTCGCGTGCGCCGCGCCCGGCCCTACTCTGCGGGGAACTGGGGGAGCGACGCGTGCGCGGCTTCGGTCACCGGTGGCCGACAGGCCTCCAACCACCGGGCCGAGCAGGTGACATGGGCCGCCGCCTGTGCCGCGGCGGCAACCGGATCGCGGGCCTCCAGCGCTTCGACGATCAGCCGGTGCCCCGCGTCACTCTCCTTCTTCATGGCAGGGCCCTCGGGCATCATGAACACCTGATACGCGCGGGAGCGGCCGCGGAAGACCGCCAGCAGTGAGGCGATGGCGGGATTGCCGGCGATACGGGCGATCTCCGAATGGAATTGGCGGTCGAGTTCCGCGCCCTCGTCCGGGTCGTCGCTGGCCTCCAGGGTCTCGATGACCGCGCGGAGGTTCTTGAGCTCTTCCTCGGTGATACGCGCCGCCGTCTGCGCCGCGACATGCGCCTCCAGTACGCCCCGGGCCTCGAACAACTCCAACACGCCGTCCAGCGGCAGCAGTTCGATGGTCAGCGAGAGGCTGCCGATCATGTCGGCAGGCCGTAGCGGGGAGACGAACGTGCCCGAGCCGTGCCGGGGTTCGACCACGCCGAGCGCGGCGAGCATACGGACCGCCTCGCGCAGCGAACCCCTGGAGACACCGAGCTCCTCGCACAGATCGCCCTCCGGAGGCAGACGGTCGCCCTGTGTCAGCCGTCCGCTGGAGATCATGCGCCGTAGACCGTGAACCGCCTTCTCGACTGCGGACATCCCACTCTCCTCTTCGGGCTTGGCGGCGGGCTGCCGGCCTCCAGTGCAGCGTACTGCCTCTTCGGCAGGTTCATCAGACCTCTCGTGGTACCTACTCTCGAGTCATCAAACAATCGCTGCGGAACATCTTGTTCCACCCCCGGTTGACGTGTCAGCATGCCGCAACTCATCAGATGACTTCTGGTGGGCGTCTGATGAACCATGCTGACAAGCGCCTGGAGTGACGTGATCAGAGCCGACCTCACCACCGCGCCCCGCCCCCTGCTCCTTGCGGACGGCCGCCCTGCGGCGGCCGCGTGGTCGCTGGACCCCGCGGTCCGACATCTCAACCACGGTTCGTTCGGTGCCGTCCCCCTCGAGGCACAGCGGGTGCAGCAGGAACTGCGCAGGGAGATGGAGAGCAATCCCGTCGCGTGGTTCCCGCACCTGCCCCAGCGGGTGGCCGAGGCCCGGAGCGCCGTCGCCGGGTTCCTGCGGGTGGCCCCGCAGGACCTCGCGTTCGTGCCCAACGCGAGCGGCGGCGCCAGCGTCGTTTTTGGCTCTCTTCCGGCCCGGCCCGGCGGGGAGATCGTCGTCACGGACCACGGCTACGGTGCCGTGACCTGGGGCGCCGAGCGCCTGGCCCGCCGCTGGGGCGGCACGGTCCGCACCGCCCATGTGCCCCTGGACGCCGACGCCGAAGAGGCGTACGAGGCCGTGACGGCTCTGATGGGTGAGCGCACCGGCCTCGTCGTCGTGGACCACATCACCTCACCCACGGCCCGGCGGATGCCCGTCGAGCGCATCGGTGAGGAGGCCCGGCGCCGTGAGATCCCCTTCCTCGTCGACGGAGCCCATGTGCCGGGACTGATCGAGGGCCCGCTGCGGGGCCTGGAGTGCGACTTCTGGATCGGCAACATCCACAAGTTCGGCTGCGCCCCGCGTGGTTCATCGGTCCTGGTGGCCCGCTCCGAACAGCGTGACCAGCTGTATCCGCTGATCGACTCCTGGGGGGCCGAGGAGCCTTTCCCCAGCCGTTTCGACAGCCAGGGAACCCTGGACGCCACGGGCTACCTCGCGACACCTGCCGCGCTCGGCTTCATCGAGCGTACCTGGGGGTGGCCGACAGCGCGTACCTACATGCGCGAACTTGCCGACTACGCCCAGCGGATCGTCGGCGAGGCCTTCGCCGAACTGACCGGCTGCCCGCCTCCGGTGGACGTCGGCATGCCCGTCGACGCGCTGCGACTCGTACGGCTGCCCGACGGCCTCGGCGGCACCCGGCTGGAAGCCGACGCGCTACGCGAACGCGCCTCGCGCGAACTGGGCGTCGCGGCGGCGTTCACCAGCTTCGGCGGCACCGGATATCTCCGGCTGTCCACCCACGTCTACAACACCCCCGCCGATTACGAGTTCTTCGCCGAGCACTGCGTCCCCGCGATCGGCGAATGGGCCCGCACCACATCCCCCGAAGGACGGTCATGACCAGAACGAAGACCACAGTCGCCCTGGCCCTTGCCGCGGCGGTCACCTTGTCGGGCTGCAGCGCCATGGGCTCCGGCAGCGACGGGACCGTCACCCTGCAGATGGTCGAGAGCCTGACCAACCCCACGCGCAGCGCGCTGCTGAAGGACCTGATCGCCGACTTTGAGGAGCAGAACCCCAAGATCAAGGTCAATCTGGTCTCGCCGCCCACCGCGCAGGCGGACCAGAAGCTTCAGCAGATGCTTCCGTCCGGCAGCGGCGTCGACGTCCTGGAGGTCCGGGACCAGACGGTCGGACCCTGGTCGAACAACGGCTGGCTGTACGACATGAGCAAGGACCTCAAGGGCTGGTCCGGCTGGAAGGACCTCACGGAGAACGCGCGGAAGGCGTCCACGCAGAACGAGGGCAGGACGTACTTCATGCCCTACGGCTTCTACGGAACCAGCCTGTTCTACCGCAAGGACCTGATCGCCGAAGCCGGTTTCGACGCACCTCCGGCGACCTGGGACGAACTGCTCGAACAGGCGAGCGCGATCCAGGACAAGGGCAAGCGCCGCTACGGGTACGCCTTCCGGGGCGGCCAGGGCGGCGTCCACAACGTCACTTCCCTCATCGGCGCGTACACCGCGGACCGGATCGACACCGCGAACGCCTACCGGCTGAAGAACGGAAGCACCATCTTCTCGGCGCCCGAGGCCGTCGATGCCCTGCGGACCTACCTGCGGATATTCAAGGAGGGAGCGCCGCCGTCCTCCGTCGCCTGGAGTTACCCGGAGATGGTCGAGGGCTTCTCCAACGGCTCGACGGCCTTCCTGCTCCAGGACCCCGAGGTGATCGCGACCCTCGCCGAGTCCAAGACGATCGGCAAGGACCAGTGGACGACGGCACCGCTGCCCAAGGGCCCCGGCGGCAAGGGCGTCCAGCCCTTCGGCACCGCCGGCTGGGGCATCGCCAAGGGCAGCAAGCACAAGGCCGAGGCCGTGAAGCTGATCAAGTTCCTGTCGCAGGGCGAGCCGTCGACCGTGTTCAGCAAGAAGAACAGCCTCGTCCCGATCCTCGGCAAGGCCACCGAGGACCCGTTCTACACGAAGGGCGCCTGGGCGGGATACGTGTCCATGGCGAAGCAGCCCGAGACCTACATCGACGTCACCCAGCCCCGTGACGCGCCGTGGTTCACCGCGTGGACCCTGAAGGCGGACGCCGACGTCCAGAAGCTGGTGCTGGGCAAGGTGACGCCGAAGGCACTGCTCGCGGACTGGGACGCCTACTGGACGGCCAAGTGGAAGTCGCAGAAGGGCTGATCATGAAATCAGACGTCTCGCTTCCGGCCACGGAAGCCGACGGGCGGACCGGCCGCTCCCCTCGCAGGGGGAGCGGCGGCCCCGCCCGCCCCGGTCGCCGCAAGCGTCCGTTCACCACCCGCAACGGTCTGGTCATCGCCGCCTTCATGGCGCCTGCCGTGATCTTCGTGGCGGTCTTCACGTACTACCCGATGGTCGCCGGCAGCCAGATGGCCTTCCGCCACTGGAACCTCGCGGACCTGACCGACAAGTCCTTCGTCGGCTTCGGCAACTTCAGGGCCGTCTTCACCGATCCGGCATGGGGCACGGTACTGACCAACACCCTTGTGTGGGTCGTGGCTTCGATCGTGCCGCAGTTGTTGATCGGTTTCGCGCTGGCGCTCTGGCTGCGCCGGCACTTCCGCTTCCGCGGGCTCTACCAGGCGCTGATCTTCTTCCCGTGGGCCATCTCGGGATTCCTGATCGGCATCCTGTTCCGGTGGATGTTCAACAGTGAGTTCGGGGTCGTCAACGACCTGCTGCAGAAGGCCGGACTGATCGACGAGCCCATCGCGTGGCTCGCCGAACCGAAGGCCGCGATGGCCGCCGTCATCGTCGCCAACATCTGGTACGGCGTCACCTTCTTCGCGATCATGCTCCTCGCGGCCCTCCAGTCGATCCCCGACGAGGTCTACGAGGCGGCGGCCCTGGACGGTTCGGGCAAGGTGCGCACGCTGTTCCAGATCACCATCCCGTACATCCGGACCACGCTGGCGCTCACCGTGCTGCTGCGGGTCATCTGGATCTTCAACTTCCCCGACCTGATCTTCGGCATGACCGGCGGCGGCCCGAACAACGAGACCCACATCGTCACGACCTGGATGATCACCATCACTCAGCAGGGCGACTACGGAAAGGCCTCCGCACTGGGACTGATCATCGTGGCCGGTCTGTTCGTGTTCTCGCTCTTCTACCTCATGGCCACGCGCGAGAAGAAGGAGGCGACGTCATGATCAACCGTGAATCCGCGACAGGACGCGTGATCCGGATCGGTTTTCTCGGCTTCTGGCTGATCCTGACCGTCTTCCCGCTCTACTGGATCACGATCACCTCGCTGAAGCCGCCGGGCGAGATCTTCAGCTTCCCGCTCGACTACTGGCCCAGCACGGTCTCGCTGGAGAACTACCGCAGGCTGTTCGGCAAGGCCGACTTCGGGGTGTACCTCACCAACAGCCTGATCGTCGCCACCGTCGCCGGAGCCGTGGCGACCTGTGTGGCGATGCTGTCGGCGTACGTGCTCGCACGCTTCGAGTTCCGCAGCAAGTCCGCCGTCCTCATGGCGGCACTGGTCACGCAGATGATCCCCGCCTTCATCGCGCTCGGTCCGCTGTACCTGCTGATGACCGACCTGCGCCTGGTCGACAACCGCTTCGGCCTGATCCTCGTCTACGTCGCCGTCTGTATCCCTTTCTGCACGGTGATGCTCCGCGGCTTCTTCGAGAACATCCCGGACACCTTGGAGGAGGCGGCGATGATCGACGGCTGTTCCCGGCTCAGCGCACTGTTCCGGGTGCTGCTCCCGGTCATGAAGCCCGGCATCATCGCCGCGTTCATCTTCAACTTCGTGAACTGCTGGAACGAACTGTTCCTCTCGGTCACGCTGATGAACAGCGACGCGAACAAGACCGTCCCCACGGCGCTGAACGGTTTCATCTCCAGCTTCAACATCGACTGGGGGTCCATGTCGGCCGCGGCCGTCCTGACCATCGCGCCCACCATGGTGCTCTTCGCCTTCGCCAGCCGCCACATCGTCCAAGGGCTGACCGCCGGAGCGGTGAAGGGCTGAGGCCGGGTCCCAGCGGGGCCGGGCAGGCCTCGCAGGAGACCGGGCACGCCCTGGCCCTCGTCCTCTCAGCGGCACCGCGCCGGATGTGCAACTTCCTGGACAGTCACGGGAGTTGGCCGAGCCTAGCGTGGATCGCGACAGCCGCGACGGGGCCGGCACGGGCCCGCACGCAGGTGCCCGGATTCGGCAACAGGCCCCGGAGCAGGCCGACTTGGAGATGCCGGAGAGGTTGGAGAGGGAAGCGATGACCGCAGCTCAGGAAGAGACAGGTCGGCGCACACTCACGCGCCGCGCCATGGTGACCGCGCTGGGCGCCACGGCGGTGGCGGGTGCGCTCACCGGCCGGGCCGCCGCCACCTCCGGGCGGTGCTCAGGACCGGCGTTGATCACCAGCCAGGCGCCCACCCTCCACCCCGAGGGCGTGGCCTGGGACAGCGTCCGGCGGACCTTCCTGGTGGGTTCGCTGCGGCACGGCACCGTGTCGGTGGTGGGGACGGACGGCTCCCGTCGGTGGCCGCCGCCGTGCCCCGGATCGAGGGCGCGGGCCAGCTCGTGGGCAGTGACGGCGAGCCGCCGGAGCTGTTCGGCACCGACGGCCTCGGCCCCAACGGCATCGTCTGGCACCCGGCGGGCTTCCTGCTCGTGTCGACGCACGGCAGGGGCACCCTCGTCCGTATCCCGCTCCATGCCCCGGAACACGCCGAAACTGTCGCCCTGGAGCAGCCGATCCCCGGCGCCGACGGCGTCGAACTGCGCCCCGACGGCACGCTGGTGGTGGGTTCCAACGGCGTCATCTCCTCGGGCAGCGCCGCGGTGACGGTCCTGCGGTCCACCGACGGCTGGGCCTCGGCCCGTACGGTGGCGTGCCACGCGCCGTGGCCCGACTCCAGCCCCAGCACCTCCGCGGTCACCCCGTACGGCACGTACGTACTCGACGGTCGGCTCGCGGAAATCATCTCCGGCAATCCCGTCGACGGTTTCACGCTGCGACGGCTGCCCGACTAGAAACCGGCAAGAGCCGGACAGCCAAGCAGGGCTGATGTTCCGTCAGGTCGGTGCCGAATCTGCCGTTTGACCTCTCTGTCGCCGCACGAGGTTCCTTGAGCGGCCCAACTCCCTTATTCCCGCAACCCGTTCGACATCGCGACCGCATGTGAGGTCGCCGCCGCCCGCTGCTTCCCGGCCCTCGCCGGAGGCAGCGGGCGTCGTCGTGTACGACACCGCCCTCGCCCTCCTGCCCTCAACGCAGGCCCGGCGAGGGCGTTTTCGCAGTTGGGGCGCGGTACGGGCGAACAGAAAACCGGACGGATGGCCGGTCGTCTCGGTGTCACCAACCGCTACCCGGCCATTCACGTACCCCGAACTCCGCAGTGACAAGGTCCATTTGGCACCCCTGGACCAACATGTCCACAAGAATCGCTGTGATCTAAGATCACGATGTCATACGGATCACAGTGATCGACGGCGATTGCTCGCACGGCGCGGACTTAGCGCCTAGCATCATCACGCTTGTCAGGGGGGAACAGCGAACACAACAGCCTCACTGGCATGTTGATGTTCCGCAAGTTGATTTCGCTCACATCCGTCCACACCGACCAGGAACGTCCGTACCCGTCCCATCCCGACCAACCGCATTCCAGGTGTCGCCGTGTCGCCAATACCCCGGCTCCGACCAAGCAAGGGGCCCAGGCAGGGTGTCCGCTCAGTAAGGATCTCGCGTCGTCTGATCCTGCTTGTCGCGGTCCCGCTCGTAATAGCAATTGCCTTTGCCGGGCGGGCTCTTACCCCGTCCACAGGACAGGCCGTTCAGGCCGTCCGGCTCAAGACGGCGATCGAGGCCGCCGAAGCCGCCAGTGAACTGACGTACCGCCTCCAGCGTGAGCGCGCCGAAGGGGCGGCGCAGATCACCTCGGGCGGCGATTTTGGTGAGCGTTTCGGGGAGCTCGCCAGAGCCACCGACGAGAGCGTGGCCCGGTACCGCGAAAAGCGTGCCGAGCTTTCCTCCATGCCCACCGGAACGAACGCGGCGCTCGACCGGATCGACCAGTCCCTCGGCGGACTGGCCACCCTGCGGGCCCAAGTCCGGTCCGGCAGCAGCGCGTTCTCCTCCACCGTGTTCGGCTACCGCATCGTCATCGCCGACCTCATCTCCTTCCGCGACAGCCTGGCGCAGGCCGACGGAGTCAACGCTGACGTCGCCGACCACATCCGCGCGGCGGCCGCCCTGACCGAGGGCACCGAGCACGTCGCGCAGCAGGAGGTGACCGTCGTACGGGCACTGGCCGCCGGCGGGTTCACGCCCGCGTCGCTGCGCACCTTCGAGGCCACCCGGCTCGGCGTCGCGAACGCTTACCACGACGTGGCGACGCTGGGTCCCGAGGACTGGCGGACCTGGATGGAGCGCACCCTGTCGGGCCCCAAGGCCATGGCAGCGGAGAAGCTCGCCGACCAGGTCGGCCGCAGCACCTCCGGCCAGCGGCTCAACGTCAGCCGCGCGGACTGGACCAAGGCCATGGCCGACCGGCAGGCACTGCTGCGCTCGGTGGTGGAGCGGGTCGACTCCGACGTGCTGGACGAGGTCTCGGACGAGCGCACCCGGCTCATCTGGTGGGCCGTGTCCGAGCTGGTTCTGGTCCTGCTGATGCTGGTCGGTGTGGTGCTCGTCGCCACCCGTCTGGGCCGCGACCTGATCCGTCGACTGCGTGACCTGCGCAACGCCGCACACGAGGTGGCCCACAAGCGGCTCCCCGAGGAGGTGCGCAAGCTCTCCGCACCCGGTGCCGCGGGGCGGGCGACGCCCGACCAGATCGCCGAGCGGGCCGGCCGCCCGCTGACCGACCTGGCGGACGACGAGATGGGCGAGGTCGGCCAGGCCTTCAACTCGGTGCACTACGCGGCCGTACGGCTCGCCGCCCAGCAGGCCAGGTCCCACGACCGGTTCGCCGAAACCCTGGTGACCGTCGCCCGCCGCGGTGCCCGGCTCAACTCCGTACTGACCGCCGAGCTGAGCACGGTGCAGCGCGACGAGCTCGACCCGAAGCGGATGGAGGCGCTGTTCGCGCTCGACCACCTCGCCATCCGGATGGAGCGCAACGCCAAGAACCTGCTGGTACTGGGTGGTTACGGCGGCGGCAAGGTCCGCTCGGCCGACGCCCCGTGCACCTCGGTGATCTACGCGGCCGCGCAGCAGATCGAGCACTACGGGCGGGTGAGCCTCGGGCACATCGAACCGTCGATCACCATCGCCGCCCGTGTCGTCGACGACATCGCGCACCTGCTCGCCGAACTCCTCGACAACGCCACCCGGTTCTCCCCGCCGGAGACCGAGGTGGGTGTGGCGGCCTGGAGCCTGTGGGACCGGGCCGTACTGCAGATCGTCGACGAGGGCGTCGGGATGTCCGCCGACCGCCGCGCCGAGCTCAACGCCGAACTCGCCGCTCCGCAGAGCGACATCGGCGCCGTCCGCACCATGGGTCTCCAGGTGGTCGGGCGCCTCGCGGCGCGGCTCGGCCTCCTGGTCGAACTGCGCGAGTCGTCCGGGCCCGGCACCATCGTCGAGGTGATCCTCCCGAAGGAGGTGCTCGCCGAACCCGGCACCGGCACCGAGGTGCCGCCGCCTCCGCCGGCCGGAGGCAGGGAACGCGCCGCGGAACAGCACCACGCCGCGGCCGAGGACGGCGCCACCGGTCCCGAGGCCGACGGCCCGCGCTCCCACGACGAGGAGAGCCCCGTCGAGAGCACGGTGGTACTGCCCGCTATCCGCAGGTCCGCGCCGTCCCCGGCCGGAGACGTGCTCCGCATCGACGACGAACCGCAGGGCGGCGAGGGCGACCACTCGCGTGCGGCGGCTCGGCGCACCGGCGCGGAGGTACCCGCGCCACGGGCGGGCGCCACGGTCCTCCCGCCGCACCGGCAGGAGCCGACGGCCGCACCGGCGGCGAGCGCACCGGACACGGCCACGTCAGCCAACTCGCGGCAAACGCCCGGCACTTCGCCCGATCCGGTGCGCAGCCGGATCGCCGGAGTGAGTGCCGCGGGTCTGCCGATGCGCAGACGGTCCACGCCCGCCGAGGCGAAGAAGCCCGTCTCCGTACCGCCGCGGGCGGGTGCGGCCGACGTCGCGGACAAGCCCGGGACCCAGCCGCCGAAGAAGGCCCCGCGCCGCCGGGACTCCCGGCAGGTCTCGGACGTCTTCGCGGCCTACGCGCAGGGCATCAACCGCAGTTCACGCCGAGATTCCGGACAGGAGCGCGCCACCGGCACCGAGTCCGCAGGTTCCTCCGACGACAACACCCAACGGAGCACGAGATGACCCACTCCTCCCCGCCCAGCCCGCTCGGCTGGCTGCTGACCGACTTCGCCCGCCGTGTCCCGGAAGTCACCCACGCGCTCGCGGTCTCCGTGGACGGTCTGGCGCTGGCCTTCACCGGACTCGACCAGGACGACGCGGACCGGCTCGCGGCCATCTCCTCCGGTCTGGTCAACCTGATGTCCGGCGCCGCGCAACTGCTGCGCACCGACCCGGTGGAGCACAGCCTGACCGCCATGGACGGCGGCTATCTGTTCGCGATGGCGGTCTCCAGCGGCGCCTCCCTGGTCGTCATCACCACACGGGAGGCCGACATCGGCGAGGTCAGCTACTCGATGGCGGAACTGATCGACCAGGTCGGTGAGGCACTCTCCCCGCACCTGCGCGACTCCGGCAGCCCGCAGCCCGCGTCCTGAGAGCGCCGCCCCGGCCGCATGGGCCGGGGACCCGCCGGGCAGCCGACCGGCGACGCGAACCCTCTCCCCGCTCGACGTACCACGCTCGAACCACCCCTCTTGGAGAACCGTCATGATCAACGCCCTCACCGCCCGCCGTTCCGGCCGTCTGAGAGCTCGCACGGCCGGGGCCGCGCTGCTCGCGCTGTCGGTCACCGCCGTCGCGGGGTGCAGCGGCAGCGCCGCCTCCTCGGGCGACGACGACACGCTCAAGGTGGGCATGCTGGTCTCGCTGTCGGGCACCTACGAGTCGGTCGGCAAGGACATGCGCGAGGGCTTCCAGCTCTACCTGGACACGCACGACGACAAGCTGGGCGGGCGCAAGGTCGAGCTGACCCTCGGCGACGAGGGCGACGGGGCGCCCACCGCGGTCCCGGCGGCGAACAAGCTCATCAAGAAGGACAAGGTCGACGTGATGACCGGCATCGTCGGCGGTGGCTCCTTCGCCGCCGTCCAGCCGCTGGTCACCAAGAACAAGGTCCCGCTGCTCGCCACCGGGGGCCGCCCCACCAAGTCCGACGTGAGCTGGATCTGGACCACCAGCTTCCTCTCCGAGGAGCCGGGCGGCGCCATCGCCAAGTACATCAAGGACAAGGTGAAGGGACCGGTCTACGCGATCGGCCCCGACTACCAGGGCGGCCACGACGAGATGCGCGGCTTCACCGACGCCTTCGACAAGGTCGGCGGCAAGCTCGCCAACCAGGACGGCAAGACCAGGTGGACGCCGTTCCCCAAGACCACCAACTTCACCCCGTACTTCAACGACATCGCCAAGACCGACGCCAAGGCGGTCTACTGCTTCTACGCGGGCAAGGCGGCCATCGACTTCGTCAAGCAGTACAAGCAGTCCGACGTCGCCGACCTGCCGCTGTACTCGCCGGGCTTCCTCACCGAGGGCGGCACGCTGCCCGCGGAGGGCAACGCGGCCAAGGACATCTACTCGGTGCTCAACTACGCGGCCGACCTCGACAACGAGACCAACCGCAAGTTCGCCGCCGACTGGACCGCCAAGCACGAGACGCCGCCCACCACCTACGCGATGTCCGCCTACGACGCCGCCGCGGTGCTCGACAAGGCCGTCGCCGACCTGGACAAGGACGGCAAGGAGATCACCTCCGAGACCATCAACGAGGCCATCGCCGGGCTCGGCCAGATCGACAGCCCGCGCGGCACCTGGGAGTTCAGCAAGAAGACGCACTCGCCGGTGCAGAAGTGGTACCTGCGCCAGGTGCGGCCGGACGGCAAGAAGCTGGCGAACGTCATGGTCCAGGACCTGGCGACGCTCGGTAGCTGATGGGCGCCCTCGACGCGCAGCTCGTCCCGGCGGTCGACGGGGTCGCCTACGGGCTGCTCCTGTTCGTGGTCGCCGCCGGGCTGAGCCTCGCCTTCGGCACGGCCGGGGTGCTCAACCTGGCGCACGGCACGCTGTACGCCATCGGCGCCTACACCGGCGCCGAACTGAGCGACGGCACCTGGGGCGGGCTGCTGCTCGGCCTGCTGGCCGGGACCGTGGCGGCGGGAGTGGCGGGCGCGCTGCTCTCCGTCGCCGCCGAACCGCTCTCCCGGCGGGGCCATCTGGCCCAGGCCCTGCTGACCTTCGGCCTGGCGCTGATGGGCGGCAACCTGCTCATCGCCTGGTTCGGCTCCGACGAACTGCCGGTACGGGTACCCCAGGCACTGGACGCCTCGGTGACCCTGCTCGGGCACCGCTATCCCGCGTACCGGCTCGTGTTCATCGTGATGGCGGTGCTGCTCGCGGGGATCGGTACCTGGGTGCTCACCCGCACCCGCGCGGGCGCCGCCGTACGCGCCGCGGCCGACGACCCGGAGATGCTGGCCGTCACCGGCATCAGCCCCAAGGCCGTACACACCGGTGTGCTCGCGGCGGCCGGGGCACTGGCCGGTGCGGCCGGGGTGCTCGGCGCGCCCATCATCGGCCCGGGGCCCGGCACTTCGGAGAGCGTGCTGATGCTCTCGCTGGTCGTGGTCGTCCTCGGCGGGATGCGCTCGCTGTGGGGCATCCTCCTCGCGGCTGTCGCCGTCGGCGAGGTGCAGACCCTGGGTGTCTCGCTGGCCCCGGAGCTGGCGCCCTACCTGCTCTTCGCCGCGATGGCCGCGGCCCTGATCCTGCGCCCGCAGCGCGTGACACTCGCGCAGGAGCCGCCCCCCGCGGCGGCCGCGGCCCGCCCGTCCGCCTCGGCCTCCGTCAAGGACCGGCCCGCCTCCGGGCTCTCGCTGCTGCTCGCCCGCACGCCCGGGCCGGTGCGTCAACTCGCCCCGCTGGCCGTGCTGTTGGCGCTCCTTGCCACAGCGCCCTGGGTCGTGGACGTGTACACACTCTCGCTGTCCAGCTACGCCCTGGCGCTCGGCCTGGTCGCCGTCAGCTCCACCGTCCTCACGGGGTACGCGGGGCTCCCGGTCCTCGGCCAGACGGCACCCTTCGCGGTGGGCGCGTACATCACCGCGATCGCCGCCGACGAGGGCTGGACGAACGTGGGGCCGGTCCAACTCGCCCTGGCGGGCGGCGCCGCGGCCCTGTTCGCCGCGGTGACCGGACCGGCGGTGATCCGGGCCCGGGGCACCACGGTCCTGATGATCACGCTGGCCGTCGGCGAGCTGACCAGTACCGCCGTCGCCCAGATGAAGTCCGTCACCGGCGGCACCGACGGCTTCTTCGACTTCCCCGCGACGGTGCCCCTGTGGGGCGGCGAGGAACTGTCCGACGAGGTCGCCGTCTACGGGTACGTCCTCAGCGCCGTCGCCGTCGTCCTCGTGGTCACCGTGCTCGTACTCCGGTCCCGCGCGGGCCAGTTGCTCACCGGCACCCGCAGCGCCGAGGCACGGATGCGGGCCAGCGGACACCCGGTCTCCCGCTATCTGCTGCTCGCCTACATCGGCGGCGGTGCCCTCGCGGGCGTCGGCGGTTCGCTGCTCGTGGCGGCGCAGCAGTACGTCTCGCCCGCCGATGTCGGCTTCGAGATCGCCGCCCTCGCCATGCTCGCCGCCGTCATCGGGGGCACCACCTCCGTCGTCGGCACCCTGCTCGGCGTCGGGTTGATCGTGGGCACCCGTGACTGGCTGTCGAGCGCCTGGCCAGGGCACGGTCCGCTGCTGCTCGGCGGGCTCTTCGTGGTGTCCGTGTATCTGCTGCCGCGCGGGCTCGCCGGAGTCCGGCCGCCCACGGTCCGCCGCTGGACGGCCCGGTCCCGGGAGGCCTCCTCATGAGCCACGGAGCCGGGCCGGAGCCCGCCGCGGCCACCGACCGCCGCATCGAGGCGGGGCCGGTCCCCGGCACGGCGCGTCCGGTGCTCGTCCTGGACGGGCTCACCCGGCGCTTCGGCAGCCTCACCGCGCTCGGCGGTGTCAGCCTGCGGCTTCGGGCCGGAGCACGGCACGCCGTCATCGGGCCCAACGGCGCGGGCAAGACCACCCTGCTCAACCTCATCGCCGGTACGGAACGCCCCGACGAGGGCACCGTCGTCCTGGACGGCCGCGATCTCACGCGTACCGCACCCGCCCGCCGGGCCCGGTTCGGTATCGCCCGCAGCTTCCAACAACCCACCGCCATAGGTGAGTTGACGGTGCTCGACAATGTGGTCCTTGCCGGGTGGCGGCACCGGCGAGGGCGGGAGCGCGTCGAGGCGGCCACCCGGCAACTGGCCGAAGTGGGTCTGGCGGACATGGCGCACCGAAGGGCCGCCGAGCTGTCCCACGGCCAGCGCAGGCTGCTCGACCTGGCCGCCGCGCTGTCCTGCCGCCCCCGCCTGCTGCTGCTCGACGAACCGGCGGCCGGGCTCACCGACCGGGACATCGCCCGCCTGCTCGACGTCCTCGGCCGACTGCCCGACGAGGTCGCGATGCTCCTGGTGGAGCACCACACCGAGGTGGTCGCCCAACTCGCCGACACCGTCACCGTGTTGAAGGACGGCGAGGCACTGGTGACCGCCGCCACCCGGGAGGCGCTCGGCCACCCCGCCGTCCGCGAGGCGTATCTAGGAACAGGGACCAGTCGATGCTCGAACTCAGCGGACTGACGGCCGGGTACCACGGCGGCACCGTGCTGCACGGCCTCGACCTGACGGTGCGGCCCGGCACCGTGCACGCCGTGGTCGGGCACAACGGCGCGGGCAAGACCACCCTCGTCCACACCGTCGCGGGACTTCTGCGCCCCTCCGCGGGCACCGTGGTCCTGGACGGCGTGGCGCTGACCGGGCGCAGGGCGCATCGGGTGGCCCGCGCCGGAGTCGGGCTCGTACCGCAGGGCCGCCGGGTCTTCGCCGGGCTGAGCGTCGCGGAGCATCTGCGCCTGTCGTACCGGCCGCCCAAGGACCGCGACCGCAAGGGGCGGGGCGAGGCCTGGACCCCGGAGCGGGTGCTCGAACTGCTGCCCCGGCTGGCCGAGCGGCTCGGCAACAAGGGCTCCGAACTCTCCGGCGGCGAACAGCAGATGCTCGCCCTCGCCCGCGCGCTGCTCGGCACCCCGCGGGTGCTGCTCCTGGACGAGCCGACCGAGGGACTGGCGCCCGTACTCGTCCGGCAGATCCACGAGTTGATACGGACCCTGGCGGGGGAGGGCATCGCCTCGCTCCTGGTCTCACCGAGCGCGACGCTGGCCGTCGAGTGCGCGGACGACGTCACCGTACTCACCTCGGGGCGGGCCGCCGCACGCCTGGACGGCGACGCGGTGCGCACCGACCCGGAGCCGCTGCACGCGGCGCTCGCACTCACTCCCGCCGCCTGAGTCGCACCGCCGTCTGAGCCCAACAGGCTGTTGTCCCGGGCCGGTTGGGCCCAGGGGACGGCTCGGCGGCGGGGGAGTGGGCGTCTCCGCGGCCCCCGCCGCGGGCGTTCAGCCGCGCTGCTTCAGAGCGTGGCCGCCGTACCCGCTGCTGCGGTCGGAGCCACCGTTCTGCTGGGTCCACCAGGCGTCGAAGTCCGGGGTGCGCATGGCCTCCCAGTTGGGGGTGTCGACCACCTGGACCTGCCCGAACCTTCGGCCGAGGTCGACTATCGAGGCCCCCAGCGCGGTCCGGTCCTCGTCGTAGGTCGCGGCGATCTCCTGCCAACTCCCGCCCTCGCGCCAGGAGTTCTCCAGGACCAGCGCGTCCTGCAGCGCCTTCACCGCCCCGCCGCCGGTGTGCGGCCGCGCCACGGTGGCGGCGTCGCCGGCCAGGGCCAGCCGCCCGGTCGCGTAATGCGGCACTTCCAGGTCGTAGATGGGCTGGATGAAGGACTCCTCGCGCGGGGTGCGCAGCACGCACTCGGCCCAGAACGGCGGGAAGTGCTTGCTCACCAAGTCCCGTGCGAAGTCGCTGAGTTCGGTCGTGAGACGGCCCGGCGGCAGCGAGGTCGGGGTCCGCAGATCGAGAGGGACCGCCAGGTGCTCGGGCGGGGTGGTGTACAGCACCCAGTTCACGCGGACGCCGCCCGCGCCGTCCGGGATCAGGTAGAGCACGCAGTGGCCACCGGGGAAGACCACGGTACGCAGGTCCGTCCACTCCAGGTCGGCGGCGACCTCCGGAGGGCACTCGGGGGTGCCCACGGTGGCGCCGCGCCAGCCGAGGTACCCCGCGTAAGTGGGCTTCAGGCCGGGGAACATGGTGTCCCGGACCACCGAACGGTAGCCGTCCGCGCCGATCACGACATCGAACCGCTCCCGGCCGCCGTCCGCGAACTCCAGGTCCACACCGTCCGGTTGTTCGTCGACGGACGTGACGCTCACGCCCGAGCGGTACTCGACCTGCCCCGGCACCCGGCTGCGCAGTTCGCTCCAGAGCGAGCCCCACGAGTACGCCCGGAACGGGAAGTCCTGCACGCTGATGGCACGGCCGAGCGGCGCCTCACCGTCCCGTACGGTCCACACACGGCGGTTCAGCGCGCCCCACGGGATGTCGGCGTCGACGTATCCGGCGGCCTCCAGTTCGGCGTAGCGCTGGCCCTGCAGGCTCACGCCCACGCCGCGTTCCTCGAGTTGACCGGCCGCCCGCTCGATGATGGTGACCTTGTCGGCACCGCCGCGGACCGCGGCCAGCGCCGTCGCACATCCCGCGATGCTGCCGCCCACGACGGCCACACTGCCACCAAGCATTCCGGACTCTCCCTGAATTCCTCTTCGGCGGGCCCGGCGACGCGGGCCCCTTGCGGTGTATCCCCATCCCATCACGCGCAAGTGCGCAGGGGAACAGCGGACTTGGGTCCCCTGCCGAGCAGGGGCCCGCCACCGAGGAGGCCGGAGTGCCGGAGTGCCGTGCGCCGCGCCTCAGGGGAGCGCGGGCAGGTCCTCCGGGAGGAGCAGGGTCAGATCGTCCGTGGTGGTCTCGGAGAGCTGGGCGACCCGGCCCGCGTGCCGCTCGACCATCGCCTCGAAAGTCTGGCGCGCGGTACGGCCGTTGCCGAAGGCCGGACCCTTGGGAATCGCGGTGAAGTACTTGAGCAGCGCCTCGGAGGCGGTCTCGGTGAGCCGGTACTCGTGCTCGTCGGCCTGCTGGCCCACGATGCTCAGCAGCTCCTCGGGCGCGTAGTCGCCGAAGGTGATGACCCGTGAGAACCGGGAGGCGACACCGGGGTTGACCGAAAGGAAGCGCTCCATCTCGGCGGTGTAGCCGGCGACGATCACCACCACCGCGTCCCGCTCGTCCTCCATCAGCTTCACCAGGGTGTCGATGGCCTCGCGCCCGAAGTCGCGCCCGGAGTCCTCCGGGGACAGGGCGTACGCCTCGTCGATGAACAGCACGCCGCCGCGGGCGCGTTCGAAGGCCTGCTGGGTACGGATCGCGGTCGAGCCGATGTGCTCGCCGACCAGGTCGACCCGGGAGACCTCGACCAAGTGCCCCTTCTCCAGGACCCCGAGGGCGGCGAGGATCTCGCCGTACAGGCGGGCCACGGTGGTCTTGCCGGTGCCGGGGGACCCGGTGAAGACGAGGTGGCGGCGGGCCGAGGCGGCTTTGAGGCCCGCCTCCCTGCGACGCCTGCCCACCTCGATCATGTCGGTGAGCGCCCGCACCTCCCGCTTGACGCTCTCCAGGCCGACCAGGGTGTCGAGTTCACCGAGGACCACCTCCGAGGCGCGCGAGGCGGGCTGGGGCTCGTTCTCCGCTGGCGCGGGCCGGCGCGGGGCCGGGGCGGCGCCGAGCAGCCCCTCGGTCTGCGTCGCGGCACGCACCGGTGCGCCCGTCGCGGCGGGGGCCCGTACCTCGCTGCTCTCGTCGCTGGTGCAGTCCTCGACCTGGGGACCCGAACCGGTGCCCGCCTCGCCGCCGACGGCTTCCGCAAACTCGTAACCGCCGCGGGCGCAGCGCTCGGTGCGGCAGCGCTTGAGATGCGTACGACAGCCGTCGATGACGTGGAAGCCGTAGCCCGCGCTGTCGGAGACCCGGCAGCCGTGGAAGCTGCCGCGGCCCCCGGCGGAGACGTAGAAGCCCGCCTCGGCGGGGCCGGTGACCGTACAGCGCTCCACGGTGGGATCGGCGCCCTTGGTGACGATGACCCCGGTCTGGGTGCCGTCGATGGTGCAGCCCGAGAGGGTGCCGCCGCTGCCGTGGTCACGGAACCAGGCCCCGGTCGCCGCCTCGCGGATACGGCAGTCGTCGAGCTGCGCGGTGGCGCCGTCGCTCACCGAGACCGCGGTGTTGCGTACTTGGGAGAGGTCGCTGTCGACCACGTCCGCACGGGAGCCGCGGTCCAGGACGAACAGCGCGTCCGGGACGTCGTGCACCCGGCAGGAGTCGAGCACCGCGGCGGCACCGTCGCTGATCCAGACCGCCGGATAGTCGCCGGTGCTCTCGTGGATCTCGCACTGGTGGGCGTCGACCCGGGTGCCCGGGTCCCACACCGACAGACCGTTGCGTCCGAAGCGCTGCACGGTGGAGCGGGTCAGCGTGAGCACCGAACGCGAGCGCAGGTCCACCGCGTTCTCGGGGATGTCGTGGATACGGCAGTCGGCGAGGGTGAGCACCGCGTCGGTGTCCAGGGTGATGCCGTCGGCCGTGGTGCGGTGCACGTCGCAGTCGGTGAGCTGGGCACTGGCCCGCCCGGTGACATGCACCCCCGAGCCGCGCACCTCGTAGATCTCGCAGCCCACGGCCTCCAGTACGGACTGCTCGCCGGTCGCCGAGAGACCCGCCCCGCCGGTGTGGTGCACCCGGCAGCGTTCGAACCGGGGCCGGGCGCCCGAGCGTACCGCGATGCCCGCCTGGCCCGCCGCGACGACCTCGCACTCCTCGAAGACACCGGCCGCGCCGTCGGTCACGGCGATACCGACGCCCGCCGGATTGTCGACGGTGCACTGGCGCACCGTGGGGCGCGCGCCGCCGCGCACCTCGATGCCCGCGGCGGAGCGGGTCACGACCCGTATGCCGGTCAGTTCGGGGGTGCTGTCCTCGATCAACAGGGCGGGCGCCGAGCCGTCCTGGCCCTCGATCTGCAGACCGAGGACGGTGGCCGGGGCACACACCGTCAGCGGGACGCCCTCGCTCGGCGCGATGCGCACCGAGCCCGCACCGCCCTCGCTGCCGCGCAGGGTCACCGCGCGCCGTACGACCAGGTTCTCCCGGTAGGTACCCGGCGCCACGGTGAGGACGTCGCCGTCGGAGGCGGCCTCCAGGGCGGCGGAGAGCGAGGCGTACTCGCCCGTGCGGCGCCGCCACCGCGAAGTGCCGGTGTGCGTCACCTGGACCGTGCCCTGTGCCATGGGTAGTTCTGTCCCCACCTCGTCGTACGCCCCACTGTGCTGTCGCCGAATGCCGTCGAGGCCACCGAAGCCGACGACGACTCAGCCCGGTCAACCGTAGCGCGTGAGAAGGGCGTCGCCGACCGTGGTCGGCGCCCGCTCAACTCCCGGTGCCCGTCCTGCCCCAGTCCGGCCCCGCTTTGTCCCATGCCTGGTCCCACAGGTCGTAACGGCGGCGTATCAGACGCCACATGACCAGACGCCTCACGCCCTCGGCCGCACCCACCGCGGCCAGTGCGGCACCGAATCCGGCGAGTACGGAATGGGTGGCCGCGCTCGCCCGGTTCATCGGGCGCTCCACCGGGGTGCCGTGACGGTCGGTCCAGAGCCGGAAGCGGTCGCCGGGTTCGGGCGAGCGCAGTGTCGAGGGTACGGTCCCGGTGCGCGAACTCCCGTCGGGAGTCGGCCACTTGGCGGCGACGCGGTAGCGCGGACTGCCCGCGGGGCCGGTCTCCAGGTCGACGTCGGTGTTGTGCTCCACGATCCGCAGGACGACCGCGGTCACCAGGGCGCGCTCGGAGCGCTGCCGGTCCACGACGTCCAACAGGGCCTGGTGGCACAGCGATCCGGCCACCGCTCCGGTCAGCGGCGCCGCGACGGTGATCACCACCAGGACGAGCAGGGCGATCCAGCCCTCGACGCGGTCGGTGTCACGGCACAGCGGATTGTGCCGCCAACGCCAGAGTCCCAAGATCGCACGCATCGCCCGCCCCTCCCGCCCCCCGGTGCGCCCGCGCGGGTACGCGGGCAGCAGAGGGCGCGTGGCCCCCTCGGCCCGGACCCGTCCGGGACGCCGGTGCCAAGAGTGTGCCCTGTGCCGGGGCTCCCCGGGCAGGTATCGGCGAATGACCGCCCGCGCGAGGTGGCGCGGCCGGGGCGCGCGCCGCTGGGCGGGCAGGCCGCGGGCGGGCACGGCAGGGTGCGGATCCGTGCCCGGGTGCACATGTGCCCCGCGCCAGGAGCGGCCGGTTCCTCCCGTCCGGGAGTGGACCTCGGTGTCCACTGCCCGGCAAATCCGGCCGCGCCCGTGCGGGGCGCCGTGCGTCGATCGATGTACTGGGTACCGCCGTGCCGTGCCGAACCGGCGGCCGCGAGGTCAGTACCCCCGGTACTGCTGCCGGTTGTACGGATCCTCGTAGTGCCCGGGAGCCGGAGCGGGGCGGGGTGCGGCCGGCCGCGGGGCGGCGGGACGCATCGCCTCGTATCCGGTGCCCGGCGCCATCGGGCGCTGCGGGGCCGCCTGTTGCACGGGCCGCTGCGGGGCGTGCTGCTGCCCCTGGTAGCCGCGGGCCGGCACCTGCTGCGGGATGTACGGCGCCGGAGCCTGCTGCAGACCGGAGTGCTGCGCGGGCGGGTAGCCGTACTGGGGCTGCGGGGCGGAGGGCGCCGCGGGCAGTGCGGGAAGCGCTGCCGGGAGGGCCGGCAGGTGACTGCCGGTCTCGTACGCGGCCGGGACCCGGATCGGAGCGATCTGGGGTGTGCCCCGCTCTGCGACCAGGGAGTCGTAGATCGGAGTGTCCGGGAAGGACGGCGCGGAGTAGTAACCGCCGCCATATGTGGAGCGGGGGGAGGTCATGGCAATAAGTTAAGCCCACGATGTGCTGGTTGGGGAGACCGATAAGAGGGTTGTTTTCCGAGCTCGCAGTGGCCGGGGATCCGTAATGCGAGCGAACGCGGCAAAATCGGTCGTTGTGACGTGTAGGGGTCGCGTAAAAATCAAGTTCCGCCAGTATTGCGGAAGTTGAGGTCAGGGCCCGGTGTACGGGGCTGTGCAGGGCGCTTTCGGCCTCCGGGTGCGGGGTGAAACCGGCGCCTCGGAAACGGATCTTGGGCTTCCCTGAAGACGGACATGACAATGTCGAAAAGGATCAGAAGTTCTGCGGGTCGTAGCCCTCGTACAGATCGAATTGGCCTGAAGTTCGGTATTCGGCGTGGCTTGTTCGCGGCGGCCGCAGCAGGTGCCCGTGGAGCGGTCCGTCGGCTCAGCGGTGTTCCGGCGCGGCGTCCGGCACCGGCTTCGGATAGGTCCGGCCCTTCCAGGCCGCGCCCCGGCCCCGGTAGTGCCGCACCGCGGAGTCCACCGTCATCGCCAGGTACAACAGCGCGATCACGGGCAGCAGCGGCGCGAACCACGGGGACTGCCGGTAGTAGCGCAGCATCGGCAGGTACGTCAGCGTCATCAGCAGCCAGGCCGCGCCGGCGACCGCCGCGGTGGCGCCGTCTCCCGCCGCCCACCCCGCGAACAGGCCCGCCGGTGGCGCGAGATAGACCAGCGCGAGCCCGAACACCGTGCCCACCAGGAGCAGCGGATTGTGCCGCAACTGCGCGTACGCGCTGCGCGCCACCATCCGCCACAGATCGCCCAGGCGCGGATACGGCCGCACGCTCTCCACCCGCTCGGCCAGGCCCAGCCAGATGTGCCCGCCGGTGCGCTTGACGGCCCCGGCCAGCGCCACGTCGTCGATCACCGCGTGCCGGATCGCCTCGGGCACCCCGGCCCTGCGTGCCGCCTCGGTCCGCAGCAGCACACAGCCGCCCGCCGCCGCGGCCGTGCGCGAACCCTTCCTGCCGACCCGGCGGAAGGGGTAGAGCTTGGCGAAGAAGTAGACGAAGGCGGGCACGATCAGCCGTTCCCAGGCGCTCCGCGCCCGCAGCCGCGCCATCACGGACACCAGGTCGTATCCACCGCCCTCGGCCGAGGCCACCAACCGCCGCAGGCTGTCCGGTTCATGGGCGATGTCGGCGTCCGTGAGGAGCAGATAACCGGGTCCGCCGGTCCGCGCCAGCGCCATGCCGTGCTGCACTGCCCAGAGCTTTCCGGTCCAGCCCTCGGGCGGTTCGCCGGGAGTGGAGACCGTCAGCGGCAGCCCGCCCGTCGTGCGGTGCAGTTCGCGCGCCAGCTCGCCCGTGCCGTCGGTGCTGTTGTCGTCCACCAGGAAGATCTCCGCCCGGCCCGGATAGTCCTGGGCGAGCAGCGAGGTCAGGCTGGCGGGCAGCATCTCCGCCTCGTCCCGGGCCGGTACGACCACGGCGACCGAGGGCCAGCGGGCGGGTTCCTTCGCCGGTGGCAGACGTACGTCGGTACGCCAGAAGAAGCCCTGGCAGAGCAGCAGCCACAGCCAGGCGAGCAGCGAGGCGACACAGATCCACAGGAGCACGGTCACCCGCCGCAGTCTGCCCGACGCCGTCGGGCCGCGAAGGGCGATCGACTATGGTGGCCGGGTGAAGATCGCGCTCGTGGACTCCGGCATGGGGCTGCTCCCCGCGGCCGCCGCGGTACGCCGGCTGCGGCCGGACGCCGACCTCGTCGTCTCCTTCGACCCCGCCGGAATGCCCTGGGGTCCGCGTACCTCGCAGGGCATCGCCGAGCGCGCGCTCGCGGTGGCCGAGGCTGCCGCGCGATACGAGCCGCACGCCCTGATCGTCGCCTGCAACACCGCCACCGTGCACGCGCTGCCCGCCCTGCGCGCCCGCTTCGAACCCGGTCTGCCGGTCATCGGCACCGTCCCCGCCGTCAAACCGGCCGCCGCCGGTGGCGGCCCGGTGGCCGTCTGGGCGACGCCCGCCACCACCGGCAGCCCCTACCAGCGCGGCCTGATCGCGGAGTTCGCGAGCGGTGTGGACGTCACCGAGGTTCCGTGCCCCGGCCTCGCGGACGCCGTGGAACAGGCCGACGAGGCCGCCATCGACGAAGCCGTGGCCCGGGCCGCAGGCCTCACCCCGGAGCGGGTCTCCACCGTCGTACTCGGCTGCACGCACTACGAACTCGTCGCCGAACGCATCCGCACCGCCCTGCGGCAGCCGGACGCACAGCTCGTCCTGCACGGCTCGGCCGGTGCCGTCGCCGCCCAAGCCCTGCGCCGCCTGGACGAACAGCCCGCTCCGCACGCCTCGGCGACCGGCACGGTAACGGTGCTCCTCAACGGCCGCGAGGGCGTCCTGCCCGAGGCGGCGCGCGCCTACGCCGACGGCAGGCTGCTCGCCGTTACCAGCCCGGCGTACTGAGGCGCCGCGCGCTCCGGCGGCGTACGCCCGCGCGTGGCCGGGCCCCGGTGCGACGAGGTGGCGCCCCAGGGCGTACGTACGGGCACGGCGCGCACAGCCGACGTGCCACTTCGCAGCGCAAGCCCCACCCACCCGTCTCCTTGTGCTCCGGTTATGCCCGGTTTCGACCCGACACCGGGCAAGCTGGTGCCTGGCGGGCCGTGGATGCGTACGCTCGGGAACATGAACGACCTCCACCGCCAGGGGAGCCACGGAGAGATCGAGACCTGGCACGGAAGGGCGACCAACCGTGTGCAGTGGGTGCTCGCGCTGGCCGGGGCCGGGTGTATCGCGCTCGGCATCCTGCTGGCCGTCGACTCGGCCTGGAGTTCGAGCTCGGGCGACGCCCCGCTGATCATGTCGGTCGTCGGCTGTATCGCCGCCGGGCTGCTCATCCTCTTCGGCACGCTGGCCTTCGTCCACGTCTCACTGAAGGTGGACAGCGACCATCTGGAGATCCGCTGCGGGCACATCGGCCTGCCCCGCAGACGCATCCCGCTGGACGAGGTCGTACGGGCCGACTTCGTCTCCCAGCTCACACCGCGGCACTGGGGCGGCTGGGGCTACCGCTGGCGTCCGGAGAAGGGCACCGCCGTGATCGTCCGGCGCGGCGAGGGCGTGGTGCTGGTACTCGGCGACGGACACATCTTCACGGTGACCGTCGACGACGCCGAGACCGCCGTCGCCGTCATCCGCGACCGGCTGCGCCCGCCGCGGCCCACCGGAACGCCGGTCTGACGATCCTCGGGACGCCGGTCCGGCCGTCGCCGGGACGCCGGTCCGAAGCTCGGTGCCCCCTGGCGGAGTTCGGGCGGCCGACCGGGCCTCGCCCGATCGGCCGTAGACTCCCCAGGTGACCGCCACCGCAACCACCGCAGACGAGTCGGAGCGTCTCAGGACGCCGCAGGAGTCCGCCTCGCGCGCCTCCCGTCTTCTTCGCCGCCTCGCCCGCCCGCTCACCGCGGCGCTGGCCGGGGTGCTGCTCTATGTGAGCTTTCCGCCCCGCGGGTTGTGGTGGCTGGCGGTGCCCGCCTTCGCCGCACTCGCCTGGTGTCTGCGCGGACGCCACTGGAAGGCCGGGCTCGGGCTCGGCTATCTCTTCGGGCTCGGCTTCCTGCTGCCGCTTCTGGTGTGGACCGGCGTCGAGGTGGGCCCCGTGCCGTGGCTGGCGCTGGCCGCGATCGAGGCCCTGTACATCGGCTTCGCGAGCGCGGGCATCGCGGTCGTCTCACGGCTGCCCGGCGCACCCCTCTGGTCGGCGGGCCTGTGGATCACCGCCGAGGCGGTACGTGCCCGGGTCCCCTTCGGCGGCTTCCCCTGGGGCAAGATCGCCTTCGGCCAGGCCGACGGTGTCTTCCTGCCGCTGGCGGCGCTGGGCGGCACCCCGGTACTCGGGTTCGCGGTCGTGCTCACCGGCTTCGGCCTGTTCGAGACCGCGCGCACCCTCGCCGCCCTGCGCGGTGCCGGAGGACTGCGCCGAGGCGCCGCCGCGATAGGCATCGGCGCCCTCGTGCTGCCGCTGCTCGCCGCGTTCGGCTCCCGCTCACTGGTCAGCGACGAGGCGGAGGACGGCACCCGCACGGTCGCCCTGATCCAGGGCAACGTGCCCCGCTCCGGTCTCGACTTCAACGCCCAGCGACGGGCCGTACTCGACTACCACGCACGCGAGACCGAGCGACTGGCCGCCAGGGTCGGCCGCGGCGAGGTGGCGCGCCCCGATCTCGTCCTGTGGCCCGAGAACTCCTCCGACATCGACCCCTTCCTCAACGGCGACGCCCGTACGGTGATCACCCGCGCGGTCAAGGCCATCGGTGCCCCGGTCTCCATCGGCGCGGTCGTCGAGGACGGGGACCGGCTCTACAACCAGCAGGTCCTGTGGGACCCGCGCAAGGGCCCCGTCGACACGTACAACAAGCGGCAGATCCAGCCCTTCGGCGAGTTCATCCCGCTGCGCCCGCTGATCAGCGTCTTCAGCTCGGACGTCGACATGGTCCGGCAGGACTTCAGCCGCGGCTCCCGTCCCGGTGTCTTCACCATGGACGGCGCCCGGGTCGGCATCGCCACCTGCTACGAGGCCGCCTTCGACTGGGCCGTGCGGGACACGGTCACGGGCGGTGCCCAGCTCCTGTCCGTACCCAGCAACAACGCGACCTTCGGCCGCAGCGAGATGACCTACCAGCAGCTCGCGATGTCACGGGTGCGCGCCGTCGAGCACAGCCGCTCCGTGGTCGTTCCGGTCACCAGCGGTGTGAGCGCCGTGATCATGCCGGACGGCAGGATCGTGGAGCGGACCAAGATGTTCACGCCCGACTCCCTGGTCGAGGAGGTGCCGCTGCGCTCCTCGAAGACCCCGGCGACCCGGCTCGGCACGCTGCCCGAGGCGCTCCTGGTCCTGCTCGGTGTCGGCGGGCTCGGCTGGGCGGTGGCTCCTGCCGTGCGGCGCAGGGTGGCGCGGGGCCGTACCGACACGGACACGGCGGCTGGCTAGGGTTTCCGGCATGGCTATCCCTGAGTTCATCAGCACGATCCGGGCCAGCGCGGGCCATCAGCTCCTGTGGCTGCCCGGGGTGACCGCCATCGTCTTCGACGACGAGGACCGGGTGCTGCTCGGGCGCCGTGCCGACAACGGCAAGTGGTCGGTCATCGGCGGCATCCCCGACCCCGGAGAGCAGCCCGCCGCCTGTGCGGTGCGCGAGGTCTACGAGGAGACGGCCGTGCACTGTGTGCCGGAGCGGATCGTCCTGGTCCAGGCGCTGGAGCCGGTCACGTACGACAACGCGGACGTCTGTCAGTTCATGGACATCACCTTCCGCTGCCGTGCGGTGGGCGGCGAGGCCAGGGTCAACGACGACGAGTCGCTCGAGGTGGCCTGGTTCGCGCTGGACGCGCTGCCGGAGCTGCACGAGTTCGGGCTGCAGCGGATCAAGCAGGCCCTGGTCGACGAGCCCGCCTGGTTCGAGCCCGTGCTTCCGGGGAACGAGCCGGGATGCGCCGCACCGGTCCCCGGTGTTGGCTGAAGGCCGGACCGGACAGACTCACAGACTCACACAGACCCAGAGAGACCCGGACGGCCACGGGCGACGCGGCGACGCGGCCCGGCCGTGGCCGCCCTGAGTGGCGACGAAGGGACCCGCGATGAGCGGCACCGCCGGAATCGACGGAGGCAACGAGACGTACGGCAGGAAGCCCTTCAAGCGGTCGCGCAGTCACTTCGGCGACCGCATCACCGCCGACGGGCGGGACGGCTGGCCGGTGGAGGCCGGGCGCTACCGGCTCGTCGTGAGCCGCGCCTGCCCGTGGGCGAGCCGGGCCCTGGTCTCGCGGCGCCTGCTGGGCCTGGAAGGGGTGCTGTCCCTCGCGGTCACCGACCCGATCCAGGACGACCGCAGCTGGCGCTTCACCCTCGATCCCGGCGGCCGTGATCCGGTACTCGGCATCCGGTACCTGCACGAGGCGTACGACGCCAGGGAATCGGACTATCCCGGCGGCGTGAGCGTCCCCGCGATCGTCGACGTGCCGAGCGGCAGGCTGGTCACCAACGACTTCCAGCGGATCACCCTCGACCTGGCCACCGAGTGGAGTGCCCTGCACCGCGAGGGCGCGCCCGATCTGTACCCGCAGGCGCTGCGCGAGGAGATCGACGAGGTCGCGGAGTACGTCTACCGGGACGTCAACAACGGTGTGTACCGCGCGGGTTTCGCCCATGACCAGGAGACCTACGAGCAGGCCTGCCGGACGCTGTTCGACCGCCTGGACTGGCTCTCGCGGCGGCTCGCGGACCGTCGCTACCTGGTGGGGGACACCGTCACCGAGGCGGACATCCGGCTGTTCACCACGCTGGTGCGGTTCGACGCGGTCTACCACGGACACTTCAAGTGCAATCTGCGCAAGCTCGCCGAGGACCCGGTGCTCTGGGCCTACGTACGCGACCTCTACCAGACCCCGGGCTTCGGCGACACCGTCGACTTCGACCACATCAAGCGGCACTACTACCAGGTGCACACCGGCATCAACCCGACCGGCATCGTGCCGCTCGGACCCGAGCTCGGTGGCTGGCTGACCCCGCACCACCGCGAGCAGTTGGGCGGGAGCCCCTTCGGTGACGGGACACCGCCGCCGCCCGTGCCGGAGGCGGAGCGGGTGCCCGTACAGGGACGGCCGTAGGCTCGGGCGGCCGCAGGGCGGGGCAGCAGTCGGGCGCGCCACGCGCCCGCCCTGCGACCCAACTGCCGTCGCCCACAGCTCAGTTGACGCGCCGCTCGCGGCCCTGCCAGTACGGCTCGCGCAGTTTGAACTTCTGCAGCTTGCCGGTCGCGGTGCGGGCGAGTTCGGTGCGGAACTCCACGGTGGTGGGGGACTTGTAGCCCGCGAGGTTCGTCTTGCAGTGGGCGATCAGATCCGCCTCACTGGCCTCGGCTCCCTCGGCGAGTACGACGAGCGCCTTGATCGTCTCGCCCCACTTCTCGTCGGGTACCCCGATCACCGCCACCTCGGCCACCGCCGGGTGGCTGAACAGCACGTCCTCGACCTCGATCGAGGAGACGTTCTCACCGCCGGTGATGATGACGTCCTTCTGCCGGTCGCTGATCGAGAGGTAGCCCTCCTCGTCGATGCTGCCGCCGTCGCCGGTGTGGAACCAGCCGTCCTCCAGCGCGTCGGCGGTGGCCTCCGGCTGCTCCCAGTAGCCCTCCAGGACGACGTTGGAGCGGGCGAGAATCTCCTCCTGCGGGGAGATCTCCAGGCTGACGCCGAGTGCCGGGGTGCCCGCGCGGACCAACTTGCCCGCCCGCTCCTGCGGGTCGAGGTCGTCCCATTCGGCGCGGGTGCGGTTGATGGTGAGCAGCGGGGAGGTCTCGGTCAGACCGTAGATCTGGATGAACTCCCAGCCCAGTTCGGCCTCGACGCGTGCGACCGTGCGGGTGGGCGGCGGCGCTCCGGCGACGATGATCCGGACGCGGTCACGGCCCGGGATCTCGCCCTCCCAGGACTGGGCCGCCGACAGGACGGCGTTGACCACGGCGGGGGCGGCGCACATGACGGTCACGCCGTGCTCGGCGACCCGGCGCAGGATCTCGGCGCCGTCGACCTTGCGCAGCACGATCTGCGGTACGCCGAGGGCGGACATGGCGAAGGGCATGCCCCAGCCGTTGGCGTGGAACATCGGCAGCGTGTGCAGGTACACGTCGCGGTCGCTGACGCCCGCGTGCAGGGCGAAGGTGAGCGCGTTGATCCAAATGTTGCGGTGGGTGATCTGAACGCCCTTGGGGCGGGCGGTGGTTCCGCTGGTGTAGTTGATGGTCGCCGTGGCGTTCTCCTCGTGCGTCCACGGCTCGGGCTCGGTGTCGAAGCGGTACAGCTCCGCGTCCGACTCCTCGCCGATCACGAAGCGGTGCCGGGCGCCGACCTTGGCCAGCCGCTCGTCCATCTCCGGGTCCACGAGCAGGACTTCGGCGCCGGAGTGCTCGACGATGTAGCGCACCTCGCCCTCGGTGAGGCGGAAGTTGACCGGTACCAGGACCCGGCCGTGACCGCTCACCCCGAAGAAGGAGGTGAGCAGGCGGGCGCTGTTGGGGGAGACCACGGCCACCCGGGCGCCGTGCGGGACGCCGAGGGCGTCCAGGCCCGCGGCCTGGGCCCGGGCGAGTTCGCCGATACGGCGGTAGCTCAGCCCTTCCCAGGGCGTGGCAGGTTGGACGGGCTCGTCCACCGCGCCCACCCGGTCGCCGTAGACCGTGGTGGCGCGGGCGAGGAAGTCACTGACGGCGAAGGGGACGATCATCGGGGCTCCCGGATCTCGGCTGGCCGGTTCGATGGCCGAGTCTGCCGTAAGTGATCGTTCTTCGCTGCCCCTTCGGCGCCGGTCGGCCCGCCCGTTCCGTATCGCGGACGGCGCCGACGCGGCGGCGGGCGTTGCCGCAGCGTGGAGCGGTGCCGGGGCGGGAACAGACGGTGGCCCGGTTTGTTGGCAGAAGAGGGCGGGTTCGGGTTGGCTGAGGGGGGGGGCGGGCGTGAGGCAGGGCAGCGGAAACCAGGGCCGCGCTCCGAGCGGGTCCGAGGTGCGAGGGTGCAGGACGCGATGGGGCGGGACGCGAGGGGACGCGGGGCGATGGGACAGGACGGGACCGGACAGTGAGTGAGACGCGGGAGCGGGACGAACGAGTGGACGCGGAGACGATCGGCGCCGAGCGGCCGCACCCCCTGGACAACCCCGCCCACTGGGCGCTGAGCGGGCCGCAGTCGCACCTGGCCATGGCCCGGGGCCGCGTACGGCGCTTTCCGCTGGAGGTGTCGCCCTGGTCGGCCGTCCCGGGCGAGCCGGAGGCGGCGGACTGGGCCGACCTGGCCCGGCTGACCGGGGGCGGGAACACCGCTCTGTTGCTCACCCTGACCCGGCCGCCCGCGGGCTGGGAGATCCTCTTCGACGCGCCCGGCGTCCAGATGACCGCCGAGGATCTGGCCGGGCAGGCCGATCCCGAGGCGCGGGAGATGGGCGCCGAGGACGTCCCGGAGATCCTCGAACTCGTCGAGCGGACCCGGCCCGGCCCGTTCCTGAAGCGGACCGTGGAACTCGGCACGTATCTCGGCATCCGCCGCGAGGGGCGGCTCGTCGCGCTGGCGGGGGAGCGGCTGCGGCCCGGCGGCTGGAGCGAGATCAGCGCGGTCTGTACCGATCCGGACTTCCGGGGCGAGGGTCTCGCGGCCCGCCTCATGCGGGCGGTGGCGCACCGGATGCGCGAGCGCGGTGAGGCGCCCTTCCTGCACGCCGCCGCCGACAACACCTCCGCGATCAGGCTGTACGAGTCGCTCGGCTTCCGGCTGCGGCGTCCCGTCCACTTCCTTGCCGTACGGGTTCCGGAGCACGGCGCGTAGCTTCTCTTCGCCCGGATGAGCCCGGCGTGGAAGTGGCGCGTCTCTCAGTCTTGTGCAACTAGTTGCACAAGGCCGTTTCGCTGTCCTACAACAGAGAGGACGAGAACTCCGACGGAGGGCCCCATGAACCGATACCCGCACCTGCTCGAACCGCTCGACCTGGGCTTCACCACGCTGCCGAACCGCGTGATCATGGGCTCGATGCACGTCGGTCTCGAGGAGGCCGAGCGAGGCTTCGAGCGGATGGCGGAGTTCTACGCGGCCCGCGCGCGCGGCGGCGTGGGCCTCATCGTCACCGGCGGCATCGCCCCGAACGAGGAGGGGCGCCCGTGGGCGGGCGGCGCCAAGCTGACCAACGACGAGGAAGTCGCCCAGCACCGCCTGATCACCGAGGCCGTGCACCGCGAGGGCGGCCGTATCGCCATGCAGATCCTGCACTTCGGCCGGTACGCCTACCACGAGGACCTCGTCGCGCCGAGCGCGATCCAGGCTCCGATCAGCCCCTTCCCGCCGCACGCCCTCACCGACGAACAGGTCGAGCAGACCATCGAGGACTTCGCGCGCGCGGCCGAGCTCGCCAAGGCGGCGGGCTACGACGGCGTCGAGGTCATGGGCTCCGAGGGCTACCTCATCAACGAGTTCATCGCCGCCGCGACCAACCACCGCGAGGACCGCTGGGGCGGCTCGTACGAGAACCGGATGCGCTTCCCGGTGGAGATCGTCCGGCGGGTGCGCGAGCGCGTCGGTACGGACTTCGTGATCATCTACCGGCTCTCGATGCTGGACCTGGTCCCGGGCGGCTCGACCTTCGAGGAGGTCCGCACCCTGGCCCGCGCCGTGGAGGCCGCCGGGGCGAGCATCATCAACACCGGAATCGGCTGGCACGAGGCCCGTATCCCGACCATCGCGACCTCCGTGCCGCGCGGCGCGTACGCCTGGGTGACCAAGAAGCTGATGGGCGAGGTCTCCGTGCCCCTCGTCGCCGTCAACCGCATCAACACCCCGGAAATCGCCGAGCAGTTGCTCGCCGACGGCACCTCCGACATGGTCTCGCTGGCCCGTCCGCTGCTCGCCGACCCGGACTTCGTCGCCAAGGCCGAGGCCCAGCAGCCGGAGAGCATCAACACCTGCATCGGATGCAACCAGGCCTGCCTCGACCACACCTTCAACCTGCAGATCACCTCCTGCCTGGTGAACCCGCGCGCCTGCCACGAGACCGAACTGGTCCTCTCCCCGACCCGGCTGCGCAAGCGCGTCGCCGTCGTCGGCGCGGGCCCGGCCGGTCTGGCCTGCGCGGTCTCCGCCGCCGAGCGCGGGCACGAGGTCACCCTGTACGACGCCGCCACCGAGGTCGGCGGCCAGCTCAACATCGCCCGCAAGGTGCCAGGCAAGCAGGAGTTCGACGAGACCCTGCGCTACTTCCGCCACCAGCTGGAGACGTTCGGCGTGGACGTCCGCCTGGGCAGCCCGGTCACCACGGAGAAGCTGCTGACCGAGTCGTACGACGAGGTCGTGGTCGCCACCGGTGTCAGCCCCCGTACGCCGGAGATCCCCGGTGTGGACCACCCGAGCGTCGTCGGCTACCTCGACGTGCTGCGCGACGGGGCGCACGTCGGTGAGCGGGTCGCGATCCTCGGCGCCGGCGGTATCGGCTTCGACGTGGCCGAGTTCCTCACCGACGAAGGGGACGGGGCCAGCGAGGACCCGGAGGTCTTCTTCCGGCACTGGGGCGTGGACATGGAGTACCGGGCGGGCGGCGGCCTCGGCGCGCCCGAGCGGCCCAAGCCGCCGCGCTCGGTCCACCTGCTCCAGCGCAAGACCTCCAAGGTGGGCGCGGGCCTCGGCAAGACCACCGGCTGGATCCACCGCCTCGAACTGCGCCACCGCGGTGTGAACATGGTCGCCGGTGTCGCCTACGAGCGCATCGACGACGAGGGCGTGCACATCTCGGTCGACGGGCGCAGCGAGGTCCTCGCCGTGGACACCGTGGTCCTGTGCACCGGCCAGGAACCCCGCCGCGACCTCTACGAGGAGCTGCGCGCCGCCGGAGTCGAGGCACACCTCATCGGCGGCGCCGACGTGGCCGCCGAACTGGACGCCAAGCGCGCCATCAAGCAGGGCACCGAAGTGGCCGCCACCCTGTGAGCACCGTGCCCCGGCGGCAGCGCGCCGCCGGGGCACGGTCCGGCCGCCCGGCACGACTCCGCCGCCCGGTCCGCACCCGTCTTAGGATTCCCGCATGTCCCTCCCGCACGCGATCCTCATCGCCCTGCTCGAAAAGCCCTCCTCGGGACTCGAACTGACCCGCCGGTTCGACAAGTCGATCGGGTACTTCTGGCAGGCCACGCACCAGCAGATCTATCGCGAGCTGGGAAAACTCGAACGCCAGGGCCACATCAGGGCCATTGAGCCCGCCCAGCCCGCGCAGGGCCAGCGCAAGGAGTACGAGGTGCTCCCGGCCGGGCGTGAGGAACTGCGGCGCTGGACCGCCGAGTCGGACGAACCCAGGCGCCCCCGCGACCCGCTGATGCTGCGTCTGCGCGCCGCGGGCGTCCTGGGCACCGAGGGCGTGGCGGACGAACTGCGCCGCCATCTCGCCCTGCACCAGCGGCAGTTGGCGGACTACGAGGAGATCGAGAAGCGCGACGTCGCCCGCAGCAAGGACACCGAACGGGACCGGATGCAACGTCTCGTACTGCGCGGCGGCATCATGATGGAGACCTTCTGGGTCGAGTGGCTCGCCGAGGCGCTCCGCGAGTTCCCCGGCACCGAGGCAGCGGAGACCGAGCCGGGGACCGAGCAGTCCTCGGACACCGCTCCGCGCCTGTCCGAGGACGACACCGCCTGAGGGCTGAGCCGACCGTGCCGCCGGATCACCTCTCTCAGAGCGGCCGCCGCCCGCCCGTACGGCGCCGCAGCTGCCAGGCACCGACCCCCGCCGCGAGGGCGACCAGGGCCGAGCCGCCCGCCAGTGTGAGGGTGCCGATGTCGGTACGGGAGCCGCCGACCCCGCCCCGTACGCCCCGGGAGGCCGAGGAACTCGGGGTGGGGCTCGGGCTCGGGCTGCGCCGCGGCGTCGAGGTGGCCGAGATGGTGGCCGGCGAGGTCGGCTGGGCGTTCGGCTGCGCGTTGGGAGCCGACATCGAACGCGCCGACCCCGCCACCCTCACCGAGCGCGCACCCGGCGAGGAACCGTCCCGGCACAGCACACTCACCGTGTACGCCCCCGGCTCCAGACCGGACCAGGTGGCCGACCGGGCCGGGGCGGGACCGGTCAGCGGCAGCGTGTGCCCCTGCACCGGATTCGCACGGCCGGTGGCGAGGAGCTTCGCGATCCCGCCGCGCGCACAGGCGGTGGTACGGGCCTCGACGGTGTCGCCGTGCGCCGTGACCGTGAACTCCGGTGCCGCGTGGGCGACTTGAGCCCCCGCGACAAGGGGCAGCACGGTCGCCGGTACAAGGGCGAGGGGCAGGCGAAGGCGGGTGGCGCGCATGGGGTCCTCCGACCGCACGGTCGGCGGTACGCCGGGTGTTCCGCCAGAACATGGGGGGCTTCCGTGCTGTCCGTTCCGAGCCAAGGCGCCCGCGGGCCACTCCGCATGCGGGCGCGGGCCGGGCAGGTGACGAGTCCTCCGTACGGCGCACCCCGCCCCGCGCCCGGTCAGACCTTGCGGTAGGCGTACGCGTCGGCGGCGGCCGCGAGCACCTCGTCCATTCCCGCCCCGGTGGCCGCGGTCGCCAGTGCCGCCACCGCGCCCTCGACGAAGGGGGCGTCCACCAGTCGTGTCCCGTCCGGGAGTTCGTCCCCCTCGGCGAGCAGGGCCTTCACGGTGAGGACGGCGCTGCCGAGATCGGCCAGCACCGCGACGCCCGCGCCGCGGTCCGCCGCGGCCGCCGCGGCCGTGATGCGCTCCGCGCTCGTACCCAGGGAGCCGTCCGGTCCGCCACCCGCCGCGGCGAGCGGGACCTCGGAGCCCGGCGAGAGGCCCCGGGCCAGCTCGGCGACCGCCTCGGCGAGAGCGGCACTGTGCGAGACGAGAACGAGGCCGACCGGTCCGTCGGCGGGCTTCCCGGTCGGTTCAGACATCGCTGCCGTCCTTTGCCGGGGCGGTCGTGTCCGTCGCGGTGTCCGCCGTGTCCGCGAGAGCGGCGATCAGCAGCGCCGAGGAGGCGGCGCCCGGATCCTCGTGACCGACGCTGCGCTCACCGAGGTAACTCGCCCTGCCCTTGCGGGCCCGCAGCGGGATGGTGTCGCGGGAGCCCTGCTCGGCCGCCGCGCGCGCCGCCTCGAAGGAGACGGCCAGTGCCTCGACGGCCGGGAGCAGGGCGTCCAGCATGGTCTTGTCCCCGGCCGCCGCGCCGCCCAGGGTGCTCACGGCCTGAACCCCCGTGCCCAGCGCCCCGGCCAGGTCCTCGCGCGACACCTCCGGGGCGTCGCCGAGCGCCTTGCCCGTACGCCGCAGCAAGGTCCCGTACAGCGGGCCCGAGGCCCCGCCGACGGTGGAGATGAGCTTGCCGCCGCACAGGACCAGCACCGCGCCCGGGGTCTTCGGGTCCTGCGCGTCGAGGGCCGTGACGACGGCCGCGAAGCCGCGTTGCAGATTGTTGCCGTGGTCGGCGTCGCCGATCGGCGAGTCGAGTTCGGTCAGCCGGTCCGCCTCGCGGGTGACCACGGCGGCGGCTTCGGCCATCCAGCGCCGGAAGAATGCGGCATCGAGCACGGGCTCTCCGTAGTGTCCTGCGGCCCCCGGGGGCCGGTGATGGCTGAGGTGCGTTTCCCAGTCTGTCGCCGGGGACAGCGCACGTCCCGCGGTTCGGCCGTTCCGGGCGGGTCCCCCCCAGACGCGGCGGGCGGCCGGGCACTCGGGCCACAGGGCCGCGGTGGGCCCGGCCCCGGCTCAGACTCCCCAGCGCAGCGCCGGAGTACGCACCGGCGCGTCCCACAGCCGCAGCAGCTCCTCGTCGATCTCGCACAGGGTGACCGAGACCCCGGCCATGTCGAGCGAGGTCACGTAGTTGCCGACCAGGGTCCGGGCCACCGTGACCTTGCGCTCGCCGAGGACCCGGGCGACCTCGGCGTGGAATCCGTACAACTCGATCAGCGGGGTGGCGCCCATGCCGTTGACGAGCACCAAGACCGGATTACGGGGCTGAAGGTCGGTCAGGACGCTGTCCAGTACGTAGTCGGCGATCTCGCGGGAGGTCATCATGGGGCGCCGCTCCCGGCCGGGCTCGCCGTGGATGCCGATGCCGAGTTCCAGTTCGCCCGCGGGCAGGTCGAAGGTGGGGCTGCCCTTGGCCGGGGTGCTGCACGCGCTGAGCGCGACACCGAAGGTCCGCGCACGTTCGTTGACCCGGTGCCCGATCGCCGCGACCTGGTCGAGCGGCATGCCCTCGTCCGCCGCCGCCCCCGCGATCTTGTGCACGAACAGGGTGGCCCCGGTTCCGCGCCGCCCCGCCGTGTACGTACTGTCCTGCACCGCCACGTCGTCGTTGACGAGCACCTTGGCGATCTGCACGCCCTCGTCCTCGGCGAGTTCGGCGGCCATGTCGAAGTTCAGGACGTCGCCCGTGTAGTTCTTCACCACGAAGAGGACGCCCGCGCCACTGTCCACGGCCGCCGCGGCACGCACCATCTGGTCGGGCACCGGCGAGGTGAACACCTCACCCGGACAGGCCGCCGAGAGCATGCCGGGCCCGACGAACCCGCCGTGCAGCGGCTCGTGCCCCGAGCCGCCGCCGGAGACCAGGGCCACCTTGCCCTCCACCGGGGCGTCACGCCTGACGACCACGCGGTTCTCGACGTCGACGGTCAGCTCGGGGTGGGCCGCGGCCAGACCGCGCAGGGCGTCCGGGACGACGGTCTCGGGGACGTTGATGAGCATCTTCATGGGTACCTCCTGGGGGGCGTAGCAGGCCAGTCGCAGATCTGTGTCTTTGCTGGTCGGAGGGGGTGTGGGCGGTTGGTGATCTCGGCGGTTCGCGGCGGTCCGTGGCGGCTCGAAGGAGGTTCTGGCGGTGTTGATGCCGACTGGGTGCTGACTTCGGTGACGGGTCGTCAGGTTGGGTTGCCTCGGCCGAGGTGTTGCTGTTGGCAGTATCGGACTTGCGGCAGCGAATATCACGTGCGCGAACGGCAGGCGCGTCTCCGTCCCGAAGCACACCACCTCTCTCACTGTCGGTGAGCGACGACGGTTTCCCGGGCCTCAAGAGGCGTTCGTGGCGGGGGAGTTCGGTGGTACGGGACTGGTCCGTGGTGCCGCGGGGTAGAGCGGGAGGGAGTACTGACCGAAGAGAGATCTTCCGGGCACCTGCCGGTGGCGGGGGAATTCCTGCCGCGATATGTGTCATGGACTGGACAGATGCACGCCCCTGGGGTGCGTCAAGGAGAAGGGCGCCGCGCCGTGAACAGATCTGACTTCCGTGGCTTCGTCCGCGCCGGTATCGCGCTCGGGGCCGTGCTGGCCTCGACCGCGCTGGCCACGACGGCAGCAGCGGCCGTGCCGGGCGGCGACGCCGGGCAGGGCCGGGCATCCGCCGCTCGGCAGGGCGTCGAACGGGGCTGCGCCGTCGTGTACTTCGACCTCGGCGAGACCCTGGTGCACTCGGCCGAGGACGGGAGCATCGGCTACCGCCCCGGCGCCGCCGCCTACCTGCGTGAACTGCGCGAACGCCGGATCCCGGTGGGGCTGATCACCAATGTGCCGTCCGCCTGGGGCGAGACCGACGCCGAGCGCGCGGCGGCGCTCAAGAAGGAGATCGACTCCGCCTGGACGGGCTCCGAGCCCTTCGCCTGGGGCGACTTCGGGGACCGGATCCTCACCCCGCGCACCGAGGAGGAGCGCAAGCCGGCGCCGGTGCTCTGGGAGCGCGCCAAGGCCGGGGCGGGCGGCTGCCGCCTCGTGTACCAGGCCGAGACCGCCGAGGAGGTGGACGTCGCCGCCTCGCTGGGCTACGTCGCCTACCTGATCGGGCAGCCCTCCCGCCCCGACTACCTCCCGGCCCGGCTGATCGAACTCCTCGCCCACCTGCCGCGCTGATCCAACGAGCCCGCAGCGCATGCCGCCTGCCCGCCCCCGTGCCGTGGGCGGGCAGGCGCCGGGTCCCTCGCGGCTACACGCCCGCCTTCGGGTGCCCGGCCACAACCAAGGAGCCCGAACCAGGCTCCGCAACCGCTGAGCCCGAGCCCGGCTCCACAGTCACCGAGCCCGGGCCCGCGCCCTGCTCCACGGCCACCGAACCGGCCCCCGCGCCCGCACTCGCAGCGGCATCCGACTCCGTTCCCGTAATGCTGCCGAGCCGCCGCCTCACCGCCCTGCTGCACAGGGCCAGTTGGAAGGCTCCGAGAAGGACGGCGGTGGCCAGGGCGCTGTGCCAGAGCAGGGCGTCCAGGCGTCCGGCGGAGAGGTAGGCGCCGGCGGCGACGGCGGCCAGGGCGCAGACCGCGCGGTCCACGATGGACTCGACGGAGAGCAGGGTGGCCCGGGGCGCGTGGGCGGGTATCGCGTCGTTGACCAGCTTGCGCTGCACCGGGTACGCGAAACCGGTGGCGGCGGCGAACAGGCAGAGCAGGGTGACGACCGTCCAGGGGCCGCCGAGGGCGATGCCCGCCAGGGTGCCGGCGAGCGCGAGGCTCAGCACCGAGACCCAGGCCACCGGGGTCAGGCGACGGCTCAGCCACTGCGGGCGGGCGGAGGCCACGGCCTCGGCCACCGTCATGGCGGCCAGCACCCCGCCGTGCGAGGAATCGCCGATGCCGTGGTCGAGCAGGATGGGCTGGAAGAGGTTGACCTGGCAGATCCGGGAGAGCGTGAACACTGCCACGCCCTGCACCATCACCAGGGCGAGCCAGGGCGAGGAGACCACACAGCGCAGCGCGATACCCGCGTCGCGCAGGAAGGCCCCGCCCCGGCGGCCGCCGTCCGCCCCCGAGGCGCCGCCCCCGCCGCTTCCGCTGTCCCTGGCGGCCGTTGCCCGCGCACCGTCCTTGCCGTGCTTCCGCTTCCCGGCGCCCGCCGCAGGGGCCGCGAGCCGGGGCAGGGCGACGGCGCAGGCCAGCGAACCGGCCGCGCTCACGGCGCTGAGGACGTAGGGGGCCGTGTGGGCCAGGGCCATCAGGGGTCCCACCAGCGGCCAGCACAGCACCTTGGCCGCGAGCCCGAGGGCGCGTGCCGTGCCCTCGGCCTTCAGATAGTGCTCGTCGCACTTCTCGGCCCGCAGCCCGTCGTAGAGATAGGCGCTCGCGGCGCCCGAGGTGAGGGAGCGGCCCGCGGCGATGGCGAGGAAGTGGACCAGGAAGCCGGTGTACGAGGGGCTGAGCACCGGGGCCAGGTTGGCCGCCGTCATGACGACGGCACCGGCCCGCAGGCAGTTGCGAGTGCCGATGCGGTCGGCGATCAGGCCGGTCGGGATCTCGAACAGGCAGAAGGCCACGTAGTAGATGCTCTGGATGCCGAAGATCTGTCCGTCGGAGAGTCCGGCCGCCTTCTGGTAGGCGTAGAACACCGGCATCCACCACAGCAGGTTGAACAGCAGCTGGAAGCCGTAGTTGAGGCGGATGATCCGGCGGGCGGTGTCGGTCGGCGCGGTGCCCGCCGCGAGGCAGCGCCCCGCGGGGCGCTGCCACCGAAGGCCGTACCGCGGGAGGCGGGGGCTCACAGTGCGTAGGGGCGGAGCTGGACCAGGCGGAACTCGTCCCGGTCGGTCAGCAGCCACTCGATGTCCAGCGGCTTGTCCACGTCCGGCGCGCTGAAGTGGGACTGCAGCAGCCGTCCGGTCAGGGACAGGTCCGCGAGCCGGGACCGGGTGGCGGCGGACAGGCCCTCGCCCCAGGAGCCGAGCGCCACCGTACGGCCGCCGCCCTCGACCGTGTTGTACAGGTACTGCTGCGGCAGGACGGTGCCGTCGACGACCTGTTCCGGCGATCCGGGGGAGCAGTTGAGGTAGACGTTGCGGAAGTCCTCGCGGCGGGTCGGGTTGCAGGTCACCAGGACGCCGCCGAGTTCGGCGGGGACGTACTCCTGGATGATCACGCCCATGTAGGTGTCGTCCAGGGAGATGCCGACCTGGTGGCGCAGCCGCACACTGCGTGGCGAGAGCAGCGAGGCCCACACCTGGCGTACCGCGTCGAGGAGTTCGCCGGTGCCGCGGACGGTGGTGACCGAGTCGTAGACGCCCGCGGCAGAGAAGCCCGGCAGGTCCTCGGCGTTGGAGGAGGAGCGCACCACGAGACGGCTGCCCCCGGCGAGCGGGGCGGGCAGGGCCTGGTCGATCAGGCGGATGACCGAGCCGGGCATCGGAGTGTGCCGGACCAGGTGCTGGAGCTGCAGGCAGAGCGAGTCCAGTACCTCGAAGGCGTCGAGTTCGAGCGCCATCTTCAGCTTTCCGATGCCCTGTTGGAGCGCGGGCGAGGAGGTGAGGAAGCGGTGCTGGAGCGAGAAGGGAAGGGCGACGCCGTCGGGGGCCTCGACGGTGCCCGCGACGAAGGCGGCCGCCGCGGAGCGGAGTTCGGCGGCGGAGGGCGAGCGCAGGCCGAGCCGTGCGGCCAGGTGCCCGTAGAGGTTCTCGCGGGGCGGGCGGGGGCGCCCGTGGAAGGCGGTGAGGTCGACGGTGCCGCTGTCCAGGACGTGGTGCAGTTCGCCGAGGTTGGCCGCCTTGGTGCCGTACCGGTCGCGGTCGGCGCTGCGCAGCCGGTGCAGGGCGAGCACCGGAGCGTCGGCGAGCAGCGGCGGTTCGAGGCGTATCCGCTGCTGGTGCCAGGCCGGGGGCTGCAGGGCGGGCTCCTGGGCCAGCCGCTCCAGGCTGATCTCGTCCTCCCGCACCCGGTAGCGGATCCAGGCGCCGTCCAGGCGGTGTTGCTCGGCGAGTTGGTCCAGGTCGCGGACGATCGCGTTGGGGATGCCCCAGCCGGAGGCGAGGACATTGGTGTGCGAGAGCGGGGTGATGGGAGCGGTGTTCACGAATCCGGCCACCCGCGGCACGTCGTCGGGCAGGCAGGGCATGGCGACGATGTCGGCCCAGCCGAGTCCGGCCGCGGCGGCCTCGTACTCCTCGAGGTCCGCGAAGCGGCGCAGCCGTCCGACGGCCTCGCCCGTGTTGAGCGGGGTCCGGGTCCTGGTGCCGAAGAGTTCGTGGCCCAGGATGCGCGGCACCCGCAGTTCGCTGATCGCCGCCAGCTCCTCCTCCTGGCCGTGGTTGGCGGGCTTGAGCAGCAGCGGCAGCCGTCCGTCGACGCGCACCCGGACGAACTCGTAGAAGGCCTCCAGGAGGGCGCCGTGCATCGTGTCGGCCTCGGTGGTCTCCAGGACCAGGAAGGTGCGCTCGCGGCCCTCGGTGTCCTCGTCGGTGTGCAGGGACAGCACACCGAGCAGGAAGCGGCGCTCGGGGTCCATGTAGACGGAGGCGTTGAACTCGTCGAGACCGGCGTCGAGTTGGTCGAGGTCCATGCCGAGCACCCGGGTGGCGATGTAGTTGACGTGGAAGGGGTGCGCGGCGGTGTCGAGCAGGTGCCAGGTGTCCTCGGCGCGGTCGACGACGACCTTGAGGTACGGGTGACCGGCAAGGACTCCGGACAGGGTGCGGAACAGCGGCAGCGAGAGGTTGCCGCCGACCACGGTGCGGTCCGTGCCGGGCTCCGGGGCCGGGGCGGGGAGCAGAACGGCGCTCATGCGGGGATCCCTTCGGGCAGCGCGGTGGGCAGCACCTGCGTACGGGCGGCGGATACGGACCGCGCAGCGGTGGGCGCCGCCGGCGGGGCGGTGGCGGGGGCTGTCCTCGCGACGGCGGGCGCCTGCGGCAGGGCGGTCGGCAGGGCGTCGACAAGGGTCTCGAAGTCGCGCAGTACGGTGTGCGGGTCCCTGGCCGAGAGCAGGCAGAGCGCGGCCATGGTGTTGGCGCCCCCGGCCGGCTCGTAGACCGGTACCGGGCTGCCGTCGGGCAGCGAGTTCTCCGGCACCACGGACAGCGTGCTGCCCTCGCTGAGCGGGACCGCCCCGGTCACCGTGGGGAAGTCCCAGACCCGGCGGTCCGGCCAGGCCTCACCGTTGCCGTCCACCGCGAGGACCACCAGCGAACCCGCGGCGCCGCGAGCCTGCTCGCAGGTGAGAGCCTGCCCGGGCCAGGCGACCGGGCGGCCGAGGAGCTGGTCGACGAGCATGCCGATCAGGTCCAGACCGAAGACCTCCTCGATCTGCGGGACGGTCATCGCGCCGCCGAACCGGGCCGCGGTCTCGATCAGCCACATGCGGCCGTCGGCGCCGAGCTTGATCTCGGTGTGCGTACCGCAGGTGCCGAGCCCGAGGGCGTCCACGGCCCGGCGCGCGAGGTCCACGATGCGGTTCTGGGCGTCCTCGGGGAGCAGGGCGGGGGTGATGCCCGCGCGCTCGGTGAAGGGTTCGACGGTGGGCATCCGGCCGCTGAGGCAGACCGGGTGGAAGGTGCCGTCGGCCACCACGCCCTCGACGCTGACGTAGTCGCCCCAGCCGGGCTCGTCGAACCACTCGCCCGCGGTGCCGGTCACGATCTGCTCGACGACGAAGTCCGCGTCGGCCTCGGCCACATGGAGCTCGGCGTAGCCCAACTGGGCCGATTCGGCCATTACTTGGCGCGAGTGCTGCCAGGCCTCGGTCGCCTCGTGCGGGGCGCGGATGATCTGGTGGGCGGTGGATCCCGCGCTCCAGGCCGCTTTGAGGAGCATCGGGAAGGGCAGCGCGGCGGCCGCGTCGTGCAGGTCGGCCTCGGTGGCTACCGGACGGAACTCGGGCTGCGGCAGGCCGTGTTGCTGCCAGGTGCGGCGCATCATCCGCTTGTCGCGGGCGAGTTCGCAGGTGCTGCCCGCTCCAGGGAGCCCGAGTGCCTCGCAGGCCTCCGCGACGGCCACCACCGCGTACTCGGAGAAGGTGAGCACCGCGTCCGCCCCCACCTCCCGCGCCCGGGTGACGATCAACGCGACCAGGTCGGAGCGCTGCGCCGCGGCCGGGGTCACCACCGAGGCGCACAGGTTCCCGGCGTCGGTGGCGACGGCCGGGGGCAGAGCGCTGAGCGCAAGGAGGTGCAACTCCGCCTTCGCGGCCGTCCGGGACAGGACGTGGCCGAGCGGCGGTCCACCCTTGGCGTGCACCAACAGCACCTTGCTCACTGAAGTTCGTCTCCATTCGGTTGTCGTGGCCCGACGGCCGTGATCGCCGTCGCGCCCGGGGGTGTCCCTGGCCCGCGCGGTGGTCCTGCGTACGGAATCCGGGCATTGCGGTGTCCCGGCCGCCGGTTCCTCCGGCTCGTCCGGGTGGTGCGGTCCTGCGGGTGGTACGGGGGCCGTACGGGTCGTGCGCGTGGTTCACGTGCCCGGCGCGGCGCCGGACGGTGCGCCCGACTGCGGGGCGTGGCCCGGCAGTTGGTGTCCGAAGGCGGTGGAGTGCGGCTCTTCGCCCCGTGACATGGTGTGTTCGCCCGTACACACAAGGGAACCAGGCGGTGGGGGTCTCCGAACGCCACCGAGGGCCCCTACCGCTCAGGCAAATGCCAGAGTTGAGGGTCGCGTCGAGCCATCGTGAAAGTTCTGTGAGTGCGTAGGGGTGCGCCCTGCCGGACGTCTTCCTGGGGAGGCGGAGGTGCCAGATCGGCCGAGAACCGGGCATGCGTGGGATGCGGACGGGATACGCATCGCGATGTCACACCGCGTCAGTCGGTTGAATACGGACGGAAAGGCCGCCTGTGGACTATTCCAGCCTCAAAGCACTCCTGGAGCGCGTGCCCGTCTCCTGGTGGGAGGTCGACGAGGAGTGGCGGGTACTGGAACGGGGCGGCGGCGCCTTCGCCGACCTGGGCACGGCGCAGCGCTTCCTGGACCGCATGCGCCAGGAGCTCTCGGCGCCGGGGCACTCCGCCGACGGCCGCTGGCAGGCCCGGTTCGACGGCCGGGTCTTCGACGTGAGCTGCCCGCTCGACGAGAGCCGCGCCAAGGGCCGCACCCGCGGACTCGCGGTGGAGGTCGCGGGCGGCGCCTCGGGCCCGCGACGCTATGCCGCCTTCGCGGACTTCGCCGACTTCGCTCCCGCGGCCGCCTTCATCCGCGACGGCAACGGCCGCTATCTGTGGGCCAATCACGCCTACGCGCACCTCTACGGCACCACCCCCGAACAGGTCGTCGGCACCCGCATCGAGGACTTCGACCCGCCCGCCGACGCGCAGCGGTTCCGGGTGCTCGACCAGGAGATCCTGACCCGCGGCAAGCCGGTGCGGCACACCCTGAGCTACCACCGCCCGGACGGCGGCACCGGGCAGGCGGCGGGCCACCGCTTCCCGGTCGAGGAGAACGGCGAGACCTGCGTGGCCGGGATCTATGTGGACATCACCGAGCACATCCGGGCCATGAACCAGCGCCGGGAGGCCGAGGAGAACCTGCACGCGCTGCGCGACCACAGCGGCCTGCCCTGCGCGCTGCTCTCGGCCAACGGCCGTATCGAGCAGGCGAGTACGGCCGCGGCCGAACTGTTCCGGCTGCCGCTGTCCGACCTGCTCGGTGTCCGCGCGCACACCCTGCTCGCCCCGGCCTCGGCCCCGGACCTCGGCCGGCTGCACCGCGGATGGAACGGTCTGATAGCCCGCCGCACCAGACGGGTGGAGACCTCCGCCGTGCTCGTGGACGCCGAGGGACGGCACCGCCGCGCCCAGCTCCACCTCACGACGGTCGGCCGCAGTGCCGCCCGTGCCCGGCACGTCTGGGCCGTCGTCACCCACCAGAGCCTCGCCCACGAGGCCCATCCGCCGCTCACCGCCGCGCAGATCCGCATCCTGTCGCTGCTCGCCCAGGGCAGCAGCAACGGGGAGATCGCCACCTCGCTGAAGCTGTCCCGGCAGACGGTCGACTACCACCTCAGTCGGCTGCGCGAACTCCTCGGCGCGGCCACCCGGCCCGCCCTGGTCGCCCGCGCCTATGTGCTCGGCATCCTCGCGCCCCGCGCCTGGCCGCCGCGCTCCGCCACGGCCACCCATCCGCTCAGCCCCACCTGAGGGCTTTCGCGGGGCCTGTGGTCACACACCCGTCCGCCCTGCCGACGACGAGGGGAATCCGGTGGCAGGACCCGGCGCCGCCGACGCCGACCTCGCCGGCCCGCGGCACTCACGACAAGCGACGAGGTCACGGCCCACCAGCACCGTGACCCCGTCACCAGCATCGCAATCGCCTTACCAGCAAACCGAGTTGAGGCCGCCTACGGGATGGGGTGAGTGACTACGGGGTGTAGACGGCGTCGCTGCCGTACAACTCCCTGGTGAAGCTGGAGAGGTAGTCCTCCCGGTCCGAACCGTCCAGGTTGTAGGTCAGGAACACGCCGTACTCCTCGGCCACGGTCCGCCGGGCGAGGTCGACCGCGGTGCCCGTGGGCGTGGTGCCGATCGAGACCGCCGCGGGCGACAGCCGCGACTTGGGCAGCGCGATCTGCGGAACCCTCCATGATCCGTAGTACGGGTTCCAGGCGTAGTCGAACTTCGAGGTGATGTCCACGCCGTCGTAGGACAACCGGTCCGCGGACGGGCCGATCTCGTACAGGGTGATGAGCTTGTCGGGCATGTTGTCGCGCAGGGCGGTGACCAGGTGGACGAAGGAGCTGTCGTTGGGCTGGCCCGTGCCGTTCTGCCCGTACTCGGCGTACTCGTCGTCGAAGTCGACACCGTCGAGCCCGTACTTGCCGACGGCGTCGGACAACTCCTTGGCGAAGGCCGAAGCGGCCGTCTGGGAGGGGAAGTTGGCGAAGCCGGCGCCCTGGTGGTTGCCCAGCACGGACAGTACGACCTTGATGCCCTTGTCCTGCAAGGGCTTGATCTCCGTCTCCGCGTTGTCCAGGACGCGCTGCACGTTCTCGTTGAAGGACAGGTACGCCGACTTGGTGGTGGTGTCGTAGTTGATGTTGGCGGCGAAGATGACAGCGATGTCGAAAACGTTGTCACCGCCTTCGGCCAGCGTGTACTTGCCGACGTTGAGCATGCTGTTGTTGTTCACCTCGACATAGGCCACCGAGGTCGGTCCCGCCTTGGCGTGCGCCGCCTCGGGGGCCGGTGTGGGGACGGCCGCCGGGGCAGCGGCCGTCGCACCGCACACGAGTGCCACGGCGGCCAGTGTCGCGAACAGGGCCGTCCGGACTCTGCCTCGGCCAGAAGTGGATTTCATGACTCTCCCATCGTTCGAGCGGGGGGTGACGTCGTGAACTCGCCGCGGGGCACCGGGATTTCGCCCTCTGCCGGATCGCTCCGTACACGCAGTGGGCCACCGGCATCCCGCGAAGCGTCAGAATCCCAGCACACCGGACCGATCCCGTCCAGAGGCAGTACGAGATGCCGTCCCCACGGCGCCGGAGCGTTGTTCCGCCTGCGATCCGGCCCACGCGCCGCTCAGACCCGCAATCGCGCGCGGAAGGCCGTTGTCGCGTCGCCGGTGATGGACACCTGGGGTGGGCCCTCGGCCCGGACGTCGACACGCACCTCGACCTCGCCCGGACGTCCCAGCACCACACCCTGGCGTCCGCGGAAGGTGAGTACGCCGTCCCGGGCCGGGACGATGCCGTGGTGCACCAGGTACGCGCCGAGCGGGCCGTGCCCGTTGCCGGTCACCGGGTCTTCGAGGATGCCGATGGCAGGCGCGAACATCCGGGCCCAGGTGAGCACTTCGGTATCGGCGGTGGCCCGGGTGAAGACGAAGAAACCGTTGCTGCCCACCTCGTGGCTGAGCGCTGTCAGCTCGGCCGGATCCGGGCGCAGGGCGTCCACCGCGTCACGGCCGCGCAGTTCGACCAGCACTTTGGAGTGGCCGGTGGACACGATCTGGACCGGACCGTTGTCGGCGAGGTCGTCGGGACTCGCGCCCAGGGCCCGTAGCAGCCGGTCCACCCGGGGCCCGTTCCACTCGGGTCCGAACGCGGCCGGACCTTGGTGCATGCCGATCCGGACGCGGTCCCCGTCGCGGTGGATCTCCACTCGCTGACGCAGCCCGCTGCCCGTCTTCTGAGTCAGCGAGCACGACGGCAGCCCGTACTCGACGGCGCGCGCGAAATGCGTGCCCACGGTGGCGTGTCCGCAGGTCGGGACCTCCTTCGTCGGGGTGAAGAAGCGCACCCGTACGTCGTGGTCGGCCGCGTCGGCGGGAAGTACGAACGCCGTCTCGGAGTTGTTGAGTTCACGTGCCACCGCGAGCATGTCGGCGTCCGTCATGCCCTCCGCGTCCAGTACGACCCCCGCCGGGTTGCCGGTGAACGGGACACGCGTGAAGGCGTCGATCTGATAGAGCGTCCTCATGGTCGTCGTCCCGGTGTGCCGCACCAGGCGACCGCGTCCGCGGCCACCCGGAATCCGTGGTGCAGTCCGGCCACTTGGAGAACGGCGCGGGCAGGGCGGTGGCCCCCGAAGGCCTCGGCGAAGGCGGCGTCCACGGCGTCCCACGCGGCGATGTCCGTCACGTACACGGTGACCTTCGCGACGGAGTCCCGGCTTCCGCCCGCGGATTCGACGACGGCGAGGATGTTGGCCAGCACCTGCTGCGCCTGCCGCCGAACCGGGGAATCGGCGGACACGCCGTCTCCGACGGGGAGTTGCGCCGACACCCAGACGGTGCCGTCCGGTGTGACGGTGGCCTGCGCGTAGTGCCCGAAGGGCGCCGGCGCCGCGGATGTCGTGAGGGAGTCGAGAGGAGGCATACGGTCTTCGAACCTCGATTCTGCGCCGGGCGAGTTGACCGGGTGGCGTGGGGCGGAGGTGAGGTGAGGAGTGATGGCCGTTGGTTGGCGGGAGTCAGTCGTTCGCGAGGTCCTGGGCCAGCCGCACCAGCGTGCGGACCGCGCAGCCGGTGCCGCCCCGGGGCGTGTAGCCGTAGGGCTCGCCCTCGTGGAAGGCGGGTCCGGCGATGTCCAGGTGGGCCCAGCGAGTGCCCTCCGCCACGAACTCCTTCAGGAACAGGCCCGCGACGAGCCCGCCGCCCATCCGCTCGCCGGTGTTGGCGATATCGGCCACGGGAGAGTCCAGACTTTTGCGCAGCTCGTCGGGCAGTGGCATCGGCCATGCCTGCTCGCCGTCCCGTGCCGCGGCGCCGAGGACACGGTCGCGGAAGGCGTCGTCGGTGGACATCACGCCGAAGAGGCGGTTGCCCAGGCCCATTCTCATGGCGGCGGTCAGCGTGGCGACGTCCACGAGGGCATCGGGTCCGTCCTCGGCGGCGCGTACGAGGGCATCGGCGAGCACCAGGCGCCCCTCCGCGTCCGTGTTGACCACCTCGACAGTCCTGCCGCCGTACATGCGCAGCACATCGCCCGGGCGGACGGCCGAGCCGGAGGGCATGTTCTCGGCCAGCGCCAGCCAACCGGTCACCTCGATCGGCAGGCCGAGCCGGGAGACGGCGAGGACAGCGGCGAACACGGCGGCCGCACCGGACATGTCGCGCTTCATGATCTCGTTGAATCCGACCGGCTTCAGCGAGATGCCGCCCGAGTCGTAGGTGATGCCCTTGCCGACGAGGGCGAGACTCGTCCTCGCCCCGGGGTGCGTGGAGGAAATCCGCACCAGCCGGGGCGCTTTGACCGACCCCTGGCCGACGCCGAGGATGCCGCCGAAGCCCTGCTCGGTGAGTGCCTGTTCGTCGAGTACCTCGCACGTCACCCCGTGCACGTCGCAGGCTGCCCGTACGGCGGCGGCGAAGCTCTCCGGATCCAGGTCGTTCGCGGGCGTGTTGACGAGGTCGCGGGCGCGGTTGACCTCCGCGCCGATCACGGTCGCGCGACGGATCGCCGCCTCGGCATCCGCCTGGCGTGCGAGGACCACCAACTCGCCGACGGGCGGCTTGTTCCGGCCGGAGGTGCGGTAGGCGGTGAAGGCGTACGCACCGAGCAGGCCGCCCAGTGCCACCGCCTCCACTGCCTCGGCGGTCGGCACCGGCAGCAGCAGCGCGGCCCTCTTGGTACCGGCCAGCGCGCGGGCCGCGACACCGGCGGCGCAGCGCAGTGTCTCGGTGTCGTACGCGCCGTCGTCCGCGACGTGGCCGAGCCCGACCGCGAGGACCACAGAGGCCTTGAGACCCGCGGGCGCCGGGAGCCCGACCGCCTCACCCGCGGCGCCGGTCACACCGAGGGCGCCGAGGATGCCGACGAGAGCCCCGTCGAACGCCTCGGCCACCGCCTCGGCACCAAGTGCAGGCGTCGGACCCCCGGAGCCCTGGGCGACACCGAACACGAGGACGTCCACGGGCAGCGATGCCACAGGGGAGGTACTTACGGTCACTTCGGTCACTTCGTACGTTCCTGTTCTAGCGTTTGGCGAGGGCGGTGCGGTCCTGGTGTGGCGAGGACGCCGACGTCGGCTTCTGCCGCCGTGTCATACCGACGCCCACGAGCACGACCACCATCCCCGCGAACACCCGGACACTGAGCTCCTCGTCGAGTACGAGAGCGCCGAGGGCGACAGCGACCACCGGCAGCAGGTAGCTGACGGTCGCCGCGTTGGTCGCGCCTTCGTCCGCGATGATGCGGTACGTGAGGTGGAAGGTGACCCCGGTGGCGAAGACGCCCAGGACGACGACGGCGATCAGAGCGGTGGGGTCGGCGTCCACGGGCTCGAGGCCCCCGGCCGGCAACACCAGCGCGGCCAGTGCCGTCGCGGCGATGAGCTGAGCCGTGGAGAGGCAGAGCGTGGGGATGCCCTTCCCGACGAGTTTGCGTCCCATGTACGCGAAACCGGTGGCATAGCTGGCCGCCGCGGCGACGATGGCCAGGGCACCCCAGCCGACGGAGCCGGACTGTTGCCAGGGGGCGAAGATCAGCACCGTTCCCAGGAAGCCGAGGCCGAGTCCGACCAGGCGGACGGGGCGAAGTCCGCGCTCGGATCCCAGGCCGATGCCGATCAGCAGGGACCACAACGGGGTCGTCGCGTTGAGCACGCCCGCCAACCCGGAGCCGACCGTGAGCTGCCCGATGCTGAAAAGGCAGAACGGGAGTGTGTTGCAGAAGAACGCCGCGACGAACACATGGCCCCAGGTCGCCCTGCCGCGCGGCAGCCGCTGCCGTGTGGCGAGGAGTACCACGGTCAGCGTGGCCGCCCCCAACACGCAGCGGACCAAGGTGACTTGGACGGGGGAGAGGGCGTCAAGGGCCAGTTCGATCCAGAGGTAGGTCGATCCCCACAGCAGAGCGAGCACGACCACCCGTACCCACGCCGGTGTTCTCACGAGGGCACCGTTCACTCTTGTTCTCCTTCGGTCCTCGCCGAGCCGTTGCCGTGAATGATGCCCTTGGCGACAAGGAAGGACAAGCGAAGAGTTCTACACTTCCGTTAAGTGCTGCTACATGCTTAGCTCCTCTCCATGCTTGACGTGAGGCGTATGCAGATCCTGCGGGCCGTGGTGACCAGCGGGTCGGTGACCGCGGCGGCATCGAACCTCGGCTACACACCCTCCGCTGTCAGCCAGCAGGTGGCGGCACTGGAGAAGGAGGCCGGGATCGCCCTGCTCGAACGGGTCGGCCGGGGAGTACGGCCGACGGAGGCAGGGCGCCTGCTCACCAGGCACGCGGCCGTCATCGGTCGGAACCTGGCGGAGGCGGAGGCGGAGTTGGCCGACCTCCGGGACGGACACGCGGGTCGCCTGACGGTCCGCTACTTCCCTTCCGTGGGCCCCACCCTGGTCGCTCCGGCGCTCGCCCGTTTCCGCGAACAACACCAGGGTGTGCACATCGATCTCGCGCTGTACGACCCCTTGGGCCCACAGGCCGGGGCCGAGCAGGACACGGCGGATCTGACGCTGGTCATCGGAGCGGACGGCACCCACGCCCCGAGCGTGCGTCTGCTGCATCTGCTCGACGACCCGTACTACGCCGTGCTTCCCGCGGGCCACCGGCTCGCCGCGCAGCGTGAACTCGACCTCGCCGAACTCGCCGACGAACCCTGGGTCGGCAGCGAAGCGCCGGGCCCCTGCCTCCAGCCCGTGGTCGACGCCTGTGCCGCCGCGGGGTTCACTCCCCACTTCGTCGCCGCGAGCGAGGACTACGCGACGACGCAGGGCTTCGTCGCGGCCGGGCTGGGAGTGGGCCTGATTCCCCGCCTGGGTCTGACCAATCCGCACCCGGATGTCGTGATCAGCAGGGTCCGCCACCCCGAGCCGGTCAGGGCGATCCACGCGGCGGTACGCCAAGTCGGGTTGCCGCAGCCCGCGTTGCGCGCGTTGATCGAGGCGTTGAAGGAGGCGGCGCGTCGGTGACAGGGTGGCCCTCGGCGGGCGTCGCCCCGAACTCACCCGACGACGCCGTACGGCCGTGGGGCGACCTGCCACCCCACGGCCGTACGACCAACTGCCGTCGCCGCGTCAGACGTTGCGCCGGTACTGACCCCCGACCTCGAAGAACGCCTCGGTGATCTGCTGCAGTGAGCAGACCCGGGCGGCGTCCATCAGGACGGCGAAGGCGTTCTCGCCGCTGACGGCCGCCTCCTTGAGCGCGGCGAGCGCGGCGTGCGCCTCGTCCTGGTGCCGGGACTGGAAGTCCTGAACCCGGCCGAGCTGGGACTGCTTCTCGTTCTCGGTGGCACGGGCCAGTTCGAGGGTGACGGGTTCGGCGGTGTCGGCGTGCGGGTTGCGGAAGGTATTGACGCCGATGATGGGCAGCGAACCCTCGTGCTTGCGCTGCTCGTAGAGCATGGACTCGTCCTGGATACGGCCGCGCTGGTAGCCGGTCTCCATGGCGCCGAGCACGCCGCCGCGCTCGCTGATCCGCTCGAACTCCTGGAGGACCGCTTCTTCGACCAGGTCGGTGAGCTCGTCGATGATGAACGACCCCTGGAGGGGGTTCTCGTTCATCGCCAGGCCCCACTCCCGGTTGATGATGAGCTGGATGGCCAGGGCCCGGCGTACGGACTCCTCGGTGGGGGTGGTGACGGCCTCGTCGTAGGCGTTGGTGTGCAGGCTGTTGCAGTTGTCGTAGATGGCGATGAGCGCCTGCAGCGTGGTGCGGATGTCGTTGAAGTCCATCTCCTGGGCGTGCAGGGAGCGGCCCGAGGTCTGGACGTGGTACTTCAGCTTCTGGGAGCGCTCGTTGGCGCCGTACTTCTCCTTCATCGCGACGGCCCAGACGCGACGGGCGACGCGGCCGAGCACCGAGTACTCGGGGTCCATGCCGTTGGAGAAGAAGAACGACAGGTTCGGCGCGAAGTCGTCGACGTCCATGCCGCGCGCCAGGTAGGTCTCGACGTAGGTGAAGCCGTTGGCGAGCGTGAAGGCGAGCTGACTGATCGGGTTCGCCCCGGCTTCGGCGATGTGGTAGCCGGAGATGGAGACCGAGTAGAAGTTGCGGACCTTGTTGGCGATGAACCATTCCTGGATGTCGGCCATCATCCGCAGCGAGAACTCGGTGGAGAACAGGCAGGTGTTCTGGCCCTGGTCCTCCTTGAGGATGTCGGCCTGCACGGTGCCGCGTACGGTCGCGAGCGCGTGCGCGCGCAGCCCGGCCGCCTCCTCGGCGGTGGGCTCGCGGCCCTCGGTGGCGCGGAACCGTTCGAGCTGCTGGTCGACGGCGGTATTGAGGAAGAACGCGAGCACGGTCGGGGCCGGGCCGTTGATCGTCATCGACACCGAGGTGGTCGGGGCGATCAGGTCGAAGCCGTCGTACAGCTCCTTCATGTCCTCCAGCGTCGCCACCGAGACACCGGAGGTGCCGACCTTGCCGTAGATGTCGGGGCGCTCGCCCGGGTCGCGGCCGTAGAGGGTGACCGAGTCGAAGGCGGTGGAGAGCCGGGTGGCGGGCTGGCCCTCGGAGAGCAGCTTGAAGCGCCGGTTGGTACGGAACGGGTCGCCCTCACCGGCGAACATCCGCGCCGGGTCCTCGCCGTCCCGCTTGAACGGGAACACCCCGGCGGTGAAGGGGAAATGGCCGGGCAGGTTCTCGCGGCGCCAGAACCGCACCAGCTCGCCGTGGTCGGTGAACCTCGGCAGCGAGACACGGGGGATCTTGTTGCCGGAGAGGGACTCGCGGGTCAGCTTGGTGCGGATCTCCTTGTCCCGGATCTTCACGACCTGCTCGTCGCCGGAGTAGGACGCGACGACGGCGGGCCAGTTCTCGATCTGGTCCGCGACCTCGTGCGGGAGGCTCCTGCGGGCGTCGGTGAGCAGCGACTCCACGTTGGCGGCGTCCGAACCGGCCTCGACCAGTTCGCCCTTGACCGTGTCCAGGCGCTGCACCCGGCGGGCGGCCTCGGCGAGCTGCTCGGTCCGGGAGTGGTAGGTACGCACCGTCTCGCTGATCTCGGCGAGGTAGCGGACCCGGTCGGTGGGCACGACCTGCCGGATTCCGGAGGAGTGGCGCACGTCGACCGGCGCCAGCGTGCCCTCGGTGAGCTCCAGCCCCTTGTCGGCCAGGGAGGTCTTCAGGTGCTGGTAGAGCGCGGTGACGCCGTCGTCGTTGAACGTGGCCGCGGAGGTGCCGTACACCGGCATGTCCTCGGGCCGCTTGTCGAAGGCCTCGCGGTTGCGGACGAGCTGGCGGCTCACGTCGCGCTGCGCGTCCTTGGCGCCGCGCCGCTCGAACTTGTTGATCGTCACGACGTCGGCGAAGTCGAGCATGTCGATCTTCTCGAGCTGCGAGGCCGCACCGAACTCCGGCGTCATCACGTACAGGGAGGTGTCGACGAACGGCACGATCGCCGCGTCGCCCTGGCCGATGCCCGGGGTCTCCACGATCACCAGGTCGAACCCGGCGGCCTTGACCACGTCGATCACCTCGGTGAGGTGCTCGGGCAGTTCGTGGCTGCCACGGGTCGCCAGGCTGCGGAAGAAGATGCGGTTGCCGTCCAGGGAGTTCATCCGGATCCGGTCGCCGAGCAGCGCACCGCCGCCGCGGCGGCGGGTCGGGTCGACCGCGATCACCGCGATACGCAGCTTGTCCTGCTGGTCGACGCGGATCCGGCGGACGAGTTCGTCGGTGAGCGACGACTTGCCGGAGCCGCCGGTACCGGTGATGCCGAGCACCGGCGTGACACGCGAGGCCGCGGCCGTACGCAGCCGCTCCATGAACGCCGGGGGCAGCTTGCCGAGTTCGGCGCCGGTGATGGCGCGGGCGATGGCGAACCGGTCGCCCGCGAGGACGCCCTCGGCGTCGGCGGGCTTGCCGTCCCAGAGGTCGAAGTCGCAGTCCCGCACCACCGAGTTGATCATCCCGGCCAGGCCCAGCCGCTGGCCGTCCTCGGGGGAGAAGATGGTCACCCCGCTGTTGCGGAGCCGGGTGATCTCCTCGGGCACGATCACGCCGCCCCCGCCGCCCACCACGCGGATGTGGTCCGCGCCGCGCTCGCGCAGCGACTGGACCAGGTACTCGAAGTACTCGACGTGGCCGCCCTGGTAGGACGAGACGGCGACGCCGTGCACGTCCTCCTCCAGCGCCGCGTCCACGACCTCCTGGACGGAGCGGTTGTGGCCGAGGTGGATCACCTCGGCGCCCTGCGACTGGAAGATCCGCCGCATGATGTTGATCGACGCGTCGTGTCCGTCGAACAGGGCCGAGGCGGTGACCAGGCGGACGGGGTGCACAGGACGCTGCAGATCGCTCATGGGGGCCTTCCCGGACGGTCGGTGGGACGCTCACTCTAGATAGTAGGACGTCCTAGTAATTAATAGTAGGACGCCCTAGTACATTACGGGGGGTGAGGGTCGCGATGTGACCCGAAGCACAGCCGGAAGCCGTGCCGCCTCTCCCCGGTCCGGCGTCGCGCCGACCGTCGAGAACGTGGACAGCTCGTCTCAGAGCGTGGTCACGAGCCGTCGGAGCATGTCGTGGGCGGGCAGCAGCGAGGGGCCGTACCAGGTGAGCAGCCGACCGCTGACCAGGCGGACGGGCACCTGCCGGAAGGCCTCGGGGCCGTCGCTCTCGGTGAACACGTACGGCTCGTCGGGCAGCAGGACGACGTCCGTCCCGGGCCGGTCGATCTCCTCGAGAGTCACGTGCGGATAGCGGTCCGGGTGCTCGGCGAAGGCGTTGGCGAGACCGGCCCGGCGCAGCAGGTCACCGGTGAACGTCGACCGTCCGACCACCATCCACGGATCCCGCCAGATCGGTACCGCGACGGTCGCGGCGACGTCGGGCAGCGGGCCCGCCCACAGTGCGCGGGCCGTTTCCAGCCATGCGGGGGCGGTGCCCCGCAGCGCCTCGGTGAACAGCCGCTCCAGCGAGTCCAGGGCCTGCGGGACGGTCTCGATGACGGTCACCCACACCGGAACTCCCGCGGCGCGCAGCCTGGTGACGTCGAGTTCGCGGTTCTCCTCCTTGTTGGCGATCACCAGATCCGGCCGCAGTCGCAGGATCGCCTCCCGGTCCGGGTTCTTGGTGCCGCGTACCCGGGTCACCTCCAGGTCGGCGGGGTGGGTGCACCACTGGGTCGCCCCGACCAGGACCTCCGGACGGTCGGCGGCGACCGATTCCGTCAGTGACGGCACCAGGGACACCACCCGTCGCGGAGGGCGGGCGAGGTCGAGGGCGGTGCCCATGTCGTCGTACAGCGGCGGCATTCGCGGTTCCCCCGTGGTGACGGTGTCGGTGTGGCGGTCGGTCCAGCGATGGTAGGGCGTACGCGTCCCGGGTTCTCGACCGCCGAGGTGATCCGGGGACTCGGGGGCGGTGTTCAGGTGCGGTGAGCCGGAACGGCTCCCACCGCCTGGAGGACCAGGATCGACAGGTCGTCCTGGACGGGTTCGGTGCCGAACTCGTGGGCCGCCCGCCGCACATGCTCGGCCAGCGCCTTCGCGCCGAGGCCAAGGCCCTCGCGGAGTACGTCGGTCAGGCCCTCGTCGTCGTCCAACTGCCAGTTGCCGCGGCGGCGTTCGGTGACTCCGTCGGTCACGCACAGCAGGGTCTCGCCCGGCGCGAGGTCGAAGGAAGTGGCGTGGAACTCGGCGCCCTGGTCGATGCCGAGCAGCATCTGCGGGTCGGACACCGACTCCACCGAGCCGTCCGTGTGCAGGTGCAACGGTAGCGGGTGTCCGGCGCTGGCCACCGTGCAGTGCGCGCCGCCCGCTCTCGGGTCGACCTCCAACTCGCCGTAGAGCATGCTGAGGAACCGCTGCCGGACCTGCTCGCCGTCCAGGGCCAGGGCCTCGGTGCTCTCCTCCGCCATGGCGAGGTTCAGCCTGCCGAGGACGGACTCCACGCCCTTGCCCTCGCGGGCGAGCAGCCGTACCAGGTGCCGGGCCAGACCGGTCACCGACATCGCCTCCGGGTCCTTGCCCTGCACATCGCCAAGGAGGAAGCACCAGCGGTCCTTGAGCAGCGGGAAGACGTCGTAGAAGTCGCCGCCGACGGTCTGGCCCTCGCCGTGCGGTTCGTAGACGAGCGCGGTGTCCACGCCGGTGATGTGCGCCAGCGAGGTGGGCAGCTGGCGGCGCTGGAGGGCGCGGCTGATGGTGGTCTGCCGGGTGTAGCGGCGGGCGGTGAGGACGGCCTGTGCCATCCGGCGGCCCACGTCCTCCACCATCCGCGCCACGGGGTCGGTCATCTGCAGCCGACCGGCCCGGCCCAGTACCAGTACGCCCTGCTCGCTGCCGTGGGCGACCAGGGGGAAGGCGACCGCCGAACCGCCCCCGCGGTCGCCCGCGCTCTCCGGCCAGGGCCAGGGCGCGGCCGACCGGTGGATGCCCGCCGGGTGCTCGCGGCCCAGCGTCTCGCGCAGCGGGCCCATGCGTCGCTCGTCCGCGTGCCAGACCCGGGCCAGCCGCATGCCGCCGCCGGCCTCGGTGACCAGCCAGATGGCGCACCAGTCCGCGAGCCGGGGTACCAGCAGCTGTGTGGCGAGCGCGGTGACCATTTCCTCGTCGAGCTGTCCGGCGAGCAGTTCGCTGGTCTCGGCGAGGAACGAGGGTCCGCCCCGGTCGGCCCACTCGGCGGCGGGTTTGCGGGTGGGAAGACCAGGCTGCCGTACGAGGGGGTCGATCGCGCGACGCGATCCGGTCCGCGGGCCGCGCTCCGGGGTGGTCTCCGTCGTGGTGGCCTCAAGGCGGAACCAGACCCGCTTCTCGTCCTGGCGGTAGGTCACGCCCCACGACTCGGCCAGCGCGCTGACCAGCCGCAGGCCGTATCCCGGTTCGCTCCGGCCGTGGCTGTCGCCGCCGGCGCGCACCAGCCGCGAGGGGTGGCGGTCGGCCACCTCCACGACGACGGCCAGCTCCGGGGCGTGGGCTCCGGCACCGGTGGACGAGCGCTCCCGTGCGGCCGCCCGTGCGGCCCGCCCGGCGGGTGCCTTCGCGGCGGGTGCCTTCGTATCGGCCGGGGCGCCGTTCGCGGCGGAGTGGGTGCGCTCGAGGCGGCAGATCACGTCGATGTCGGTGCCCGCGTGCATCACCGCGTTGGTGACGAGTTCGCTGGTCAGCAGGGCGGCGTCGTCGTACATCCGGCCCGCGGCCGGGTCGCCGTCCGGGGCGAGGCGCTCGGTCTGCTCGGCCAGCGAGGCGCGTACGAAGGCACGCGCCTCGGCGGCGGCAAGCTGATTGGCCGGCACGACCGTCCGGGCCGTGGCCGAGGTGGTTTCGACCGTTGATCCCACTCGCCCCTCCTGACTCAGCCCCACCGCACGCGGACAAGGAGGTACCCCTCAGCAATCGCTTTATACTATGACATGTTGCCCCATATGAATCAGTGGGGGGAGCGTATGGCACCTCGTCATGACCGTCCCGAGGTCGTCCGGCCCGCCGGGACGGGCCATGTGTCCGCCGGGCTGCCCGGCCACAGCGACACCGGGCACAGCGACAACGGATCCCCGTCGGCCGCCGCGCCGCCGGCCGTGCGGCAGTCCGAGCTGTATCCGCTCCTGGCCGCGATGAACGCGCTGTGCGACGGGGACTTCACGGTCAGCATGGACACCGCAGGGGACGGCGTACCGGCCGAACTGGCCGCCGTCTTCAACCGTGTGGTGGCCCGTAACGCCCATCTGGCCGGTGAGCTGCAACGCGTGAGGCACGAGGTGCTGCGCGAGGGGCGGCTGGACGAGCGGATCAGCGCGAGTCCCGGCCAGGGGACGTGGGCCACCAATGTGGCCGCGACCAACACCGTGCTCGACGCGCTCGCGCTGCCCGTCGCCAACGCGACCCGCGTACTGGACGCCGTGGCCGAGGGTGATCTGACCCAGCACGTCGAGCTGACCGAGGGCAACCGCCGGCTGCGCGGCGATCTGCGGCGGCTGGCCAGTGGCGTCAACCGTATGGTCGACCAGCTCTCCCTGTTCACCGGTGAGGTGACCCGGGTGGCCCGCGAGGTCGGCACCGAGGGGCGCCTCGGCGGTCGTGCGCAGGTGCACGAGCTCGCCGGGGACTGGCGCAGGGTGACCGAGGCCGTGAACACCATGGCGTCCCGGCTCACCGCGCAGGTGCGCGACATCGCGGATGTCACGACCGCGGTGGCCCGCGGCGACCTGACCCAGCAGGTGACCGTCGAGGCCACCGGAGAGCTCCTCGAACTCAAGCTGACCGTCAACACGATGGTCGACCAACTCCGGGCGTTCGCCGACGAGGTGACCCGGGTGGCCCGCGAGGTCGGCACCGAGGGGCAACTGGGCGGACGGGCCCAGGTACGTGGCGTCTCCGGGGTCTGGCAGGACCTGACCGAAAGCGTCAACTTCATGGCGTCCAACCTGACCTGGCAGGTGCGCAACATCGCCCAGGTGACCACCGCGGTGGCCAATGGCGACCTCAGCCAGAAGATCACCGTGGACGCGCGCGGCGAGATCCTGGAGCTGAAGTCGACGATCAACACGATGGTGGACCAGCTCTCCGCGTTCGCCGGTGAGGTGACCCGGGTGGCCCGTGAGGTCGGCACCGAGGGGCAACTGGGCGGACGGGCCCAGGTGCGCGGCGTCTCGGGGGTGTGGAAGGACCTCACCGAGAGCGTCAACTTCATGGCCGACAACCTGACTTCTCAGGTCCGCAACATCGCCCTGGTGGCCACCGCCGTCGCCCAGGGCGACCTGGGCAAGACGATCACGGTGGAGGCCAAGGGCGAGATCCTGGAGCTGAAGTCGACGATCAACACGATGGTCGCCCAGCTCTCCGCCTTCGCCGACGAGGTGACCCGGGTGGCCCGCGAGGTCGGCACCGAGGGCAACCTCGGCGGCCAGGCCCAGGTCAGGGACGTGTCGGGAGTCTGGAAGGACCTCACCGAGAACGTCAACCTGATGGCGCTCAACCTGACCTCGCAGGTGCGCAACATCGCCCAGGTGACCACCGCCGTGGCCAAGGGCGATCTGTCGAAGAAGATCGACGTGGACGCGCGCGGCGAGATCCTCGAACTCAAGGACACTGTCAACACGATGGTCCAGCAACTGCGGGCGTTCGCCGACGAGGTGACCCGGGTGGCCCGCGAGGTCGGCACCGAGGGACGGCTCGGCGGACGGGCCCAGGTCCACGGGGTGTCCGGAGTCTGGAAGGACCTCACGGACAACGTCAACTTCATGGCCGACAACCTGACTTCGCAGGTGCGCAACATCGCCCAGGTAGCCACGGCGGTGGCCAAGGGTGATCTGTCGAAGAAGATCGACGTGGACGCGCGCGGCGAGATCCTCGAACTCAAGACCACCATCAACACCATGGTCGACACGCTCTCCTCGTTCTCCTCCGAGGTGACCCGGGTGGCCCGCGAGGTGGGCAGCGAGGGACGGCTCGGCGGCCAGGCACGGGTGGAGGGCGTCTACGGAACCTGGAAGAAGCTCACCACCAGCGTCAACGACCTGGCCCTGAACCTGACCAACCAGGTCCGTGCGATCGGCGAGGTGGCCAGCGCGGTCACCCAGGGCGACATGTCCGGCTCCGTCTCGGTCACCGCCGAGGGCGAGGTCGCCGAACTGAAGAACAACATCAACCTGATGGTCGCCAACCTCCGCGAGACCACCCGTGCCAAGGACTGGCTGGAGTCCAACCTGACCCGTATCGCCGGTCTGATGCAGGGGCACCGCGATCTGGTCGAGGTGGCCGACCTGATCCTGCGCGAGCTGACCCCGCTGGTCAACGCGCAGTTCGGGGCCTTCTTCCTGGCCGAGGCGGGTGCCGAGGCCGGCGAAGGCCTGGAGTTCATCGCCGGATACGGCACCGGGGAGAGCGAGGACGCGGAGCCCTCCGCGGCGTTCCGCACGCCGGGACGCGGACTGATCACCCAGGCCGCGACCGAGAAGAAGCGCATCCTCGTCGAGGCCGTGCCACCGGGCTACATCAGCATCGACTCCGGGCTCGGCGCGGCTCCGCCGGCCAGTGTGGTCATCCTGCCGATCCTCTTCGACGAGCAGGTGCTCGGCGTCATCGAACTGGCCTCGTTCAGCAAGTTCAGCGATGTGCACCTGGCCTTCATCGACCAGTTCGTGCACACCATCGGCGTCTCCATCAACACCATCATCGCCAACTCCCGTACGGAGTCGCTGCTTTCGGAGTCCCAGCGGCTGACCGCCGAACTGCGCCAGCGCTCCGAGGAGTTGCAGCGCTCCAACGCCGAACTGGAGGAGAAGGCCGCACTGCTCGCAACCTCCTCGCAGTACAAGTCGGAGTTCCTGGCGAACATGTCGCACGAGCTGCGCACCCCGCTCAACTCGCTGCTCGTGCTCGCCCGGCTGCTCGCCGACAACCCCGAGGACCGACTCTCCTCGCAGGAGGTGGAGTTCGCGGCCACCATCCACCGCTCGGGCTCCGACCTGCTGCAGATGATCAACGACATCCTCGACCTGTCCAAGATCGAGGCGGGCCGGATGGACGTACGGCCCAAGGCGCTGCCGCTGGTCAAGCTGGTCGACTACGTACGCGTCACCTTCGGGCCGCTGGCCCACGACCGTGGCCTGACCTTCGAGGTGACGGTGGACGACGACGTGCCCAGGGAACTGTTCTCCGACGAGCAGCGGCTCCAGCAGATCCTGCGCAACCTGCTGTCCAACGCGGTCAAGTTCACCTCGGCGGGCAGCGTCCGGCTGCTCGTACGCAGGGTGTTGGCCGCCGAGGTGGAGGGCAGGGAACTCGGCGGCGCGGACGACCTGATCGCCTTCTCGGTCAAGGACACCGGCATCGGCATCCCGCCGGAGAAGCTGGACGAGATCTTCGAGGCGTTCAAGCAGTCCTCGGGCACCACCAACCGCAAGTACGGCGGCACCGGCCTCGGCCTGTCCATCAGCCGGGACATGGCCGACCTGCTCGGTGGCCGTATCGTCGCCGAGAGCGCACCCGGCATCGGCTCCACCTTCACCCTCTACGTGCCCGCCCACTACACCGGGACGGGACTGCCGACCGTCGAACCCGCCCTTGACGAGGCGCGGCGGCTTCAGACGTCCGCGTCGACCCTGCGGCCCGCCCTGCCCGAGTCGCTGCCCGAGCGGGTCTTCGGCGAAGAGGAGACGCGCCCCCGGGCCCAGGCCGTGGACGAGGGCGAGGTCACCTGGCCGGAGACCAGGCAGCTCAAGGAGTGGCTGAACGGGCGGCCGGGGGAGGTGCTCGCCGGGCGGCGCATCCTCATCGTCGACGACGACATCCGCAATGTGTTCGCCCTGACCCATGTGCTCGGCCGGGTGGGTATCCATGTGAAGTACGCGGAGAACGGCCACGAGGGCATGGAGATGCTGGACCGGTTCCCCGATGTGTCACTGGTGCTGATGGACATCATGATGCCGGAGATGGACGGCTACGAGATGATCCGGGCGATCCGGCGGGCACCCCGCTTCACCGGCCTGCCGATCGTCGCGATCACCGCGAAGGCCATGCCGGGCGACCGCGAGAAGGCGATCGACACCGGAGCCGACGACTACCTGCCCAAGCCCGTCGACGTGGACCGGCTGATCGCGGTGATCTACCACGCCCTCGACCCGGCGGGCGTCGCCGCCCCGGAGACCGCCCACTCCTTGTTGTCCGACGTGGCGCAGGAGCACGAGGACGAGGACGAGCACGAGGGCGAGGACGACTCCGAGGAGACGACGTGATGAGCGCCGAACGGGACCGGGCGAGCATCCTCATCGTCGACGACATGGAGGAGAACCTCGTCGCTCTCGAAGCGGTTCTCGGACCGCTCACCGACGTGGTGCGGGCCCGCTCCGGCGAGGAGGCGCTCAAGGCGATGCTGCGCGAGGACTTCGCCGTCGTCCTCGTCGACGTCCTGATGCCCGGCATGAACGGCTTCGAGACCGTCGCCCACATCAAGGGCCTGGACCAGACCAAGGACGTCCCGGTGATCCTGCTGACCGGCGCCGAGGTCGACCCCGACTACGCCTACCGCGGCTACACGGTCGGCGCCGCCGACTTCCTCGTCAAGCCGTTCGACCCCTGGCTGCTGCGCACCAAGGTCAGCGTCTTCCTGGAGCTGCACCGCAAGAACCGCCAACTCGCCGCGCAGTCCGAGCAGTTGCGCCAGCTCTTGATCGCCGACGGGCGCGGGCCCGCCCCGGCCCCCGAGGCCGCGCGGACCACCCCGGAAGGCACGGACGAAGCCGCCCCCGAGCCGGAGAACCTCACCGAGGTCCGCGACCGCCTCGCCCGCGTCGAGGAACTCCTGCGCGCGAAGGAGGACACGGCCCCCGACGAACTCGCCGACCGCATCGCGCAGTTGGAGACCTCGATCACCCGGTGGCAGCCCGAGTCCGAGTCCGAGCCCAATCCCGATGCCGGGACCGAGACCGGACCCGGCGACTGAGGAGTCGCGCGGGCCGGGGAAGTCGTGGCTGGTGGCGGTGGTCGTTCGGAGCAGTGAACGTGGCTGCGCTCGTGGGCTGTCCGCATGAACTGCTCAGCTCCCGGCCGACTCCTCCCCGTACGCGGATCCGGTGTCCGTCAGCGGGACTTGCTGCTGCCGACGGAAGGCGGTGGGGGAGGAGCCGACATGGCGGGTGAAGACCCGGGTGAAGTACGCGGGGTCCGGATAACCGGCCTCGCGGGCGATCCGGGAGACGGGGTGGCCGGTTCCGGCGAGCAGGGCCTTGGCGCGGTCGAGACGGCGACGGGTGACGTACTCGGTCGGGGTCGAGCCGGTCACGCGGCGCACCGCGGTGGCCAAGGTGTCGCGGGACACGGCGAGTTCACGGGCCACCCGGCCGACCCGGATCGGCCCCGCCTCCATCCGGTCGAGCAACTCCAAGGCGCGCAGGCCCAGTTCGACGCCGGGTGTCACCGCCCGGGCCCCGACTCCCGTACCCACGGCGCCGATCAGGCAGTGCAGGGCGCCCGCCGCGGTCACATGCCCCGCCAGCGTCTCGGGTCCGCCGAGCAGCCCGAGCAGTTCGGCCAGCCGCTCCCGTACGTCCGCCGGGTCGGCGGGCGCGAGCACGGCCGGACCGGCGGGACCACCGTCGAGATATCCGAGTTCCGCGTAGCGCGGGGCGGCCGGGCCGTCGAAGAGGACCCAGTGCTCGTCCCAGCCGTCCGGACCCGGCCCGTAGGAGTGCGGGACGCCGGGCGGCAGCCAGAAGAACGTGCCCGCCGTCACGGAGTGGGTACCCGGCCGCCCGTGCAGGGTCAGACGGCCCGTGCCCGCGGTCACCAGGACACCGGCCCACTCGTGCAGGGTGCGCCGTTCGCGGTGCGTGCCCTGGCCCCTCACCCGCCCCGCGCCGGTCACCGCCAGGCCGAGGGCGCGCACGCCGTCCGGGGGTGTGCGGTAGTGGGCCACGGACTCCACGGCGCCGTCCTTCCCGACCGTCACTCACCGTCCCACGGTCGACAATCGTCCAAGCATCTCCGGAATCCCTGCATTCTGCCTCGCCACGATCGTGGCCAGCATGGGGGCATGAGTTCACCGCAGCCACTCGGTGCCGTTCCGGCAGGAGTCCTGACGTCCAACGGCCACCGGCTGTCGGACGACCCGCGCCGCCTCGGCCGTCTCAGCCCGGTGCCGCCCGCCGAGCGCGCCGACCCCGGCGCTCTGCGCGCCCGCCTCGCCCGCGACGGCTATCTCTATCTGCCCGGCTTCTTCGCACGCCGGACAGTGCTCGACTTCCGGCGCCACTACTTCGCGACGCTCGCGCCGTCCGGCCTGACCGTCCCCGGCAGCGACCCGCAGGAGGGGCGCGCCGCGCACCGGAGCGCGGTGGACCTGGCCAGGCTGCGCACGCTCCTCTTCCGGGAGGTCGTTCCCGGCCCGCGCTACGAGGAGTTGTGCCGCCACCCGGACCTGCTGGCCTTCCACCGCCGACTGCTCGGCACCCCCGAACTCCATCTGCACCGCCGCCGGATCATCCGCCACGTCGGCCCCGGCGAGACCGGCATCGGCACCGCCACCCAGGCCCACTACGACCTGGTCTACCTCCGCGAGGGCACCGACCGCGTCGTCTCCTCGTGGATCCCGCTCGGCGACTGCCCGTTGAGCGCGGGTCCGCTGATCTACCTGGAACACAGCCACCACCGTGTCCGCGCCGAGGAGGCCGCCGGTACGCTGCGACGCCCGGCCGCCTCCCTCACCGCGGACCTGCCCGCGCTCGCGGAGGAGTACGACAGCCGCTGGCTGGTCGCCGACTTCGCGGCCGGAGACCTGATGGTGCACAACGCCCACATCGTCCACGCCTCCCTCGACAACCGGGACCCCGCCGGGCGCTTCCGTCTGTCCACCGACATCCGCCACCAGGCCGCCGCCGAACCGGTCGACCCGCGCTGGCAGCGGCACTGGCACGACCGGGACGGACTGTGACCGCCCGCCCCCGCTGCGGGTCACCGCTCGACGCGCTCCGCCAGGAACTCCTCCCAGGTCCGCCCGCCGACCACGGCCGCATCGAGATTGAGGTTTTCGCCTGCCCGGTAGGCGCGCCCCACCTTCCCGGGCATCCGAACAGGCAGCATCAGGCGGCGCTTTCCGCGGGCCTGAAGGTAACCGCGGCCCAGTTCGGAGAGGTGGTAGACCTTGGGCCCCGCGAGGTCCGGGACGAGTCCGGCGGGCTTGTCGAGGGCGAGGCCGACCAGGCGCTCGGCGACCTCTCGGATGTCCACCGGCTGGAACCTGAGCCCGCCCGGCGCGGGGAACACCGGCATCTTGGCCATCGCGGTGACCATGTCCCACACGATGTCGTGGAACTGCGCGGGCCGCAGCACGGTCCACGGGATGCCGGATCCGATGACGGCCTGTTCGGCAGCGTACTTGGACCGGAACCAGCCGATGGGCAGCTTGTCGGCGGCGATGACCGAGACATGGACGAGGTGCTCGACCTCGCCGGTCCGCCGCGCCGCCTCGACGAGGTTCGCGGTGGCCTTGTCGTCCCCCTTGTTCGCACCGGCCAGGTGCAGCACGGTCGTGACGCCGTCGAGCGCCCCCGCGAGACCGTCGCCGTCGAGCAGGTCGACACTCACGTACTCGACGCCGTCGAGCGGGTCCTTGCTCCGGCGGCTGAGTACGCGGACGTCATGCCCCGCCTCCCGAAGCAGCGGGACGACATGGCGTCCGAGCTTGCCCGTGCCACCGGTGACCAGGATGGGTGAGGTCATGGTTTCTCCAAAGGTCGTGACGGCCGGGAGCGTGTCCCGGCCGCGGCCGTACGTTCTCAAGGGCCCTCGTTTTCCCTGACGGGCGGCGTACGGGGAATGTGACACCGGCGCCGCGGACGGCGCGGCGGGCGCGACCGGGCGCGGGTCACCTGCCGTTGATGTCCACCCACGGGGCCGTGCCGGGGGCGACGGTCAGGGAGCGGCTGCCGATCGCCACGGACAACGGACGCTCGCTGAGCTCGGAGAGCGCGACCTGCACCCGCTGCCGGCGCAGCCGCAGTCTGATGTCGCCGTACCGGGCCAGCCGGAACCCCACGCCGAACTTGGACAGTTGCGGGAGCGGGGCGGGCGCGAGGCGCAGGACGCCGTCCTGGATGTCGAGGCCGGTCAGTCCCCGCTGCACCAGATCGAGGGTGCCGCCCATGGCGCCCAGGTGGATTCCCTCCGCGGTGGTGCCGCCCTGGAGATCGGCGACGTCCGCCATGAGTGCCTCCTCGCAGAACCGCCAGGCGTCCGCGCGGCGGGCACGGGCGAGCACCCAGGCGTGCACCACGGCGCTGAGGGTGGAGCCGTGACTGGTCCGCACCAGGTAGTGGTCGACGGTGCGCTGCCAGGCCGCGTCGTCGAGCCGATACCCCAACTGCCCGAGGAGAGCGCCCAGTTCGGCGGGCGGGAACAGGTAGCCCAGCATCAGGACGTCGGCCTGCTTCGAGGCACGGTAGCGGTTGACCGTGTCGTCCTCGGACTCCAGGATCCGGTCCAGACGGCGGATGTCGCCGTACTGCGCGCGGTAGCGCTCCCAGTCGAGTTCGGCGAGGTTCTCGTAACCGGCGAACTGGCTGATGATCCCGTCGTGATGGGGCACGTACAGCCGGTGCGACAGCTCCCGCCAGCGTTCGCGCTCGGCGGCGTCGACCTCCAGGCGCCGCAGCAGTTCGCGGGCCTCGGGGGGCAGTAGTTCGCAGACCTCCAGGGCGCGGCCGAGCACCCAGGCCGCCGTGACGTTGGTGTACGCGTTGTCGTCCAGGCCCGGTTCGGCCGCGTCCGGGTAGGCGTCGTGGTACTCGTCGGGCCCCATCACCCCGCGAATGCGGTAGCGGCCGAGCCCCTCGTCCCACTGCGCCAGGCTCGACCAGAACCGGGCCACCTCCAGGAGCATGTGCGCACCCTGCCCGTACAGGAACTCCCGGTCACCGGTGGCCTCCCAGTACCGCCAGACGTTGTACGCGACGGCCGAACCCACATGGTGCTGGAGCCGGGAGCGGTCGGGCAGCCACCGGCCCGAGCGCGGGTTGAGGTGCATCTGCTGCGTCTCCTCGCGCCCCTCGCTCCCGCTCTGCCACGGGTACATGGCGCCGCGCAGACCGTGCTCCGTCGCGGCCCGGCAGGCGGCCCCGAGCCTGCGGTGCCGGTAGCCGAGCAGCGCCCGCGAGACCTGCGGGAAGTGCAGGTTCAGATACGGCAGGACGAACAACTCGTCCCAGAAGACATGGCCGCGATAGGCCTCTCCGTGCAGGCCGCGGGCCGGGACGCCGACGTCGAGGGCGGCGGTGTGCGGGGACAGCGTCTGCAGGATGTGGAACCGGTGCAGCCGCAGGATCAGCCCGGCGCGGCCCTTCACCTCCAGCGGAGTCCGCTGCCACAGCTTCTCCCACGCCCGCCGGTGCGAGGTGAGCAGCGCGGCGAACTCCGGTGCCATGGCGGCGGCTTGGCGGGCCTCGGTGTCCTCGGCGGCGGTCGGGGGACGCGGCCAGGTATACAGCGAGACCGTCTTGTCGACCACGATCGTCTCGCCCGCGCGCACCGGCAGCGCGAAGTGCTGGCCCACCTGCCGGTCGCCAAGGCGCACCCGGTCCGGCCCCCGGAACTCGTCCCGGGGCGCGTCGCGCGAGCCCGCGCGGGTGCGGCAGGCCAGGGCGATCCGGATGTCCGAGGTGCGCGTACGGCAGTCGAGCCGCACCGTGTCGTCGGTGACCGTCCCGGTCTGCCAGTCGTGCAGATGACGCCCCGCGAGAGCGCGGTAGCGCTCCACCCCCTCGTTGCGTACGTCCCCGTCGAGCGCGGCGACCACCTCCAGGGTGCCGTCCCAGTTCTCCGCGGTGAACTCGCAGTGCAGCGCGGCGAGATGAGGGTCGGCCATGTGCACGAGCCGCTGCTGGCGCACGGTCAGCCGACGCCCCACCGCGTCCTCGTACGCCGACTCGACGGTCAGTGTGCCCTCGCGCAGATCGAGGGTGCGGCGGTGCTCGCGCAACCCCGGGTCGTCGGGGCCGAGCCAGTCCCCGTGCGCGCCGTTCGGTGTGCGGATACGGCAGCGCAGCGGCAGCCAGTCGGGCAGGTTGACCATGTCCTCGTTCTCGACGTCCCGCCCGGAGACCTCGGAGACCAGCCGGTCGTAGACGCCCGCCGCGTACGTGCCCGGGTAGTGCGAGGGCCCGGCGCTGTACTCCGAGGCGGCGCCCCGGGTGGCGAACAGGCCGTTCCCCAGGGTGCAGATGGACTCGCGCAGCCGCTCCTGCGCGGGGTCGTAGCCCTCGTAGGTCCATGTCCAGCCCGGCATGCTCAGCCCTCCCCGCCTCGGTCGCCCCGGGTGTCCCCGGCGGCGGCTCGCTGCTCATGGCCGTACGTGTGCCAGGCGTCGTGGATGCCGAGGAGCGCCGCCGGGCCGGGCACCACGACATCGGCGCCGTGCGTGCGCAGCTCCTCGGTTGCGGTGCCGCCCGGGGTGCGGTCGACGCCGACCACCAGGGCGAAGCCGCCCCGCCTGCCCGCGGCGACCCCGGCCAGGGCGTCCTCGACGACGGCCGCGCGCTCCGGCGGTACGCCAAGGCGCCGGGCCGCTTCCAGGAAGAGCGCGGGGTCGGGTTTGCCCGGCAGGTCCAGGCGGCGGGCCTCGTTGCCGTCGACGACCAGGCGCAGCAGTCCGAGCAGCCCGGCGGACCGCAGCAGATCGGTGGCGTGCCGGGACGCGGAGATGGCCGCACAGGGGACGTCCCGCTCCGCGAGCGCGCGCAGCAGCCGCCCGGCGCCCGGCACCTCGGGAACCGTCCGCACCCGCAGCCGGGCCAGGAACTCCTCCTCCTTGCGGGCGCACACCGCCGCCACGGAGCCGGTTCCCGGCGGCTCGTCCGCGCTCCCCTCCGGCAGCCGCAGACCGCGCGAGCGCAGAAAGGCCCGGGCACCGTCCCGGCGGGACCTGCCGTCCACGTACCGCCGGTACTCGGCGTCCGCGTCGAACGGCCGCTCGTCGCCCGCCGCGCGCAGGCACGCGTCGAAGGCGGTCCGCCAGGCCGCCGCATGCAGCCCGGCCGAGTCCGTGAGCACCCCGTCGGTGTCGAGGACGACCGCGTCGACACCGGCAGGGAGGCGGGACCACGACGCCATGCCCGTTCCCTTCGCAGGCTCATCCCATGGCAGCACGGATCGGCGGGGTACGGCATGTCGTGGCGGGACCGGTGCCCCGTGCCGTCGCCGCGGCCCCTCACCGTGTACGGCGTGCGGTCACCGGGAAGTCATGGAGACCGGCGAGACTCCGTGCCCGCCACAGACGTCCGAGCGGGAGGTACCGAGAGTGAAGCCGAGGACTGTGCGCCGGGGGCTGGTCGGCGCGGTGACGGCCGCCTGCCTCCTGGTACCTCCGGCGGCCGGAGCGGGCGCGGCCGAACCCGGCGATCAGGGCTCCCGGCCCGTCGCCACCGCCGCCGCGCCGCTGCCGCTGGGCCCCGCGGACCTCCCGGAGAGCCGCACGGTGCGCGAGCTCGCGCCCGGGGTGACCCAGGTGTCCATCGAGCGCGGGCGCACCTCGGCGCGGGACTTCTGGACCGTGACCGTCGGCACCGGCACCACCGAGGCCGAGGTCGCCGCCCTGGAACAGCGGGTCCGCGAGGCCGGGTTCGAGCCGCGCCGCGACGCCACCGCGGGCCCCGACCCGCGCCGGACCGGCGACGGCCCACTGGGCCGGCTGGTGCGGGTGGGCGAGTACGCCGACCAGGCCGCCGCACAGCGCACCCGGGACGCGATGGCGGCGAAGGGCCTGCCCGCGAGCGTCCAGTCCACCGGCGAGGACGGCCACCCGACCACCGGGCCCTGGTCCCTGGACGCCCTGGTGATCGACCCGAAGACCTTCCGCGGCCGGATCGGCTCCGAGCTGGCCACCGGGATCGTGCCCGGCCGCGAGACCGTCAGCGCGCTCGCCCGGCGCACCAACGCCTTCGCCGCCGTCAACGGCGGCTACTTCGTCATCGGCGGCACACACCAGACCCCCGGCCCCTGGGCGGCCGGGACCGACGGCGACCTCGCGGGCGTCTCCGTGGTCCGCGGCGACCTGGTGTCGGAGGGCGTCGGCGACCGGCCCGCACTCGTCCTGCCCTCGGCCTCGGGTGACGGCGCCGCGGTGCGCCGGGTGCGTACCGAGCTGTCCGTCCGCACCGAGTCCGGCAGCCGCCACCCGGTGACCGGTCTCAACCGCCAGTCGGGGCTCGTCCTGAACTGCGGCGGCACCGGCGACGCGGTGCCCTTCGCCCACCCCGCCCACGACTACACCTGCGGCAACCCCAACGAACTCGTCGCCCTCACCCCGGTGTTCGGCCCCGAGGCGCCCACCGGCCCCGGCTTCCAGGCGACCCTGGACGCCTCCGGCCGCGTCGTCTCCGTACGCGAGGAGCGCGGCGGCGCCGTACCGGCGCGCGGCACGGTCCTTCAGGGCACGGGCACCCAGGCCCAATGGTTGCGGGAGCACGCCCGGCCGGGCGCCCGGCTCACGCTCCGGCGCTCCGTCCTGGACGCGGGCACCGGCAAGCCCGTCCGGCTCGGCCCCGACACCTCCCTGGCCAACGGCGGCCCCCTGCTGCTGCGCGACGGACGCACCGCACTCGACCCGGTACGCGACGGCTGGAGCCCCGAGGACATCGCCGACACCGACCGCGCCGGCTTCTACAACGGCTGGTACCTGCGCCGCAATCCGCGCACCGCGGCGGGCGTCACCGCCGACGGGCGCCTGATCCTGCTCACCGCCGACGGCCGCAGGCCCGGCCACAGCGTGGGCCTGTCCCTGCCGGAGACCGCGGCCGTGATGCGCGCCCTCGGCGCCCGCAACGCCCTCAACCTGGACGGCGGCGGCTCCACCGCGATGGTCGTGGAGGGCACCCTCCAGGGCACCCCGAGCGACGCGACGGGCGAACGCCCGGACGGCGACGCACTCGTCCTGACGCGGTAGTACGCGGTAGTACGAGGCGCGCGGGTCGGGCCGGTCCGTCGGTCCTGTGGGTCTTGCGGGTCCTGTCGGTCCCACAGGGGCGACGGGCCGTCGCCCGTAACGGCGACGGTGCCTGCCAAGATCACCGTCATGGGGATACACATCGCACCGGCCGAGGTGGCCGACTTCCACCAGGTCCTGACCGATCACTCCCGTTACTGGGGCGAGCGCGACCTTCGGTCGCTGCACCTTCTGGCACTGGTGCAGGAGTTCGGCACCACCTGCTTGGTCGCCCGAGCCGAGGACGGGATCCGTGGGTACGTCTTCGGGTTCGTCACCCCGGACGGCACCGGGTACGTGCATCTGATCGCCACGCGGGACGACGCCCGTGGCACCGGTCTCGGGCGTCGTCTGTACGGGGCGTTCGCCGAAGCGGCGGAACGTCACGACGCACGGCGGCTGAAGGCGATCACGTCGGTCGGGAACACCGGCTCGATCGCCTTCCATCGCAGCCTCGGTTTCGACACGAAGATCGTCGACGACTACGACGGCCCCGGTCGGGCCATGGCCGTCTTCCATCGCGATCTGCCGCTCGACGTCTCGGGCACCTGACCAATCAGCCGGTCACGGGGAATCGCTCCCCAGCCCGTAAGCCCGTAAGCCCGTAAGCCCGTAAGCCCGTAAGCCCGTAAGCCCGTAAGCCCGTAAGGCCGTAAGGCCGTGAGCCCGGGAGTGCCGATGTGCTCTGGCGCTGCGCCCGGGCTTGCGGGATCGGCTGTGCCCGGGGCACGGGCGCGCGCGGGGCATTCCGCTCGCGTTCCTCCGGCCTGCCGGTTCTCCCGCTCCCGGCTTTCCGGTCCCTCACCCTCCACTTCCCTGAACTGGCGTCTGTATTGCCCGACTTCGCGCGCAATCGCCGCCCACTCGCGGAGTCGCGTTCCTCACACCGGGCAACCATTACTGCCCGTTCACATTCTCTACGGGTGGACGTCACCTGTGGCACAGGAGTCGTCCACTCACCAGTAGGAATGGCAGCGCGCTGAGCCCGCTGCGGGTCAGTGACGGAGAAGTGGCGCGTGCCCCTCGGATCTGCCCGGGACACCCGTGTGCCCGGACAACTCAACAGCGTGTCGGAACACCGGGGGCTCGCCCTCGCGCCGCGGCGCAGAACCGTACTCGGCGCCGGTGTGGTGGCCGCTGTGGCCGCGGGCGTACCCGCACAGGCCAGCCGGGACCCCGAGCCGCGCGGCACGCTGCCCGCGCCCGCCTCCGGCGCGCCCGCGGCGCAGAGCGCCCGGCCGCTGCTGCTCCAGGTGCTCGCCCACCCCGACGACGACCTGTACTTCATGAACCCGGACGCCGACCGGGCCCTGTCCGCGGACGTGCCGGTCGTCTGTGTGTACGTCACGGCGGGCGAGGCGGACGGCGTCAACAAGATCCCCGGCCGGCCGCACCCGGCATCCGACCGTGCTGCCTACTCCGCCGCCCGGCACCAGGGACTGCGCCAGGCCTACGCCGAACTGCTCGGGCTGCCCGTGTTCACCCCCTGGAAGCTCGGGGTGGCCCAACTGCCCGGCGGGCGGCGGGCGGAGACGGCCACACTGGACAACGGCCGCCGTTCGGTCTCGCTCGTCTTCCTGAACCTCGCCATGCACACCCTCTCGGGCGGCCAGGGCATACCCGCGCTCTGGCAGGACCGTGACACGGTGCTGCGTACGGCGGTCGCGGCCGGTTCGCCGGTGGCCTCGATACAGACGTACGACGCCGAGGCGCTGCTCGACGCCCTGGTGAGCCTCTTCGCGCGGTACCGGCCCACGGTGGTCCACACCCTCGACCCGGACCCGGACATCCAGGAAAGTGACGAGCGCACCCGGATCCGCGACAGCGAGCAGCCCGGCTTTTCCGACCACGGCGATCACACCGCGGTCGGCCTGTTCACCTGGGCGGCACTCGCCCGCTGGGCACGGACCGCGCCCGGCGGGGCCCCGGCCTTCGTCGCGACCGCGTTCCGCGGCTACTACAACCACCACTGGCCCAAGAACCTCCCCGAGCCGGTGCTCGGCACCAAGGCATCCCACCTGGTCCCCTACGGTGCCGGGCCCGACTGGGACTGCGGCAACCCCTCCGGCTGCGGCGACTACAACGTCGGCGGCGACCGGCCGCTGCGCAACCGCAAGGGCTGGGTGCGCTCCACGCACCACCGCTACCCGGGACCGCGCACCGCCCTCGCCCGGCACGTCGGCGGCGATCGCCTGGTCGCGTACGGAGTACTCGGCATGCGGGCCGTGCGCTGGGAGGAGGGCCGGGACGGCGAGTTCGGGGCACCCCAGGACCTCGGCGGCGGGCCGCTGGCTCCCACGGTCGGACTCACCTCGCTCCGCGACGGGCGTCACCTGCTGTTCGCGCTGCGCTTCGCCGGTCTGGAACACGGCGGCGGCGTCAATCTGCGGGAGATCGTCGTCCTCGAACAGCAGGCCCCCGGCGGCCGGTTCACGGCCTGGACGGGTCTCGGCACGCCCGAGACCGACGCCGACCGGTCCCGCCGGGTCGGCGTCCCGGTCGCGGTCACCGCCGGTGACGGCCGCGTCCACCTCTTCGTGCGCAACGCCGGCAAGGGCGTGAGCACCCGGGTACGGGACAGGTCGGGGCGCTGGTCCCCGTGGCAGGACCTTGGGCCGGGCCCCGTGCAGGACGGGCTCACCGCTGTGGTCACCCGGCAGGGCGAGGTCCGGGTGTACGGAGCCGGCCGGATCGGTGTCTGCCAGTGGTCGCCGCACGGAGTGCTGCCCGCACCGGAACTGCCCGCGCCCGCCGGTCCGGTCGCCGTGTCCCGGGAGCGGGTGCTGTGCCGTCCGGAAGCCTCCGACCGGCTGCTCGCCAGCACCGGAGAGGAGATCCGCTTCCCCGGGTACGGGCCGGTCCTCGCGGCGGGCCCGTACCTGCTCGGGCGGGATCTGCGCGGCGAGTTCCGGCTGCTCCACGAGGGCCGTCCGGTGCCGGGCACACCCGGGGTGACCGCCCTGGACGGCCCCGCCCTGATCGCCACCGAACAGGGCGCGGCGGCGGCCGGAATGAGCCCGCTGGCCAGGCCCTGGCTCTGGCGCCCGGAACGCTCCTGGAAACCCGGCCGGACCACCGAAGAGGCGGGCGCCGCGGTCTGACCCGGTGCGGTCGCGTACTCGCGCACCGCGACGGCCACCGGCACGGGCTTGCGCCGCGGCGCGGCAGCGAGACCCTGGAGTGGGCAGCCCCGCCCGCCGCGCGGCGGCGACGGGGCCCCGGCGAGCGATACACGTATCGCGGGCCGCCCTCACGAGGGGACGTACCGGATGGCGACGTCGAGCAGCATCAGGGACCGCGGACCGCGGCGGGCCGCCTTCGGGCGCCGGGTCGCCCGGCGGCGCGCCGAGCTGCACCTGCGTCTGGAGGAGGTCGCCGAGCGCAGCGGCTGCGCACCCGCCTACCTCGCCCATGTCGAGGAGGAGCAGGTGACGCCGGAGCCCGGCCTGGTACTCCGGCTCGCCCGCGGACTGCGCACCCATCCCGCCGAACTCGCGGGCGAGCCGGTCGAGTTCGGCGCCGGATACGGCCACGACGCGCAAGGGCTCCCGGAACTGGTCGAGATGGACGAGTCCGAGTGCCGGGAGCGCCTGTCCACGCACGGCGAGGGCAGGGTGGCCGTCTTCGGCGCCGAAGGGCCGGACGTGGTGCCCGTGCACTATCTGCTCACCGGCGGCGAGCTCGTCTTCCGCACCTCCGCGGGCGCCGTACCGGTGGCCGCCGCCGGAGCCGACATCGCCTTCGAGGCCGACCATCTGAGCGCACCCGGCGGCTGGAGCGTGCTCGTCGCCGGGCACGCCAGGGCCGTGGTCAACTTCGAGGCCGTGCTGCGGTTCGAGGAACTCGCCGAGCACCTGCCCGCACCCGGCCCCGCCAGCGGCCTGTGGATCGCCCTCGCCCCGACCCGTGTCTCCGGGTTCAAGACGGTGGCGGCGCGCTGAGCGGCGCCGCGCCGCGCAGGTCAACAGGCCGCCGGTCGCGCGGAGTTACGGGTGGTCGCGAAGAGTGACAGCGTGCTCTGGTCGTGACCGGGGGAACCCACTTGGCAGGGCTCGGGCGGCGCCTCGCGGGGAAGAACCCCCGTATGCGAGAAGAGCCGGATGTGGAGCAGGGCGGGACGGACGGGCTCGTGGGCACGGGCCCGGGCACGGACCGGCGCGCGGAACCCGCGGACGGGCGCGGTGATCCGGGGCTGTTCGGCCCCGGGAGTGTGACCTGGCAGGTGCACAGCGATCCGATGATGTGGGTCGCCGGGGTGCGCGCCCTCTACCTCCAGGCGCTGCTGCCGAGGGCCGTGCGCGGGGTCACCCAGAACTCCGACTTCCGCCAGGACGCCTGGGGCCGCCTGCGGCGCACCGCGAACTTCGTCGGCACCACCACCTACGGCACCACCGAACGCGCCGAGCGCGCGGGCGCCCGGGTGCGCAAGATCCACCGGATGCTGAGCGCCACCGACCCGCGCACCGGGGAGAGTTACGGCGTCGACGAGACCGAACTGCTGCTGTGGGTGCACTGCGCCGAGATCGCCTCCTACCTGGAGGTGGTGCGGCGTTCCGGTGTCCCGCTGAGCGACCTGGACGCCGACCGCTACATCGACGAGAACCGGACAGCGGCCCGGCTCGTGGGCCTCGATCCCGCGGAGGTCCCGGCCGATCGGAAGCAACTCGCCGCCTACTTCGACCAGATGGTGCCGCAGCTCGCCGCCGGACCCGAAGCACGCGAGGTGGACGACTTCCTGCGCCGCCCGCCCGTACCGCCCCTGCTGCTGCCCGCACGGGCCGCACTGTGGCGTCCGGTCGGCGCTCTCGCCTACGCGGCGCTGCCTCCGTACGCCCATGACCTGTACGGACGTTGTGCGCCGAGCGAGGCGGCGGTGACCCGCCGACTGCGTGCGCTGGGCCGGGTCCTACGGTGGGTACCGGCCACCGTGCGCTGGCAGTTGCCGCCCAAGCACATCCTGACCGCGGTGGAACGACTCGGTCCGTCTTCCCGGCCAGCCCCGTTCAAACTCGGGGGATAGGTCGTCATACTGGACGAACCGAGGAGGGTGTCCGGTCTCAGTGTCGAGGCGGAGCCCACCGTCCTCGGACAGGACGAAGGCACTGCTGAGGCAGAGGTGCTCACACCATGGGCGTCCGGCTCGAACGGACGCCCCTTGTGTTGGGGGCCGACTCACGAGGCGACGGGGGCGACACCGGAATATGGCGGAAACCAGGCTGCTCCAGGGCCGGTACCGGCTGCTCGATCTCATCGGGCGCGGCGGCATGGGAGAAGTCTGGCGGGCCCGTGACGAGTCCCTCGGCCGACAGGTCGCCGTCAAGTGCCTCAAGCCGATGGGACCGCAGGCGCAGAAGGGCACGCTCGCGCGCGGGCTCCAGGAGCGCTTCAAGCGCGAAGCGCGGGTGGCGGCCGCGCTCCAGCACCACGGCGTCACCGTCGTCCACGACTTCGGCGAGGCCGACGGCGTGCTCTTCCTGGTCATGGAACTGCTCGAAGGCCGCAACCTCAGCCAGCTCCTGGAGGACAACCAGGGCAGTCCGCTGCCCGTCGCCGACGTCGAGGAGATCGCCGTACAACTCGCGGCGGCCCTCGCGTACACCCACGAACAGAGTGTCGTACACCGGGACTTGAAGCCCGCCAACATCGTGCGCTGCCAGGACGGCACCGTGAAGATCTGCGACTTCGGCATCGCCCGGCTCGGCCACGACATCGGCTTCACGGCGAAGATCACCGGCACCGGCATCGCGATGGGCACCCCGCACTACATGTCGCCCGAGCAGATCGGCGGCGGCCACCTCGACGAGCGCAGCGACCTGTACTCGCTCGGCTGTGTGCTGTACGAAATCGCCACCGGGGCACCGCCTTTCGACCTCGGCGACACCTGGTCGATCCTCGTCGGGCACCGCGACAACGCCCCCGAACCCCCGCGCGAGCGGCGCGGCGAACTGCCCGACTACCTCGACGAAGTCGTCCTCGCCCTGCTCGCCAAGGACCCCGAGCACCGCCCCGAGTCGGCCAGGGAACTGGCCCGTCGCCTCGCCGCGGGACGCGCCGGAGGACAGCCGCTCCGGCACGCCGCCCGGACCGCCCCGGCGAGTACGACCGGTGAACTCCCGTTGCCCGCCTGGGCGCAGAGCATGACGGCGGGCCGCAAGGCGGGCACCGCGGGGGACCGGGGCGCCGTGACACCCGCGCTCACCCGGCACTGGGTCGCGGCAGGCCGCGAGCCATCCGAACGCGTACCGCGGCAGGCGCCCCCGGCCGGAGCGGAGGCGCTGCGGACCGAGGCCCTGCGCGCCGCGGAGGAGGGCCGCTGGACCGAGGCCTGCGAACTGCACCGCAAGGTGATGGCCGAGCGCGGCCGGGCCCTCGGCCCCGACCACCCCGAGACCCTGACCAGCCGCTACGAGGTGGGCTACGCACTGGCCCGGGTCGGCCGCGACACCCAGGCACTCCAGGAGTACGAGCAGGTCGCCGCCGCCCGGGAACGCGTGCTCGGCGCCCTGCACCCCGAGACGCTGGGCGCCCGCCAGGAAACGGCCTATGTGCTCGGCAGACTCGGCCGCCACACCGAGGCGCACCGGCTCTACCTGATCGTCCTCGCCGGGCGGGAGCAGACTCTTGGCCCCGACCATCCGGACACCCTGCGCTGTCGCCACGACTTCGCCTTCAACCTGGGCCGGATGGGACAGGTGGAGGAGGCCTGCCGACTGGCCGCCGAGGTCGCCGAACAGCGGGCCCGCGTCCTTGGACCCTTGCACCAGGACACCCTGGTCTCCCGCTACGAGGTCGGCTACGCCCTCGGCCGCCTGGGCCGCTGGGCCGAGGCCCTGGAGGTCTACGGTTTCGTCGCCGAGGCCCGCGGCCGCGCGCTCGGCCCCACCCATCCGGAGACCCTCGCCGCGCGCTACGAGGTGGGTATCGGCCTCGGTCGCCTGGGCCGCAGCGAGGAGGCCCTGCACCTGTACCGCGAACTGCTCGCGGACCGTACCCGGATCGGTGGCCCCGAGGACCTGGAAACGCTGCGCGCCCGGCACGGCCTCGGCGTCAACCTCGGCCGCCTCGGTCGGTGGGACGAGGCCCTCGCCGAGGCCGAACACGTCCTCGCGGGCAGGGAACGCGCGCTCGGCCCCGACCATCCGGACACCCTGGTCGCCCGCCGCGAGGCGGCAGTCTGCCTCGGCTGGCTCGGCCGCTGGCCGCAGGCGCTCACCGCCTACCGAGGCGTCGCCGATTCGCGCGCCCGGATACTCGGGCCCGCGCACCCCGACACCCTCGCCGCCCGCGAGGACGAGGCCCGCTGCCTGGAACAGCTCGGCCGGCCCCAGGAAGCCGAGGCCCTGCACCGGCAGATCGCCGTACTGCGGGCGCGCCCCGCCTCCGTGCAGAGCTGAATCCCGCGCCGCGCGCTCCAGCGGATTCCCCCGCCGGTCTCCCGACCCCCACCGCGAACACCCCGGCAGGCGCGAACACCCCGACAGAACCCGTCGTGCCTGTGGCCCGGCCGATCTCCGCGTGTTACGAAGAACCATGCCTGCACGCGATGCCTATGACGCCGTGATCGTCGGCGGCGGACACAACGGCCTGGTTGCCGCGGCGTATCTCGCCCGCGCCGGGCGCTCGGTCCTCCTCCTGGAACGCCTCGGCACGACCGGCGGGGCCGCCGTCTCCACCCGCCCCTTCGCCGGAGTCGACGCCCGTCTCTCGCGCTACTCGTACCTGGTGAGCCTGCTGCCGCAGAAGATCCTCACCGACCTCGGCCTGCGCTTCGCCGTACGCAAGCGCGGCGTCTCCTCGTACACACCCGTGGAGCGCGCCGGACGGCCCACCGGGCTGCTCGTCGGCGGCTCCGAGGCCCGCACCCGCGCGTCCTTCGCCGCGCTGACCGGCTCCGACCGCGCCCACGAGGCGTGGCTGCGCTTCTACGCGACGACCCAGCGGGTGGCCGAGCGGGTCTTTCCGACCCTGACCGAACCCCTGCCGGGCAAGGACGAGCTGCGTGCCCGGGTGGACGACGACGCGGCCTGGCGGATGCTCTTCGAGGAGCCGCTCGGGGCCGCCGTCGAGCGGTACTTCGAGGACGACCTGGTCCGCGGGGTGGTCCTCACCGACGCGCTGATCGGCACCTTCGCCGACGCCCACGATCCGGGCCTGAGCCAGAACAGGTGTTTCCTCTACCACGTGATCGGAGGCGGCACCGGGGACTGGGACGTACCGGTCGGCGGCATGGGCGCGTTCACCGACGCGCTCGCGGCGGCGGCCCGCGCGGCGGGCACCGAGATCCGCACCGGCCACGAGGCTCTGCGCGTCGAGACCGACGGCACGTCGGCCGAGGTCACCTTCCACGACGGCACCGCCGAGCACACGGTCGGCGCCCGGCACGTCCTGGTGAACGCCTCGCCGGAGGAACTCGCCGCACTCCTCGGCGAGGAATCCGCACCGCGTGCGGAGGGCGCCCAGCTCAAGGTCAACATGCTGCTGCGGCGGCTGCCGAGGCTGCGGGACAGCGCCGTGGACCCGCGCGAGGCCTTCGCCGGGACCTTCCATGTCGCCGAGGGCTACGGCCAGTTGGCCACCGCCTACGCCGAGGCCGCCGCGGGGCGGCTGCCCTCCGCGCCGCCCTCGGAGATCTACTGCCACTCGCTGACCGACCCCTCCATCCTCGGCCCCGACCTCGCGGCGAGCGGCCACCACACCCTGACCCTGTTCGGACTGCACACCCCGGCCCGCCTGTTCCGCGCCGACAACGACACGGCACGCGAGGAACTGCTCGCCGCCACCCTGGCCCAGCTCGACACCCATCTCGCCGAGCCGCTGGCCGACTGCCTGGCAAAGGACGCGGACGGCAGACCCTGTATCGAGGCCAAGACCCCGCTCGACCTGGAACGCGACCTGCGCCTGCCCGGCGGCAACATCTTCCACCGTGAACTGGCCTTCCCCTACCGGCAGGAGGGCGCGGGCCGCTGGGGCACCGCGACCGCGCACGCCAATGTGCACCTGTGCGGAGCGGGAGCGGTCCGGGGCGGTGGAGTGAGCGGTATCCCCGGGCACAACGCGGCCATGGCGGTGCTGGAGGAGACCGGCGCGGAGTGAGGCGGCAGCGGGGACGGGCCACCACGTAGGGGTCGGGTGAGGTCCGTGCGCCTCCTCACCCGATACCCGGACCCGATACCCGGACCCGATACCCGGACCCGATACCCGGACCCGACACTCGGTCAGGTGCCAATCCGCCGCCCGTCTTGACCCCGGCCCCGACCGGGGTCAGGATCGCGCCCATGACGGGAGTGCACAACAGTACGGTCGACTCGGTTCTCCGCCGCAGCGCCCGCCGTTGCCCAGGCCGTACGGCTCTGCGCTACGACGACCGCGCGTGGACGTACGTCGAGCTCGACGACGCGGTCTCGCGGGCGGCGCGCGTCCTGCGCCTGCAGGCGCTCGTGCCCGGCGACCGGGTGGCCTCGTACGGACACAACTCCGACGCCTACCTCATCGGCTTCCTCGCCTGCGCCCGCGCCGGGCTCGTCCATGTGCCCGTCAACCAGAACCTGACCGGCGAGGACCTCGGCTATCTCCTTCGCCAGTCCGGCAGTTCACTGGTGCTCGGCGATCCCGCGCTGCTCGGCCGCCTGCCCGAGGGCACCCGTACGCTCGCTCTGCGCGACACCGAGGACTCGCTGCTCGCCCGCATCGAGCACACCGCGCCCTGGGACGGGGCGCCCGCCGCCGACGAAGACCTGGTCCAACTCCTCTACACCTCCGGTACGACGGCGCTGCCCAAGGGCGCGATGATGACGCACCGCGCTCTGGTGCACGAGTACATGAGCGCCCTGCACGCCCTGGACCTGCGCGAGAGCGACAGGCCGGTGCACTCGCTGCCGCTCTACCACTCGGCACAGATGCACGTGTTCCTGCTGCCCTACCTCGCAGTCGGCGCGGAGAACACCCTGCTCGACGCGCCGGATCCGGAGCGGATTCTCGACCTGGTCGAACAGGGCCGCGCGGACAGCCTGTTCGCGCCTCCGACGGTCTGGATCGGCCTGTCCCAGCACCCCGGCTTCGCCGAGCGGAACCTGGACGGGCTGCGCAAGGCGTACTACGGCGCGTCGATCATGCCGGTGCCGGTCCTGGAGAAACTGCGCGCCCGGCTGCCCTCGCTGGCCTTCTACAACTGCTTCGGGCAGAGCGAGATCGGCCCGCTCGCGACGGTCCTGGGACCCGAGGAGCACGAGGGCCGGATGGACTCCTGCGGACGCCCGGTGCTGTTCGTCGAGGCCAGGGTCGTCGACGAGGACGGCGCGGAGGTGCCCGACGGCACAGCGGGCGAAGTCGTCTACCGCTCACCGCAGTTGTGCGAGGGCTACTGGGACAAGCCCGAGGAGACCCAAGAGGCCTTCCGCGATGGCTGGTTCCGCTCCGGGGACCTCGCGGTACGGGACGCCGAGGGCTACTTCACGGTGGTCGACCGGGTGAAGGACGTCATCAACTCCGGTGGTGTGCTGGTCGCTTCGCGTCAGGTGGAAGACGCGCTGTACACCCACCCAGCGGTGGCCGAGACCGCGGTGATCGGACTCCCCGACGAGCGGTGGATCGAGGCGGTCACCGCCGTCGTGGTCCGTGGCACCGAGGTGGACGAGGCCGAACTCATCGGCCACGCCCGCCGTCACCTGGCCGCCTTCAAGGCACCCAAGCGCATCGTCTTCGTGGACGAACTGCCCCGCAACGCCAGCGGAAAGATCCTCAAGCGAGAACTCCGCGACCGGCTCGCGGGAAGCTGACCCTCGCCCGCCGCCGCGAACTCGCGTACTGTGACGGCCCGTTGGGGCGGCCGTCCGGCTATCCCCGGTCCTCCCGCAGATCGACGATCCGCCGGATCTTGCCCACCGAGCGCTCCAGCGTCTCGGGGTCCACGATCTCTACGGCCACCGAGACCCCGATGACCTCCTTCACCGTACGGGCGACCGATTCGGCGGCGGCCTCGCGCTCGGCGCCGGTCGCGTCCGCGCGGGCCTCCGCCCGCACCGTGAGCGCGTCCATCCGGCCCTCGCGGGTCAGCCGCAGCTGGAAGTGCGGCGCGACACCGGGCGTCCGCAGCACGATCTCCTCGATCTGGGTGGGGAAGAGGTTCACGCCGCGCAGGATCACCATGTCGTCGCTGCGGCCGGTGACCTTCTCCATCCGGCGGAAGACCCGGGCGGTGCCGGGCAGCAGCCGGGTCAGGTCGCGGGTGCGGTAACGGACAACGGGCATGGCCTCCTTGGTGAGTGTGGTGAAGACCAGTTCGCCCTCCTCGCCGTCGGGAAGCACCTCACCGGTCACCGGGTCGATCACCTCCGGCAGGAAATGGTCCTCCCAGATGTGCAGCCCGTCCTTGGTCTCCACGCACTCCTGGGCCACACCGGGTCCCATGACCTCGGAGAGCCCGTATATGTCCACCGCGTCGAGGGCGAACCGCTCCTCGATCTCGCGCCGCATCTGCTCGGTCCAGGGCTCCGCCCCGAACACGCCCACCTTGAGCGAGGTCCCGCGCGGATCCACGCCCTGCCGCTCGAACTCGTCGAGCAGCGTGAGCATGTACGAGGGCGTGACCATGATGATCTCGGGGCGGAAGTCGGTGATCAGCTTGACCTGGCGTGCGGTCATGCCGCCGGAGGCCGGGATCACCGTGCAGCCGAGCCGCTCCGCGCCGTAGTGTGCGCCGAGCCCACCGGTGAACAGGCCGTAGCCGTAGGCGACATGGACCTTGTGGCCCGGCCGGGCGCCCGCGGCCCGCAGCGAGCGGGCCACCAGGTCCGCCCACAGCGAGAGGTCGCGGTCCGAGTAGCCGACGACGGTGGGCGTGCCGGTGGTACCGCTGGAGGCGTGCAGCCGCCGGACCTGGTCCTGCGGCACGGCGAACATCCCGAAGGGGTAGTTGTCGCGCAGATCGGCCTTGGTGGTGAACGGGAAGCGCGCCAGGTCGGCGAGCGTACGGCAGTCCTCGGGCCGCACCCCCGCCGCGTCGAACGCCTTCCGGTAGAACGGCACATGGGTGTACGCGTGGCGCAGGGTGGTGCGCAGCCGCTCGATCTGCACGGCCCGCAATGCCTGCGGGCCCAGCCGCTCGCCGTCGTCCAGCAGTTCGGTCGTCGCGTCCGTGGTCATCGCCGTTCCCCTCGCCACCTGCGCCGAAGCCGCGACCGATCATTCGGTCGCTCCTCGGGGGCCAGTAATCCAGGGGGTGCGCCGGTCGTCAAGAGATGCGACGAGAAGTGCCCGCCGTGTCGGCCGTGGACCTGCCGCAGCGGGACGGCGGCAAGGGAGCTTCGTACTCCCTGTCGGCGCCCGGCATCGGTGACTAGGCTGGCGCGCGGACGACGAGCGTCAGGAGCAGAACGTGTCCGAGAGCACCACCCAGCCGCCGCCGCTGACCGCGTGGAACAAGCCGGAACTTGACCTCTCCCACGCCGAGTGGCAGTCCAGCAGCAGAGGGCGCGGCGACGTCCAGATCGCCTTCGTCGAGGGCTTCGTGGCGATGCGCAACAGCGGACGGCCCGAGAGCCCTTCGCTGATCTTCACTCCTGACGAGTGGGGCGCCTTCGTACTCGGCGCGCGCGAGGGCGACTTCGACCTCACCTGAGCCAACAGCCGCCCCCCCCCGAGGGGTCCGCAGGGCCCGGCCGCTCAGTCCAGTACGACGCAGCCGTGTTCCGTCAGCGCCGTACGCAGCGAGGCGGGAACGGTCACCGGGTTCCAGCGCAGGTCCAGCTTCTCCAGTGCGGGCAACTCCGCCAGCCAGCCGGGCAGTTCGGTGAGCGCGTTGCCGCGCAGGTCGAGCCGCCGCAGAGCGGGCAGAGCGCGCAGGGCGTCCGGCACCTCGGTGAACCGGTTCTCGCGCAACTCAAGTTCGCGCAGGTCGAGCAGTGTGCCCATGGAGCGCGGCAGTGTCGTCAACTGATTGCCGCGCAGCCATAGTTCGCGCACGGCGGTGAGCTCCCCGGTCGAACTCGGCAGCGTGGCAAGGCGGTTGTGCTGTGCCCGCAGTTCGACCAGGCCCCGCATACGGCCCAGGGTCTCCGGCAGCTCGGCGAGCGGATTCTCGCCCACGTTGAGATAGGCGAGGCGGTCGAGCCGGGTCAGCGACGCCGGGAGCCGGGTGAGCCGGTTGTCGTGGAGATAGAGGAACCGGTCGAGCGAGACAAGGTCGCCGAGCGCGTCCGGTACGGCGGTGAGCCGGTTGTGACCGAGGTCGAGGGTGCGCAGCCCGCGCAGCGAGCCGATCCGCGACGGCACCTCGGTCAGTGCGTTGTCCGGCAGGAGCAGTACCTCGACATCCCGGTGCCGCCACACCTCCTCCGGCACGGACGTCAGCCCCGCGCGCCAGTAGGACAAGGACAGTTCGGAGCTCACAGCTGCCTCTCCGGCCGGGGTCGGGACCTCACATGGTCGGACGGAGACGGAGCCTCCGGCGGACGTGGTAGCGATCATGGGCGGGACGGCGCCGCGGGGGCAAGGCGTCGGTGCGGTGTGCGCCCGTCGTGCGCCCGCGACCACGGGTACAGATGAGCGCAGGGTGGCGGGGCGCGGACCCCGGGTGTGCCGTTGCGTCGCAGCGCCCCTGGCCATGGGTCCGGGCCGGGCCCGGGCGTGCGCGACCCGGCGCCGTCGGCGCGGCGCGGACACGTACCATGTCCGCATGTCCTTCCTCCGCCGCCGCAGCGCCGCCAATCCCGCCGGGCCGGACTTCGACGTGCTGGCCATGGACCCCGGGGACTGGCCCGGCAACCTCGGTGCGGGACTGCTGCCCGCGCCCGACGGCAGCTGTCAGGGCGTGTTCCTGCGCTACGACCTCTTCGGCGGCCGCGGCCCGGCGATGATCATCGGCAATCTGCCGTCCGGTTCGCCCGCCCGCGAGGTGGCCGAGGGGCAGGTGCCCTTCGAGGTGGCACAGCTGCTGCTCGCCCTGGAGCACGACGAGGACGTCACCGTCGTGGAACAGGAGGACGTCCCGGTGATGCAGGGCGACAACCTGCTCATCGTGCGCCGCCTCAAGCTCTCCGAGAGCCGGGTCTCCTGTGTGCAGTTCGACCGCAGCGACGACGTCCTGGTGACCATCGCCGCTTGGGACCGCCCGATCACGGACGACCTCTACGCCCTGCTCAAGCCGCTGCCCGCCGAGCTCTTCCAGCAGGGCTGACACCCTCGGGCTCCAGCGGATCTCCGTACGGCGCCGCGTTTCCCTCCGGCGGACTCGACCCCCGCCGCACACTCCCACGCCCGGACAGACGCCGGGCCCGGACCTGCCCCCACGCAGGTCCGGACCCGACGGGACGGTGCGCGCTACTTCCGCGAGGACTTCACGTCCACGTCGGCCGCGCGGACGAAGGCGATCCGGTGCCCGAACTGGATCTCGTAGTAGACGTCGTCGCCGCGGACCACCCGGTGCGGCTTGGTGTCGAAGGTCGGCGCGTAGAAGTACTCGCCGCGCAGCTTGTCGCCGACCGCGTAGCGCTGTCCCGCGAGCAGCTTGTACGGCAGCGGTGAGACCGTCTGTACCGGTACGCCCTGCGGATAGGCCTCCTTCTCCGGGTAGGCGCGCCCGTACACCGGGATGTCGGCCCGGCCCGCCTTGGGTGTGATCACGGTGCCCCCGGCGGCGTGTGCCGTGGGCTGTCCGGCCGGGTTCTCGAACCAGGCCTTCTGGCCGAGGTACCAGATCGCCGTCCAGTCGCCCCGCCGCTCGGCCACCGCGTACCGCTGCCCGGCCGAGACCCGCGAACCCAGGTCGTGCACCCCGGTCGTGGACTCCCCGCCGCCCGGGCGCAGACCGATGTCCTTGATCAGCGGCGCGTCCTCACGGGGCTCGGTGTGCAGCCGCACCGCGCTGGAGCCGTGCGGGTCGCAGGTCTCCGAGGGCTTGGTGCAGCCGGTGAACACCGGCTGGTGCGACTCGTAGTCCGGGGCGATGGTCACCACGCCGCCCGCCTTGCTGCCGGAGGTGGGCAGCGGGGCGCCGAGGAGTTCGAAGTAGTGCTGCCAGTTCCAGTACGGGCCCGGGTCGGTGTGCATGCCCGGGATCGACGAGGTGGTCGTGCCCGGCACGGTGTCGTGCCCGAGGATGTGCTGACGGTTCAGCGGGATGTCGTACTTGCGCGCGAGGTAGCCGACCAGACGTGCCGAGGTGCGGTACATCGCCTCCGTGTACCAGGCGTCCGGCGAGGCCAGGAAGCCCTCGTGTTCCAGGCCCACCGACTTGGCGTTGACGAACCAGTTGCCCGCGTGCCAGCCGACGTCCTTGGTCCGCACGTGCTGGGCGATGTGCCCGTCGGTGGAGCGCAGCGTGTAGTGCCAGGAGACGTACGTCGGGTCCTGCACCAGCTTCAGCGTCGTGTCCCAGGGGCCCTCGGTGTCGTGCACCACGATGTACTCGATGTTCTGGTCCTTGGGGCGGTCGGCGAGGTCGTGGTTGCCGTAGTCGCCCTCGCCGAACTCCTCGTAGGGGGCCGGGATCCACTCGCAGGAGACGGTGGCGGGGCACTCCGTGCCGGCGGCCTTCGCGCGCCGCAGCCCCATCCGCCCGGCCTCCTCGGCGGAGACCCGCAGGCCGGGGACCGGGTTCAGGCGCAGCCGCTGGCCGGTGTCGTTGGTGCGGCGCCGGCCGTCGCGGATCACGGCGAACACGTCGCCCGCGTAGGTGGCGGCGGTCGCGCTGTCCTCGGCGCCGGAGAAGCGGCCGATCGCCGCGTACCAGTCGGCGGGATCGGCGCTGAGCGTCTTGCCGAGCCGCTTCTGCTCGGCGGCGAGCAGCGCGGCGCCGCCCCGGATGTTCGCGGCCGGGTCGGTGCGCAGCTTCTCGGGGGCCAGGCCGGTCAGTTCGGCCGCCCTGGTCAAAGTGGTGAGCCGGGGCGGCAGCTTGCCGGGGGCGGTGGCGGGTTCGGCGGTCGGCTTCAGACGCCCCCGTGAGGCGTCGCCCCGCGGGTCCTCGTCGCCCTCGCTGTGGTGCGGCGCGTGCTCCAGCGCGGTCCTGGCGTCGGTCAGATGCATCGGCCCGTAGCCGCCGGTCACGCTCGCGGCACCGTTGTGGCTGTCCCAGCGCGACTGGAGATAGGAGACCCCGAGCAGCACGCTGCGGGGTACGTCGTAGTCGGCGGCCGCCGTGGCGAAGGCTTCCTGCAGGCGTCCGGAGGCGGGCGTCTCCTCGGCTCCGGACGGGGCGGAGGAGATCAGCGGAAGCAGCAGAGCGGCCGCGGCGACGGCGCCCGCCGCCGCACGGGTACGGCCTCTGGTCTCGGTGACGCGTTCTCTGGCGGATCCTCGCAAGGCAGCCTCCTGGGACGGTACGGCGCATGGGCGAGCGGGGCCGATCGTGCGTCAGTGGTACCCGCTGTCCGACGATCCGTCAATCATCCCCAGGACGAGGAATTGCGCATGTCAGAGCCGTCGCGTAGAGGTTTCGCACAGAAGCCGACGCCGCCTGCGCCGCGTCAGTGGACTGAACCAATTGCCGTGCTGCGCGGGAGAGTTGGAACTTGTGCGACAAGCCCCGCGAAACGGGGCCGGGCAGCGGGGTTCCACCTGTTCGGGGGCGACACGTTCGCCGCCCGGCCGCTGCCCGCGCGCGGGGTTCCGTACGACGACGACACGAAGGGCCTGCTGGGTTCCGGCGCCCAGCAGGCCCTTCGTGGGGTGTCGTCGGGACGGGCTCAGCGGGTTCCGACGGCGGCCCGTACCGCGTTGCGTGCCATGGTCGCGTCGTCGTGGAGGCGACGCAGCAGCAGGCGGTGCTCCTCGCCCGCGGCCCCGGCCGCTCCCGGTGCGCCCACCGCACGCTGCGCGGCCGACTCGTACAGCCGGATCTCCCGGGTCAGTACCAGCATCAGGTTCACCAGGAACGCGTCCCTGGCCGCGGGGCCCTGCAACTGCGCCTGTTGACTGATCCGGCGCCGGGCCAGCGGGGAGTCGCCGAGGACCGCCCACAGGGTGGCCAGGTCGTAGCCGGGCAGGTACCAGCCCGCACGCTCCCAGTCCACGAACACCGGGCCCGCGGGGGAGAGCAGCACGTTCGGCAGCAGGGCGTCGCCGTGGCAGAACTGGAAGCCGCCGCCGCGGCCGGAGGCCTGGGCGATGCCGTGCAACAGCTTCTGCAGATCGTCCAGATCACGGTCGGTCAGCAGGCCCAGCTCGTGGTCGCGGGACATGTGCTCCACGTAGTCCAGCGGCCGGCCGAAGCACTCCTCGGGCGGGGTCCACTGGTTCAGGCGGCACAGCGCGCCGAGCACCGTGTGCACGTCCGCCCGCGGCGGACCCTCCACGGGGTGGCGCTGGCCCGACACCATGCGTCCCGGCAGCCGCTCGATCACCAGCGTGCCGCTGTCCGGGTCCGCGGCGATGAGCCGGGGTACCCGCACGGGCGGCCGGTGCCGGACGAAAGAGCGGTAGGCAGTTATTTCGTGCCGCATCCGCTCCTTGGAACGCGGCGAGAGGTCGACAAGGACCTTGGCGACCGCGGTGGCACGGCCGGTCGCGCCGACGAGGAGTACCGAACGTCCGCTGCGCCGCAGCACCTGGACCGGGTTGAACTCGGGGCAGACACGCAGCACGGCGCTGAGCGCGGTGCGTACCTGCGCGCCCTGCGGACCCGAGAGATCCAGTCTCCCGCTGACCGCGGGCTGCGTACCACGAACTCCTAAACGGGTCCGTCCGCCGCCGAGAGGGGCGACGGCCGGGCGTACCGGGTCCTGGTAAGGAACACCGGCCTGCGGTCGGATACGCGCGGGCCGGGGCGGGGCGGACACGGAGGACGATGCTGTGTACATGGGAGAGACAGATCCCTTCGTGTGCCGGCAGGGGGGACGCCGCCCGCCCCGACGTCCGCGGGGCACCCTGGGGAGTACTCCCTCGGGTCACCGGGGCGGGGTGGCGCATACCTACCTGACACCCCATGCCCACTGGCACACCATCTGGCGGACCCTGGCGAACCCTGGCGAATAGTCGCCGAGCAACTGACACGGGGCTACTGTCAACTCAGCCGAGAACCTGGGGGCTTGACGTGAGCGGTGCACCCAACACCCGCCTTTTCGACCTGTTCGGCCTGGCCGGCTGGTCGAAGGGAGAGCTTGCGAGACTCGTGAACCGGCAGGCGGCGGCCATGGGCCATCCGCAACTGGCGACCGACACCTCGCGGGTGAGGCGATGGATCGACATGGGAGAGATCCCGCGCGATCCGGTGCCGAGGGTGCTGGCGGCGCTGTTCACCGAGCGGCTCGGCCGTGTCGTGACCATCGAGGATCTCGGACTGGTCCGCCACGGGCGCGTCGGGAAACGGCCCGGAGACGGGAGTGGGTCGCACCCCGACGGAGTGCCTTGGGCGCCCGAGCGAACCGCCGCGGTCCTCACCGAATTCACGGGAATGGACCTCATGCTCAACCGACGCGGCTTGGTGGGCGCGGGTGCCGCGCTCGCCGCGGGATCCGCACTCAGCAGCGCCATGCACGACTGGCTGCGCGCCGATCCGGCCCTCACGGCCACCCCCACAACCAACAACCCCCTGCACGCAGAGCCCGCCGGGTTCGACCGATACGACGCCGCCCCCATCGGTTCCCAGGAGATCGAGGAACTCGAGCGCTCCGTCGACGTGTTCCGGGCCTGGGACGCCGCCCGCGGCGGCGGCCTCCAGCGCAAGGCGGTGGTCGGCCAGCTCAACGAGGTGGGCGGCATGCTCACTTACCGCCACCCCGACCATTTGCAACGGCGCCTGTGGGGCGTCGCCGCCAATCTGGCCGTACTGGCCGGATGGATGTCGCACGACGTGGGTCTGGAGCCCACCGCGCAGAAGTACTTCGTGATCGCGGCGCACGCGGCCCGCGAGGGCGGCGACCGGCCGCGGGCCGGGGAGGCGCTGTCCCGGGCGGCCCGGCAGATGGTTCATCTCGGTCGGCCCGACGACGCGCTCGACCTGATGAAGCTCGCCAAGTCCGGCTCCGGCGACCAGACCCTGCCGCGCACCAGGGCCATGCTCTACACCATCGAGGCGTGGGCACAGGCCTCGATGGGGCACGGGCAGGCCATGCGGCGCACGCTCGGCGAGGCGGAGGACCTCTTCGTCTCCGACAAGGGCGATGTGCCGCCGCCCAGTTGGATGCAGATGTTCGACGACGCCGACATGCACGGCATGCAGGCGCTGGCGTACCGCACGCTCGCCGAGCACGATCCGGCGGCGGCCGCCATCGCTCAGCAGCACGCGAAGCGGGCGATCGAACTGCGGGTCCAGGGGCGTCAGCGCTCGCAGATCTTCGACTATCTCTCGCTGGCCTCCGCCTGCTTCATCGGCGACGACCCGGAACAGGCGGACCGCTACGCACGGCTGGCCCTGGTGTCCATGGGTGCGAACTCCTCGCACCGCACCTGGGACCGGCTGCGCGAGATGTACCGCCTGACCGCCCAGTACTCCGGCTCCCCGCGCATCGAAGAGCTGCGTACGGAGATCAAGCTGGCCCTGCCGAGGACGAGCGGGAAGGGCAAGACGCGGCAGGTCTGAGCAGGTCTGAGCAGGTCTGACCCCGTCGGTCACCGACCGCCGTCCCGCGACGGCTCGTGGTGACGTGTGTCCGGCGACGCCTTGTGGCGACGGCGGTTGTCCGGTCAGCGGGGCAGCCGTGCCACCAGTACGCAGGCGTCGTCCTCGCGGTCGGCCTCGCCGAACTCCTCGACGATGGTCCGCACACAGTCCTGCGCGGAGCGTGCCGTGCCCAGGCGCGGTGCGAGTTCGAGCAGTCGCTGCTGCGCGGCGGCTCCCGCACGTCGCGGGACCAGGCCGTCGGTGTGCAGCAGGAGTACGTCGCCGGGCCTGAGCCGCTCCGTGCGCTGTTCGTACACGGCGCCGGAGGTGGCTCCGAGCAGTACGCCCTCGGGCGGCTCGAGCGCGCACCCCGTCCCGTCGCGGAACAGCAGCGGGGCGGGGTGTCCCGCTTGTGCCCAGTCGACGCTCGCCGTGGCGGCGTCGTAGCGGCAGCACACCGCGCTGCCCAGGGAGGGCTGCACCGAGGCGTCCATCAACTGGTTGAGCCAGCCGAGGAGTTGACCCGGCTCGGTGCCCGTCACCGCCATGCCGCGCAGCGCGCCGAGCAGCATCGCCATGCCCGAGGTCACGGTCACGCCGTGGCCGGTGAGGTCGCCGACGCTCAGCAGGATGCGGCCGTCGGGCAGGAGCATCGCGTCGTACCAGTCCCCGCCGATGAGCGAGGTGGTGGCGGAGGGCAGATAGCGGCCCGCGAGATCGAGGGAGCCGGGGCCCTGCGCGGAGCCCAGGGAGCCGCGCCAGGGCGGCAGTACGGACTCCTGGAGTTCCACCGCGAGCCGGTGTTCGGTCTGTGCGAGGTGCAGGCGTCGTTCGAGGAAGCCTCGGCTGTCGTTCAACGCGCGTTGCGAGCGCCGGAGTTCACTGACATCGCGTAGGACGGCCCACATGGAGACCGTTCCGCCGTCCCGGTCGAGTACGGGCTCGGCCATCATGTGCACGATGCGGCTGTCACCGGGGCCGAGGACGCGGAACTCGCCGTCGATCGGCTTGGCGTCGACCAGGCAGTCGGTGAGCATCGAGGTCAGTAAGGGCCGGTCGTCCTCGTGCACCAGCTCGGGTAGCTCGTCGAGGGTCAGCGGGGCGGCGCCGGGCGGCCGTCCGAGGATCTCGTACAGCTCGCCGGACCAACTCACCTCGCCGGTCAGCAGGTTCCACTCGGCGCTGCCGACCCTGCCGAAGGTGGAGCCGGGCGCGGGGGAGTTCACCACGCGGCGCTGCCGGGGCACCTGTTCGGAGCGGGGCGCGGGAGCCGGGCCGTCCCGGAGCTGGCCCAGGTGCTCGTCGAGGTCGTTGAGCTGATGCACGGCCAGGTCGAACAGGGCGCGCTGCCACCGTCCGCGCGGATCACCGTCCCTGGGCGTCCGTCGGCGCACCGCGACGACCTCGCCGCGCAGCTTGCGGGTCTGACTGATCAGGGAGTCGACCACGCCGCTGCCGGGCGGCTTGCCGCCCGGGGGATCCGCTGAGACATGGGAGGGCAATGTGAACTCCGATGCGGGCACGGTTCGGCTGGGGGACGGGGGTGGCGCGGCGGAAGGGCCGGTTACGACTCTCGCACAGGCGGCGACGGCGCGTAAGGGATTTGGCAACACCCGTATCGGTGGTGCTGAGGGCATATGACTGGTTCCGGCCGCGACGGGTCCGAAGAGCGGCGCGACGTGCCGGTTCTCCGGTTCAACGCGCGGCCCGGGGGCGCGGGTTCACGGAGCTTACGGCGTTCTTGGCCCCGCTCCCACACCCGCACCTCAGGCCCCGTCCGCCGGTTCCTGCTCGCGCTGCTTGCGGCGGCGCCGCGCGGCACGCAGATGGGCCGCGTTCCCACAGCCCTTGGCCGAGTGCCAGACCGCGCTGTTGTTGCGCGACTGGTCCCAGAAGGCGGTGGCGCAGGGGACGTTGCGGCAGATCTTGAGCCGTGGCCAGGTGCCCGCGGTCTGCGCGAGCAGCGCCTCGCCGAGCACCGCCGAGGCGATCCAGCGCCAGCCCTCGCCCTCGGGTTCGAGCCGCAGCCCGGCCTCGCCGTCCAGACTCACGGCCAGCGGTACGGAGGTGAACACGACGGCGGGCAGTCCGTTCGCCTCGTCCTCCTCCTCGCCCCGCTGTCCGCGCTCGGTGAGCGCCCGGCGGATCTGGCCGCGCACCCGGCGCAGGGCGGGCAGGTCCGCCTCGCGCAGGCGGACGTGCACGGGGGAGCGGCCGGTGGTCCCGGTCCAGCCGAGTACGGCACCGTCCGCCCAGCGTTGGGCGGACTCCGGTTCCCCGAGCAGATCCGTGCTCGACGGCATGCCCGCGGGGGCGGTGTTGAGCAGGTCCTGCACCAGGCCGAGGCCGCCCGGGGCGGGGCTCAGTCGGTAACGATCCGTCGCGGGCCAGCTCATACGCGTACGATACCTGCGCAGCATGACACCGGCAAAGGTCTTACGCTACTGTCGCCGCCAGGCAAGAGGGTCCCGTGGGGAGGGGCTGTGTGGTGCCGTCGGCCAGAGGTGCGGCCCACGTGGCACGGTCCTGCGGTCCATCGCGTACCGATAGGTCGACAAGGAGTCAGTCATGCAGATTGAAGGATCCGTTGCCCTGGTTACGGGGGCCAACCGTGGGTTCGGCGAGCAGGTCGCCAAGGCACTCCTCGAGCGGGGCGCGAGCAAGGTCTATGCGGCGGCGCGCAAGCCCGGGACCATCCGGCTCGAAGGCGTGGTGCCGATTCAGCTCGACATTACCGACCCGGCTGCGGTGCAGTCGGCCGCTGAACAGGCGCCCGATGTGAACCTGCTGATCAACAACGCGGGTGACACACACAAGGCGGGTCTCGCCGAGGGTGAGCTCGCCGCCTTCCGTACCTCGATGGACACGCACGTCTTCGGCACGCTGGACGTCAGCCGCACCTTCGCGCCCGTCCTCGCCCGCAACGGCGGCGGCGCCATGCTCAACGTCCTGTCGATCCTGTCCTGGTACGTGTTCCCGGGCTTCGCCGGGTACTGCGCCGCCAAGGCTGCCGCCTGGTCGCTGACCAACTCGCTGCGTCTGCACCTGGCCGACCAGAAGACGCTGGTGACGGCGCTGCACGTGGCCTACATGGACACGGACATGACCAAGGGCATGGAGGTCCCGAAGTCGGACCCGGCCGAGGTCGCCAAGCTCGCCCTGGACGGCATCGAGGCCGGACAGTTCGAGATCTTCGCCGACGACCTGACCAAGCAGGTCAAGGCCGGTCTCTCGGCCGACCCGAGCGTCATCTACCCGCAGCTCGCCAAGGCCAAGGAGGCCTGAGCGACGCGTCGGGACCCGGTCCGGCGGCTCGGGTCCCGACGGTCTGGCGCGGCGGGGTCCAACGGCCTCGCGGGGCGGGTCCCGACGGTCAGCTCTCTTCGGGCCGGGGCTCCGCCGGTGGGTCCTCCGGCGTACGCGAGGGGACGCGTCCCGCGGCGGATTGGCCCGCGGCGGATTCCAGGGCGTCCGCGGCGGCGGCCATCCCGGCGTCGTAGGCGGACGGCCGGGGCTCGGCCGTGATGCTCTCCGCCACGGCGTCGTCCACGGCGCCGACTGTTTCCATGGTCTCGCCGGTTTCCGCGGCCTCGGCAGCTCCCGGAGTGCCGACCGTCGTGGCGGCGCCGTCCGCGGTCGCGCCCGCCGGGCGGTCGGCGGGACGATCGACCGGGGCCGGGGCCGGGTTCTGCTGGGCGCGTTCGAGGAAGCGCAGCAGTTCGACGGGGAACGGCAGTACCAGGGTCGAGTTCTTCTCCGCGGCGACGGCGACCACGGTCTGCAGCAGCCGCAGCTGGAGTGCGGCGGGCTGGCGGGACATCTCCCCGGCCGCGTCGGCCAGCTTCTTGGACGCCTGCAGCTCGGCGTCCGCGTTGATGACCCGGGCCCGGCGTTCCCGGTCGGCCTCGGCCTGGCGGGCCATCGAGCGCTTCATGGTGTCCGGCAGCGAGACGTCCTTGATCTCGACCCGGTCGATCTGGACACCCCAGCCGACTGCCGGGCTGTCGATCATGAGCTCGAGTCCCTGGTTCAGCTTCTCGCGGTCCGAGAGGAGGTCGTCCAGGTCGCTCTTGCCGATGATGGAGCGCAGCGAGGTCTGTGCCATCTGGGAGACGGCGAAGCGGTAGTCCTCGACCTGCACCACGGCGTTGGCGGCGTCGACCACCTTGAAGTAGACGACGGCGTCCACGCGGACCGTGACGTTGTCCCGGGTGATGCCCTCCTGCGCGGGCACCGGCATCGTCACGATCTGCATGTTCACCTTGCGCAGCCGGTCGATCCCGGGGACCACCATCGTGAAGCCCGGCATCCGCGGTGCGCCGTTGAGCCGCCCGAGCCGGAAGACCACCCCGCGCTCGTACTGCTTCACGACCCGCGCCGCGGCGGCCGTGTAGACCCCGGCGGCCGCCACCAGGCCCGCACCCGCTGCCAGCAGTTCTTCGAGCATGAGAGCCCCCTGACGCCGCAAACGCCCGTGTTGCCATGGTATGCCCGTACCTCCGCTTGAGAAGGGGGTGCGCGCGCCCGGTTCCGGGCACGCGTGGGAAGGGCGGAACGGGGTGAAGTACGGCCGCCATGGGCTGTTGCGGATCGGCCGGTCGGGGGGACCATGGAAGTGGCACGCAGGTGGTGCCCACGACGAGCGTGGAACCCCACGGTGTCCGACGCCGGGCGCCGCTTCGCCAGCCGCCCCGAGGAGGTCTGCGTGGACAGGGACAACGCCCGAGGGGACGACGTCTATCAGCCGGACGGCTCCGAGGTCCAGGACGACGAGGGCCCGCTGGAGGCGGACGACACCCTGCTCATCGACGAGGTCCACGACCCGCTCGACGAGGGCTACTCGCCGCCCGAGCGTCCGCTCGGCGTGGAGAGCAGCGGCGTGACCGTCTCCGAGCAGATGCGCGGCGAGACCCTGGACGAGCGGCTCGCCGAGGAGATTCCGGACGTGCCCGTGCCCGACGGCAGGGCCTTCAACGACCCGGACGAGTACTTCGTGGGCGACGGCCAGGTCGGGATGGTGCGCGCGGGCAGGCTGGTCGCACCCGACGAGGGTGCCCACCAGAACGTCGAGGGCGACACCTTCGCCTCGGACGTGGGCATCGACGGCGCCGCGGCCTCGGCCGAAGAGGCGGCGATGCACGTGGTCGACGACAGCGAGGACTACGCGACCTTCGAGTAGCCGGTCGTCCCCCGGCAAGATCCAAACGAGGGGCCCTGGGCCCCGCCTCCCGGGCGCCACGTGGCAGCCAGCGCTTTGAGGGCGCGATGCCGTGCCCGTTCGGTTGAGGCGGCCCCGCCTGTCTGCCTTGCCGACACGACGGGCCCGGACCTCGGCCCCTGAACCTGGATCTTTCCAACTTCCCACATCGGCAGGTGAGTTCACCGCGCCACGCGTGCCCCTCGGCCTCTGAGGCCTGCTGAGCCCTGCCCTGCCCCGCAGTGCACACCTGCAGTGCACACCCACAGCACCCACCCGCACCTCACGCTCCATCGGCACATGAGCCCGCCGCTCAGCCGCCCACCCCCCTGCTCACTCCATTGCACGGCGCGCCGGGCTGAATGTCCTATTTATCTATTTATGTGATTTATGGTCTGGCTTGTCAGTGGGCTACGCACAACGTGCCGTCCGACGGCACGGGTTGGGATGCCAGTGAGCGAGATCAGCCGTAGAGACGCAGTGGGAATGGGCTTGGGGCTGGGTGCCGCGGCCGTCGGTCTGGCCGGGTGCGGCACGCTCTCGGGCGGGGGCAGCGGGCCCGGCGGTTCCGGGCGGAGCGCCGCTCCGGGCGCGGACGCCGCCCGCAGGAGCGCGCCGAGGCTCATCGGTGACGGTTCGACGGCCTTCACGGGTCGGCAGCCGAACCAGCCCGTGGAGCCGGTCAGACTCGAACCGGGCGAAACGCCACCGCAGTTCGTCGTCTTCTCCTGGGACGGGGCGGGCGAGGTCGGCAACGGTCTGTTCCCCCGCTTCCTCAAGCTCGCCGAGGACCACGACGCGCACATGACCTTCTTCCTCTCCGGCGTGTATCTGCTGCCGGAGTCGAAGCGGCGTCTGTACAACCCGCCGAACAACCTCATCGGCGCCTCCGACATCGGCTATCTCTCCGACGAGCACATCAGGGACACGCTGCGCTACGTACGCCGGGCCTGGCTGAACGGGCACGAGATCGGTACCCACTTCAACGGGCACTTCTGCGGCGGCAGTGGATCGGTGGCGAACTGGACCTCGGCCCAGTGGCGCTCCGAGATCGAGCAGGCGCGCGGTTTCATCAAGACCTGGCGTACCAACACCGGCTGGGCCGACGACGACCCGCTGCCCTTCGACTACGACAAGGAACTCGTCGGCGGCCGTACGCCCTGCCTGCTCGGCCAGGACAACCTGCTGCCCACGGCCCGCGAACTCGGCTGGCGCTACGACTCGTCCTCGCCCGGCGGCGTCCAGCGCTGGCCCGAGAAGAAGATGGGCCTGTGGGACCTGCCCCTGCAGGGCATTCCCTTCCCGGGCCACAGCTTCGAGGTCCTGTCGATGGACTACAACATCCTGGCCAACCAGTCCCTCAACTCCACCCGGGCTCCTGCCTCCAACTACCCGGCCTGGCGCAGGCAGGCGACCGAGTCCTACCTCTCCGGTTTCAGCAGGGCGTACGAGACCAACCGTGCGCCGCTGTTCATCGGCAACCACTTCGAGGAGTGGAACGGCGGCATCTACATGGACGCCGTCGAGGAGGCCCTGAAGCAGATCGCCGACAAGGAGGACGTACGCCTCGTGTCCTTCAGGCAGTTGGTGGACTGGCTGGACGTCCAGGACCCGGCGGTGCTCCAGAAGCTGCGCACCCTGGAGATCGGTGAACAGCCCACCGGCGGCTGGAAGAACTTCCTGGCCACCGCCGCCTGAGCGGGGCGGTCCGGGCGCCCGGCTCCGCGCCGGGCGCCCCGGCGCCTCAGGCCGCGATCTTGCGCAGGGCTTCCAGCGCGCGGTCCGCGTGCACGCTCATACGCAGTTCACTGCGGACGATCTCGACGACCTTGCGGTCCGTGCCGATCACGAAGGTGGCCCGCTTGGTCGGCATCATCGCGAACCCGCGCTTGACCTCGAAGTGCTCCCGGACGCTGCCCTCGGGATCGGAGAGCAGCGGGTAGCCCAGCGAGTGCTTGTCCGCGAACTCCTGCTGCTTGGCGACCTCGTCGGCGCTTATGCCCACCGGACGCCCGCCCGCCGCGCTGAACTCGGCCGCCAGGTCGCGGAAATGGCAGGCTTCGGCGGTGCAGCCGGGCGTCATGGCGGCCGGATAGAAGAACAGCACCACCGGTCCGTCCGCGAGCAGGCCGGACAGGGTGCGGGAGGTGCCGGTCTCGTCGGGCAGTTCGAAATCGGGGACGACGTCGCCGATCTTCATCGGTCTCTCCTGGGCTGGTGGGCAAGGGAGTTGCTGCCGCCGCCGGAGCCCGGCAGCGCTGCAGGTTATCGGACGGGGGTGGCCTTCCGGCCGACGCTGCGGGCCCACAGCACCAACGGTGCCTGCAGCGGCAGCCGGGCGAGCGCGAGGTTGCGCAGCGGTGCGGGCTTGTGCCGCCAGTCCACGGCCATCTGGATGTTCGCCGGGAACACCCCGACGAAGAACGCCGCGGTGGCCTGGGCGGCGACCCGGCGCGTACGGGGACAGGCGATCCCGGCCGCCAGCGCGAGCTCCGCGACTCCGCCCGCCTGTGTCCAGGCGCGCGGCGAACCGGGCAGTACCCGCGGCACGATGGCGTCGAACAGCTTCGGCACCACGAAGTGGGACACCCCGGCTCCGGCGAGGAACCCGGCCAGCGCGGTGGCCGAGTCCACGTTCCTGATCTTCCCGATCGTGCTGAGCTTGCTGGACTTCTGCGGCATGACAGCTCCCCGGATGACTTTCGGCGGAGCTTACTAAACAGTAAGTATGTTGACTCCGGTGGTCGGACAAGAGGGACGAGGATCACGGACGGCCCGCCCGACGGGTGCCCGGTTCGCGCAGGCCGGGGGCGATGGGTCAAGCTCCCTGTCGAGCGCGCCGCGACCGCGGCCGCGCTCCGGGCGGCATCAGTACGACGCAGGAAGGCGGCACCCGACCCATGGCCTCTCAGCCGGTGACCCTCGACGCTCTCGACCGCAAGATCCTCTCCGCCCTGATGGCCAACGCCCGCCGCAGTTTCGTGGAGATCGGCCAGGAGATCGGACTGTCACCGGCGGCGGTCAAACGCCGGGTGGACCGGATGCGCGAGAGCGAGATCATCACCGGGTTCACCACGGTCGTACGGCCGAGCGCGCTCGGCTGGCGGACCGAGGCCTATGTCGAGGTGTTCTGCGAGGGCGCGGCGCCGCCCCGCAGGCTGGCCGAGGTGGCGCGGACCTACCCGGAGGTGGTCGCCGCGATGACCGTCACCGGGGGAGCGGACGCCCTGCTGCACATCAGGGCCGCCGACATCGAACACTTCGAGGAAGTCCTCGAACGCATCCGGGCCGAGAACTTCGTCCGCCGGACCAACAGTGTCATCGTCCTGACCCATCTGCTGCCCGGCTCCCCGGACGCCGGAGCCACGGCCCCCGCCGGGTCGGCGGTGACCGCTCAGGAGGCCAATCCTCCGGCGGCACCGCAGGATTGAACCCGGGACGAAAAGATCGGCTGCGAGCCGGGCTCGACACGCAAAATTCCTGCGCCAACACGCAATCGACAGCCGTTGTCGCAGATCACCTGCCTTTCTACGGTTGAGGCATCCCCTCAGTGCTTACGGCGAAAGGACCACCCCCTGTGCCGTCCGTGCCCGCTGCGCGAGCGCGCAGATACCTGATGTGCGAACCGCGGTACTTCGACGTCCGCTACACCATCAACCCCTGGATGTCCGGGGACGTGCCGGTGGACCCCGCGCGCGCCCTCGCCCAGTGGCAGGGCCTCGTGGAGACCTACCGCTCCCTGGGGCACACCGTCGAGACCATCGAGCCCCTGCCCGGCCTCCCGGACATGGTCTTCGCGGCCAACGGCGCCGTGGTCGTCGACGGCCGGGTACTCGGCTCGCGCTTCCACGCGGTGGAGCGACGGCCGGAGACACCCGCGTTCGAGGCCTGGTTCAAGGCGGCCGGATTCGACGTGCGCGAGCCCGAGTTCGTCTGCGAGGGCGAGGGCGACCTGGTCCCGGCGGGCCGGGTGCTCCTCGCGGGAACCGGTTTCCGTACCGTGCCCGCCGCGCACCAGGAGGCGCAGGAGTACCTCGGCATCCCCGTGGTGAGCCTGCACCTGACGGACCCGTACTTCTACCACCTCGACACCGCGCTGTTCGTGCTCGACGACGGCCGGGAGACGAACGAGGCGAACGTCGCCTACTACCCCGAGGCATTCTCGCCGGGCAGCCGGGAGGCGCTGGAGCGGCTGTACCCGGAGGCCGTGATCGCCACCCGCGAGGACGCCCTCGCCTTTGGCCTCAACTCGGTCTCGGACGGCAAGAACGTCGTCGTGCCGCACGGCGCCACGGACCTGACCGCGCGCCTGACCGAGCGCGGCTACCAGCCCGTCCCGGTCGATGTGTCCGAATTCCACAAGGCCGGCGGCAGCGTCAAGTGCTGCACCCAGGAGGTACGTACCGTATGACCACTCACCCCGAGCGCTCCTCCGCCGAACTGATCGAGGTCGAGGACGCGAAGCTCGCACACAACTACCATCCGCTGCCCGTCGTCGTCGCCGAGGCGGAGGGCGCCTGGGTACGGGACGTGGAGGGGCGCCGTTACCTGGACATGCTCGCCGGGTACTCGGCCCTGAACTTCGGGCACCGCAACCCGGTGCTCATCGAGGCCGCGCACCGCCAGCTCGACCGGCTCACGCTCACCTCGCGCGCCTTCCACAACGACCGGCTCGCCGGATTCGCCGAGCAGCTGGCCGACCTGACCGGCCTGGACATGACGCTGCCGATGAACACCGGTGCGGAGGCCGTGGAGAGCGGCATCAAGCTGGCGCGCAAGTGGGCGTACGAGGTCAAGGGCGTCGCCCAGGACCAGGCGAACATCGTGGTGGCCGAGGGGAACTTCCACGGCCGGACCACCACCATCGTCAGCTTCTCCGACGACCCGGTGGCCCGTACCAACTTCGGCCCCTTCACCCCCGGCTTCCGCAGCGTCCCCTACGACGACCTGGCCGCCATGGAGGCGGCCATCGACGAGAACACCGCGGCCGTTCTCATCGAGCCCATCCAGGGCGAGGCCGGAGTGCTCATCCCGAGCGACGGCTATCTCGCGGGCGTACGCGAACTCACCCGCCGCCACAACGTGCTGTTCATCGCCGACGAGATCCAGTCCGGCCTCGGCCGCACCGGCACCACGCTGGCCGTCGAGCACGAGGGTGTCCAGCCCGACCTGCTGCTGCTCGGCAAGGCGCTCGGCGGCGGCATCGTGCCGGTGTCCGCGGTGGTCGGCCGCCGTGAGGTCGTCCGGGTACTCGGACCGGGCCAGCACGGCTCCACCTTCGGCGGCAACCCGCTGGCCGCCGCGGTCGGTTCGGCGGTCGTCGGACTGCTCGAGACGGGCGAGTTCCAGCAGCGCGCGAAGGACCTGGGAGCGGTCCTCACGGAGCGGCTCGGCGCGCTGGTCGGCCGCGGCGTCCTCGGCTACCGCTCGCGCGGCCTGTGGGCGGGCGTCGACATCGACCCCGAGATCGGCACCGGCCGCGAGGTCAGCAAGCTGCTCATGGCCGAGGGCGTCCTGGTCAAGGACACCCACGGCTCGACGATCCGGCTCGCACCTCCGCTGTCCATCAGCGAGGAGGACCTGCGCACGGCGATCGACTCACTGGAGCGCGTGCTGAGCCGCTGACATCCGAGCGCCCGACATCCGGGCGCGCAGGCCCAGCGGAGGCCAGTCACACGGGGGCGGTACCGGCGGTTGTGCCGGTACCGCCCTCGCACGTACGTGGCGGGCGCGGGGGAGGACCCGGACCTCAGGCCGTGAGGTCCACGACCACCTTCACGTCGTCGGGGCCCTTGCGCAGTGCCTCGGGGGTGAGCCCGCTGAGCGGCACCCGGCGGGTGATCAGGCCCTTCAGCCAGTGCGGATCGGCGTCCGCGAGCGCCTCCGCGGCCTGTTCGAAGTTGCGGCGGTTGGCGTTGACGGAGCCGAACATCACCGTGTTCTCCAGGACCATGTCCTTGTTGCCCTCGTCGAGCGGTACCGGTGTCCGGCGGCCGCTCGCGGCGATGCCGGTCAGGCAGATGATGCCGGAGGGCGCCACCTTGCGGGTGAGGTCGAAGACCAGCGGCCCGTGCCCGGTGGTGTCGACGACGATGTCCGGCGTCGTCGGGACGTTGTCGAGGCCGCCGACGTGGAAGGTGGCACCGAGCCCCTCGACGAGCCCGGTCTTCGGCTCACCGCCCTTGATGTCCATCACGTGCACGTCCAGCTCCCGCTGCACCCCCATCAGCGCGGCGAGCAGACCGATCGGACCCGCGCCCGTCACCAGCACCGACCGGGGCCTGAGCGGCGCGCGCGTGACGAAGCGGTCGATCTGCTCCCAGGCCTTGGCGAGCACCGAGGCCGGTTCGAGGAGTACGCCGCAGTCGCCGAGCCGGGGATCGAGCCGGATCGTGTACTCGGGCTCGATGCGCCACAACTGCGAGCCGTAGCCGTCGAGTTCCTTGATGCCGCGCTCGGTGAACCGCCCGTTGGCGCAGAAGTCCCACGAGCCGTGCGCACAGGGCTCGCAGGGCACCGGGTCGGGTCTGCGGACGATTCCCGCGACCAGGTCACCGGCGGCGAAGCCGCTGCCGGGCGGTGCGTCGAGCACGGTGCCGAGCGACTCGTGGCCGAGGACGAGACTCGGCCGGCCGGGCGGCAGGGCGCCGTACCCGTCCTCCATGATGTCGATGTCGGTGCCGCAGATCCCCAGCAGACGCCCTTCGACGAGCAGTTCTCCCGGGCCGGGCCGGGAGAACTGCTCGTCGAGCGTCTCGACCTGCACCAGGCCGGGGTTGCCGGGCACCACGGTGATCGCCTTCATGTGCGTTCTCCCATCGGGGATCCCGGACCGGCGGGCCGCGCCGCCCGGTCTGCCGCCCGGATCTGCCGGGCGCGCCCACGGCGGGGCACCGGGGATCGTTACGGAATGTGTTCGTCCGCTTCCGTGCCCACGATAGGCACCGGCCGGGGGCCTGTCCCCCTGGGCCGGGACCGCTGCGCCCGGCCGGGCGAATAGGGTCTGCGGGCCGCTCGGGGCCCGGACCGGTAGGAGAACGCATGCGCCGAGCCGCGCCCGGTTCGCCAGGCCCGCCGTACAGGGCCCGGAGTGCCGACGAACAGCCGAGCGGGACCGGCCACGCCGGGCGGGATCCCGCTATGGCCTGCGGAAGGGACCGCCTTCTCCCCCGCGGAGAACGGTCCCCTCACGCTGTGGGCCGGGCGGTGCACGGTGGACGGCGCCGGGGCCGTCACAACGGCTGCGACCTGCATGAGCTTTGTCAGAGATCCGCTTCGGCGCAAGCTTTTCGACGGGCATGGAAAAGCGACTTGGCGTACCCAACGCGACTCCCCGTACCCAACCGATCAGATCAGCAGGTCCAGGAGTGCGTCGCCGCGGTCGGTGCGCGAGAGCATCACCTGCTGGCCGCGGCGTTCGCGCCGGAGCAGGCCGGCCTGCTCAAGCTGGGCGCAGTGGTAGGTGAGCGTGCCGGGGCTGCAGCCGATGCGCGTCGCCAAGTCGCCCATGGCGAGCGGCTGTCCGCAGCCGCGCAGGACCTCGGCGCGCCGCGGCCCGAGGAGGAGTTGCAGGGCGTCGGTGCCGGGCGGGACCCGGTCACCGTCCTCCCAGAGGTGGCCGATCCCGGGTACCGGGTAGCCGATCCACACCAGGTCCGGCCGGTCCAGGGCGAACATCGAGGCACCAGGTCCGGAGACGATCGGGACGAGCAGCAGCCGCCGGTCGTCCAGGGCGAATCCGGCGGCCTGCTGGTCCGGCAGCAGCAGCCGCTCCTGTGCGTAGCGGAAACGCGGACTGACCGAGCCGAGCAGTACGTCCACGTTGCCGGTCACCGCCGCCACCCCGACGCGTTCCGTCTCACGCCCGAGCAGCGGCGCCGCCCGCCGCCACACCGGCGCGAACTCCTCCCACACCCGCTCCAGGACCTGTGCGTACGACCGCAGCCACTGCCCTGGACGGTCCACCACCGGCTGCCACTGCGGCGGGACGAAGTCGGGGAACTCGGCCTCCAGTTCGCCGAGCAGGATGTCCGGGGCGAGTTCGGCCAGGTGCGCGCACTGGCCCGGTACGTCGCCGTCCGGCATGAGCGCCGTCGGCGTCAGACAGTCCGGGATCACCGAGTACGCGGGGTCGAAGAGCGGGGCGAGGACCGCGTCGGCGCCCGGGGGTGCGGTACGCCGGACCAGGCGGCGCCAGTGTTCGGGCAGGCCCTGGGCGCGGCCGCCGAGCGCGTCCGCGACGATCGAGAGCAGGGTGGCGCCTTGATGGGCGGCGACCGACAGGCGCAGGCGGTCCAGCGGACCGAGGCCGAGTTCGGTGTAGCCCTGCATGCCCTGCTCCCGTACCTGTGTGCGCCTGGTCGGCCAGGGTACGCCGGGGACGCGGGCGCGGCGGCCGTCACCCGAGGCCAGGGCCCCGCGACCGGGGCCGCTGCGGCGGCGAGCGCTCTAGCGGCGCTTTAGGGGTGCGTATGAGGGTGCGAGTGGTACTTCTGCCCGAATTGGCCGGAGGAGGCGGCGAGTTGGGGTGGGCGGAGCGGCCGGGCACAGGCGGCCCGTAGCGTCCCGTGGGGCCGGCCGCTCCCGTAGCGGGACCGTGCCAGGTGCCGGATGAATGTCATGTCGTGCAGTCCGTCCCGGCATCGGGGCGTGGACCGCCTTCACCATATTTTTCCGAGAGTGCTCGCCTTTCAGAAACTTGTGAAGGCTGATGTGCGTTGCACAGTCGAACTACCGCACCGGCTAGGGGGAGATGGCGTGGACGACACCGAACTGAGGCCCTATGACGGGGACGTCTCGGACTTCGTCGAGCGCTTCGCGGCCGACCTCACCGAGGCCGGTATGCCGCGGATGGCCGCCCGGGTCTTCGCCTGCCTGCTCGCCGAGGACACCGGCCAGTTGACCTCCGCCGAGCTGACCGAGCGGCTGAGGGCCAGCCCGGCGGCGATATCCGGGGCGGTGCGCTACCTCTCCCAGATCCACATGGTCAGCCGGGAACGCGAGCCCGGTTCGCGGCGCGAGCGCTACCGAGTGCGCGCCGACGTCTGGTACGAGGCGTTCACCAGCCGGGACAAGGAGCTGGCCCGCTGGGAGTCGACGCTCAAGTCGGGAGTGGACGTCCTCGGTGAGCGGACGCCCGCCGGTCAGCGGCTCGCCGAGACCGCCGACTTCTTCGAGTTCATGCAGTTCGAGCTCGCCTCCCTGATGGACCGCTGGCGGGCCCGTCGCGCGGAGCCGTAACGGAGCCGTCCGGCGTGCACGGCGGCGCGGCGGGGAAGTGAGGCCGAAGGGGCGTCGCCTTCGAGGGCGGCCGGGGCGCCGTGCGCTGTCGCGCCCCGAGGGTCGGGCGCCGTCGTGGTCGTGCCCGGGTGGCCGGTGCGGCGCCGGAAGACCCGGGCCACGCACGAGCCGATGACCGCGGTGGCGGCGACCGAGACCGCGAGGCTCAGCCAGTCCGTGGCGAACCAGTGGCTGCCCAGCTGGCCGATGGTGATCAGATACCCGGCCCAGAGCAGCCCCGAGGCCGCCGACCAGGACACGAACGGTCCCATCGGCGCCGGTGAGGTGCCCACGGTGATGTCGAGCAGGGTGCGGCCGCCCGGGACGAAGCGGGCGGCCACGGCGGAGCGCCCCATGCGGGTGGTGAGGGTGCACTGAAGGGTGTCCGAGGCGCGTACCCAGGACGGATGCCGGGCGAGGCGGGCGTGGGTCCACTCCGAACCGTGCCGGGCGAGCAGCATCACCACCAGGTCCCCGAGCAGCGAGGCGGTCGCCACGGCGAGCAGCAGCAGCGACAACGGCAAGGTGGCCTGGGGGAGGGCGAGCGAGGCGGCGATGACGAGCGTGCCGCTCGGCATGACCGGCAGGAGGGAGTCGAGGAAGACGGCGGCCAGGGCCAGCAAGGTGATCCAGCGTGCGTCCAGCAGGATCTCGGCGCTCACGGGCAGCTGCATAACGATGAGACTACCGAAGATTCAGAAAATTGTGAATCTAAGGAAGAGTGGATGGCCTGAACTCATCGTCGGCATGCGAGCCGCACTTACAGGCGGCGTCCGGGCGCGGCCGGGGGAGGTCCGGGCCCGGACGCCGTGGTGACACACCCGCGCGGTCCGGCGCCGGGGGGTGCGGCGGACCGCGCGGGTGCGCGTTCTCAGTGGCTGCGGAAACCCCGGCCGGTCTTCCGGCCCAGATAGCCCGCACCCACCAGATGCTCCAGATGGGCGGCCGGGGCCAGGGAGTCCTCCCGGAAGGCCGCGTGCAGGCTGCGCTGGATCTGGAGGGACACATCGAGGCCGATCACGTCGTGCAGGGCGAGCGGGCCGAGCGGATAGCCGCAGCCCTTCGCCATCACCGTGTCGATGTCCTCGGCGGGCGCGCGGTGTTCCTCCAACAGCCGTACGGCGTCGTTGAGATAGGGGAACAGCAGGGCGTTGACGATGAATCCGGCCCGGTCCGAGCAGCCGACGGGACGCTTGCCAAGCGCGGCGCAGACCTGATGGGCGGTGGCGAGGGCGTCGTGGTCGGTCAGTACGGTGCCGACCACCTCCACCAGTCTCATCACCGGCGCCGGGTTGAAGAAGTGCATGCCGATCACCGACTCGGGGCGGCGGGTGGCCGCGGCGCACTCCACGACCGGCAGGCTCGACGTCGTCGTGGACAGCACCGCGCCGGGGCGGCACACCTCGTCGAGCCGGCCGAAGATCTCGCGTTTGACGGGCAGTTCCTCGGCGACCGCCTCGATGACCAGATCGCAGTCGGCGACGGCCCCGACGCGGTCGGCGCCCACCAGCCCCGCCAGGGCGGCGTCGGCGGCTTCCCGTGCGATCTTCCCGCGCTTCACGCCCCGGTCGAGCGAACGCCCGACGGCCGTGACGGCGTCCTTGGCCTTCACCTCGGTCCGCGCGGTCAGCACCGTCTCGAATCCGCTGCGGGCGAAGACCTCGGCGATCCCGCGGGCCATGGTGCCCGAACCGATGATGCCGACCCGGTGCACGGGCCGCGGCTCGCCCGGTACGGAGACGGGCGCCGTGCCCGCCGTAGGCGCGTCGTCCGGGTAACGGTAGAAGCCCCGGCCGGACTTCACACCGAGCAGCCCCGCCGTGACCATGTGCCCGAGCAACGGCGGTGGCAGGAACCGGCGTTCGCCGGTGGACTCGTACAGCCCGCGCAGCGCGTCCTGTGCGGTGTCCAGGCCGATCAGGTCGAGGTGGGCGAGCGGGCCGAGCGGCAGACCGCAGCCCAGTGTCATCGCGGCATCGATGTCGTCGCGCGAGGCGTAGCGGCGCTCCAGCATCGAGACCGCGCCCGCCAGATAGGCCATCAGCAGGCCGCCACCCGTGAAGCCGGGCAGATCGGTGGCGTCGACCGGGGTACGCCCGAGCAGCGCGACCAGGGCCGCGGCCCGCTCCCGCACCGCCGTGTCGGTGACCGGAGTGGCGACCACCTCGATCACCCCACCGTCCGGGGCGTGCCCCACCGGGTGCAGTCCGACGGTCCTCGGCAGACGGCCCGTCTCGGCGGCGATCCGGGTCACGGACAGCGAGGTCGTGGTGGCGAGTACCGTGTCGGGACCGCACAGTTCGGCGGCCCTGCGCAGCAGGGAGGTCTTCAGCGCGAAGTCCTCGGGGACCGCCTCGATCACCAGATCGCTGCCCGCCGCCGCGGCCGCGTCGAGCGAGTAGTCGACCGCGCCCGCGGCCTCTCCCGCGGCCCGCTCCACCGCCTCGCGTCCGCGGGCCAGCCGGGCCGCGTCCGCCTCCACGGCGGTGACCCGGATCCCGGCCCGGGCGAGGGAGGCCACCAGGGCGGCGCCGACCGTGCCGAGGCCGAAGACGGCGACGGTACGGAAGGCGGGCGGTGCGGACGTCATACGTGGTCCTTTCGATGGATGGGGGCGGCCTCGCCGTCCCAGCGCAGCAGCGCGGACCCCAGCGACATCCCGCCGCCGAACCCGGTGAGCAGCAGTACGTCCCCGTCCGCGAATGCCCCCGTACGGCAGGCCTCGTCGAGCGTGACCGGGATGGAAGCGGCGCTGGTGTTGCCGTGCCGGTCGACGGTCAGATGGGTGCGGGCGCTGTCGAGACCGAGCTCGGGCAGCAGCTTGCGCAGCATCACGCCGTTGGCCTGGTGCGGTACGAAGTGGTCGACGTCGTCCAGCGAGAGCCCGCTCGCCTCGACGACTTCCCGTACGGCGGCGGGCAGTTGGGCGGCGACGAATTCGCTGACCCCACGCCCGTTCATATGGAAGTGGTGCAGGCCCTCGGCCACCGTCTTCTCCGAGGCGGGCAGACGGCTGCCGCCCGCCGGGACATGGATGAGCCCGTGCTCCTCGCCGGTGCTGGTCAGCCGCCAGCCGAGCAGTCCGTGCCCGTCCCGCACCGGTCCGAGGACCACCGCACCCGCGCCGTCCCCGAACAGGACGGCCGTCCTGCGGTCCGCGCGGTCGATGATCCGCGAGTAGGTGTCGGCGCCGATGACGAGGGCGTAACCGTCTCCCGCCCCCGCCCCGCCCGGAATCAGCCGCGCGGCCGTCACGAGGCCGAACACGAAGCCACTGCACACCGAGTTGAGGTCAAAGGCGGCCGCGTTGACCGCGCCGATCCGGTCCTGCACCAGACAGGCGGTGGCGGGCTGGGGGCTGTCCGGCGTGGAGGTCGCGAGCAGAATCCAGGACAGCTGACGCGCCTCGATCCCGGCCGCGTCGAGCGCCGCCCGGGCCGCCTCGACGGCCAGGTCGCTGGTGGCCTCCGAGTCGGCGGCGTAGCGACGCTCGACGATCCCCGTCTTGCGCTCGATCCACTCCTCGGTGACTCCGGCGCGCTCGGCCACCACGGCGTTCGACACTCTGTCGGCAGGCAGATAGGACCCGGTGCCCAGTAATCCTATTCCTGTCATGTCGGGCTCCTGACGGTTGCGGCCGACGGTGAATAGCCGGAAAGTAATTCACCGGGCACTGCTCTAATGGGCAATACGGTCATGGTTCTTGAGATCCACGCACGCCGGTAACCCTTGCCCTGACCCCTATCGACCCCTGCCTGCCGCTTCCCCAGGTGACGCCTCGCTCCGCGCTAGTCAGTCTTTAGCGCTGGGGGCGAGCGTCTCGGTGATAGTCCGCTGTGAATTCCCCCGGTTCTCGGTCCGCCGCACCGGCGGATTACCGAGGACGTATATCAGTGGTGCGTGCGTTACGGAGAAGGGGGACATCGTGGCTGACCCGGTGAATTCGCGGCAGGCGACTGGGATTGCGCAGACACCTGACCGGGGCACCGGACCGGTCGCCGTCATCGGCATGGCCTGCCGTCTCCCCGGTGCCGAAGACCCCGGCGCCTACTGGCAGTTGCTGCGTGCGGGCACCGACGCGGTGACCGAGGTGCCCGAGGCCCGGCGCTCCGCGGTGCCCGAGGGTGCGGGCGCGGAGCTCGCGCGCGGCGGATTCCTGGACCGGGTCGACGAGTTCGACGCGGCCTTCTTCGGTATCTCGCCGCGCGAGGCGGCCGCCATGGACCCCCAGCAGCGCCTCGTACTCGAGCTCGTCTGGGAAGCCCTGGAGGACGCGGGCACCGTTCCCGCCGCCCTCAAGGACTCCGGCACCGGTGTCTACGTCGGCGCGATCTGGGACGACTACGCGAAACTCGTCCAGCGGCACGGCGACCCCGCCGTCACCCAGCACAGCTTCACCGGCCTGAACCGCGGCGTCATCGCCAACCGGGTCTCCTACACCCTCGGCCTTAACGGCCCCAGCCTGACCGTCGACACCGCGCAGTCCTCCTCCCTGGTCGCCGTCCACCTCGCCTGCCAGGCCCTGCTCACCGGCGAGGCCGACCTCGCGCTCGCGGGCGGCGTCAACCTCCTTATCGATCCGGCGAGTTCGGAGGTCACCGCCAAGTTCGGCGGCCTGTCCCCGGACGGCCGCTGCCACACCTTCGACGAGCGCGCCAACGGCTTCGTACGCGGCGAGGGCGGCGGTGTGGTGCTGCTCAAGCCCCTCGACGCCGCCCTCGCCGACGGCGACCGCGTGCACTGCGTGATCCTCGGCAGCTCCGTCAACCACGACGGCGCCACCGACGGCCTGACCGTGCCCAGCGTCTCGGCGCAGGCCGAGGTCGTACGCCGCGCCCTCGAAGCGGCCGGACAGCAGGCACCCGCGGTGCAGTACGTCGAACTCCACGGCACCGGCACGCCCGTGGGCGACCCCGTCGAGGCCGCCGCACTCGGGGCGGCGCTCGGCGAACGCGGCGGCGCGGGCCCCCTCGCGGTGGGCTCGGCCAAGACCAACATCGGTCACCTGGAGGCCGCCGCGGGCATCGCGGGCCTGCTCAAGGCCGCCCTCGCGATACGCCACCGGGAACTCCCGCCGAGCCTCCACTTCCGCACCCCCAACCCCTCCATCGACCTGGCCGCGCTCGGACTCAAGGTCCAGGAACAGCACGGCAGTTGGCCGCACCCCGAGCGCCCGCTGATCGCCGGAGTGAGCTCCTTCGGCCTCGGCGGCACCAACGCCCACGTCGTCCTCGGCGAGCCGCCCGCCCCGCTGGACGCACACGCGGACACGGCCGCGCATACCGCCCCTGAGAACGCGGCCACGAGCAGTGCGGCCCGCCCCGGCGACGGCACCCTGCTCTTCCCGGTCTCCGGCCACGGTGACAAGGCGCTGCGCGCCCAGGCCCAACGACTCGCGGCGCACCTGCGGGACCTTCCCGAAGCCGAAGCCGCTGCTGCCGGAGCTGAAGCGGGTGCCGGTGCCGAGGTCGACCTCCGCGCCCTCGCCCACGCCCTGGCCCGTACCCGCACCGCGCACAAGGACCGTGCCGTCGTCCTCGCCCGCGACCTGGACGGCCTCACCACCGGCCTCGACGCGCTGGCCGCACGCGGCAGCGCCGCTCAGCTCGTGCAGGGCAGCGCGGTGCGCGGCAGCACCGCCTTCCTGTTCTCCGGACAGGGCAGCCAGCGCCCGGGCATGGGCCGTGAACTCCACGCCGCACAGCCCGCGTTCGCGCGCGCCTTCGACGAGGTCTGCGCCGCGCTTGACCCGTACCTCGAACGGCCGCTGCACGAGATCGCCTTCGCCGAGGAGGGCACCCCCGAAGCCGCCCTCCTGGACCGCACCGCCTACACCCAGCCCGCCTTGTTCGCCTTCGAGGTGGCCCTGCACCGGCTGCTCGAAGAGCTCGGCGTACGGCCGGACTTCCTCGTCGGCCACTCCATCGGCGAGCTGGCCGCCGCCCATGTCGCGGGTGTGCTCTCGCTCGCCGACGCCGCCGAACTGGTCGCCGCGCGCGGCAAGTTGATGGACGCGCTGCCCGAGGGCGGCGCCATGGCCGCGCTCCAGGCGGCGGAGGACGAGGTCCTGCCGCTGCTCGCGGACCGCGCGGGCATCGCCGCGATCAACGGCCCGGCGGCCGTCGTCGTCTCCGGCGACGAGGCCGACGTCGACCAACTCGCCGTGCACTTCGCCGAATTGGGCCGCAAGACCAAGCGTCTGCGTGTCAGCCATGCGTTCCACTCCGCGCACATGGACGGCATGCTCGAAGACTTCCGCGCGGTCGCCGAACGGCTGACCTACCACCCCGCGCGCATCCCGGTCGTCTCCAACCTCACCGGCCGCCCCGTCGGCGACGAGGAACTCGGCAGCGCCGACTACTGGGTACGCCACGTCCGTCAGGCCGTACGTTTCGCCGACGGCATCGCCGCCCTGGAAGCCGCGGGCGTCACCCGCTACGTCGAACTCGGCCCGGACGGCGCCCTGTCGTCCATGGGCCGCGACTGCGCCGACCCGCACTCCGTCTTTGTACCGGTGCAGCGCGGCACCCGCCTCCCCGAGAGCGAAGCGCTCACCTCGGCCCTCGCCCGCATGCACACCACCGGCATCGCCCTCGACTGGGACACGCTGCTCGGCGCCCGGCCCGGCCATGTCGAACTGCCCACGTACGCCTTCCAACGCCGCAGCCACTGGATCGACACCACCGGCGGACCGCGCACCCTCACGCCCACGGCGACCGAACCTCACACCGACGCAGACGCAGGCACAGACACCGCCTACGACGCCGCCCCCGAGGAGCTCGCGGAATCGGCCCTGCGCGAGCGCCTCACCGGCCTGTCCGCGAGTGAGCAGGAACGTGCCGTGCAGCGGCTGCTGCGCGAGCACATCGCCGCCGTGCTCCAGCTCGACCCGAGCGACGAGATCGATCCGCGCAGCACCTTCCAGGAGCTGACCTTCGACTCCTGGACCGCGGTGGAACTGCGCGACGCCCTGACCCTCGCCACCGGCCTCGCCCTGCCGAGCACCCTGCTCTTCGACTACCCGACCCCGCTGGCACTCGGCGCCTACCTGCGTGAACTGGCCCTGGGCGGCGGCCAGTCGACCGCGGTCGCCGAGCGAGCGGGCGCCGCGGACGAACCGATCGCCGTCGTCGCGATGAGCTGCCGCTTCCCCGGGAACGTCGACACCCCCGAGGCGCTGTGGCAGGTCCTCGCCGAGGGCCGTGACGTCATCGGTGCCTTCCCCGAGGACCGCGGCTGGGACCTGGCGGGGCTGTACGACCCGGAGGGCAAGCAGCCCGGCAAGCACTATGTGCGCGAGGGCGGCTTCCTGAGCGATGCCACCCGCTTCGACCCGGCCTTCTTCGGGATCTCCCCGCGCGAGGCCACCTCCATGGACCCGCAGCAGCGGCTCCTCCTGGAGACCTCCTGGGAGGCCGTCGAGCGCGCGGGCATCGACCCGGTGGCACTCAAGGGCAGCCGCACCGGTGTCTTCGTCGGCGCCACCTTCCAGGACTACGGGCCGCGTCTGCACGAGGGCACGGAGACGACCGAGGGCTACCTGATGACGGGCAGCACGCCCAGCGTCGCCTCCGGCCGGATCGCCTACACCCTCGGTCTGGTGGGGCCCGCGCTGACCGTGGACACCGCCTGCTCCGCCTCCCTGGTCGCCCTGCACCTGGCCGCGCAGTCCCTGCGGCAGGGCGAGTGCACGCTCGCGCTGGCCGGTGGTGTGACGGTCATGCCCACCCCCGGCATCTTCGTCGAGCTCACCCGCCAGCGCGCCCTGTCCGCCGACGGCCGCTGCAAGTCCTTCTCCGCAGACGCCGACGGCACCGGCTGGTCCGAGGGCGCGGGCGTCCTCGTCCTGGAGAAGCTGTCCGACGCACGCCGCAACGGCCACCAAGTGCTCGCCGTCATCCGGGGTTCGGCCACCAACCAGGACGGGGCGAGCAACGGCCTCACCGCGCCCAACGGCCCGTCCCAGCAGCGCGTCATCCGCCAGGCCCTGGCCAACGCCGGAGTCACGGCGCAGAGCGTCGACGCGGTGGAGGCGCACGGCACCGGTACCCGGCTCGGCGACCCCATCGAGGCGCACGCCCTGCTCGCCACCTACGGCCAACAGCGCGGCGAGGGCGCCCCGTTGCGCCTCGGCTCGCTGAAGTCCAACATCGGCCACACCCAGCAGGCTGCCGGAGTCGCGGGCGTCATCAAGATGGTCCTCGCCCTGCGCAACGAGAGCCTGCCCCGCACCCTCCACGCGGCCGAGCCCTCCCCGCACATCGACTGGTCCGCCGGTGCCGTGGAACTCCTGGGCGAGCCCGTGCCCTGGCCGCGCGGCGAGCGGCCGCGCCGGGCCGGTGTCTCCTCCTTCGGCATCAGCGGCACCAACGCCCACCTGATTCTGGAAGAGGCACCGACGGACGACGAGTCCGCCGCCCGCACCGAGCCGTCGCCCCAGCGCGGACCGCTGCCCTGGCTGCTGTCCGCCCGCAACGAGAGTGCCCTGCGCGACCAGTCCGACCGCCTGGCCGCCTTCGCCGCCGCCCAGCCGGACTCCGCCGGACTCGCCGCCGCCCTGGCCACCTCCCGAACCGCCTTCGAGCATCGGGCAGTTGTGATCGGCGACTCGCACACCGAACTCCTCGCCGGACTCGAACGCCCCGCCGTACGCGCCGTCGCCGCCCCCCGGAACAAGACCGTGTTCGTGTTCCCGGGGCAGGGTTCGCAGTGGGAGGGCATGGCGGTCGAACTCCTGGACTCTTCCCCGGTGTTCGCGGAGCGGTTCGCCGAGGTGGCCGACGCCGTGGAGGCGTATGTCGACTGGTCGGTCGAGGCGGTCCTGCGCGGCGCCGAGGACGCGCCGTCGCTGGAGCGCATCGAGGTGCTTCAGCCGGTTCTCTTCACCGTGATGGTGTCGCTGGCTCACGTGTGGCAGTCGGTGGGTGTCGAGCCGGATGCGGTGGTGGGGCATTCGCAGGGTGAGATCGCGGCTGCTGCGGTGTCGGGTGCGTTGTCGCTGGAGGACGCCGCGCGGATCGTGGTGCTGAGGTCTCAGCTCTTCGCGGATGAGCTTGTTGGCAAGGGTGCCGTGGCTTCGGTGTCGTTGCCCGCGGCCGAAGTTGAGGCGCGTATCGCCCGGTTCGGGGATGCGTTGTCGATCGCGGGGAACAACGGTCCGCGTTCGGTGACGGTCGCCGGTGAAGTCCCGGCTCTGGAAGAGCTGGTGGCGGAGCTGGAGGCGGAGGAAGTCCGCGCGAAGGTGATCGGCTCGACGGTCGCTTCGCACTGCGCGCAGGTCGACCCGCTGCATGACCGCATCCTTGACCTGTTGTCCTTCGTGGAGCCGCGTGAGGGCAGTGTTCCGCTGTACTCGACGGTCACGGGTGAGGCGTTGACCGGCGTCGAGTTGGATGCCGCGTACTGGTACGAGAACTGCCGTCGCCCGGTGAGCTTCGAGCCGGTCGTACGGGCTCTGCTCGCCGACGGTTTCGACGTGTTCGTGGAGTCGAGTGCGCACCCTGTCCTGACGTACGGCATATCGGAGACGGCCGACGACGCCGGTGCCGAGGTCGTCGCACAGGGCACGCTCCGTCGCCAAGAAGGCGGTCTGCGACGGGTGTTGACGTCCCTCGCCGAGGCCTGGAGCCGGGGCGTGGCCGTCGACTGGGCCGTGCTGCTGCCGCGTCCGGTACGCGAGCTGGGGACCGAACTGCCCACGTACCCGTTCCAGCGCGAGCGCTACTGGCTGGACCTGCCGGATGCCGCCGCGGGCGATGTGGGCGCGGCGGGCCTCACCGAGGTGGGGCACCCGCTGCTCGGTGCCGCTGTGCGGGCCGCGGACGGGGACCGGTTCCTGCTGACGGGACGGCTTTCGCTGCGTACGCATCCCTGGCTCGCCGACCACGGCGCCCTCGGCTCCGTGCTGCTGCCCGGAACCGCCTTTGTGGAGCTGGCCGTTCGGGCCGGTGACGAGGCGGGCTGCCGGCACCTGGAGGAACTCACGCTCCAGGCGCCGCTGGTGCTGCCCGAACAGGGCGCTGTACAGATCCAGGTCGGCGTGGGACCCGCGGACGCCTCGGGACGCCGTGAGGTCACCGTGCACTCGCGGCCCGACACGGACGAGCAGACGGAGGTCTGGGTCCGGCACGCGCAGGGCTTCCTCGCGCCCGCCGGAGCCGCGGCCGCTCAGGAGCCGATCGCGTGGCCGCCGTCCGGCGCGGAGCGTATCGACCTGACCGGCTTCTACGACCGCGCAGCCGCAGCGGGCTACGGCTACGGCCCCGTGTTCCAGGGCCTGAAGTCGGCCTGGCGTGACGGCGACGAGGTGTACGCGGAGGTGGCGCTCGCGCCCGAACAGCAGGAGGAGGCGGGCGAGTTCGGCCTGCACCCGGCGCTGCTCGACGCGGCCCTGCACGCCGAACAGCTCATCCGCGCGGGCCGTGGCGAGGACGCCGGAGTCCGGCTGCCTTTCGTCTGGAGCGGGCTGACCCTGCACGCCGTGGGCGCCTCGGCGCTGCGGCTGCACATGAGCGCGCTGGGCACCGACACGGTGGCCCTGACGGTCACCGACACCGAGGGCGGGGCGGTCGCCTCCGCCAAGTCCCTGGTCCTGCGCCCGCTCGCCTCCGAGCAACTGCGGGCGGGGGCCGCCGCAGACAGTCTCTACCGGGTCGACTGGACGCCCGTGCCCGCGGGCGGCGAGGTCGCGGTGGCCGACTGGGCCGAGCTGGGCGGCAGCGCCTTCCCGGACCTCGGTGCGCTCACCGAGGCGGTCGACGAGGGGATGCCCGTTCCGTCCGTCGTCGTCGCCCCCTTCGAACCCGACGACACGCTCGACGAGGGTCAACTGGCCGTCGCCGCAAGGGCGGAGACCGCGCGGGCCCTGCGACTGGTCCAGGACTGGCTGGCCGAGGACCGGTTCGCCGGTTCCCGGCTGATGCTGGTCACCCGGGGCGCCGTGGCGGTGCGCCCCGGCGAGGACGTCACCGATCTGGTGCACGCTCCGCTGTGGGGACTCGTGCGCTCGGCGCAGTCCGAGAACCGGGACCGGTTCGTGCTCGTGGACCGTGACCCGTGGGACGCCACCGGCGGTGACCTGGTCTCCGCCATGACCACCGGCGAATCCCAACTCGCCGTACGCGACGGCTCGTTGCTGGTGCCGCGCCTCACCCGGGGCGCCGGACAGGGCGAGTCGCGTGCACAGTGGCACCCCGAGGGAACCGTGCTGATCACCGGTGGCACCGGCACGCTCGGCGCCCTGGTCGCCCGGCACCTGGTCACCGAGCACGGCGTACGTCACCTGCTGCTCACCGGACGGCGCGGCCCGGACGCTCCCGGAGCCGCCGAACTCGTCGCCGAACTGGCCGAGTTGGGCGCCAGGGCACACGTCGCCGCCTGTGACGTCGCGGACCGCGACCAGCTCACCGCGCTCCTGGCCGACATCGACCCGGGGCACCCGCTGACCGGTGTGTTCCACGCCGCGGGCGTGCTGGACGACGGCACCGTGGGCGCGCTCACCCCCGAACGTCTCGACGCCGTACTGCGGCCGAAGACCGATGCCGCCTGGCACTTGCACGAGCTGACCCGGGACCGGGACCTGACCGCCTTCGTGATGTTCTCCTCCATCGCGAGTGTCTTCGGCAACCCGGGACAGGCCAACTACGCGGCCGCCAACGCCTTCATGGACGGTCTCGCCCACCGCAGGCACGCCCAGGGACTGCCCGCCACGGCGCTCGCCTGGGGCCTGTGGCAGGAGGCCAGCGGACTGCTCGCGCACCTGGCGGACGGCGACCTCGGCTGGATGAGCAGGGCGGGCATCCTGCCGCTCAGCAACGAGCACGGTCTGGCCCTGCTCGACGCCTCGCTGCGCACCACGGAACAGGCCCTGTTGGTACCCGTCCGGCTCGACGCCGCCACCCTGCGCGGCCGCGCCGCCTCGGGACTTCTGCCCGGCCTCTTCCGTTCCCTGGTCCGGCTGCCCGCACGGCGTGCCGTCGCGGCGGGCGCCGCCGAGGCGGAGGTGTCCGCCCTCGTGCGCAGGCTCGGGAGCCTGGACGCGGCCGAGCAGGAACGTGAACTCGTCGACGTCGTACGGGGCGCGGTCGCCGCCGTCCTCGGCCACGCGGACCCCTCCGCCATCAAACCGGACAAGGCGTTCAAGGCGCTCGGCTTCGACTCGCTGACCGCAGTCGAGCTGCGCGACCAGCTCGGCGCCGCCACCGGCATCCGGCTCCCGGCGACCCTGATCTTCGACCACCCGACGATCGCCGCCGCGGCCCGGTTCCTGCTCGGCGAGGTCCTCGGCACCGGGACCGACACCGCCGCGCCCGAGGCCGCCCCGGTCGCCGGCGCGGCCGACGAACCGATCGCGATCGTCGCCATGGCCTGCCGCTACCCCGGCGGGGTCGGCTCGCCCGAGGACCTGTGGGACCTGGTCGCCGAGGGCCGTGACGCGGTCTCCGCGTTCCCCGAGGACCGCGGCTGGGACCTGGACACCCTCTTCGACCCGGACCCCGCGAAGCTCGGCACGAGTTACGCCAGTGAGGGCGGATTCCTCTACGGCGCCGGGGACTTCGACCCCGAGCTGTTCGGCATCTCGCCGCGCGAGGCACTCGCCATGGACCCGCAGCAGCGGCTCCTCCTGGAGACCGCCTGGGAGCTCTTCGAGCGCGCGGGACTCGACCTGGACGCCGTCCGTGGCAGCCGCACCGGTGTCTTCGCGGGCGCCATGCACCACGACTACGCCTTCCGCGTCGAGGAGAACGCCCAGCGCGTCGAGGGCTACGGGCTCACCGGCACCCAGGGCAGCGTGGTCTCGGGCCGGGTCTCGTACGCCTTCGGCCTTGAGGGCCCGGCCGTCACCGTCGACACGGCCTGCTCGTCCTCGCTGGTGGCCATGCACCTGGCCGCGCAGTCCCTGCGGCAGGGCGAGTGCTCGATGGCGCTCGCGGGCGGTGTCGCCGTCATGGCCACGCCCGGCGTCTTCGTCGAGTTCAGCCGCCAGCGCGGGATGGCCGCCGACGGCCGCTGCAAGTCCTTCGCCGCGGACGCCGACGGCACCGGCTGGGCCGAGGGCGTCGGCCTGGTCCTGCTCGAACGGCTCTCCGAGGCCCGCCGCAAGGGCCACCGTGTCCTCGCGGTGCTGCGCGGCTCGGCCACCAACCAGGACGGGGCGAGCAACGGGCTCACGGCGCCCAACGGCCCGGCCCAGCAGCGTGTCATCCGGCAGGCCCTGGCCAACGCCGGGCTCGGTACGGGCGAGGTGGACGCGGTGGAGGCACACGGCACCGGCACCACCCTCGGCGACCCGATCGAGGCCCAGGCCCTGCTCGCCACCTACGGCAAGGGGCGCGGCGAGGGCGAGCCGCTGTGGCTCGGCTCGCTGAAGTCGAACATCGGCCACGCCCAGGCGGCGGCCGGAGTCGCGGGCGTCATCAAGATGGTGCAGGCCATGCGGCACGGCGTACTGCCGAGCACCCTGCACGCCGAGAACCCCTCGCCCGAGATCGACTGGGAGTCCGGCGCGGTCCGGCTCCTGGGCACCCGCAGGGACTGGCCGGACACCGGCCGCCCGCGCCGTGCGGGCGTCTCGTCCTTCGGAATCAGCGGCACCAACGCGCACGTCGTCCTGGAGGAGGCCCCGGCCGAGCCCGAGGCGCACACCGACAGTGCGTACGACGGCCCTGTTCCGTGGCTGATCTCCGCGCGCAACGAGCGGGCCCTGCGCGGCCAGGCCGAGCGCCTGGCCGCCTATGCCGAGCAACGGCCGGAGGTCCCGCTCACCGCCATCGGCGCGGCGCTCGTCCACGACCGCTCGGCGCTGGAGCACCGCGCCGTCGTCACGGCCGACAGCCGGGAGAGCCAACTGGCGGCGCTGCGCACGCTCGCTGCCGGGCAGGACGGTCCCGCGGTCCGCCGCGGCCACACCGACAGCACCGAGGGCCGCCTCGCCTTCCTGTTCTCCGGCCAGGGCGCACAGCGCGCGGGCATGGGGCGCGAACTGTACGCGGCACGGCCGGAGTTCGCGGCCGCCTTCGACGAGGTGTGCGCCTGCTTCGACGCCGCGTCGGGCAGCGAGCCCGGCGCGGGTCTGCGGGAGCGGATCTTCGCGGCCGAGGGCGGGGAACTGGACCGGACCGAGGTGACCCAGCCCGCGCTCTTCGCCGTCGAGGTGGCCCTGTTCCGGCTCGTGGAGTCGCTCGGGCCGCGCCCGGACTTCGTGGCCGGTCACTCGATCGGTGAACTGGCCGCCGCCCATGTGGCGGGCGTCCTGTCGCTGCCGGACGCCTGCCGCCTCGTCACGGCGCGCGGACGGCTGATGCAGGCGCTGCCCGAGGGCGGGGCGATGGTGTCCGTGCGCGCCACCGAGGCCGAAGTCCGCGAGCTGCTCACCGAGTTGGCGGACCGCGTGGACCTCGCGGCAGTCAACGGGCCCGAGTCCGTGGTGATCTCGGGTGAGGAAGCCGCCGTACTGGACATCGCGGACCGTCTGGAGTCGCAGGGCCGCAAGACCAGGCGGCTGCGGGTCTCGCACGCCTTCCACTCCCCGCTGATGGAGCCGATGCTCGCCGAATTCGAGGCGGTGGCAGCCGAGTTGACGTACCGGGCGCCGTCCGTCCCGGTGGTGTCGAACCTGACCGGTGAGCAGGTGCGCGAGTTCGACGCCGCGTACTGGGTGGAGCATGTGCGCCGCGCGGTGCGCTTCGGCGACGGCATCGCGTACCTGGCCGCCCAGGGCGTGACCCGGTTCGTGGAGCTCGGCCCCGACGGCGTGCTGTCGGCCATGGCACGGGAGTGCCTGCCGGAGGAGTTCGACGGGCTGCTCGTCCCGGCCCTGCGCAAGGACCGCCCGGAGCCGGAGGCGTTCCTGACCGCGCTCGGCGAGGCATGGACCCATGGCGTCGACGTCGACTGGTCCACGCTGTTCGCGGGCCACGGATCACCTGCCGTGGACCTTCCGACGTACGCCTTCCAGCACGAGCGCTACTGGCTGACCCCGGTCGCCGGTGCCTCCGACGCCTCCGGGCTCGGCCTGAGCGCGGCCGGGCACCCGATGCTGGGCGCGGCCGTCCACCTCGCCGAGGGCGACGGACTCGTCTTCACCGGCCGCCTCGCCGCGGGCACCGTCTCCTGGGCGGCCGACCACACGGTCGCCGGGAACGTCCTGCTGCCCGGCACCGCCTTCGTCGAACTCGCCCTGCGGGCAGGCGAAGAGGCGGGCTTCGGACGGCTGGAGGAACTCACCCTTCAGGCGCCGCTGGTACTGCCCGAGCAGGGTGCGGTGCGACTGCAGGTCACCGTGAGCGGTGCGGCGGACGACTCCGAGAGCCGTACTGTCACCATCCATTCGCGGCCCGAGAACGACCACGCGGAGTGGACCCGGCACGCCACCGGCACCCTCACCCCCGAGCTGGCGGCGGAGATCGAGCCTCTGACTGCCGCGTGGCCGCCCGCCGGAGCCGAACCGGTGGCCCTGGACGGCTTCTACGAGGACCTTGCCGAGGCCGGATACGGCTACGGCCCGGCGTTCCAGGGCCTCAAGTCGGCCTGGCGCGACGGCGACCAGGTGTACGCGGAGGTGGCGCTCGCGCCCGAACAGCAGGAGGAGGCGGGCGAGTTCGGCCTGCACCCGGCGCTGCTCGACGCGGCCCTGCACGCCGTACTGCTCGATGTCCCTGGCCAGGGCGAGGGCGCCGAGGTGAAACTCCCCTTCGCCTGGGGCGGGTTGACCGTGCAGGCGCACGGTGCGACGGGCCTTCGGGTCAGGATGACCGGCGTCGGCGGCGACACGGTGTCCGTCACCCTGGCCGACACCACCGGACTGCCGGTGGCCCGGATCGACTCGCTGACCCTGCTGCCGGTACCCGCCGACCAACTGCGTCCGGCCGGTACGGACGGCAACGACGCGCTGTTCCGCGTGGACTGGACACAGGTGTCCGCCGACCACGAACCCGCCCGAGACTGGGCGGTGTTGGGCCCGGACGCGCACCCCGGAACCGGCGAGGACTCGCCCGTCCACGCGGACGTCGCCGGACTCTCGGCGGCGCTGGACCAGGGCGTGACCGCACCCGCGGCGGTCCTGCTGCCCGTGCCCGCCGTGCCCGGCGAACCGACCGCCGAAAGGATGCGCGGCGAGACCGCGCGCCTGCTCACCACGCTTCAGGAGTGGCTGGCCGACGAACGCCTGGAGCAGTCCAAGCTCGTCGTCCTCACCCACGGCGCCGTCGCCGCCCAGCACGGCGAGGACGTGACCGACCTGGTGCACGCGGGTCTGTGGGGCCTGGTGCGCAGCGCGCAGACCGAGAATCCGGGCCGGTTCGTGCTCGTGGACGCGGAGCCCGGCACGGGCACCGCCGAGGACGGTACGACCGTCGACGGCGGGGCCGAGGCCGGGACCCGGTTCCTGCCCGTGATCACCGCGGTGGCCACCGGCGAGGACCAACTCGCCGTCCGGCAGGGCCGGTTCCTCGCACCGAGGCTCGCCCGTAGCAGCGCCGCCGAACTGCTGCCCGTCCCCGCCGACGGTCAGACCTGGCGCCTGGACACGACGGGCGGCGGCACGCTGGAGAGCCTGGCGCTTGTACCGCATCCGGAGGCCACGCGACCGCTGGCAGAGGGCGAGGTACGCATCTCCGTACGCGCCACCGGCCTCAACTTCCGCGATGTGCTGATGGCCCTCGGCATGTACCCGGACAAGATCGTCCTCGGCAGCGAGGCCTCCGGCGTGGTCACCGAGGTCGGTGAGGGCGTCACCGGACTCGCCGTCGGCGACCGTGTGATGGGCATGGTGCCGCACTCCTTCGGCCAACTCGCCGTCGCGGACGCCCGGATGGTGACCCGGATACCCGAGGGGTGGTCCTTCGAAGAGGCCGCCTCGGTACCCGCGGTGTTCCTGACCGCCTACTACGCCCTGGTCGACCTGGCCGGGCTCGGATCCGGCGAGCGGGTGCTCGTCCACTCCGCGGCCGGAGGCGTCGGCATGGCCGCCGTCCAGCTCGCCCGCCACCTGGGCGCCGAAGTGTTCGGCACCGCCAGCGAGGGCAAGTGGGACACCTTGCGGAGCATGGGCCTGGAGGGCGCGCACTACGGCTCCTCCCGGTCGTCCACCTTCGAGGAGCGCTTCCTCGGCGCCACCGAAGGCCATGGCATGGATGTGGTCCTGGACTGCCTGGCCGGTGAACTCGTCGATGCCTCCCTGCGGTTGCTGCCGCGCGGCGGACGCTTCGTCGAGATGGGCAAGACCGACATCCGCGATCCCGAGCAGGTCGCCACCGCCCACCCGGGCGTCATCTACCGCGCCTTCGACCTGATGGAGGCCGGTCCGGACCGCATCGGCGAGATGCTCGCCGAACTCGGCCGTCTCTTCGGTTCCGGTGCGCTCAGCCCGCTCCCGGTGCGCACCTGGGACGTACGCAGGGCCGGTGAGGCCTTCCGGTTCATGTCGCAGGCCAAGCACGTCGGCAAGATCGTGCTGACGGTGCCGCAGGGCTGGGACGCACAGGGCACCGTCCTGGTCACCGGTGGTACGGGCGCGCTCGGTGCCCTGGTCGCCCGGCACCTGGTGACCGAGCACGGCGTACGTCATCTGCTGCTCGCGGGCCGTCGTGGCCCCGACGCTCCGGGCGCGGCCGAACTCGTCGCGGAACTGTGTGAGTTGGGTGCGCGGGCCGAGGTCGTGGCCTGTGACGCCGCCGACCGTGACCGGCTTGCCGACGTGCTTGCGGCGATCCCGGCCGCGCACCCGCTGCGCGCCGTCGTGCACACCGCCGGTGTCCTGGACGACGGCGTCCTCGGCGCACTCACCCCCGAGCGTCTGAGCGCCGTCCTGCGGCCGAAGGTCGACGCGGCGCTCAACCTGCACGAGTTGACCCGCGACAAGGACCTGACCGCCTTCGTCCTGTACTCCTCGGCGGCCGGTGTCCTCGGCAACGCGGGGCAGGCCAACTACGCGGCGGGCAACACCTTCCTGGACGCGCTGGCCGCCCACCGCAGGGCCGCGGGCCTGCCCGGACTCTCGCTCGCCTGGGGGCACTGGGCCGAGTCCAGCGCCATGACCGCCGGGCTCGACGCGGCGGACCTGGCCCGCCTCGCCCGCTCCGGCTTCCTGCCCATGTCCAACGAGGAGGGCCTGCGGCTCTTCGACGACGCCGTACGCCACGACGAGGCGCTGATCGCACCCGTACCGCTCGACCTGGGCGGGCTGCGCACCAAGGCCAGGGCGGGTGAACTGCCCAGTGTCTTCAGGGGACTTGTCCGTACTCCGGTCCGGCGCACCGTGGCGGCGGCGGCCGTCGCCGAGGGCGCGGCGTCGCTCGCGCAGCAGCTCGCCGCGCTCCCGGAGAGCGAGCGCGAGCACATGCTCATGGAGCTGGTGCGCGCCAACGTCGCCACCGTCCTCGGCCACGGTGCGCCCACCGCGATCGGCGCCGACCGCACCTTCAAGGAGCTCGGCTTCGACTCGCTGACCGCCGTCGAGTTCCGCAACCGGCTCGGCGCCGCCACCGGACTGCGGCTGCCCCCGACGCTGATCTTCGACTACCCGACCACCCTCAGCCTCGGCGGTCATCTGCTGAGCGAGCTGGTGCCGGGAGAGGAAGCGGCGCCCGCGGGCGACCTGCTCGGCGCGCTCGACCGGTTCGAGTCCGCCGTACTGGCCGCCGATCCCGCGCTGGCGGACCACGCGGGCGTGACCGCCCGCCTGGCGGAGCTGCTTGAGCGCTGGAAGGCGGCCGCCCCGGCCGAGGAGCGCGCTCCGGCCACCGAGCAGGGGGCCGCCGAACGCCTCGAATCCGCCTCGGCGGACGAGGTCCTCGACTTCATCCAGAACGAGCTCGGGCTCTCCTGACCCGGCAACCCGAAGAACGGAAGGACGCGCCGCATGGCGAACGAGGACAAGCTTGTCGAGTCCCTCAAGCGGGTTGCCGCCGAACTGCACGAGACCCGGCAACGCCTCACCGAGGCCGAGAACCGTACCGGCGAACCCATCGCCCTGGTCGGCATGGCCTGCCGCTACCCGGGCGGCGTCCGCTCGCCCGAGGACCTCTGGCAGCTCGTGTCCGAGGGCGGGGACGCCATCTCCGCCTTCCCCGACGACCGCGGCTGGGACCTGGAGCGCCTCTACCACCCGGACCCCGACAACCCGGGCACCTCGTACACCCGCAAGGGCGGATTCCTGTACGACGCCACGGACTTCGACCCGGGCCTGTTCGGTATCTCGCCGCGCGAGGCGCTGGCCATGGACCCGCAGCAGCGCGTCCTGATGGAGACCTCCTGGGAGGCCCTGGAGCGCGCGGGCCTGGACCCGCTGTCCCTCAAGGGCAGCCAGACCGGTGTCTACGTCGGCGCGGCCACCCCCGCCTACATCGTGGGCGGCCACAGCCAGCAGGGCGCCGAGGGCTACTCGCTCACCGGCACCTCCGGCAGCGTCGTCTCCGGGCGGCTCGCCTACCACTACGGTTTCGAGGGCCCGGCCGTCACCGTCGACACCGCCTGCTCGTCCTCGCTGGTCGCCCTGCACTGGGCCTGTCAGGCGCTGCGCGCCGGTGAGTGCTCGATGGCGCTCGCGGGCGGCGTCACCGTGATGTCGGTGCCCGGCCTGTTCGTCGAGTTCAGCCGTCAGCGCGGGCTGTCCGTGGACGGCCGCTGCAAGGCCTTCGCGGGCGGCGCGGACGGCACGGGCTGGGGCGAGGGCGTCGGCGTACTCGTCCTGGAGCGGCTGTCCGACGCGCGCCGCAACGGGCACAAGGTGCTCGCGGTCGTCCGCGGTTCGGCCACCAACCAGGACGGCGCGAGCAACGGCCTCGCCGCCCCCAACGGCCCATCCCAGCAACGTGTCATACGCCAAGCCCTCGCCAACGCACGTCTGCGCCCGCGCGACGTCGACGTGGTCGAGGCGCACGGCACCGGCACCACCCTCGGCGACCCCATCGAGGCCCAAGCGGTGCTCGCCACGTACGGCAAGGAGCGCCCCGAGGGCGCGCCGCTGTGGCTGGGCTCGCTGAAGACGAACATCGGGCACACCGCCGCGGCGGCGGGTATCGCGGGCGTCATCAAGATGACCATGGCGATCCGCAACGGCGTACTGCCCAAGACCCTGCACGTCGACGAGCCCACCCCGCACGTCGACTGGTCGGCGGGCGCCGTCGAACTGCTCACCGACACCCGCGACTGGCCCACCGCCGACCACCCGCGCCGCGCCGCCGTCTCGGCCTTCGGTATCAGCGGCACCAACGCGCACCTCATCCTCGAACAGGCCGCCGCCGACGACGAAAAGACCCCCGAGCCGCAGGCCCCCGCGACCGCGCCCTTCGCCGCGGGCACCGCGCTCGCCTGGCCGCTCGCGGGCCACAGCGCCGCCGCCGTACGCGGCCAGGCGGCCAAACTGCGCACCTTCGCCGCCGCACCGGCCGCCCCCGAAGCCGCCGCGACCGGCCTCGGCCTGGCCACCACCCGCTCCGCGCTCGCCCACCGTGCCGTCTCCCTCGGCGCGACCACCGCCGAACACCTCGACACCCTGGAGCGCCTGGCCGAGGGCGAAAGCGCCGCCGGACTCGTCGAGGGCCTCGCCGACATCGAGGGCAAGACCGCCTTCGTCTTCCCCGGGCAGGGCTCGCAGTGGCCCGGCATGGCCGTCGAACTCCTCGACAGCTCACCGGTGTTCGCCGCCCGCATGGCCGAGTGCGACCGTGCGCTCGCCCCGTACGCCGACTGGCGGCTGCTCGACGTCGTACGCGGCGCCGAGGGCGCACCGGGTTACGACCGCGTCGACGTCGTCCAGCCCGTGCTGTGGGCCGTGATGGTCTCGCTGGCCGCACTGTGGCAGTCCTGCGGGGTGCGCCCGGCGGCCGTCGTCGGGCACTCCCAGGGCGAGATCGCCGCCGCCGTCGTCGCGGGCGCCCTGTCCCTGGAGGACGGCGCGAAGGTCTCCGCCCTGCGCGCCAAGGCCCTGCTCGCGCTCGCGGGCAAGGGCGGCATGATGTCCGTCGCCGACAACGCCGAGTCGGTGCGCGCACGCGTCACCGCCTGGCCCGGCCGTATCGCCGTCGCCGCCGTCAACGGCCCCTCGTCCACGGTGGTTTCGGGCGAACCCGATGCCCTCGACGAGCTGGGCGCCGCCTGCGAGGCGGACGGTGTACGCGCCCGCCGCATCAACGTGGACTACGCCTCGCACGGCCCCCAGGTCGAGGCGATCCGCGCCGACGTGCTGAGCGCGCTCGCCGGGATCACCCCGCGCAGGGCGAGCGTGCCGTTCCTGTCGACGGTCACCGGCAAGGTGGCCGTGGGCACCGAACTGGACGCCGAGTACTGGTACACGAACCTGCGCGGCACCGTCCGCTTCCAGGAAGGCATCCAGGCCCTCCTGGAGCGCGGGCACGGCTTCTTCCTGGAGGCCAGCGCGCACCCCGTACTCACCGTCGGCGTGCAGGAGACCATCGACGCGAGCGGGCTGCCCGCCGTCGCCCTCGGCTCGCTGCGCCGTGACGAGGGCGGACCGCGCCGCTTCGTGACCTCGCTCGCCGAGGCATGGGTGCGCGGTCTGGCCCCCGACTGGCAGGCCGTATTCGGCGGCCACGCCGTCACGGCGGCCGAACTGCCCACATACGCCTTCCAGCGGTCGCGCTACTGGGCCGACCCGGCGGGCGCCGCCTCCGGCGACCTCGCCGCGGCCGGACTCGGCGCCGCCGACCACCCGCTGCTCGGCGCCACCGTACGGGTCGCCGACGGCGACGAGTTCCTGCTCACCGGGCGCCTGTCGGCCCACAGCCACCCCTGGCTCGCCGACCACGCCGTGCGCGGCACCGTCCTGCTGCCCGGCACCGCCTTCGTCGAACTCGCCCTGCGTGCGGGCGAGGAGGCGGGCTGCCCGCACCTGGGCGACCTCACCCTCGAAGCGCCCCTGACCCTGCCCGGACACGGCGCCGTCCAGATCCAGATCGTCGTCGGCGAGCCCGGACCCGAGGGCCGCCGGGGCCTCGGCATCTACGCCCGCCCGGCCGACGAAGACGCCGTCGACGCCCCGTGGACCAGGCACGCGGTAGGCCACCTCACCTCCGAGGACGCCACTCCCGCCGCACCCCTCGGCCAGTGGCCGCCCACCGGCGCCGAACCGGTCGACCTGACCGACTTCTACGCGCACGCCGCCGAGTCGGGTTACGAGTACGGGCCCGTCTTCCGCGGCCTGCGGGCCGCCTGGCGGCACGGCGAGGAACTCTTCGCCGAGGTCGCGCTCGATGCCGAACAGCATGGCGACGCCGAGGAGTTCGGCCTGCACCCGGCCCTGCTCGACGCCGCCCTGCACGCGAGCCTGCTCGGCACGGCGGACGCCACGGACGGCGTACGGCTGCCCTTCGCCTGGAGCGGCGCGACCCTCCACGCGGTCGGCGCCGCGGCCCTGCGCGTCCGCCTCACGCCCACCGCCGACGGTGACCTGTCGGTCGGCCTCTACGACACCTCCGGTGCACCGGTCGCCGCCGTCGACGGCCTGAGCCTGCTGCCCGTCACCGAGGGGCAGTTGCGCGGCGCCCGGCGCGGTGACGTGCTCCACCGGGTCGAGTGGACCACCCTCACACCGGGCACCGACCCGGTCGAACCCACCGCGCTCACCGAACTGCCGTCCGGCGGCCCCGCCCAACTGGCCGCCGCACTCGGCCCGGACACCGCCCCGCCGTCCTACGTGCTGGCCACACTCGGGCTCGGCCCGGAAGCCGGTACGCCCGCCGAGGCCGCCCGCACCGCCACCCACGAAGCCCTCGCCCTGCTGCGGGACTGGCTCGCCGAGGAGCGGCTCGCCGACTCCCGGCTCGTCCTGCTCACCACCGGCGCCGTGCAGACCCGCACCGCCGAGGCCCCCGCCTCTCTCGCGCTCGCCGCCGTACGCGGACTGCTGCACTCGGCGCAGACCGAGCACCCCGGCCGCCTCCTGCTCGTCGACACCGACAGCACCGAGGCCTCCACGGCGGCACTGCCCGCAGCGCTGGCCACCGGCGAGAGCGAACTCGCCCTGCGCGAGGGCACGATGCTCGCGCCCCGCCTCCAGCGCCACGCCCCCACCGAACCCGGCACCCGCTGGAACCCGGACGGCACCGTACTGATCACCGGCGGCACCGGCACCCTCGGTGCCCTGGTCGCCCGGCACCTGGTCACCGAACACGGAGTACGCCACGTCCTGCTCACCGGACGGCGCGGCAAGGACACCCCGGGCGTGACCGAACTCGTCGCCGAACTCGGCGAGTTGGGCGCCTCGGCGGCGGTGGCCTCGTGCGACGTCGCCGACCGCGAGCAGCTCGCCGCACTCCTGGCGACCGTCCCCGCCGAGCGTCCCCTCAGCGGCGTCGTGCACGCGGCGGGCGTACTCGACGACGCCCTGCTCGGCACCCTCACCACCGAGCAACTGGACCGCGTACTGCGGCCCAAGGCGGACGCCGCCTGGCACTTGCACGAACTCACCCGCGACCTGGACCTGGACGCCTTCGTCCTGTTCTCCTCCGCCGCCGGAGCCTTCGGCAACCCCGGGCAGGCCAACTACGCCGCCGCGAACGCCTTCCTGGACGCCCTCGCCGCCCACCGCCGCGCCGAGGGACGCCCCGCCGTCTCGCTCGCCTTCGGCCAGTGGCAGGGCGCAGGACTGGCCGAACAGGCCCAGGATGGGGAGGCGATCGCCTGGGCGGCCCGCGCCGGATACCTCCCGCTCGCGCCCGAACAGGGCCTCGCCGCACTGGACTCGGCGTCCTCGCACACCGGCGAAGCGCTCCTGGTCTGCGTACCACTGGATTCCGCCGCGCTGCGCAGGCGTGCCGACTCCGGTCTGCTGCCCCACCTGTTCCGCTCCCTGGTACGGGTCCCGGCCCGACGCACCGTCGACAACACCACCACGGGCGGTTCCTCGCTCGGCGAGCGGATCGCGGCCCTGGCCCCCGCCGAGCAGGAACGTGAACTCCTCAGTCTGGTCAGGGGACTTGTCGCGGCGGTGCTCGGCCACGACGACCCCGAGGCCATCGAAGCCGACCGGGCCTTCAAGGAACTCGGCTTCGACTCGCTGACCGCCGTCGAACTGCGCAACCGGCTCGGCGCCGCCACCGGACTCAAGCTCCCCGCCACCCTCGTCTTCGACCACCCCAGCCCCGGCGCCCTGGCCCGGCACGTGCTCACCACGCTGCTCGCCACCGGGCGACCCGCACCGGAGCGTCCCGCCGCCACCGCCGCGTACGCCGACGAACCGATCGCGATCGTCGCGATGGCCTGCCGCTACCCGGGCGGCGTCACCTCGCCCGAGGACCTGTGGAACCTGGTCGCCGAGGGCCGTGACGCGGTCTCCGCGTTCCCCGAGGACCGCGGCTGGGACCTGGAGAACCTGTACGACCCGCAGGGCCTGCGCCCCGGCAGCTCGTACACCCGCAGCGGCGGATTCCTCTACGACGCCGCCGACTTCGACCCCGAACTGTTCGGGATCTCACCGCGCGAAGCCGTCACCATGGACCCGCAGCAGCGGCTGCTTCTGGAGACCACCTGGGAGGCGTTCGAACGCGCGGGCCTCGACCCGCTCGGACTCAAGGGCAGCCGTACCGGCGTCTTCGCCGGCGTCATGTACCACGACTACGCCAGCCACGTGGAGCAGGCCGCCGACAGCGCCGAGGGCTATGTCCTGACCGGCACCTCCGGCAGCGTCATCTCCGGCCGCCTCTCCTACGCCTTCGGCCTCGAAGGCCCCGCCGTCAGTGTCGACACGGCCTGCTCGTCCTCGCTGGTGGCCATGCATCTGGCCGCCCAGGCCCTGCGCGCGGGGGAGTGCGGGCTCGCCCTCGCGGGCGGTGTCACGGTGATGGCGACCCCGGGCGTCTTCGTCGAGTTCAGCCGTCAGCGCGGCCTGTCCGCCGACGGCCGCTGCAAGTCCTTCTCCGCCGCGGCCGACGGCACCGGCTGGTCCGAGGGCGCGGGCGTCCTGCTCCTGGAGCGCCTCTCCGACGCCGAACGCAACGGCCACCAAGTGCTCGCCGTCCTGCGCGGCTCCGCGGTCAACCAGGACGGCGCGAGCAACGGACTCACCGCGCCCAACGGCCCGTCCCAGCAGCGCGTGATCGAACAGGCCCTGGCCAACGCCGGGTTGAGCCCCCGCGACGTGGACGCGGTGGAGGCGCACGGCACCGGCACCACCCTCGGCGACCCGATCGAGGCCCAGGCCCTGCTCGCCACCTACGGCCAGGACCGCGCCGAGGACCGGCCCCTGTGGCTGGGCTCCATCAAGTCCAACATGGGCCACGCCCAGGCCGCGGCCGGTGTCGCGGGCGTCATCAAGATGGTGCAGGCCATGCGGCACGGCGTCCTGCCCAGGACCCTGCACGTGGACGAGCCCTCGCCGCACATCGACTGGTCCGAGGGCGCCGTCGAACTCCTCACCGAGTCCGTCGCATGGCCGGACAGCGACCGTCCGCGCCGCGCGGGCGTCTCCTCCTTCGGCGCCAGCGGCACCAACGCCCACGTCGTCCTGGAGGCCGCACCCCAGCCCCGGCCCGTACCCGCCCCGCCCGTCGACCCCGCCGCCACCGAGGCCGAGTCCACCGGACCGCTGCCCTGGATCCTCTCCGGCCGCGGCGAACCCGCCCTGCGCGCCCAGGCCGGCAGGCTCCACTCCCACCTGAGCACCGAGCCCGAACTCGGCCTCGCCGACGTCGCCTTGGCACTCACCCGCACCCGTTCCGCCCTGGAACACCGTGCCGTCGTCACGGCCACCGACCGCGACCAACTCCTCACCGCACTCGCGGCCCTCGCGGAGGGCAAGCGCGCACCCGGTCTCTCCCAGTCGGCCCCGAAGCCCGGAAAGCTCGCGTTCCTGTTCTCGGGGCAGGGGGCACAGCGGGCGGGTATGGGGCGTGAGTTGTACGAGGCGCAGCCGGTGTTCGCGGCGGCGTTCGATGAGGTGTGCGCCCAGTTCGCGGCTCAGCAGGGGGATTTGGGGGATCTGAAGGAGCGGATCTTCCGGGCTGAGGGCGAGGAGCTGGACCGTACGGGTACGACTCAGCCTGCCTTGTTCGCGGTTGAGGTTGCGTTGTTCCGGCTTGCCGAGTCTTTCGGTCTGCGTGCAGATTTCGTTGCCGGTCATTCGATTGGTGAGTTGGCTGCCGCGCATGTGGCGGGAGTGCTCTCGCTGGCTGACGCGTGCAGGTTGGTTGCCGCGCGTGGTCGTCTGATGGAGGCGCTGCCGGAGGGCGGTGCGATGGTTTCCGTGCGTGCTTCGGAGTCCGAAGTGCGGGCGCTGCTGGGTGAGTTCGAGGGCCGGGTGGATGTCGCTGCGGTCAACGGCCCTGAGTCGGTGGTGGTTTCGGGTGAGGAAGCCGCGGTACTGGAGGTTGCGGAGAGGCTTTCGGCCAGCGGTCGTAAGACGAAGCGTTTGCGTGTCTCGCACGCCTTCCATTCACCGCTGATGGAGCCGATGCTCGACGAGTTCCGTTCCGTAGCCGCCGAGTTGACGTACAGCGCACCGGTGATTCCGGTGGTGTCCAACCTGACCGGCGAACATGTCCGTGACTTCGATGCCGACTATTGGGTAGAGCATGTCCGCCGTGCGGTGCGTTTCGCTGACGGCATCGCTTTCCTGACCGAACACGGTGTGTCCCGCTTCATCGAGCTGGGCCCCGACGGTGTACTCACCGCCATGGCCCAGGAAAGCCTGCCCGAGGATTTCGACGGGCTCCTCGTACCGGTCCTGCGCAAGGACCGCCCGGAACTGGAAGCCTTCCTGACCGCTCTCGGCGACGCCTGGACGCGTGGACTCGACGTCGACTGGGCGCCCGTCTTCGAGGGCCGTGAGCAGGTCCCCGTGGACCTGCCGACGTATCCGTTCCAGAGGCAGCGCTACTGGCCCAAGCGGGCGCGCGCGGCGGCCGCCGATGTGGTCGCGGCGGGGCTCGGCGCGGCCGGGCACCCTCTGCTCGGTGCCACGGTGGTGCCCGCGGACGGCGGGCAGGTCCTGCTCACGGGACGACTGTCGTTGCAGAGCCATCCCTGGCTGGCCGACCACGCGGTGGGCGGGAGCGTGCTGCTGCCCGGTACCGCCTTTGTCGAACTCGCCCTGCGGGCGGGCGAGGAGGTCGGCCGCGGCGGTGTGGAGGAGCTGACCCTTGAGGCACCCCTGATCCTGCCCGCGCAGGGTGGGGTGCAGCTTCAGGTGCTCGTCGGCGCCGTCGAGGAGGACGGCGGCAGGCCGGTCTCGGTCCACTCCAGGCCCGAGGACACGGACGCCGTCTGGGTCCGGCACGCCGAGGGACGCCTTGTCACGGGTGTTTCCGAGAGCCCTGCCGCGCTCACCGCCTGGCCCCCCGCGGGCGCCGAGGAGGTGTCCCTCGACGGGTTCTATGCGGGGCTCGCCGAATCCGGATACGGGTACGGACCGGCCTTTCAGGGGTTGGCCAAGGTATGGCGTCGGAGCGACGGTGACCAGGTGTTCGCCGAGGTGGAGCTGCCCGATGCGCAGCAGGACGAGGCGGGTCGGTTCGCTCTGCATCCGGCCCTGCTCGACGCTGCGCTGCACGGGCTCGCGCTCGCCGGTCGGGACACGCCCGAGGGGCAGGTACGGCTGCCCTTCTCCTGGAACGGCGTGCGGCTGCACGCCGTCGGTGCCGCCCGGTTGAGGGTCCGGGTGGCACCGTCAGGCCCGGACTCGCTCACCCTGGACATCGCCGATCCGGCCGGAAACCCGGTGCTCACCGTCGACAACCTCGCCACCCGCCCGGTACCGGTCGAACAGCTCGCCGCTGCCGCCCGTACCCAGGGCGGCGGCAGCGAGCACCTCTACCGCCTCGACTGGACCCCGGCGACCACCGCCGGTGCCACGGTCACGGGTGCGGACCAGTACCGCGTACGTGTCGGCGCCGCCGGAACCCCGCAGGCCCCGTACCAGGAGAGCCACGAGACCGTTGCCGCGCTGCTCGCCGCCGTCGACGCGGGCGGACGGCTCCCGGACGCCGTGGTCCTTGATGTTCCCGAGTTCGGCGTCTCCGAGCCCGCTGACGGCGACGGCGCTCTCGCCACCCGCGCCCGCGAGACCACCGCCGAGGTGCTCGCGGCCGTACAGGAGTGGCTCGGCGACGAGCGCCTGACGGGCGTACGCCTCGTCGTACGCACCCGTGACGCGGTCGCCGTCCGGCACGGCGCGGACGTGAGCGCGCTGGCGCAGGCGCCGGTGTGGGGTCTGATCCGCGCCGCACAGGCCGAGAATCCCGGACGCTTCGTCCTCGCCGACAGCGACGCCGAGTGGACCGAGCCGCTGCCCGACGCGGTGTTCGCCGCGGACGAGTCGCAGCTCGCGGTGCGCGAGGGCGCGCTGCTCGCGCCACGTCTGGTGCGGGCCGGTGCGCCGGGCGGCGTGTCCGCGCTGCCCGCCGACGGGTCCTGGATCCTCAACAGCGGCGGCAGCACCTTCGAGGACCTCGCGTTCGTTCCCTCGCAGGCGGCCGAAATGCCGCTGGCGGAGGGGGAGATCAGGGTCGCGGTACGCGCGGCCGGGCTCAACTTCCGCGATGTGCTGATCGCGCTCGGCATGTACCCGGGCCTGGCCCGGATGGGCAACGAGGGCGCGGGCGTCGTGACCGAGGTCGGCCCCGGGGTGACCGGATTCGCCGTGGGCGACCGGGTCACCGGGCTGATCCGCGGCGCGTTCGGACCGGTCGCCGTGGTCGACCACCGCCTGGTGGTCGAGATCCCCGAGGGCTGGACCTTCGAACAGGCCGCGGCCATCCCCACCGTCTTCCTCACCGCCTACTACGGGCTTGTCGACCTCGCCGGTCTCAAGGCGGGGGAGAAGGTCCTGGTGCACGCGGCGGCGGGTGGGGTCGGCATGGCCGCCGTCCAGCTCGTACGGTATCTGGGCGCCGAGGTCTACGGCACCGCGAGCGAGGGCAAGTGGGACACCCTGCGCGAACTCGGCCTGGACGAGCGGCACATCGCCTCCTCGCGCAGCGCCGCCTTCGAGGAGGAGTTCGCGGCCGCGACCGAAGGCCGTGGCATGGATGTGGTCCTGGACTGCCTGGCCGGTGAACTCGTCGACGCCTCCCTGCGGTTGCTGCCGCGCGGCGGACGGTTCCTGGAGATGGGCAAGACCGACGTGCGCGACCCGCAGGAGGTCGCCGCCGCCCACCCGGGCGTCACCTACCAGGCCTTCGACATGGTCGAGGGCGCGGGCCCCGACCGTATCGGCGAGATGCTCGCCGAACTCGCCCGCCTCTTCGAGTCCGGCGCGCTCAGCCCGCTGCCGGTCCGCTCCTGGGACGTACGCAGGGCCGGCGAGGCCTTCCGGTTCATGTCGCAGGCCAAGCACGTCGGCAAGATCGTGCTGACGGTGCCGCAGGGCTGGGACGCCGACGGCACGGTCCTGGTCACGGGCGGTACGGGCACGCTGGGTGCCCTGGTCGCCAGGCACTTGGTGACCGAGCACGGCGTACGTCATCTGCTGCTCGCGGGCCGTCGTGGTCCCGAGGCGCCGGGTGCGGCCGAACTCGTCGCGGAACTGGGTGAGTTGGGTGCGCGGGCGGAGGTCGTGGCCTGTGACGCCGCCGACCGTGACCGGCTCGCCGACGTGCTTGCGGCGATTCCGGCCGCGTACCCGCTGCGTGCCGTCGTGCACACCGCCGGTGTCGTCGACGACGGCGTGATCGGCGCTCAGACGCCCGAGCGGATCGACCGTGCCATGCGGCCGAAGGTCGACGCCGCGCTCAATCTGCACGAGCTGACCCGCGACAAGGACCTGACCGCCTTCGTCCTGTACTCCTCCGTCGCGGGCGTCATCGGCGGCCCCGGCCAGGCCAACTACGCCGCCGCCAACACCTTCCTGGACGCACTCGCCGCCCACCGCAGGGCCACGGGCCTGCCCGGAGTCTCCCTCGCCTGGGGCCAGTGGGCCGAGTTCAGCGGCATGACCGCACAGCTCGCGGCGGCCGACCTGGCGCGGATGAACCGCGGCGGTGTCCTGCCGCTGCCGACCGCGCGGGGCCTAGCCCTGTTCGACGAGGCGGGCAGGCGCGAGGAACCGCTCCTCGCGGCCGTCCACCTGGACGCCGCCGCACTGCGCTCACAGGCGGAGGCGGGCAGGCTGCCGGGCCTCCTCAAGGGTCTCGTACGAGGTTCCGTGCGCCGGGCCGCCACCACGACGGCGACGGCGAACGGGGCCGCGAAACTCGGGCGCAGGCTCGCCGGGCTCGACCAGGAGGAGCGTGCCGAGGCACTGCTCGACCTGGTGCGCACCCACGTGGCCACCGTCATCGCCCACCCGGACCCGGCGGCCATCGACACCGGACGCGGCTTCCTCGACCTCGGCTTCGACTCGCTCACCGCGGTCGAACTGCGCAACGGACTCGGCGCCGCCACCGGGCTGCGCCTGCCCACCACGCTGATCTTCGACCACCCCTCACCGGCGGCGCTCGCGGCGCATCTGCTCCACGAGTTCAAGCCCGAGGGCGGGGACGCGGCGGACGCGGCGGACGGCGCCGTACTCGGCGCGATGGCCGAGTGGGAGGCGGCGCTCGCCGCGCTTCCGGCCGGCAGCGAAGGCCGGGACCGGGCCGTCAAGCGGCTGCGCTCCCTGCTCTGGAAGTTCGACAAGACCGAGCCCGAGACCGACCCGGAGGCGAAGGCCTCCGACGGTGCCACCGAGATCGACGCGGCCACCGACGACGAAATGTTCGCCCTGATCGAGAACGAACTCGGCCTCAACTGATCCCACCGGAGGCAGCGCCCAGATGGCCAGCGCCAGCAACGAACAGAAGCTCCGTGACTACCTGAAGCTCGTCACCGCCGACCTGCAGCAGACCCGCAGGAGGCTGCAGGCCGTCGAGGCCAGGGCCCAGGAACCGGTGGCGATCGTCGGCATGGCCTGCCGCTACCCGGGCGGGGTCGACTCGCCCGAGCAGCTGTGGAAACTGGTCGCCTCCGGCGGCGACGGCATCGTCGCCTTCCCGGAGGACCGCGGCTGGGACCTGGACGGCCTCTACGACCCCGACCCGGACGCCCCCGGGCGCAGCTATGTGCGCGAGGGCGGCTTCGTCCACGACGCGGCCGCCTTCGACGCGGAGTTCTTCGGCATCCCGCCCCGCGAGGCGCTCGCCATGGACCCGCAGCAGCGGCTGTTCCTGGAGTCCTCCTGGGAGGTCTTCGAACGCGCCGGGATCGACCCGACCACCGTCAAGGGCAGCCGCACCGGCGTCTTCGTCGGCGCGGGCAACCCCGGCTACCTCGGCGGCGGCACCGGCACTCCGCACCAGGAGGTCGAGGGCTACACCCTCACCGGCAACGTCAACAGCGTCATCTCCGGCCGGGTCGCCTACACCTTCGGCCTCGAAGGCCCCGCCGTCACCGTCGACACCGCCTGCTCCTCCTCGCTGGTGGCGATCCACTGGGCGACCCAGGCACTGCGCGCCGAGGAGTGCACCATGGCACTCGCCGGCGGCGTCACCGTGATGCCCAACCCCTGGCTGTTCCAGGAGTTCAGCCGCCAGCGCGGGCTTGCCAGGGACGGCCGCTGCAAGGCCTTCTCCGCCGACGCCGACGGCACCGTCTGGGGCGAGGGCGTCGGCGTGCTCCTCCTGGAGCGCCTGTCCGACGCCCGCCGCAACGGCCACCGTGTCCTCGGCGTCGTCAGCGGCTCCGCCATCAACCAGGACGGCGCCAGCAGCGGGCTGACCGCCCCCAACGGCCCGTCCCAGCAACGCGTCATCGAGGCGGCACTCGCCAGCGCCCGGCTGACCCCGGCCGACGTGGACGCCGTCGAGGCACACGGCACCGGCACCGCCCTCGGCGACCCGATCGAGGCCCAGGCCCTGCTCGCCACCTACGGCCAGGGCCGCCCGGCCGAACGGCCGCTGCTGCTCGGCTCCGTGAAGTCGAACATCGGCCACACCGCCGCCGCGGCCGGTGTCGCGGGCGTCATCAAGATGGTCATGGCGATGCGCCACGGCACCCTGCCCAAGACCCTCCACGCCGAGACGCCCACCCCCGAGGTCGACTGGTCCCCGGGCACGGTCCGTCTGCTCAACGACGCCACCGCATGGCCCGAGACCGACCACCCCCGCCGCGCGGGTGTCTCCTCCTTCGGCATCAGCGGCACCAACGCCCACGTCATCGTGGAACAGGCCCCGGCGGCCGAGAACGCCGAAGGTGCCGAAGGCGCGGGTGACACGGAAGACGCCGCGCACGCCGAGGGCATCGACAACGCCAACGACGCCAACAAGGCCCACAACACTGGTGACTTGGCCGCTCAGCAGAACCGGTCCGGCGGGACGCTGCCCTGGGTACTCTCCGGCCGCAGCGCCGCCGCGGTCCGCGCCCAGGCCGCGAAGCTCCTGGCCCATCTGACCGAGTCGCCCGCCGAACCGGCCGCCGTCGCCACCTCGCTCCTGACCACTCGCGCCGCCCTGGAACACCGCGCCCTGGTCCTCGCCGACGACACCGCGGACTTCACCGCGGCCCTCCGAGACCTGGCCGAGGGCACCCCGAATCCGGCCGTCACCGAAGGCGCCGCCCGCCTCGGCAAACTCGCCTTCCTTTTCTCCGGGCAGGGCGCCCAGCGCATCGGCATGGGCCGCGAACTGCACGCCGCCGAACCGGTGTTCGCCGCCGCCTTCGACGAGGTGTGCGCCGCGTTCGGTGACGGGTTGAAAGAGCGGATCTTCCACGCCGAGGGCGAGGAGCTGGATCGTACGGGTACGACTCAGCCTGCTTTGTTCGCGGTTGAGGTTGCGTTGTTCCGGCTTGTTGAGTCTTTCGGTCTGCGTGCGGATTTCGTGGCTGGTCACTCGATTGGTGAGTTGGCTGCGGCGCATGTGGCGGGTGTGCTTTCGCTGGCGGATGCGTGCAGGTTGGTTGCGGCGCGTGGTCGTCTGATGGAGGCATTGCCCGAGGGCGGTGCGATGGTTTCCGTGCGTGCTTCGGAGTCTGAAGTGCGGGAGCTGCTCGGGGAGTTCGAGGGCCGGGTGGATGTCGCTGCGGTCAACGGTCCCGAGTCGGTGGTGGTTTCGGGTGAGGGAGCCGCCGTATTGGCGATTGCGGAGAAGCTGTCCGCGAGCGACCGTAAGGCGAAGCGTCTGCGTGTCTCACACGCTTTCCATTCGCCGCTGATGGAGCCGATGCTGGACGAATTCCGTTCGGTAGCCGCCGAGTTGACGTACAGCGCACCGGTGATTCCGGTGGTGTCCAACCTGACCGGGGAGCAGGTCCGCGACTTTGACGCCGACTATTGGGTCGAGCATGTTCGCCGTGCGGTCCGTTTCGCCGACGGCATCGCTTTCCTCGCCGAACACGGTGTGTCCCGTTTCATTGAGTTGGGCCCCGACGGCGTACTCACCGCCATGGCCCAGGAATGCCTGCCCGAGGACTTCGACGGGCTCCTGGTTCCGGCCCTGCGCAAAGACCGCCCCGAGCCGGAGGCCTTCCTCGCCGCGCTCGCCGAGGCGTGGACCCGTGGCGTGGAACCCGACTGGTCCCCGCTGTTCGCCGGTCGGTCCGCCGAAACGGTCGACCTGCCCACCTACGCCTTCCAGCGCCGCCACTTCTGGCTGACCCCGGAGCTGGGCAGTCGCGACGAGGCGGAGGAGGAGTTCTGGCGGGCCATCGACGAGGAGGACGTCGACTCCCTCGTCGGCACTCTGGAGATCGATGCCGAACGTCCGCTGCGCGAGGCCCTGCCGGAGATGGCCGCCTGGCTGCGGCGGCGCAGGGCGCCCGAGACCCGCCAGGCCCTGGAAGCCCTGCGCGCCGGGCCCGGCCCCGCCGACTCCGAGGCCGCCGCCGCTCTGCGCGAGCGACTGCGCGACCTGCCCGAGGCCGAGCAGCTGCGCACCGTCCTCGAACTGGTCCGTTCGCACGCCGCGGCCGTCCTCGGACACGGCGGCAAGGACGCCATCGACGCCGAACGGGCCTTCCGGGAGCTCGGGTTCGACTCGCTGGCCGCGGTCAACCTGCGCAACCGCATCAACAACGCCACCGGTCTGCGCCTGCCCGCCGCCTTCGCCTTCGACTACCCGACCCCGGCGGCCGTCGCAGCCTTCGTACGGGCCGAGGTGCTCGGCGAGAACACGGCGGCCACCGTCGTCCAGACCGCGTCCGCCGCGTACGACGAACCGATCGCCATCGTCGGGATGGCCTGCCGCTACCCGGGCGGGGTCCGCTCGCCCGAGGACCTGTGGCGCCTCGTCGACACCGGTGCGGACGTCATCTCCGGCTTCCCCGAGGACCGTGGCTGGGACCTCGACGCGCTGTACCACCCGGACCCCGACCACCCGGGCACGACATACGTCCGTGAGGGCGGATTCCTTTACGACGCCGCCGAGTTCGACCCGGCCTTCTTCGGTATCTCGCCGCGCGAGGCCCTGGCGATGGACCCGCAGCAGCGGCTCGTCCTGGAGACCGCCTGGGAGGTCTTCGAACGCGCGGGCATCGACCCCGCCAGTGTCAAGGGCACCCCCACCGGTGTCTTCGCCGGTGCCACCCAGCCCGGCTACTTCGGCGGTCTGCAGACCATGGGCGAGGGCGCCGAGGGCTACTCCCTCACCGGCAACCTCACCAGCGTCATCTCCGGCCGCATCGCCTACACCTTCGGCCTGGAGGGTCCGGCCGTCACCGTCGACACGGCCTGCTCCTCCTCGCTGGTGGCCATGCACCTGGCCGCGCAGTCGCTGCGCCAGGGCGAGTGCGGCCTCGCGCTCGCCGCGGGCGTGACCGTGATGCCGACGCCCGATCTGTTCGTCGAGTTCAGCCGTCAGCGGGGCCTCGCCAAGGACGGTCGCTGCAAGGCCTTCTCCGCCGAGGCCGACGGTACGGCCTGGTCGGAGGGTGCGGGCGTGCTCCTCCTGGAGCGCCTCTCCGACGCCCAGCGCAACGGGCACAAGGTGCTCGCCGTCGTCCGGGGTTCGGCTACCAACCAGGACGGCGCCAGCAACGGCCTGATGGCCCCGAACGGCCCCTCGCAGCAGCGTGTCATCCGGCAGGCCCTGGCCAACGCCCGGCTGACCCCGGCCGACGTGGACGCCGTCGAGGCACACGGCACCGGCACGGCCCTGGGCGACCCGATCGAGGCCCAGGCCCTGCTCGCCACCTACGGTCAAGAGCGGCCCGAGGAGCGGCCGTTGCTGCTCGGCTCCATCAAGTCGAACATCGGCCACACCTCGGCCGCCGCGGGCGTCGCCGGTGTCATGAAGATGGTCATGGCGATGCACCACGGCAAGCTGCCGCGCACCCTGTACGCCGATGAGTCCACCCCGCACGTCGACTGGACGGCCGGCGCGGTGTCCCTGCTGACCTCGCCCACCGACTGGCCCGAGACCGGCCGCCCGCGCCGCGCGGGCGTCTCCTCCTTCGGCGTCAGCGGTACCAACGCCCACGTCATCGTCGAGCAGGCCCCTGCCACGGAGACCGCGCCGGAGACCCAGGCCGAGGACGGGGCCGGGGGCACGGCACCGCAGCACGGCGTACTGCCCTGGCTGCTGTCCGCACGCACTCCGGACGCCCTGCGCGAACAGGCCCGCCGCCTACGGGACTTCGTCACCGCGACGCCCGAACTGCCCGCCGCCGAGATCGCCTCCGCCCTGCACTCGGGCCGCGCCCGGCTCGACTTCCGCGCCGCGGTCCTCGCCGCCGGGCAGACCGACATCCTCGCCGGACTGGACGCCCTCGCGGACGGAACCAACGCCCCCGGCACCGTGCACGGCATCGCCGCGTCCGGCTCCCTCGCCTTCCTGTTCTCGGGGCAGGGGGCGCAGCGGGCGGGTATGGGGCGTGAGTTGTACGAGGCGCAGCCGGTGTTTGCGGCGGCGTTCGATGAGGTGTGCGCTCAGTTCGCGGCTCAGCAGGGGGATTTGGGGGATCTGAAGGAGCGGATCTTCCGGGCTGAGGGCGGGGAGCTGGATCGTACGGGTACGACTCAGCCTGCTTTGTTCGCGGTTGAGGTTGCGTTGTTCCGGCTTGTTGAGTCTTTCGGTCTGCGTGCGGATTTCGTGGCTGGTCATTCGATTGGTGAGTTGGCTGCGGCGCATGTGGCGGGTGTGCTTTCGCTGGCGGATGCGTGCAGGTTGGTTGCTGCGCGTGGTCGTCTGATGGAGGCGCTGCCGGAGGGCGGTGCGATGGTTTCCGTGCGTGCTTCGGAGTCTGAAGTGCGCGCGTTGCTCGGTGAGTTCGAGGGCAGGGTGGATGTCGCTGCGGTCAACGGTCCCGAGTCGGTGGTGATTTCGGGTGAGGAAGCCGCGGTACTGGAGGTCGCGGAGAAGCTTTCGGCCAGCGGCCGTAAGACGAAGCGTCTGCGTGTCTCGCACGCTTTCCATTCGCCGCTGATGGAACCCATGCTCGACGAATTCCGGTCGGTAGCCGCGGAGTTGACGTACAGCGCACCGGTGATTCCGGTGGTGTCCAACCTGACCGGGGAGCAGGTCCGCGACTTTGATGCCGACTATTGGGTCGAGCATGTCCGCCGTGCGGTCCGTTTCGCCGACGGCATCGCTTTCCTGACCGAACACGGTGTGTCCCGTTTCATCGAGTTGGGCCCCGACGGTGTACTCACCGCCATGGCCCAGGAAAGCCTGCCCGAGGATTTCGACGGGCTCCTCGTACCGGTCCTGCGCAAGGACCGCCCCGAGCCGGAAGCCTTCCTGACCGCTCTCGGCGACGCCTGGACCCGTGGACTCGACGTCGACTGGAGCGCGCTGTTCACGGGCGGCCCCCACCGCACCGTCGACCTGCCCACCTACCCCTTCCAGCGGCAGCGCTACTGGCTGGAGGCCCCGGACAGGGCGGCCGGTGAAGTGAGTGAGACCGACGGGCGGTTCTGGGACGCGGTCGAGCGGGAGGATCTGGAGTCGCTGGCCGGGACGCTCCGGCTGCCGGACGACAGTGCGCTGCGTGCCGTACTGCCCGCGCTGTCGACCTGGCGCAAGGGCAACCAGGAGCAGGCGCTCATCGACTCCTGGCGCTACCGGATCACCTGGAAGCCCTGGTCCGCCGCCAACTCGCCCCGGCTGGAAGGGGCTTGGTGGGTCGTCGTGCCCACGGGCGTCGACCGGGCCGAGGCGCTGGGCAAGGAAGTCATGGCCGTGCTCGGGGCGTACGGCGCCGAGGCCAGGATTGTCGAGCTGGACGCCACCGCCGCTGAACGCCGGGACTGGGCAGCCGAGTTCACGGCCCGGGCCGACGAGGCGCCGACCGGAGTGCTCTCGCTCCTGGCGCTCGACGCACGCCCGCACTCCGCTCACCCCGGCGTGAGCGCAGCCCTCGCCGGAACCGCAGCCCTGGCCCAGGCCCTCGGCGACGCTGCCGTGACCGCGCCGCTGTGGAACCTCACCACCGCGGGCATCTCCACCTCGCCCGCCGACCCGGTGGCCGACGGCACCGGCTGCCAGGCCCAGGTCTGGGCGCTCGGGCGGGTCGCCGCCCTGGAGTACCCGGACCGCTGGGGCGGGCTCGTCGACCTGCCCGCCGCGCCCGACCGGCGTGCCCTCGACCACCTGGCAGCGGTGCTCGCCGCGGGTGACGGCGAGGACCAAGTGGCCGTACGTGCCTCGGGAGTTCAGGTCCGCCGCCTGCGCACCGCACCGGTACCGGCCGACCGCAGGACCGAACCCTGGCGTCCCACGGGCACCGTGCTCGTCACCGGAGGCACCGGCGCCCTCGGCAGCCGCCTCGCGGGCTGGCTCGCCGAGCGCGGGGCGCCGCACCTGGTGCTCACCAGCCGCAGGGGTGCCGAGGCGCCCGGCGCGCGTGAACTTGCCGCCGGCCTTGAGGAGTTGGGTACCAAGGTCACGCTGGCCGCCTGCGACGTGTCGGACCGCGCACAGCTCACCGGGCTGCTGCGGAGCATCCCGGCCGAGCAGCCGCTGACCGCCGTGGTCCACGCGGCCGGTGTCTCCGACAACGGCTTCATGGACGAGGTGACCGGCGAGCACCTGGCCCACGTACTGCGGCCCAAGGCCGTCGCCGCCGATCTGCTGCACGAGGTGACCGCCGAACTCGGCATCACCCTGGACGCTTTCGTGCTGTTCGCCTCCAGTGCGGGCATGTGGGGCAGTGGCGGTCAGGCCGCCTACGCGGCCGCCAACGCCCACCTCGACGCCCTCGCCGAGCGGCGCCGTGCCCAGGGCCTGGCCGCCACCGCGGTCGCCTGGGGCCCCTGGGCGGAGGCGGGCATGGCGGCCTCCGAGGACATCGACGAGCACCTGCGGCGCCGTGGTGTCATCGGAATCGCGCCGGGTACCGCCATCGCCGCGCTTCAGCAGGCACTCGACCTCGACGAGACCACGGTCGGTGTGGCCGACGTCGACTGGTCGCTGTTCGCGCCGACCTTCACGGCCATGCGGCACAGCCCGCTGATCGCCGAACTCCCGGCGGTCAAGGCCGTGTTGGAGGAGGACGAGCAGGCAGCGGCGGGCGGCGACACCGCCACCGCGGCAGCACTCCTGGAGAAGCTGGGCGCCGCCTCGCAGGCCGACCAGCAGCACCTCCTGGTGGAACTGGTACGCGCCCAGGCCGCGGCGGTGCTCGGGCACCGTACGGCCGAGGCAGTTCAGGAGGCTCGCCCCTTCAAGGACCTGGGCTTCGACTCCCTTACCGCCGTCGAACTGCGCAACCGGATCGCCACCGAGACCGGCCTGCGGCTCTCGGCCACCCTCCTCTTCGACCACCCGACCCCCGGGGCGCTGGCCGCGCACCTGCGGCAGAACCTCGTCGTCGACGAGGCGGGCAGCGACACGACGGTGCTCGCCGACCTCGACCGTATCGACGCGACGCTCACCCGCCTCGCTCCCGACGAGGCCGCCCGGCACCGCATCGCCGGACGGCTCCAGGTGCTCCTGACCAAGTGGGGCGCCACCGAGCAGCACGGCGAAACGACCGACGCCCACGACGACTTGGCGTCCGCGTCGGCCGAGGAGATCTTCGCGCTCATCCACGACGAGCTCGGCAAGTCCTAGCCGTCGGCCCCCGCCACGCCCCAGTACGCCTTCCAAGGAGCCCTCGCGAGATGGACAACGAACAGAAGCTTCTCGATCACCTCAAGTGGGTGACGGCCGAGCTTCGCCAGGCCCGGCAGAAGCTGCGCGAGGCCGAGGCGGGGGAGCCCGAGCCGATCGCCGTCGTCTCCATGGCCTGCCGCTACCCCGGCGGCGTCCGCTCGCCCGAGGACCTGTGGCAGCTCGTCCGTGAGGGCCGGGACGCGGTCAGCGGCTTCCCCGTCAACCGCGGCTGGGACCTGGCCTCCCTCTACGACGCCGACCCCGACCGGCTCGGCACCAGCTATGTGCGCGAGGGCGGCTTCGTCCACGACGCGGGCGACTTCGACGCGGAATTCTTCGGCATCTCCCCGCGCGAGGCCCTGGCCATGGACCCGCAGCAGCGGCTGCTCCTGGAGACCTCCTGGGAGGCCTTCGAACGCGCGGGCGTCGACCCGACCGCCGTCTCCGGCAGCCGCACCGGAGTGTTCGTCGGCACCACGTACACGGGCTACGGCAGCGAGCGCGAGGGCGCCGCCGAGAACGTCGAGGGCCACCTGATGACCGGCATCGCGACCGCCGTCGCCTCCGGCCGCCTCTCGTACACCTACGGTCTCGAGGGCCCCGCGGTCTCCCTGGACACCATGTGCTCCTCCTCGCTGGTCGCCCTGCACCTGGCCGTGCAGGCGCTGCGCCAGAAGGAGTGCGCGCTCGCGCTCGCGGGCGGCTCGCAGATCATGTCGACCCCGGACGTGTACATCGAGTTCAGCCGCCAGCGCGGGCTCTCCCCGGACGGCCGCTGCAAGCCCTTCGCCGCCGCGGCCGACGGCACCGGCTGGTCCGAGGGCGTCGGCGTACTCCTCCTGGAGCGCCTCTCCGACGCTCGCCGCAACGGCCACCAGGTCCTCGCCGTCGTACGGGGCTCCGCCATCAACCAGGACGGCGCGAGCAACGGCCTCACCGCACCCAACGGCCCCTCGCAACAGCGGGTCATCGAACAGGCCCTGGCCAACGCACGCCTGTCCTCCCATGAGGTCGACCTCGTCGAGGCGCACGGCACCGGCACCACCCTCGGCGACCCCATCGAGGCCCAGGCCCTCATCGCCACCTACGGTGCCGCCCGGCCCGAGGGCCGCCCGCTGTGGCTCGGCTCGATCAAGTCGAACATCGGACACTCCGCCGCCGCGGCGGGCGTCGCGGGCGTCATCAAGGCAGTGATGGCCGTACGCGAGGGCGTCCTGCCCAAGTCGCTGCACATCGACGAGCCCACGCACGAGGTCGACTGGTCCTCGCGCGCCGTCGAACTGCTCACCGAGGAACGCCCCTGGGCAGACGAGGCCGAGCGGCCCCGTACGGCGGCGGTCTCCTCCTTCGGCGCGAGCGGCACCAACGCGCACGTGCTGGTGCAGGCCGCTCCCGAGGCCGACGAGTCCGCCGACGCCGCCGGGGCAACCACCCCTGAGCCCGCCGCCACCGCCCTGACCGGCACGGCCCTGCCCTGGGTCCTCTCCGGCCGCACCCCCGAGGGCCTGCGCGGCCAGGCCCGCTCCCTGCACGACTACGCGTCCACCACGGCCACCGCTCCGGCGGACGCGGCCCTCGCCCTCGCCACCACCCGCGCCGGCCTGGAACGTCGCGCCGTCGTCCTCGGCCAGGACCGCGACAGCCTGCTCACCGGACTCTCCGCCCTCGCCGACGGCCTCCCGGCCGCGCACACGGTCGAGTCCTCGGTGATCACGGGTGCCGATCGTGCGGTGTTCGTGTTCCCTGGGCAGGGGTCGCAGTGGGCGGGGATGGCGGTCGAACTCCTGGATTCCTCGCCGGTGTTCGCGTCGCGGCTCGGTGAGTGCGCGAAGGCTCTTGAGCCGTTTGTGGAGTGGTCGCTGACGGATGTGTTGCGGCAGGTGGAGGGTGCGCCGGGCTTTGACCGGGTGGACGTCGTCCAGCCGGTGTTGTGGGCGGTGATGGTGTCGCTGGCTGAGGTATGGCGGGCGGCTGGTGTGGTCCCTGCTGCGGTGATTGGTCACTCGCAGGGCGAGATCGCCGCTGCTGCTGTCGCGGGTGCGTTGTCGTTGGACGACGCGGCGAAGGTGTCGGCTCTTCGGGCGAAGGCGCTGTTGGCGCTCGCGGGCAAGGGCGGCATGGTGTCCGTTGCCGACTCTGCGGAGAACGTTCGTACGCGCATCGCCGGGTGGGGTGAACGTCTGGCCCTCGCTTCGGTCAACGGTCCTCAGTCCACGGTGGTTTCGGGTGATCCCGAGGCCCTGGACGAGCTCATGTCGGCCTGCGAGCAGGACGAGGTCCGTGCCCGCCGTATCAACGTGGATTACGCCTCGCACGGCCCGCAGGTCGAGCAGATCCGCGACGAAGTCCTCAACGCCCTCAAGGGTATTGACCCGCGCGCGGCCGAGGTTCCGTTCCTGTCCACGGTCACCGGCGAGTTCGTAACCGGCTCGGAGTTGGACGCTGAGTACTGGTACACCAACCTCCGCAACACGGTCCAATTCGAGCGCACCGTACGGCAGTTGCTCGAATCCGGGCACTCCGTGTTCCTGGAGTCGAGCGCGCACCCCGTACTGACGGTCGGAGTTCAGGAGACCATCGACGCTGTCGGCTCGCCCGCTGTCACGCTCGGCACCCTGCGCCGCGACGAGGGCGGCCCGCAACGCCTCCTCGCCTCCTTCGCCGAGGCATGGACCCACGGCGCCCCCGTCAACTGGACTGCGACGGCCGGAAGTTCGGTCGCCCCGGCGAAGGACCTGCCGACCTACGCCTTCCAGCGCCGCACGTACTGGTTGCACGGCGCGACTGCGACGGGCGCGTCCGGCACGGTCGATGCCGTCGAGGCGGAGTTCTGGGAGTCGGTGGAGAGCGCCGATGTCGAGGCGCTGTCCAGTTCGCTGGAACTCGACGACCCGCAGCCGCTGGCGGAACTGCTTCCGGCGCTCTCCTCCTGGCGGCGGCGCCGTCGGGAGCGCGGTGAACTCGACACCTGGCGCTACCGGATCGACTGGCAGCACCTGGCCGACAGCACGCCGCCCGCGCTCGACGGGACCTGGCTCCTTGTCACCTCGCCGGGCGTCGACGACTCCGTACGAGAGACCGCCGAGACGGCGCTGACCGAGCACGGCGCACAGATACAGGCGCTGACCGTGGCCGTCGGTGCCGAACGGGCCGAACTGGCACGGCAGTTGATCGGGATCGAGGTGGAGGACGGCCCCTTCGCCGGGGTGCTGTCGCTGCTGCCCACCGCCGAGAGTGCGGACGCGACCGACGCGCACGGTGGGCCCGCCGCGACCCTTGTCCTGGTCCAGGCCCTGCACGACGCGGAGTTCGAGGCCCGGCTGTGGAGCGTCACCCGGGGTGCGGTCGCGGTTGCCGACGAGGCTCCGGTGAACCCCGAACAGGCGCAGACGTGGGGGCTCGGCCTGGTGGCCGCGCTGGAACACCCGGGCCTCTGGGGCGGGTTGATCGATCTGCCGGTGGAGGCGGACGACCGTACGGCGTCCCGGCTGGCCGCCGCGCTCGGCGCGGGCGAGGAGGACCAGCTCGCCGTACGGGCCCAGGGTTCGTACGTACGCAGGCTGGCCCGTTCCCCGCTGCCCGGCGGCGAGGTGTCCCTCTGGGAGCCGAGCGGGACCGTACTGGTCACCGGCGCCACCGAGCCGGTCGGCACCCGTACCGCGCGGCTGCTCGCGGCCTCCGGCGCCCGGCGTCTGCTGCTCACGGTGGCCCCGGGCGAGGCCGAACCGGCCGCGCTGGTCGCCGAGTTGGCGGACTCGGACGTACACGCGCAGCTGCTGGTCTGGGACGGCATCGACGCCGCGGTGCTGCGGGCCGCCGCCGAGCGCGCCGCACAGGCCGGGGCACCGGTACGCGCCGTCTTCCACGCGGCCACCAGGGTCGACCTCGCGCCTCTCGGCGACACCACCGCCGAGCACCTTGCCGCCGTTCACACAGCCAAGGTGGCCTCCGCGTATGCCCTGGACGAGGCCTTCGGCGAGGAACTGGACGCCTTCGTGCTGTACGCGTCGGTGACCTCCTATTGGGGCGGCGGGGAGCATGCGGCCTTCGCCGCCGCCAACGCCGAGCTGGACGCGCTCGCGGCCCGCCGCCGCGCGCGTGGCCTGGCTGCCACCGCCGTGGCCTGGGGCGTGTGGGACCTGTTCGACGCCGAGACCAACCCCGAGGAGGCGCGGGAGCTCCAGACCCGCTCCGCCGACCGGGGGCTGCCGCTGCTCGACCCGGACACCGCCTGGCAGGCCCTGCGTCTTGCCCTCGGCCGGTCCGAGACCGCGATCGCCGTCGCCGATGTCGACTGGCCGCGCTTCCTGCCCCTGTTCACCTCCGCCCGGCCCTCGGCCCTGCTCTCCGGCCTCCCCGAGGCGCGCGGCCTCGGCGGCGAGCAGACCGACACAGTTGCCGGCCCGGACTCCTCGGCCGCCGCGGACGCGCTGCGCGACAAACTCGCCGGCCTGTCCGCCACCGAGCAGGACCGCCTGCTCAGCGACCTGGTGTGCGCCCACGCCGCGGCCGTGCTCGGGCACGCCTCTGCCGACTCCGTCGACCCCGAACGGGCCTTCAAGGACCTCGGGTTCGACTCCCTGACCGCGGTCGGCCTGCGCAACGGCCTGGGCGCGGCCACCGGTCTGACCCTGCCCGCCACCCTCGTCTTCGACTACCCGACGCCCGTGGCGATGGCGGGCTACGTACGCGATCACCTCCTCGTCACCGAACGGCACGAGGCCACCGCCGAAACGGTGCGCTCGGGGCTCGACCGGCTTGAGTCGGACCTGCTGTCCGTCGCACTGGACAAGGACGAGCGCAAGAGCCTGACCCGGCGCCTGGAGGGCCTCCTGTCCCGGCTCAAGGAGGCCCAGGCCGCCTCCGACGAGGAGTCGGTGAGCGGAAAGCTCGACTCGGCTTCCGACGAAGAGATCTTCGCCTTCATCCGAGAGGAATTCGGACGGCCCGAGTAGGCAGGGCGTCGGTTCCGGATCGGTCAGCAGTTCCCACTGAGAATTTCGAGAGGTCCCCCATGGCGAAAGAAGAGACGCTCCGCGATTACCTGAAGTGGGTCACGGCCGATCTGCACGACACGCGCCGCCGCCTCAGGGAAGTCGAGGACGCCGGACACGAGCCGCTGGCGATCGTCGGCATGGCCTGCCGCTTCCCCGGCGGCGTCGGCTCGCCCGAGGAGCTGTGGCAGCTCGTCTCGGAGGGCGGCGACGCCATCGGCCCGTTCCCCGCCGACCGCGGCTGGGACCTCGACGCGATCTACGACCCGGACCCCGAGCGCTCCGGCCGCACCTATGTCCGTGAGGGCGGATTCCTTTACGACGCGGGCGAGTTCGACCCGTCCGTCTTCGGTATCTCGCCCCGCGAGGCCATGGCGATGGACCCGCAGCAGCGGCTCGTACTGGAAACCGCCTGGGAGGCCTTCGAGCGCGCCGGGATCAACCCGCAGTCGGCGCGCGGCAGCCGCACCGGCACCTTCGTCGGCTGCTACAACCTCGACTACTGCTGGTCGCTGCCCGAGATCCCCGAGGGCTACGAGGGCCACCTCACCACCGGCAGCGCCTCCGCCGTCGTCTCCGGCCGCATCGCCTACACCTTCGGCCTCGAAGGTCCGGCGGTCTCCGTGGACACCGCCTGCTCCTCCGGCCTGGTCGCCCTGCACATGGCCGCCCAGGCACTGCGTACGGACGAGTGCTCCATGGCGCTCGTCGGCGGTGTGACCGTGATGTCCACGCCGCTGGAGTTCATCGGCTACAGCGAGCAGCGCGGCATGGCCGCCGACGCGCGCTGCAAGGCGTTCTCCGCCGACGCGGACGGCATGGCCCTCGCCGAGGGCGCGGCCATGCTCCTCGTCATGAAGCTCTCCGACGCCGAGGCCAAGGGCCACCGCGTCCTCGGCGTCATCCGTGGCTCGGCCACCAACCAGGACGGCGCGAGCAACGGGCTCACCGCCCCGAACGGCCCCGCCCAGCAGCGCGTCATCAAGCAGGCGCTGGCCAACGCCCGCCTGACCACGCAGGACGTGGACGTCGTCGAGGCGCACGGCACCGGCACCGCCCTCGGCGACCCGATCGAGGCGGGCGCCCTGCTCGCCACGTACGGCCAGGGCAGGAACGGCGCCGAGCCGCTGCGTCTCGGCTCGGTGAAGTCCAACATCGGCCACACCCAGGCCGCTTCCGGCCTCGCCGGTGTCATCAAGATGGTCATGGCGATGCGGCACGGCGTCCTGCCCAAGTCGCTGCACGCCCAGGAGCCCTCGCCGCACATCGACTGGACCTCCGGCGACGTCGCACTCCTCACCGAGGCCACCGACTGGACCACCCCCGACGACCGGCCCCGCCGCGCCGCCGTCTCCTCGTTCGGCATCAGCGGCACCAACGCCCACATCGTCCTGGAGCAGTACGTCCCGACCGCCACCGAGGACGCCGGGGTGAAGGACGGCGGGGCGAAGGACGGCGGCAAGGACGGCGACAAGGGCCGGGCCGCCGCGGACAAGGGCGGCAAGGACGCCGGTGACGGGCAGGGCACGGAGGCCGAGGTGGTCACCGCCGAGGCCGTACCGGTCGCGGTCACCAGTTCCCTCGTCCCGTGGACGGTCTCCGCCAAGCTTCCCGACGCCCTGCGCGGACAGGCCGCACGGTTGCGCGAGTTCGCGGAGGCGGAGCACGACCTGCGCCCCGCCGATGTCGCCGCCGCCCTTACCCTCACCCGCGCCGCCCTGGAGAGCCGGGGCGTCGTCCTCGCCGAGGACCGCGACGGCTACGTCGCCCAGCTCAACTCCCTTGCCGAGGGCGCGCCTTCCGCGGGCGCCGTCGAAGGCGCCGTCGTCAAGGGTGCCGATCGTGCGGTGTTCGTCTTCCCGGGGCAGGGGTCGCAGTGGGCCGGTATGGCGGTCGAACTGCTGGATTCTTCACCGGTGTTCGCCTCTCGGTTGGGTGAGTGTGCGAAGGCGCTTGAGCCGTTCGTGGAGTGGTCGCTCGTTGATGTGCTGCGGCAGGTGGAGGGTGCGCCGGGCTTTGACCGGGTGGACGTCGTCCAGCCGGTGTTGTGGGCGGTGATGGTGTCGCTTGCTGAGGTGTGGCGGGCGGCTGGTGTGGTGCCTGCTGCGGTGATCGGTCACTCGCAGGGGGAGATTGCCGCTGCTGCTGTCGCGGGCGCGTTGACGTTGGAGGACGCGGCGAAGGTGTCGGCTCTTCGCGCGAAGGCGCTGCTGGCGCTCGCGGGTAAGGGCGGCATGGTGTCCGTTGCCGACGCGGCGGAGAACGTTCGCACGCGTATTGCGAGTTGGGGCGATCGGCTCGCACTCGCGTCGGTCAACGGCCCCCAGTCCACGGTGGTTTCGGGTGCCCCGGAAGCGCTGGATGAGCTCATGTCGGCGTGCGAGAAGGACGAGGTCCGTGCCCGCCGCATCAACGTGGACTATGCCTCACACGGCCCGCAGGTGGAGCAGATCCGCGACGAAGTCCTCAACGCCCTCAAGGGTATTGAGCCGCGCGGGGTCGAGGTTCCGTTCCTGTCCACGGTCACCGGCGAGTTCGTAATCGGTACGGAGCTGGACGCCGAGTACTGGTACACCAACCTCCGCAACACGGTCCAGTTCGAGGGCGCTGTAAGGCAGTTGCTTGAGCGTGGCCACGGTGCGTTCATCGAGTCGAGCGCACACCCCGTACTGACAGTCGGCGTGCAGGAAACCATCGACGCGGTCGGCTCGCCCGCCGTCACGCTCGGCACCCTGCGCCGTGACGAGGGCGGTCCGCAGCGTCTGCTCGCCTCCTTCGCCGAGGCATGGACCCACGGCGCACCCGTCAACTGGGACACCGTGCGCCCGGCCTCCGCCGACGCGAGCACCGTCAGCCTGCCCACGTACGCCTTCCACCGCCAGCGCTACTGGCTGGAGGTCGCCGCTTCCGGCGCCGGTGACGTCGCCGCGGCCGGGCTGGGCTCCGCGGACCACCCGCTGCTCGGTGCGACCGTACGGCTGGCCGAGGGCGACCAGACCGTGCTGACCGGACGACTCTCGCTGCGCACCCACCCCTGGCTCGCCGACCACGCGGTGAGCGGAACGGTGCTGCTGCCCGGAACGGCCTTTGTGGAACTGGCGGTTCGCGCCGGGGACGAGGTCGGTTGCGACACGCTCGAAGAGCTCACCCTGGAAGCGCCGCTGATCCTGCCCGAGGACGGGGCGGTACGGCTGCAACTGGTGGTCGGCGCCGCCGAGGGCGACGGGCGGCGTCCGGTGGCCCTGTACTCGGCGCCCGAGGACGCCGACGAGCGGACGGTCTGGACCCGGCACGCCACCGGCCTGCTCGGCTCCGCCCGCAGCAAGGCCGCCTTCGACCTGAGCGCCTGGCCGCCGCCCGGCGTGGAGGCGGTCTCGCTCGACGGTTTCTACGAGAAGCTCGCCGGAGCCGGTTACGAGTACGGGGCCGCCTTCCGCGGACTGACCTCCGTATGGCGCGACGCCTCCGGTGCGGAGGTCTTCGCCGAGGTCGCCCTCGACCCCGACCACCACGACGAGGCGGCCCGCTTCGGGCTGCATCCGGCGCTGCTCGACGCCGCCCTGCACGCGGGCCTGGTCTCCGCCGCACACGGCGAGGGCGGGGGAGTGCGGCTGCCGTTCGCCTGGAACGGCGTCACGCTGCACGCCGTCGGTGCCACCACCCTGCGGGTGCGGATCACCTCGGCCGGGGACGGTGCCGAGGCCGGAGTCGCCCTTGAGATCGCCGACAGCGCCGGGCAGCCCGTCGCCTCCGTCTCCTCGCTGGTCTCCCGTGCCGTGGAGACCGCGCGGCTCGGCGCGGCGGCGAGGCCGCAGGACGACTCGCTGTTCCGGCTCGTCTGGCAGGAGGCCACCGGCGAGACCGAGGCGCCGTCCGTGGCGAACTGGGTACTGCTCGGCGAGGACCGGCTCGAAGTCGCCGCCGACTTCGAGCAGTTGGGGCACTTCCCGCAGATATTCGATGAGGTGGCCGTGCTCGGCGACACCGTCGACGCGGGACTGCCCGCACCCGAGGTCGTCATCGCCCCCGTCGGCCCGGCCGTGCGCGGCGGCTCTTTCGCCGAGGACGTACAGCGCGCCACCGCCGACTTCCTCGTGGTGCTGCGGGACTGGCTCGGCGACAGCCGTCTGGAGCACAGCAAGCTCGTCGTCGTCACGCGGGGCGCCGTCTCCGTACGCACCGGGGACGACGTCACCGACCTGGTGCACGCCCCGCTGTGGGGTCTGGTGCGCTCCGCGCAGGCCGAGAACCCGGGCCGGATCCTGCTCGTCGACCTCGACCCCGGCCTTGAGTCCGGCCCCGATGGGGCCGAGGCCGCCGCTCTGCTGCCGCGTGCCGTCGCCCTTGCCGAGCAGCAGGGCGAGCCGCAGGCGGCGCTGCGCGAGGGCGGGGTCCTGGTGCCCCGGCTCAGCCGCGAGCGCGCGACCCTGGCACTGCCGGACGGCGACAACTGGCGTCTGCTGCCGGGCCGTTCGGGCACGCCCGACGACCTGTCCCTGGCTCCTGTCGCCGAACTCCCGCTCGGCGAGGGCGAGATCAGGATCGCGGTGCGCGCGGCCGGGCTGAACTTCCGTGACGTGATGATCGCGCTCGGCATGTACCCGGGCGAGGCCACCATGGGCAACGAGGGCGCGGGCGTGGTCGTGGAGACCGGGCCGGGGGTCACCGACCTGGCCGTCGGCGACCGGGTCATGGGCCCCGTGCCGGGTGCGTTCGGCCCGCGTACCACCGTCGACCGGCGCCTGGTCGCCAAGGTGCCCGAGGGCTGGACCTTCGAACAGGCCGCCTCGGCCACCACCGCCTACCTCACCGCGTACTACGCCCTAGTCGACCTGGCGGGGCTCACCTCCGGCGAGAAGGTGCTCGTCCACGCGGCGGCCGGTGGTGTCGGCACCGCCGCGGTCCGCCTCGCCCGGCACCTCGGCGCCGAGGTCTTCGGCACGGCGAGCGAGGGCAAGTGGCAGGCGTTGCGCGCGGCCGGGCTCGACGCCGCGCACATCGGCTCCTCCCGCGACGCCTCCTTCGAGGGGCACTTCGCACCGGCGGGCGGCCTCGATGTCGTACTGAACTCGCTGAGCGGTGAACTCACCGATGCCTCCCTGCGGTTGCTGCCCGGCGGCGGACGCTTCATCGACATGGGCAAGACCGACATCCGCGAGGCCGCGGCCGTGGCCGCCGCCCACGAGGGCGTCACCTACCGGGCCTTCGACCTCCTCGAGGCGGGGCCGGACCGGATCGCCGCGATCCTCGCCGAGCTGCTGCCGCTTTTCGAGTCCGGCGCGCTCGCACCGCTGCCCGTGCGCGGCTGGGACGTACGCCGCGCGGGCGAGGCGTTCCGGTTCATGGCGCAGGCCCGGCACACCGGCAAGCTCGTCCTCACCATGCCGCAGGCCTGGGACCCCGAGGGCACGGTGCTCATCACCGGTGGCACCGGCACCATCGGCGCCCTGCTCGCCAAGCACCTGGTCCGCGAACGGGGCGTACGCCACCTGTTGCTGACCAGCCGTCGCGGCGCCGACGCCCCGGGAGCATCCGAACTCGCCGCGGAACTGGCCGAGTTGGGCGCCACCGCAGAGGTCGCCGCCTGCGACGCGGCCGACCGCGAGCAGCTCGCCGCCCTGCTGGCCGCCGTACCCGACGAGCGTCCGCTGCGGGCAGTCGTGCACGCCGCCGGTGTGCTCGACGACGGCGTGATCGCCTCACTGACCCCCGAACGGCTCGCCCATGTGATGCGGCCCAAGTCGGACGCCGCCGCGCACCTGCACGAGCTCACCGCGGACCTGGACCTCACCGCCTTCGTGCTGTTCTCCTCCGCGGCCGGTGTCATCGGCGGCCCGGCCCAGGGCAACTACGCGGCCGCCAACGCCTTCCTGGACGCCCTTGCCCAGCACCGCGCCGCCCGCGGGCTGCCCGCGGCCTCCCTGGCCTGGGGCCTGTGGGGCGAGGCCAGCGGCATGACCGGGCACCTCGGCGAAGAGGACGTGGCCCGGATGGCCCGCTCCGGCATGGTCGCCTTCAGCGCCGAGGAGGGCATGGCCCTGTTCGACGCCGCCCACGCCACCGGCGAACCCCTGCTCGCCCCGGTCCACCTGGACCCCGCCGCCCTGCGCACCATGGCCGCGTCCGGCGCGCTGCCCGCCCTGGCCCGCTCGCTGGTCCGGGCACCCGGCCGCCGCACCGCCCAGGCCGCCGGCGAGGGCTCCGGCTCCGCCTTCGCGCGCCGACTGGCCTCACTCACCGCGGACGACCGCCACCGGGCACTGCTCGACCTGGTCCGTACCCACGCCGCGGCAGTCCTCGGCCACTCCGGACAGGGCGCGGTCGGCGCCGAACGTGCCTTCAAGGACCTCGGCTTCGACTCGCTGACCGCCGTCGAACTGCGCAACCGGCTCGGCGCGGCCACCGGTCTGCGGCTGCCCGCGACCGTCGTCTTCGACCACCCGACACCGGCCGCGCTCGCCCGGCAGATCGGCTCCGAACTCCTGGGCGCCGCACCGGAGTCGGCGCCCGAGCCGCTGTCGGCACCGACCGGTGCCACCGAGGACGACCCGGTCGTCATCGTCGGCATGGCCTGCCGGTTCCCCGACGGGGCCGACTCGCCGGAGAACCTGTGGCAGCTCGTCACCGAGGGCCGCGACGCCATCGGCCCCTTCCCGACCGACCGCGGCTGGGACCTGGAGGGCATCTACGACCCCGAGCCGGGCATCCCCGGCAAGAGCTATGTGCGCGAGGGCGGATTCCTGCACGACGCGGGCCGCTTCGACCCCGAACTCTTCGGGATCTCGCCGCGCGAGGCGCTGGCCATGGACCCGCAGCAGCGGCTCGTCCTCGAAGGGACCTGGCAGGTCTTCGAACGGTCCGGTATCGACCCGGCCGTACTGCGCGGCAGCAGGACCGGCGTCTTCGTCGGCGCGGTGCCCTCCGGCTACGCCACCGAACTGGCCGAGATCCCCGACGGTGTCGAGGGCTACTTCGGCACCGGCCTGTCCAACAGCGTGATCACCGGCCGCGTCGCGTACACCTTCGGCCTGGAAGGCCCCGCGGTCACCGTCGACACCGCCTGCTCGTCCGGCCTGGTCGCCCTGCACCTGGCCACCAACGCGCTGCGGCAGGGCGAGTGCTCGATGGCGGTCGCGGGCGGTGTGGCCGTGATGTCGACCCCGGTGGAGTTCATGGAGTTCGGGCGGCAGCGCGCGCTCGCCCCCGACGCCCGCTGCAAGGCCTTCGCCGAAGGCGCGGACGGCACCAGCTTCTCCGAGGGTCTCGGTGTGCTGCTCCTGGAGCGGCTTTCCGACGCGCGCCGCAACGGGCACCAGGTGCTCGCCGTCGTCCGCGGTTCGGCCACCAACCAGGACGGCGCGAGCAACGGTCTTACGGCGCCCAGCGGTCCCTCGCAGCAGCGGGTGATCCGGCAGGCGCTGGCCAATGCCCGCCTCCAGCCGCAGGACGTGGACGCCGTCGAAGCCCACGGCACCGGCACCAGCCTCGGCGACCCCATCGAGGCACACGCCCTGCTCGCCACCTACGGCCAGGGCCGGGGCGAGGACCGGCCGCTGTGGCTCGGCTCGCTGAAGTCCAACATCGGCCACACCCAGGCCGTGTCCGGCATCGCCGGTGTCATCAAGTCCGTCATGGCGCTACGGCACGGACTGCTGCCGAGGACCTTGCACGTCGACGCGCCTTCCGGGCACATCGAGTGGGACACCGGCGCCGTCGAACTGCTCACCGAGGACATCGCCTGGCCCGAGACGGGCCGTGCCCGACGTATCGGCGTCTCCTCGTTCGGCATCAGCGGCACCAACGCCCACGTCATCCTGGAACAGATCACGGACGACACCGCCGTAGCCGAGGACCGTGAGCCGGAGCCGGGACGCGAGCCCGCCGTCGCCGACGTACTCGCCCCGGCCCTCGCCTGGCCGCTGTCCGGCAAGAACCCCGCGGCCCTCCAGGCCCAGGCCGCACGGCTCGCCGCGCACCTCGCGGACGAGAAGGACCTGTCCCTGTCGGACGTCGGCTTCACCCTGGCCACCGCCCGCGCCCAGCTCGACCACCGCGCGGTCCTCGTCCTCGACGGCCGCGACACCGCCCTGAGCGGACTCGGCGACCTGGCCGAGGGCATGCCGTCGGGCAGCGTCGTCTCCGGCGCCGTGGACGTGTCCGGGAAGACGGTGTTCGTGTTCCCGGGGCAGGGCTCGCAGTGGGAGGGCATGGCGGTCGAACTCCTGGACTCCTCCCCGGTGTTCGCGCAGCGCTTCGCCGAGGTGGCCGCAGCCGTCGAGGCGCATGTCGACTGGTCGGTGGAGGCCGTCCTGCGCGGCGCCGAGGACGCGCCGTCGCTGGAGCGCATCGAGGTGCTTCAGCCGGTTCTCTTCACCGTGATGGTCTCGCTGGCCGCCGTCTGGCGTGCGGTCGGCGTCGTGCCGGACGCGGTGGTCGGCCACTCGCAGGGCGAGATCGCCGCCGCGGCCGTCTCCGGTGCGCTGTCGCTCGAGGACGCCACCCGCATCGTGGTGCTGCGCTCGCAGCTCTTCGCCGAGGAACTGGTGGGCAAGGGCGCCGTCGCCTCGGTGTCCCTGCCCGCGACCGAAGTGACCGAGCGCCTCGCCCGGTTCGGCGAGGTCCTGTCCCTCGCGGGCAACAACGGCCCGCGGTCGGTGACGGTCGCCGGTGAGGTCGCCGCCCTCGAAGAGCTGGTCGCCGAACTGGAGGCGGAGGGCGTACGGGCGAAGGTGATCGGCTCCACGGTCGCCTCCCACTGCGCCCAGGTCGACCCGCTGCACGACCGCATCCTCGACCTGCTCGCGTTCGTGGAGCCGCGTGAGGGCAGCGTGCCGTTGTACTCGACGGTGACCGGCGACGTGCTCACCGGCAAGGAACTCGACGCCGCGTACTGGTACGAGAACTGCCGCCGCCCGGTGAGCTTCGAACCGGTCGTACGGGCCCTGCTCGCGGACGGGTTCGACGTGTTCGTCGAGTCGAGCGCCCACCCGGTACTCACGTACGGCATCGGCGAGACCGCCGAAGGGGCCGGACGGGAGATCGTCGCGCAGGGCACCCTGCGCCGCGAGGAAGGCGGGCTCGCCCGCTTCTACAGCTCGCTCGCGGGCCTGTGGACGCGCGGCGTGGCCGTGGACTGGAACGCCGTCCTCGCCGGACGCGGCGCCCGGCGCGTCGACCTGCCGACCTACGCCTTCCAACAGCAGCGCTACTGGCTGGAGTCGAGCGGCGCCGACGCCCTCGCCCCGGCGGCCGTGGAACCGACCGCCGGATTCTGGACCGCCGTCGAGAACGAGGACCTGGACGCGCTCGCCGAAACCGTCGGCGTGGACGCCGGACTGCCGCTGCGCGAACTGCTTCCGGCACTGTCGTCCTGGCGGCGCGGACAGCAGGAGCGGACCACCGTCGACTCCTGGCGCTACGACGTGACATGGGCGCCGCTGCCGGACAGCGGACCGGCCGGGCTGGACGGCACCTGGCTGGCCGTCCTGCCCGCCGAGAGCGCCGAGACGGCCCGGATTCAGGCCGTCCTCGACGCGCTCACCGACCGTGGCGCCGAACTGCGCACCCTCCGGCTCGACCCCTCGGCGCCCGACCGCGACTCCTGGGCCGAGGCGCTCGCCGAAGCGGCGGGGGAGGACCTGACCGGTGTGGTCACGCTCTTCGCCGAAGCGCCTGACGCGGGCCCCGCCGTCACCGGCACCCTGGTCCTTCTCCAGGCCCTCACCGACGCCGAACTCGGCGCCCCGCTCTGGGCGTTGACCCGTGGCGCGGTGTCGACGGCCGCGGACGGACCCGCGGATCCGGTACAGGCCCAGCTCTGGGGCCTCGGCCGGGTCGCCGCACTGGAGCAGCCCCGCGACTGGGGCGGCCTCATCGACCTGCCCGAGGAACTCGACACCCGCGCCGCCGACCGTCTCGTACGGGTACTGGCCGGACTCGACGACGAGGACCAGGTCGCCCTGCGCACCGCCGGAGCACTCGGCCGCCGCCTCACCCGCGCCACCCTCGCGGACACCGAACCCGTCCGCACCTGGCGGCCCTCGGGCACCGCACTGGTGACCGGCGGCACCGGTGGCGTCGGCGCCCATGTCGCACGCTGGCTCGCCGCCCACGGCGCCGAGCACCTCGTGCTCACCAGCCGCCGTGGCCCCGAGGCGCCCGGTGCCGCCGAACTCGCCGCGGAGCTTAGGGAGTTGGGTGCCGAGGTCACGGTCGCCGCCTGCGACGTGTCGCGGCGCGAGCAACTCGCCGAGGTCCTGGCGGCGATCCCGGCGGACAAGCCGCTCAAGGCCGTCGTGCACGCCGTCGGCGTTGTCCAGACCACGCTGATCGGGGAGACCTCGGCCGAGGAGTACGCCCGCGTCAACGAGGGCAAGATCCGCGGCGCTCAGCACCTGGACGAGCTGCTCGGCGACACCGACCTCGACGCCTTCGTCCTGTTCTCCTCCAACTCCGGGGTCTGGGGCAGCGGCAGGCACAGCTGCTACGCCCCCGGCAACGCCTACCTGGACGCCTTCGCCGCTCGGCGCAGGGCCAGGGGCCGTACCGCCACCTCGCTGGCCTGGGGTGCCTGGGGCGGCGGCGGAATGATGGAGGGCGAGGGCGTCGAGGAGTACATGCGCAAGCGCGGGGTCATCGAGATGGCTCCCGAACTCGCCCTCGCCGCCATGGTGCAGGCCGTCGAGCACGACGAGGTGTTCCGGGCCGTCGCCGACGTGGACTGGGAGCGCTTCGTGCCCGGCTTCACCTCCGGTCGGCCCAGCCCCCTGATCACCGGCCTGCCCGAGGTGCGCAAGGTGCTCGCCGCGGACCGGGCCGCCGAGCAGGAGTCCGGCCCCGCCTCCGGTGCCGCGGCCAAGCTCGCGGAGCAACTGGGCGCCGCCACCGCGGCCGAGCGGGAGTCGATCCTGCTCGACCTGGTACGCACCCAGGTCGCCGCCGTACTCGGTCACGCCTCCGCCGGGGACATCGAGCCGACCCGGGCCTTCAAGGGCCTCGGCTTCGACTCGCTGACCGCCGTCGAACTGCGCGACCGGCTCGGCGCCGCCACCGGTCTGAAGCTCCCCGCCACGCTCGTCTTCGACTACCCGAACCCGACCGCCCTCGCCCAGCACCTGCGCACCGTCGTGCTCCCGGACTCCGCGCAGCCGGTCGGCTCCGTACTCGACGAACTCGACCGGCTGGAAGGGGCGTTGGCCGCCGCCGAGCCGGACAGCGACACCCGCACCAAGCTCAAGAAGCGCCTGGAGGCGCTGCTGTGGACCTGGGGCCAGAACCCCGCCGAGGCAGCGGCCGACGCCGAGGAGGGCGACCTGGAAGCGGCCTCGGCCGACGACATGTTCGCCCTGCTCGACAAAGAGCTCGGCACCTCCTGACCCGACCACAACCGACCACCGGCCGGCACCGGCCCGGCCGCCCCGCAGCAGGGCGGCCGGGCCGGACCGGCCCTCCGCCGCACGCGGCCCCACGGAGATTTCGACCATGGCGAACCACGCGAACAACGAAGAGAAGCTCCTCGAATACCTGAAGCGGGCCACGGCCGATCTGCAGCAGACCCGCAAGCGTTTGCAGGCCGTCGAGGCGGCGGAGCACGAGCCCCTCGCGATCGTCGGCATGGCCTGCCGCTTCCCCGGCGACGCCGACACCCCCGAAGCCCTGTGGGACCTCCTCGCCGAAGGCCGGGACGCGGTGGGCGAGTTCCCCACCAACCGGGGCTGGGACATCGAGTCCCGCTACAGCGCCGACCCCGACGTCCCGGGCAGCAACTACGTACGCGAGGGCGCCTTCCTGTACGACGTCGACGAGTTCGACGCCGAGTTCTTCGGGATCTCGCCCCGTGAGGCGCTGGCCCTGGACCCGCAGCAGCGGCTGCTGCTCGAAACCGGCTGGGAAGCCGTCGAACGCACCGGCATCGACCCGCACAGCCTCGCCGGCAGCGCCACCGGCACCTTCGTCGGCTTCAGCGCCATGGACTACACGAGCGGCATGACCGAGGTGCCCGAAGAGGTCGAGGGCTACATCGGCACCGGCAACCTCGCCAGTGTCATGTCCGGGCGCCTGTCCTACTCCCTGGGCCTCGAAGGCCCCGCCGTCACCATCGACACCGCCTGCTCGTCCTCCCTGGTCGCCATGCACCTGGCCGCCCAGGCGCTGCGCAGCGGCGAATGCTCGCTCGCGCTCGCGGGCGGCGTCACCGTCATGGCGAACCAGGCCGGGTTCATCGAGTTCAGCCGCCAGCGCGCGCTCGCCCCCGACGGCCGCTGCAAGGCCTTCGCCGCCGCGGCCGACGGCTTCGGACCCTCCGAGGGCGCGGGCATCGTCGTCCTCGAACGCCTCTCCGACGCCCAGCGCGCCGGACGCCGCATCCTCGCCGTGATGCGCGGCAGCGCCGTCAACCAGGACGGCGCGAGCAACGGACTCACCGCCCCGAACGGCCCCTCCCAGATGCGCGTCATCCGGCAGGCCCTCGCCAATGCCCGGGTCCCCGCCGCCGAGATCGACGCGGTCGAGGCGCACGGCACCGGCACCACCCTCGGCGACCCCATCGAGGCCCAGGCCCTCATCGCCACCTACGGGCAGAACCGTCCCGCCGGACAGCCGCTCTGGCTCGGCTCGCTCAAGTCCAACATCGGCCACACCTCGGCCGCTTCGGGCGTCGCCAGCGTGATGAAGATGGTCATGGCGATGCGTGGCGGGCTGCTGCCCAAGACCCTGCACGTCGACGCACCGTCGCCGAAGATCGACTGGAGCGCCGGAGACGTCGAACTCCTCACCGAGGCCCGCGACTGGCCCACCACCGACCACCCGCGCCGCGCCGGAGTCTCCGCCTTCGGCATCAGCGGCACCAACGCCCACGTCGTCCTGGAAGAAGCCCCGGCTCCCGCCCCGACCCCGTCCGAGGCGGACGCCCGCACCCCCGAGGACACCGACGAACCGGCACTCCTCGCCCGGCTCGACGGTGCCGTGCCGTGGCTGCTCTCCGCGAAGTCGGCGGCAGCCCTGCGCGGCCAGGCCGAGCGCCTCCGGACCTACGCCACCGCCGGCGACCCCGACCGGTCCGCCACCGCGGTCGCCCTCGCCACCACCCGCTCCGCCTTCGACCACCGCGCCGCCGTCACCGCCCCCGGCCACGAGGACACCCTCCACGCCCTGAAGTCCCTCGCCGAGGGCGACCTCGCCGCCGGAGCCCTCCAGGGCCGCGACAACGGCGGCAAGGCGGTACTGGTCTTCCCCGGGCAGGGGTCGCAGTGGGCGGGGATGGCGGTCGAACTCCTGGATTCCTCGCCGGTGTTCGCGTCGCGGCTCGGTGAGTGCGCGAAGGCTCTTGAGCCGTTTGTGGAGTGGTCGCTGACGGATGTGTTGCGGCAGGTGGAGGGTGCGCCGGGCTTTGACCGGGTGGATGTTGTTCAGCCGGTGTTGTGGGCGGTGATGGTGTCGCTTGCTGAGGTGTGGCGGGCGGCTGGTGTGGTGCCTGCTGTGGTGATTGGTCACTCGCAGGGCGAGATCGCCGCGGCTGCGGTGGCGGGTGCGTTGTCGTTGGAGGACGCGGCGAAGGTGTCGGCTCTGCGTGCGAAGGCGCTGTTGGCGCTGGCGGGTAAGGGCGGCATGGTGTCCGTTGCTGACTCTGCGGAGAACGTTCGTACGCGTATTGCGGGTTGGGGTGAACGTCTGGCCCTCGCTTCGGTCAACGGCCCTCAGTCCACGGTGGTTTCGGGGGATCCCGAGGCCCTGGACGAGCTCATGTCGGCCTGCGAGCTGGACGAGGTCCGTGCCCGCCGTATCAACGTGGATTACGCCTCGCACGGCCCGCAGGTGGAGCAGATCCGCGACGAAGTCCTCAACGCCCTCGCGGGTATTGAGCCGCGCGCGGCCGAGGTTCCGTTCCTGTCCACGGTCACGGGCGAGTTCGTAACCGGCCCGGAGCTGGATGCCGAGTACTGGTACACCAACCTCCGCAACACGGTCCAATTCGAGCGCGCCGTACGGCAGTTGCTCGAATCCGGACACTCCGTGTTCCTGGAGTCGAGCGCGCACCCCGTACTGACGGTCGGAGTCCAGGAGAGCGTCGACGCTGTCGGCTCGTCGGCGGTGACGCTCGGGACGTTGCGGCGTGACGAGGGCGGCTCGCGGCGGTTGCTCGCCTCGTTCGCCGAGGCGTGGGCGTACGGTGCCGCGGTCGACTGGGGCCGGGTGTACGCCGGTCACGAGGCCAACGGCGCCGACCTGCCCACGTACGCCTTCCAGCGCACCCGTTACTGGCTGGACACGGGTGCGAACGCCGCGGCGGACGTCAGTGCCGCCGGACTCGGCGTCACGGACCACCCGATGCTGGGCGCGGCCGTACGGCTGGCCGAGGGTGACCTGACGGTGCTGACCGGGCGGCTGTCGCTGCGCACCCACCCCTGGCTCGCCGACCATGTCGTCGCGGGCGCGCGGGTGGTGCCCGGCGGTGCCTTCGTCGAACTCGCGGTCCGCGCGGGCGACGAGGCCGGATGCGACACGCTGGCCGAATTCGCCCTGGACGCACCCCTGTTGATCCCCGACGACGGCGCCGTACAGGTGCAGGTCGTGGTGGGTGCCGAGAGCGAGTCCGGCCGGACGGTGAGTGTCCACGGGCGGCCGGAGAACGCCGGGGACACCGCCGCCTGGACCCGGCACGCACAGGGGCGGCTCGTGCGTTCCGAGGCACCCGCAGAGGGTGAGGCGCTGACCGCGTGGCCGCCGTCCGGCGCCGAGCGGGTGGACCTGGCCGGGTTCTATGAGGGGCTTCACCAGCAGGGGTACGGGTACGGGCCGGCCTTTCAGGGGTTGGCCGACGTCTATCTCGCGGGCGACGGTGGCGGAGTGTTCGCCGAGGTGGTGCTGCCCGAGGAGCAGCAGGACGAAGCAGGCCGCTACGGCCTCCATCCGGCCCTGCTCGACTCGGCGCTCCACGCGCTCGCGGTCAGCGGGCCGGAAGCGGAGGACGGCACGGTCTGGCTGCCGCACGCGTGGAGCGGTCTGCGGCTGCACGCGGCCGGAGCCGGACGGGTCCGCGTCCACCTCAAGCCCGTCGGCCCCGAGGAAGTGGCCCTCGTGGTGGCGGACGCGACCGGCGCCCCGGTGGCCACGGTCGGCTCCTTCGCCTCCCGGCTCGTCCCGACCGCGGAACTGGCGTCGGCCGCCGAGGCCGCGGGCACCGGCTCCGCCGGGAACACAGCCGTACGTACGCCGCTGCGCCGCACCGCGGCAGGCCAGGACGCGGCCGAGGCGCAGTCGTTCACGGCGCGGCTCGCCGCGATGGGACCCGAGGAGCAGGAGCGCACCCTGACCGACCTGGTCCGCAGTCGCGTCGCCGCCGTACTCGGACACAGCGAGACGGACTCCGTCGAGGCCGAACGCGCCTTCCGCGACCTCGGTTTCGACTCGCTGACCGCCGTCGAACTGCGCAACCGGCTCACCGCCGCCACCGGTCTGAGCCTGCCCGCCACTCTTGTGTTCAGCCACCCCACGCCGCTGGCGCTCGCGCAGCACCTGCTCGACCGGCTCGGCACCGTCACCGTCCAAAGCGGCCCCGGCGCCCGGGAGTTCGAGGCACTGGAGGCGGCGCTCGCCGCGAGCGAACCCGAGGGTGAGGACCGCGAGGCGGTCGTCGGCCGTCTGGAGGCGCTGCTGTGGAAGTGGCGCGACGGCTCCGGCGGCACCGGCCGGGGCTCCGTCCTCGACTCCGGCGCCCTGGACTCGGTCTCCGACGACGAGATCTTCGACCTGATCGACAAGGAATTGGGAGCTTCCTGACCCTGCTCCTCCAGCCACGTATCCACAAGGAGTACTCGACACCATGTCGACGAGCAACGAAGAGAAGCTCCGCGATTACCTCAAGCGCGTCACCGCCGACCTCAGCCGCACCAAGCAGCAGCTGCGCGACGCCGAGGACGCCGACCACGAGCCGATCGCGATCGTCTCGATGTCCTGCCGCTTCCCCGGCGGCGTCACCGACCCGGAGGGCTTCTGGGACCTGATCGCCTCGGGCACCGACGCGATCAGCACCTTCCCCACCGACCGCGGCTGGGACGTGGAAGGGCTCTACGACCCGGACCCCGACAAGCCGGGCAAGACCTACGTACGCGAGGGCGGCTTCCTGGACGGGGCCACCCTGTTCGACCCGGAACTGTTCGGCATCTCGCCGCGCGAGGCCGCCGCCATGGACCCGCAGCAGCGGCTCTTCCTGGAGACCGCCTGGGAGTCCCTGGAGCGCGGCGGCTTCGACCCGCTGTCGATGAAGGCGACCTCGACCGGCGTCTTCGTCGGTGCCGTCGCCTCCGACTACGCCTCCCGCCTCGGCACGCTGCCCGAGGGCAGCGAGGGCTACATCGGCACCGGCACCATGTCGAGCGTGCTGTCCGGCCGTATCGCCTACACCTTCGGCCTGGCCGGGCCCGCCGTCACCGTCGACACCGCCTGCTCCTCCGGTCTGGTCGCCCTGCACCTGGCCGTACAGGCGCTGCGGCGCCGCGAGTGCGACCTCGCCCTCGCCGCCGGTGTCGCCGTCATGGCGAGCCCCGCCGCCTTCGTCGAGTTCAGCCGCCAGCGGGCCCTCGCACCCGACGGGCGCTGCAAGGCGTTCGGTGCCGCCGCCGACGGCACCACCTGGTCCGAGGGCGCCGGAGTGCTCCTCGTCGAGCGGCTCTCCGACGCCCGGAAGGCGGGCCACCAGATCCTCGCCGTGGTGCGGGGCTCGGCCCTGAACCAGGACGGCGCGAGCAACGGACTGACCGCGCCGAGCGAGCCCGCCCAGCAGGAGGTCATCCGCAGGGCGCTCGCCAACGCCCGGCTCACGCCCGGTCAGGTCGACGCGGTCGAGGCGCACGGCACCGGCACCACCCTCGGTGACCCCATCGAGGCGCAGGCGCTGATCGCCACGTACGGCAAGGACAAGAGTCCCGAACAGCCGCTCTGGCTGGGCTCGGTGAAGTCCAACATCGGCCACGGCGGACCTGTCGCCGGAATCGCAGGCGTCATCAAGATGGTGCAGGCCATGCGCCACGGACGCCTCCCGCGCACGCTGCACGCCGAGGAGCGCTCGCCGCACATCGACTGGTCCGCGGGCACCGTCGAACTGCTCACCGAGGCACGCGACTGGGACTCCGGCGACCAGCCCCGCCGCGCCGGTGTCTCCTCCTTCGGTGTCAGCGGCACCAACGCGCACGTCGTCCTCGAAGAGGCCCCGGCCGCCGACCCCGCCGAAGATGGCGAGTCCGCCGAACCGGACACGCGCCCCGCCCTGTGGGTGGTGTCCGGACGCACCCCGGCCGCGCTGCGCGACCAGGCCGCACGTCTGCTGGCCCACGTACGCGACGGCGACGGCACCGACCACGCCGCCACCGCGTACTCGCTCGCCACCACCCGCGCCGCGCACCCGGTGCGCGCGGGCGTGGCCGCCGCGGGCCACGACGGATTCCTGGCCGGGCTCCAGGCACTCGCCGACGGCGACAACCTGGGCACCGAGGCCGCCCCCGGCGCCGACCGGCCCGTCTTCGTCTTCCCCGGCCAGGGCTCCCAGTGGGAGGGCATGGCGGTCCAACTCCTGGACTCCTCACCGGTGTTCGCGGCCCGCCTCAACGAGTGCGCCGAGGCGCTCCGGCCGTACGTGGACTGGTCGCTCATCGACGTCCTGCGGCAGAACGAGGGCGCGCCCGGCTTCGAGCGGGTGGACGTGGTCCAGCCCGCGCTGTGGGCCGTGATGGTCTCCCTCGCCGAACTGTGGCGTGCGAACGGTGTGCGGCCCGCCGCCGTACTGGGCCACTCGCAGGGCGAGATCGCCGCGGCCGCCGTCTCCGGCGCGCTGTCCCTGGACGACGCGGCGAAGGTGTCGGCGCTGCGGGCCAAGGCGCTGCTCGCGCTCGCGGGCAAGGGCGGCATGGTGTCCGTTGCCGACACGGCCGAGAACGTGCGTACGCGGATCGACGGCTGGGGCGAGCGGCTCTCGCTCGCGTCCGTCAACGGCCCCCGCTCCACGGTGGTTTCGGGTGACCCCGACGCCCTGGACGAACTCCTCGCCGCCTGCGAGAACGACGGGGTACGCGCCCGCCGGATCAACGTCGACTACGCCTCGCACTCCGCCCAGGTCGAGTCGATCCGCGCGGACGTGCTCGGCGCCCTCGAAGGCATCGCGCCGCGCGCCACCGAGGTGCCGTTCTTCTCCACGGTCACCGGCGAGCACATCACCGGCACCGAGCTGGACGCCGAGTACTGGTACACCAACCTGCGCGGCACCGTCCGCTTCGAGGACGGTGTGCGGGACCTGATCGGCGCCGGGCACGGACTGTTCGTCGAGGCCAGCGCCCACCCGGTGCTCACCGTCGGCGTCCAGGAGACCATCGACGTCCTGGGCACGCAGGCCGTCACGCTCGGCACCCTGCGCCGCGACGAGGGCGGCGAACTGCGCTTCCTCACCTCCCTCGGCGAGGCCTGGGCACATGGCGCCCAGGTCGACTGGGAGGCCGTCCACCAGGGCCGGGACGCACGCAAGGTGCCGCTGCCCACGTACGCCTTCCAGCACCGCGGTTACTGGCTCGACGCCGAGACCGAACAGGCCGCCGTCGCCACGCCCGGCGGCGTCGTCGACGAGGTCGACGCCGCGTTCTGGGCCGCCGTCGAGAACGGCGACCTCGCCTCGCTCCAGGGGCTCGAACTCGGCGAGGACCAGTCCATCAGCTCCGTACTGCCCGCCCTGACCAGCTGGCGGCGGGCCCGAAGGGAAAAGTCCGCCATGGACTCCTGGCGCTACCGCAACGTCTGGACGGTCGCCGAGACCGCCGAACCCGCCCTGAGCGGAACCTGGCTCGTCATCGAGTCCGAGGGCGCCGCCGGTGAACTCGCCGACGCCGCCGAGCGGCAGCTCAAGGAGCGCGGCGCGCACACCGTGCGGATCGGCGTCGAGATCGACGCGTCCGACCGCTACACGCTGGCCCAGCAGATCCACGAGACGCTGTCCGACGACGGCGAGATCACCGGCGTCCTGTCGCTGCTCTCCCTCGACGAGCGCCCGCACCCCGAGTACGAGGCACTGCCGCTCGGCCTCGCCGGGACCGTCACCCTCGTCCAGGCGATCCTCCAGGTCCGTGAACTCGCCGAGTTCGACGCCCCGTTGTGGACGCTGACCCAGGGCGCCGTGTCGGTCGGCGACTCCGACGCCGTCACCAGCCCGTTGCAGGCCGCCGTGTGGGGTCTGGCCCGGGTCCTGGTCCAGGAGCACCCGCGCCTGTGGGGCGGCATCGTCGACCTGCCCAAGGAGCCCGACGAGGAGGCCTGGACCCGGCTGGCCGGGGTGCTCACCGAGCCCGGCGACGAGGACCAGCTCGCCATCCGCTCCTGGAACGTCCTGGTGCGCAGGCTCGTCCGCGCACCGCTCGGCGACACCACCCCCGCCCGCACCTGGCGGCCCGAGGGCACCGCGCTGATCACCGGCGGCACCGGCGGCCTCGGCGCGAACACCGCCCGCTGGCTCGCCCGGGCCGGAGCCGAGCACCTGCTGCTGCTCAGCCGCAGCGGCCAGGACGCGCCCGGGGCCGCAGAACTCGCCGTCGAACTCAAGGAGTTGGGCGCCGAGGTGACCATCGCCGCGGTCGACGTCTCCGACCGCGACGCACTGGCCGGGGTGATCGCCGCGATCCCCGCCGAGAAGCCGCTGACCTCCGTGTTCCACACCGCCGCCGTACTCGACGACGGCATGGTCGACTCGCTGACCCCGGACCGCCTGGAGAACACCTTCAAGGTCAAGGCGCACGGCGCCCTGCACCTGGCCGAGCTGACCGCGGACGCCGAACTGAGCGCCTTCGTCCTGTTCTCCTCCTTCGGCGCCGCCTACGGCTCCGCGGGCCTGGGCAACTACACGCCCGGCAACACCTTCCTCGACGCCCTCGCCGAACAGCGGCGCGCCCAGGGGCTGCCCGCGACCTCCGTGGTCTGGGGCACCTGGCAGGGCAGCGGCATGGCGGACAACGGCGTCGGCGAACGCGCCCGCCTCCAGGGCGTGTGGGAGCTGACACCCGAGCAGGCGACCGCGGCCCTGCAGCAGTCCCTGGACCACGAGGAGACCAACCCGGTCGTCATCGACATCCGCTGGGACAGCTTCTCGCTCGGCACCAACACCGAGCGCAACAGCCCGCTGTTCGAGATGGTGCCCGAGGCCGCCGCCAAGGTCGCCGCCGCGCAGGCCGAGGCCGAGGCCACTGCCGAGGAGGACGCCGGTGCCCCCGAGGCACTGCTCGCCCGGCTGCGCAGTCAGCCGCCCGCCGAGCAGGAGCGCATCCTGCTCGAACTGGTCCGCAAACAGGCCGCGTCCGTCCTCGGACACGGCACCGCGGGCGAGGGCGCCCTGGCCGCCGTCGGCCCCGACCGCCCGTTCCGCGAGCTCGGCTTCGACTCGCTCAGCGCGGTCGAACTACGCAACCGGCTCGGCGCGGCCACCGGCCTGAGCCTGCCCTCCACGCTCGTCTTCGACCACCCCACCCCGGCCGAGCTCGCCGCCGAGATCCGCACCGAACTCCTCGGCGACGCGGACGGCGTCGAACCCGTCCTGGAGGAGATCGGGCGGCTCGAAGCGCTGCTCGGCGGCGCGCCCGCCGACGCCGAGGCCCGCTCCCGTATCAGCGGCCGCCTCCAGGCCCTGTTGGCCACCTGGAACGGCACGGACGGCGCCGGCCAGGACGACCGGGGCGAGAGCGACGTCGACTCCGCCTCCGACGACGAGCTGTTCGGAATGCTCGACGACGAACTCGAAACGAAATAACGCATGAACGGCGCCGCTTCGGCCTTCCGCTTCCCGTGCCCGGTCCTGTTCCCGGTAGGTGACTGAGTTGAGCAACACCAATGAAGACAAGCTCCGCGAATATCTGAAGCGGGCCACCACCGACCTGCGCAACGCCCGCAGGCGGGTACGGGAGCTGGAAGAGCCGGAGCCGGTCGCCGTCGTACGGATGGCCTGCCGCTTCCCCGGCGAGGTGTCGAGTCCCGAGCAACTGTGGGACCTCGTCGCCGACGGCCGGGAGGGAATCTCCGGGTTCCCCGACGACCGCGGCTGGGACCTCGACGCCCTGTACGACCCGGACCCCGACCGGGCCGGTACCTCGTACACCCAGCAGGGCGGATTCCTGGGCGAAGTCCCGCGGTTCGACGCCCAGTTGTTCGGGATCTCGCCGCGCGAGGCGCTCGCCATGGACCCGCAGCAGCGGCTGCTCCTGGAGACCTCCTGGGAGGTCCTGGAAGGGGCCGGGATCGATCCGACCTCGCTGAAGGGGAGCAGTACCGGCGTCTTCGTCGGTGCCTCGTCCTCCAGTTACGGCGGAGACCTGGAAGAGGTCCCGGACGGGGTCGAGGGCTATCTCGGCACCGGCAACGCGGCGGCCGTCGTCTCCGGACGGCTCGCCTACACCTACGGCCTGGAGGGCCCGGCCGTCACCGTGGACACGGCCTGCTCCTCCTCCCTGGTGGCGCTGCACCTGGCCGTCCAGGCACTGCGGCAGAACGAGTGCGCGCTCGCGCTCGCCGCCGGTGTCACCGTGATGTCGACGCCCGGCCTGTTCGTCGAGTTCAGCCGTCAGCGGGGACTCGCCGAGGACGGCCGCTGCAAGGCCTTCGGCGACGGCGCCGACGGCACCGGCTTCTCCGAGGGCGTCGGCGTGCTCCTCCTGGAGCGGCTGTCCGACGCCCGCCGCAACGGCCGTGAGGTCCTCGCCGTCATCCGCGGCTCCGCCGTCAACCAGGACGGCGCGAGCAACGGCCTCACCGCGCCCAACGGCCCCTCCCAGCGGCGCGTCATCAAGCAGGCCCTCGCCAACGCCCGCCTGGAAGCAGGGCAGATCGACGTCGTAGAGGCGCACGGCACCGGCACCACCCTCGGTGACCCCATCGAGGCCCAGGCCCTCATCGCCACGTACGGCAAGGGCCGTGACACCGGACGCCCGCTGTGGCTCGGCTCGGTGAAGTCGAACATCGGCCACACCCAGGCCGCCGCCGGTATGGCCGGAGTCATGAAGACGGTCATGGCGATGCGGCACGGCGTCCTGCCGAGGACCCTGCACGCCGAGGTGCCCAGCAGCCAGATCGACTGGTCGGCGGGCACCGTACGGCTCCTCCAGGAGGAGACCGGCTGGGACACCGTTGACGGGGCACCGCGCCGCGCCGGAGTCTCCGCCTTCGGCGTCGGCGGCACCAACGCCCACGTCATCCTGGAGCAGGACCTCCCCGGCGTCCCCGACAGCCCAGACTCCGCCGAGCAGCCGCCCGCGGCAGCGGCCGCCGAGGCACCCCGCCGCGTCTTCGACAGCCCCCAACTGCCGTGGCTGGTCTCGGGCAAGAGCACCGGCGCCCTGCGCGCCCAGGCCGAGCGGCTGCACCACTTCACCTCCGCCGAGGCCGCCGAGGCCGCCGATGCCACCCCGGCGGACCTCGCCCTGTCGCTCGCCACGACCCGTGCCGCCCTCGAACAGCGCGGCGCCGTGGTCGCCCCGGACCGCGCCGCCCTCACCGCGGGACTCGCCGCACTCGCCGACGGCACCTCGCACCCCGCCGTCGTCCAGGGCACCACCCTGCCCGGCGCCGGAGTCGTCTTCGTGTTCCCGGGCCAGGGCTCCCAGTGGACCGGCATGGCCGTCGAACTCCTGGACTCCTCACCGGTGTTCGCCGAGCGGCTCGCCGAGTGCGAGCGGGCACTCGCACCCCACGTCGACTGGTCACTGACCGAGGTACTGCGGCAGAACGAGGGCGCGCCCGGCTTCGAGCGGGTGGACGTGGTCCAGCCCGCGCTGTGGGCCGTGATGGTCTCCCTCGCCGGACTCTGGCGCGCCTGCGGGGTCCAGCCCGCCGCCGTGATCGGCCACTCGCAGGGCGAGATAGCCGCGGCCGCCGTCTCCGGCGCGCTGTCGCTCGACGACGCGGCGAAGGTGTCGGCGCTGCGGGCCAAGGCGCTGCTCGCGCTCGCGGGCAAGGGCGGCATGATGTCCGTCGCCGACACCGCCGCGGCCGTACGCGAGCGGATCGCCCCCTGGGGCGAAAACCTCGCCGTCGCTTCCGTCAACGGCCCCTCGTCCACGGTGGTTTCGGGCGATCCCGAGGCTCTCGACGCGCTCCTTGCCGCCTGCGAGAACGATGGGGTACGCGCCCGCCGCATCAACGTCGACTACGCCTCCCACGGCCCGCAGGTGGAGCGGATCCGCGCCGAGGTCCTCGCGGCACTCGACGGCATCGCACCGCGTACCACCGGCGTCCCCTTCTTCTCCACGGTCACCGGCGCCTTCGTCACCGGCACCGAACTGGACGCCGAGTACTGGTACACCAACCTGCGCCGCACCGTCCGCTTCGAAGAGGCCGTACGCGCCCTGCTCGACGAGGGCCACGGACTGTTCGTCGAGGCCAGCGCCCACCCGGTGCTCACCGTCGGCGTCCAGGAGACCCTCGACGACGCGGGCCGTCCCGCCGTCACGCTGGGCAGTCTGCGCCGCGACGAAGGCGGCCCGCAGCGCTTCCTCACCTCGCTCGCCGAGGCATGGACCCGCGGCGCCCAGGTCGACTGGGCCACCCTCCTCGCCCCCGGCGCCCGCACCGTCGAACTGCCCACCTACACCTTCCAGCAGCAGCGCTACTGGCTGGAGTCCGCGCCCGGCGCCGCCCAGCCGCACGGCGCCCCGGCCGTCGACGAGGCCGAGGCCCGGTTCTGGGACGCCGTCGAGCGCGAGGACCTGGCGGAGCTGGCGGGCCACCTCGACGTGCCCGACAGCGACGACGAGAGCCTCGGCCGTCTGCTGCCCACCCTCGCCTCCTGGCGGCGCCGCCGCCGCGAGGGCGCCGAGATCGACCGCTGGCGCTACCAGGTCCGGTTCGAGCGGCTGGGCGACCCCGGCGGCGTACGGATCGACGGGACCTGGCTGATCGTCCTGCCCGCCGACGACTCCGCCGATGACGCCGATGACACGGCCGACGCGCTCGCCGAGGCCTGCACCGAAGCCCTCGAACAGCACGGCGCCCAGACCCTGACCCTGCGCGCCCCGGGCACCGAACGCGCCGCCCTCGCAGAGACGTTGAGCGCCCTGGGCGGCACCCCGCTCGCCGGAGTGCTCTCCTTCACCGCCCTGGCCGGGGAGCAGGCCGCCCTCGGCACCCTCGCCCTGGTCCAGGCGCTCGCCGACACCGGGGTCACCGCACCGCTGTGGTGCGCCACGCAGGGCGCCGTCACCGCGGTCCGCTCCGACGCCGCGGCCCTGCCGGAGCAGGCCGCCGTCTGGGGACTCGGCCGCGTCGTCGCGCTCGAACAGCCGCGTACCTGGGGCGGGTTGATCGATCTGCCCGCCGCACCGGACGGGCGCGCCCTGACCCGTTTCGTACAGGCCCTTGCCGCCGCCGGTGACGAGGACCAGATCGCCGTGCGCGACACGGGCCTGTACGGACGCCGCCTGGTACGCGCCCAGCTCGCCGAGCGCGAGAGCGCACACCCCTTCGCGCCCCGCGGCACCGTCCTGATCACCGGCGGCACCGGGGGAGTGGGCGCCCATGCCGCCCGCAGGCTCGCCACCCTCGGCGCCCCGCACCTGCTGCTCACCAGCCGCCGTGGCCCGGACGCCCCCGGCGCCGCCGAACTCGTAGCCGAACTGGAGGAGTTGGGCGCCCGCGTCACCATCGCCGCCTGCGACGTCGCCGACCGCGACGCGCTTGCCGCCGTACTGGCCGAGGTCCCCGAGGACGCCCCGCTCACCGCTGTCCTGCACGCGGCGGGCCTCCCGCAGTCCACCCACGCCGACGCGCTCACCCCCGAGGAGTTCGCCGACATCACGGCGGGCAAGGTACGCGGCGCCGAGAACCTGGACGCCCTCCTCGGTGACACCCCGCTGGACGCCTTCGTCCTGTTCTCCTCCAACTCCGGTGTCTGGGGCGCCGCCGGGCACACCGCCTACGCCGCCGCCAACGCCCACCTCGACGCCCTCGCCGAACAGCGCCGCGCCCGTGGCGTGAGTGCCACCTCCATCGCCTGGGGTGCCTGGGGCGGTGGCGGCCTGATGGACTCCGAGGGCGCCCGCGAGTACATGAACCGGCGCGGCGTACTGGAGATGGAGCCCGGCACCGCGCTGACCGCGCTGCTGCGCGCCCTCGACCACGACGAGACCTTCGTCGCGGTCGCCGACGTCGACTGGGAGCGCTTCGCGCCCGGCTTCACCTCCGGCCGCCCGAGCCCGCTGCTCGACGGCGTCCCCGAGGCCCGCGCCGCACTCCAGGCCGCGGCCGGCGACGTCGAACAGGGCGAGCCCGCCTCGGAGTTCGCGGCCCGGCTCGCCGCGGCCGACGAGTCCGCGCGCGCGGAACTGGTACTGGACCTCGTCCGTACCGAGGCCGCCGCCGTCCTCGGGCACAGCGACCCCGACGCCCTCGAACCCGACCGCGCCTTCAAGGACTTCGGCTTCGACTCGCTCACCGCCGTCGACCTGCGCAACCGGCTCACCGCCGCCACCGGCCTGCGGCTCCCGGCCACCCTGGTCTTCGACCACCCCACGCCCACCGCGCTCGCCCGGTTCGTCCGGGCGGAGATCCTCGGTACGCCGGACGAGAGCACCGAAGGCTCCGCCGGGGCCACGGTCGCCGTGAGCGACGAGCCCATCGCCATCGTCGCGATGAGCTGCCGCTACCCGGGCGGGGTCCTCTCGCCCGAGGACCTCTGGCAGCTGGTCGCCGACGGCCGCGACGCCATCTCCGGCTTCCCCACCGACCGCGGCTGGGACCTCGACTCCCTCTACGACCCCGACCCGGACCGGCTCGGTACGAGCTATGTGCGCGAGGGCGGATTCGTCGACAGCGCCACCCGGTTCGACCCCGGATTCTTCGGCATCTCGCCGCGCGAGGCCCTCACCATGGACCCGCAGCAGCGGCTGCTCCTGGAAACCTCCTGGGAGACCTTCGAACGCGCGGGCCTGGACCCGCAGGCGCTCAAGGGCAGCAGCACCGGTGTCTTCATCGGCGCGGGCTATCCGGGCTACGGCGAGGGCATGGAGATGCCCGAGGGTTCCGAGGGCCACATGCTCTTCGGCGCCTCCGCCGCCGTCGTCTCCGGACGCGTCGCCTACACCTTCGGACTCGAAGGCCCCGCCGTCACCGTCGACACCATGTGCTCGTCCTCCCTGGTGGCCCTGCACCTGGCCGCTCAGGCGCTGCGCAGCGGCGAGTGCTCCATGGCGCTCGCGGGCGGCGCCATGGTGATGTGCTCGCCCGGCGTGTTCATCGGCTTCAGCCAGCAGCGCGGCCTGTCCACCGACGGCCGCTGCAAGTCCTTCGCCGAGGAGGCGGACGGCACCGGCTGGTCGGAGGGCGTCGGCGTACTCCTCCTGGAGCGGCTGTCGGACGCCGAGCGGGCCGGGCACCAGGTGCTCGCCGTCATCCGCGGTTCGGCGACCAACCAGGACGGCGCGAGCAACGGCCTCACCGCGCCCAACGGCCCGGCCCAGCAGCGCGTCATCCGGCAGGCCCTGGCCAACGCGGGCCTCGGCGGCGACCAGATCGACGCGGTCGAGGCACACGGCACCGGCACCACGCTCGGCGACCCCATCGAGGCGCAGGCCCTGCTCGCCACCTATGGCAGGGACCACGACGCGGACAGCCCGCTGTGGCTCGGCTCGGTCAAGTCCAACATGGGCCACGCCCAGGCCGCCTCCGGTGTCGCGGGCGTCATCAAGATGGTGATGGCCATGCGGCACGGGGTGCTGCCGCGCACCCTGCACGTCGACAACCCCTCCACCGAGGTCGACTGGGACTCCGGCGCCGTCGAACTCCTCGCCGAGTCCCGGCCCTGGCCCGAGACCGGACGTCCGCGCCGCGCCGCCGTGTCCTCCTTCGGCGGCAGCGGCACCAACGCCCACCTGATCCTGGAGCAGGCACCGGCCGCGGAACAGGCGCCGCAGGACGCCCTGCCCGCCGTCCCCGCGCCCGAACTCCCGCTGCCCTGGCTGCTTTCCGGCCGAGGCACCCCCGGCCTGCGCGCACAGGCGGCCCGCCTGCGGGACCACGTCAGCGCGCACGAGGACCTGGCGGCCACCGATGTGGCCTGGTCCCTGGTGACCACCCGCTCCGCGCTCGAATCCCGCGGTGCCGTGGTCGCCGCGGACCGTGCGCAGCTGCTCGCCGCACTGACCGCGCTCGCCGAGGGCGCCCCCGCGCCCGGCGTCGCCACCGGCACGGCCAAGCCCGCGAAGACCGCGTTCCTCTTCTCCGGCCAGGGCAGCCAGCAGGCCGGGGCCGGACGCGAACTGCACGCCGCCTTCCCGGTGTTCGCCGAGGCCCTGGACGAACTGTGCGCCGAGTTCGACCGGCACCTCGAACTCCCGCTGCGTTCCTTGCTGTTCGCCGAACCGGGCACCGAACAGGCCGCGCTGCTCGACGAGACCCGCTACACCCAGCCCGCCCTGTTCGCCGTCGAAGTGGCCCTTTTCCGGCTGCTCACCGACCTCGGCGTACGGCCCACGCACCTGGTCGGCCACTCGATCGGCGAACTCGCCGCCGCGCACGTCGCCGGAGTCCTGAGCCTGTCCGACGCCTGCACCCTGGTCGCCGCCCGCGGCCGTCTGATGCAGGAACTGCCCACCGGCGGCGTCATGGTCTCGGTACGGGCCACCGAGCAGGAGGTACTGCCGCTGCTCACCGAGGTGGCGGACCGGGTCTCGGTCGCCGCGGTCAACGGGCCGCAGTCCGTGGTCCTGTCCGGCGAGGCCGACGCGGTACGCGCGCTCGCCGCCCAGCTCGCCGAGGACGGCCGCAAGACCCGTGAGCTGATCGTCTCGCACGCCTTCCACTCGCCGCTGATGGAACCCATGATCGGCGAGTTCCGGCGCGTGGCCGAGCAGTTGACGTACGCGCCGCCGACCGTCCCGATCGTCTCCAACCTCACCGGCGAACTCGTCACCGAGTTCACCGCCGCCTACTGGGTGGACCACGTACGCGGCGCCGTCCGCTTCGCCGACGGCATCGCCACCCTGCTCGGCCTCGGTGCGAACACCCTGGTCGAGCTCGGCCCCGGCGGCGTACTGACCGCCATGGCACAGGAATGCCTGACCGAGGGCGGCCCCGCCCCCGCGCTGGTGGCCACCCTGCGCAAGAACCGCCCGGAGACCGAGGCGTTCCTCGCAGCGCTCGCCCAGGCGTGGACGCACGGCGTCGACGTCGACTGGACCCGGCTGTACCAGGGCCGCGCACCGCGCCGTGTGGACCTGCCCACGTACGCCTTCCAGCACGAGCGGTTCTGGCCCGTGCCGCGCACCGCCACCGCCGCCGACGCGGGCGGCCTCGGACTGGCCGACACCGGGCACCCGCTGCTCGGCGCGGCCACCGAACTCGCCGACGGCGCAGGCCTGTTGTTCACCGGACGGCTCTCCGCCGAGACCCAGCCCTGGCTCGCCGACCACGCCGTCGGCGGCACCGTGATCCTGCCGGGCACCGCCTTCGTCGAACTCGCCGTACGGGCGGGCGACGAGGCCGGGGCGGGCCGCCTGGAAGAACTCAGCCTCCAGGCGCCGCTGGCCCTGCCCGAGCGCGGCGGGGTGCAGATCCAGGTACTCGTCGGCGAGGCGGACAGTGCGGGGCGTCGCCCGGTCGCCGTCCACTCGCGACCCGAGAACGCCGCCGGACAGCCCTGGACCCGGCACGCGAGCGGTGAACTCGCCCCGGCCGCACCGGAACCCGCCGCCGGATTCGGCGCCTGGCCGCCGCCGGGCACCGAGGCCGTCGACCTGACCGGCTTCTACTTCGGCGCCGCCGACGTCGGCTACGGCTTCGGCCCCTCCTTCCAGGGCCTTACCGCCGCCTGGAAGCACCCGGACACCGGCGACGTCTACGCCGAGGTCGTGCTGCCCGAGCCGCAGCACGAGCGCGCCGGACAGTACGTCCTGCACCCCGCGCTCCTGGACGCCGCCCTGCACGGCATGCGCCTGGGCGACTTCCTCGAACAGACCGGCGAGGCCCGGCTTCCCTTCCTGTTCAACGGAGTCGGCCTGCACGCGGCCGGCGCCGCCGAACTGCGCGTACGTATCACCAGCGCGGGCACGGACACCATCGCCGTCACCCTCACCGACACCTCCGACAAGCCGGTGGCCACACTCGACTCGCTGGTGCTGCGGCCCGTCGCCCTGGACGCGCTCAGCCGGTCCACGGGCGAGGACGAAGGCCTGTACCGGCTCGACTGGACGCCCGCGGCAGCGGCGGACAGCGACACCACCGGCACCTTCGCGGTACTCGGCGCCGACACCCTCGGTGTGACGGCGGCCCTGCACGGGGCGGGCCACACCGCCGAGGCGCACCGCGACCTCGCGGTCCTGAAGGCGGCACTCGACCGGGGCGGCGAACGGCCCGGCACCGTACTGCTGCCGCTCGACCCGCCGCCCGCCGCCGACGCGCACACCGTCCGCGAGGCCACTGCCCGCGTGCTGGCCCTGCTCCAGGGCTGGTTGGCCGACAGCGCCTTCGATGACGTACGGCTCGCCGTCGTCACCCGGGGCGCTCTCGCCACCCGCACCGGCGAGGACCCGGCCGACCTGGCGCACGCCGCCGCCTGGGGCCTGGTGCGCTCCGCACAGACCGAGAACCCCGGGCGCCTCGTCCTCGTCGACCTCGACCCGGCCGCCGCGCCCGGCGGCGAGGCACTCGCCTGTGCCCTCGCCGCGTCCGCCGCCCTCGACGAACCGCAGCTGGCACTGCGCGAGGACACCGTGCTCGTACCGCGCCTGGTACGCGCCGCCGGTTCCGCCTCACTCACCCTGCCCGAGGGCTCCGCCGCCTGGACCCTGGACACCACGGCCCGCGGCACCCTGGAGAACCTGACCCTCGTCCCGCGCCCCGAGGCCGCCGAGCCCCTGGCCGAGAACACGGTACGGATCGCCGTCCACGCCGCGGGGCTCAACTTCCGCGACGTGATGATCGCGCTCGGCATGTACCCCGGCGACGCTTTCCTCGGCAGCGAGGCGGCGGGCGTCGTCACCGAGGTCGGCCCCGGCGTCACCACACTGGCCGTCGGCGACCGTGTGATGGGCATGATCCCGCACGCCTTCGGGCCGCTGGCGGTCGCCGACCACCGGATGGTCGCCCGGGTCCCGGCGGGCTGGAGCTTCGCCCGCGCGGCCTCCGTACCCGCCGCCTTCCTCACCGCGCACTACGCCCTCGGAGACCTCGCGGGCCTGGAGCGCGGCGAGAAGGTCCTGATCCACGCGGCCGCGGGCGGCGTCGGCATGGCCGCCGTGCAGCTCGCCAAGCACCGCGGCGCCGAGGTCTTCGCCACGGCCAGCAAGGGCAAGTGGGACACCCTGCGCGCGGCCGGACTCGACGAGGCGCACATCGCCTCGTCCCGCGACACCGACTTCGAGGAGCACTTCCGGGCCTCCTTGGACGGCAAGGGCATGGACGTCGTCCTGGACTCGCTCAGCGGTGAACTCGTCGACGCCTCCCTGCGGTTGCTCAACTCCGGCGGTCGTTTCATCGAGATGGGCAAGACCGACATCCGGGACACCGCCGAAGTCGCACGCGCCCACAACGGCGTCGCGTACCGGGCCTTCGACCTCGCCGAGGCCGGACCCGAGCGGACCGGCGAGATGCTCGCCGAACTGGCCGCGCTCTTCGAGTCCGGCGCCATCGAGCCGCTGCCGGTGCGCGGTTGGGACATCCGGCGGGCGCCCGAGGCCTTCCGCCTGATGAGCCGTGCCCAGCACATCGGCAAGATCGTCCTGACCGTTCCGCAGGGCTGGGACCCCGAAGGCACCGTCCTGGTCACCGGCGGCACCGGAACCCTCGGCGCCCTGGTCGCCCGCCACCTGGTCACCGCACACGGCGTACGGCACCTGCTGCTCGCCTCGCGCCGTGGTCCCGACAGCCCCGGCGCCGCCGAACTCGTGTCCGACATCGCCGAGTTGGGCGCCACCGCCGAGGTCGTCGCCTGCGACGCGGCCGACCGCGACCGGCTCGCCGACGTACTGGCCGCGATCCCGGACGCACACCCGCTGCGGGGCGTCGTCCACACCGCGGGCGTCGTCGACGACGGCGTCCTCGGCTCGCTGGACGCCGACCGAGTGGCCGCCGTACTGCGGCCCAAGGCCGACGCGGCGCTCAACCTGCACGAGCTCACCCGGGACCTGGAGCTGACCCAGTTCGTCCTGTACTCGTCCGCGGCCGGTGTCTCCGGCAACTCCGGCCAGGCCAACTACGCCGCCGCGAACGCCTTCCTGGACGCCCTGGCCCACCACCGCAGGGCCCAGGGCCTGCCCGCCCGCTCGCTGGCCTGGGGCATGTGGGACCCGGCGGGCGGCATGACCGCCGATCTCGCCGAGACCGACGTGGCCCGGATGACCCGTGGCGGCGTCACCCCGCTCACCCCCGAGATCGGACTCGCCCTGTTCGACGCGGCGGCCCGGCTCGACGAGGCGCTGCTCGTGCCCGTACGCCTGGACCCGGCCGGACTCGGCGGACAGAGCGGAGCCCAAGTACCCGCGCTGTACCGGGCGTTGGTGCGCACCCCGGTGCGCCGCACGGCCCAGGCCGCTGTCGCGGCGTCCGAGGCCGAGGCACTGGTCGAGCGGCTCGCCGGACGCACCGCCGCACAGGCCGGGGAGATCCTGCTCGACCTGGTCCGGGCGAATGTGTCCGCGGTGCTCGGCATCACCGACCCGCGCACCGTCGAGGCCGACCGTGCCTTCAAGGACATCGGCTTCGACTCGCTCACCGCCGTCGAACTGCGCAACCGCCTCAACACGAGCACCGGACTGCGACTGCCCGCGACGCTCATCTTCGACTTCCCCTCGCCCGGCGAACTCGTCGACCACCTGCGCGCCGAACTCGCGCCCGGGTCCGCGGAGTTGGACGGTGCGGCCGACTCGTACCCGAGCGAGCAGGACGAGCAGCACGTCAGGCAGGTCCTGTCGAGCCTTCCGCTCACGCGCCTGCGCGAGGCCGGGCTGCTCGACGCCCTGCTCGCGCTCGGTGACAGCGACGCGGGCCGGTCCGCCCCGCAGCCCTCTCAGCAAGCCGAGGACATCGCCGCCATGGATGTCGACGCTCTCGTCTCGCTCGCCCTGGACAACAGCAACTCCTGACGCGCCCGTGGAGCGGAGATCACAGCCATGAGTACCCCAAGTTCCTCTTCGGACAAGCTCGTCGAAGCGCTGCGGGCATCCCTGACCGAGACCGCGAACCTGCGCGAGCAGAACCGCAAACTCACCGACGCGCCGCACGAACCCATCGCGGTCGTCGCGATGAGCTGCCGCTACCCGGGCGGCGTCGAATCCCCGGAAGAACTCTGGGAGTTCGTCCTCGGCGGCGGCGACGCCGTCACCGAGTTCCCCGTCAACCGCGGCTGGGACCTCGCCGAACTGCACGACCCCGAGGACGGCGGCAGCGTGGCCACCGAGGCCTGCTTCGTGCACAACGCCGACGAGTTCGACCCCGCCTTCTTCGGGATCTCCCCGCGCGAGGCGCTCGCCATGGACCCGCAGCAGCGGCTGCTGCTCGAATCGGCCTGGGAGACCTTCGAGCGCGCGGGCATCGATCCGGCCACCCTCAAGGGCAGCCCGACCGGTGTCTTCGTCGGCGCCACCCAGCCCGCCTACGGGCAGAACCTCACCGACGTACCCGAAGGTGTCGCCGGACACCTCGTCACCGGCGGCGTCGCCAGCGTCATCGCCGGACGCCTCTCGTACACCTTCGGCCTCGAGGGGCCGGCCGTCACCCTCGACACCGCCTGCTCCTCCTCCCTGGTCGCCCTGCACCAGGCCGTACAGGCCCTGCGGCAAGGCGAGTGCTCGATGGCGCTCACCGGCGGCGTCACCGTGATGGCCACCCCCGGACTGTTCGTCGGCTTCAGCGAGCAGCAGGTCATGGCCTTCAACGGGCGCTGCAAGGCGTTCGCCGCGGGCGCCGACGGCACCGGCTGGTCCGAGGGCGTCGGCCTGCTCCTGCTCGAACGCCTCTCCGAGGCCCGCCGCAGGAACCACCCCGTCCTCGCCGTCATCCGCGGCACCGCCGTCAACCAGGACGGCGCCAGCAACGGCCTCACCGCCCCCAGCGGACGCGCCCAGCAGCGCGTCATCCGCCAGGCCCTGGCCAACGCCCGCCTCCAGCCGCAGGACGTCGACGCGGTGGAGGCCCACGGCACCGGTACCCGGCTCGGCGACCCCATCGAGGCGCACGCCCTGATGGCCACCTACGGCAAGGACCGCGGCGAGCACCACCCGCTGCTGCTCGGCTCGATCAAGTCCAACATCGGCCACGCACAGGCCGCGGCGGGCGTCGGCGGTGTCATCAAGACCGTGCAGGCACTACGGCACGCCAAGCTGCCCAAGACCCTGCACGTGGACGAACCGTCCTCGCACATCGACTGGTCCGCGGGCGCCGTGGAACTCCTCCTCGAACCGCGCGACTGGCCCGAGACCGGCCGCCCCCGGCGCGCCGCCGTCTCCTCCTTCGGCCTCAGCGGCACCAACGCCCACGCCATCCTCGAAGAGGCACCCGAACCGACGCCGGAGGAGGCCCCCGCGGCCACCGACGAGGGCCCCGCCCTCGCAGGCGAAGGCGCCCTCCTGCCCTGGATCGTCTCCGCCAAGAGCGCCGCCGCCCTTCAGGCCCAGCGCTCCCGCCTGGCCCGGTACGTCGCCGCACACCCCGACCTCGCCCCCCGCGACCTCGGCCACTCGCTGGCCGCCACCCGCGCCGTCTTCGAGCACCGCAGCGTCGCCCTCGGCACCACAACCGACCAGCTCCTGACGGGACTTGAGGCCCCGGCCGTCTCGGGCGTCGCCGACGTGTCCGGGAAGACGGTGTTCGTGTTCCCGGGGCAGGGTTCGCAGTGGGAGGGCATGGCGGTCGAACTCCTGGACTCTTCCCCGGTGTTCGCGGAGCGCTTCGCCGAGGTGGCGGGCGCGGTGGAGGCGTATGTCGACTGGTCGGTCGAGGCGGTCGTGCGGGGCGGTGAAGGTGCGCCGTCGCTGGAGCGCATCGAGGTGCTTCAGCCGGTGTTGTTCACGGTGATGGTGTCGCTGGCTGCTGTGTGGCGGTCGGTGGGTGTCGAGCCGGATGCGGTGGTGGGGCATTCGCAGGGTGAGATCGCGGCTGCTGCGGTGTCGGGTGCGTTGTCGCTGGAGGACGCCGCGCGGATCGTGGTGTTGAGGTCTCAGCTCTTCGCCGACGAGCTTGTGGGCAAGGGCGCGGTTGCCTCGGTGTCGTTGCCCGCTGCCGAAGTCGAGACGCGTATCGCCCGGTTCGGGGACGCGTTGTCGATCGCGGGGAACAATGGTCCGCGTTCGGTGACGGTCGCTGGTGAAGTCCCGGCTCTGGAAGAGCTGGTGGCGGAGCTGGAGGCGGAGGAAGTCCGCGCGAAGGTGATCGGTTCGACGGTCGCTTCGCACTGTGCGCAGGTCGACCCGCTGCATGACCGCATCCTTGACCTGTTGTCCTTCGTGGAGCCGCGTGAGGGCAGTGTTCCGCTGTACTCGACGGTCACGGGTGAGGCGTTGACCGGCGTCGAGTTGGATGCCGCGTACTGGTACGAGAACTGCCGTCGCCCGGTGAGCTTCGAGCCGGTCGTACGGGCTCTGCTCGCCGACGGTTTCGACGTGTTCGTGGAGTCGAGTGCGCACCCTGTCCTGACGTACGGCATATCGGAGACGGCCGACGACGCGGGTGCGGAGGTCGTCGCGCAGGGCACGCTCCGTCGTCAAGAAGGCGGTCTGCGACGGGTGTTGACGTCCCTCGCCGAGGCCTGGACCCGGGGCGTGGCCGTCGACTGGAACGCCGTCTTCGCCGCAGGCGGCGCCCGCCGTGTCGACCTGCCGACCTACGCCTTCCAGCGGCAGAGCTACTGGCTGACGTCCGGTGCCGCCCAGCCCGAAGGGGTGGGGGAGCGGCACGCCGTGGACGAGGTGGAAGAGGCCTTCTGGGACGCCGTGGAGCGGGAGGACCTCGCCGCGCTGACCGGCACGGTCGCGAGCCTGGACAGTGAGTCCGCGAGGGCCGCGCTCGGCGAGCTGCTGCCCGCGCTCGGCTCCTGGCGGCGCGCCCAGCGGGAGCGGTCGGCCCTGGACTCCTGGCGCTACGGCATCGCGTGGAAGCCGGTCACCGCCGCCGGGGCCACGCTCGACGGGACCTGGCTGATCGTCGCCCCGGAGGGCGGGGACCCGGACGGCAGGGCCGCCGCGCTCGCCGCCGGGCTGACCGCGAACGGCGCCGAGAGTGTCGTCCTGGAAACCGATCCACTCGCCCTCGGACGTACCGCGCTGTCGGCTCAACTGGCCGACACCAGCGGCACGTTGCCCGAGCTGCGCGGCATCCTCTCGCTCCTTGGCACACCGGCCGGAGCCGACCCCGCCGCCACCCTCGTACTCGTCCAGGCGCTCGCCGACGCCTCCGTCACCGCGCCCCTGTGGTGCGCCACGAGCGGGGCCGTCTCGGTCGGCCAGGGCGACCGGCCCGCGCTGCCGGACCAGGCCGCGCTGTGGGGTCTCGGCCGGGCCGTGGCGCTCGAACTGCCCGCAGTCTGGGGCGGGTTGATCGACCTGCCCGCCACCCTCGACGAGCGCGCGCTCGGCCGGGTGGCGAAGGCGCTCGCGGGTATCGGCGACGAGGACCAGCTCGCCGTCCGCGCCACCGGAACCTTCGGCCGACGCCTGACGCGGCGGCCGCTGCACGACGCCGCCCCGGAGCGGGTCTGGCAGCCGCGCGGGACGGTACTCGTCACGGGCGGTACGGGCGGGGTCGGCGCCCATGTGGCCCGCTGGCTGGCCGAGAACGGCGCCGCACACCTCGTCCTCACCAGCAGGCGCGGGCCCGAGGCGCCCGGAGCCGCCGAACTCGCCCGGGAAATAAGGGAGTCGGGCACCGAGGTCACCCTGGCGGCCTGCGACGCCGCCGACCGGGACGCGCTCGCCGCCGTACTGGCCGCCGTGCCCGAGGACCAGCCGCTCAGCGCCGTCGTACACGCCGCCGGGCTGCCGCAGTCCACTCTCGCCACGGACACCACCGCCGAGGACTTCGCCCAGCTGACCGCGGGCAAGGTGCGCGGTGCCGCACACCTGGACGCCCTCCTCGGCGAGCGCGAACTCGACGCCTTCGTGCTGTTCTCCTCCAGCTCCGGCGTCTGGGGCGCCGGGCGGCACACCGCGTACGGGGCCGCCAACGCCTACCTCGACGCACTCGCCGAACAGCGCCGTGCCCGCGGCCTGAGTGCCACCTCCATCGCCTGGGGCGGCTGGAGCGGCGGCATGATGGCGCTGGAGGGCGCGGGGGAGTACATGCGTCGGCGCGGCGTCAACGAGATGCCGCCCGAGCGCGCGCTCGCGGCGCTGCGACAGGCCGTCGAGCACGACGAGACCTTCGTGGCCGTGGCCGACATGAACTGGGAGAGGTTCGCGCCCGGATTCACCTCCGAGCGGCCCAGCGCCCTGATCGGCGATCTGCCGGAGGTCCGCGGGACGCTCGCCCCGGCCGTGGGCACCGCGCCCAAGGAGGCCGAGGAGTCCGCCTCCGACCTGGTGCGCGAACTGCGCGCCGCCGCACCCGCCGAGCGGGAGCAGTTGCTGCTCGACCTGGTGCGCGGCCAGGCCGCCTCGGTGCTCGGCCACGCCGGGGCCGAGGACGTCGAACCCGGCCGCGCCTTCCGCGAGATCGGCTTCGACTCGCTGACCGTCGTCGAACTGCGCAACCGGCTCACCGCCGCCACCGGACTCAAGCTGCCCACCACTTTGGTCTTCGACCACCCGAACCCGACGGCGCTCGCCCGCTTCCTCGGCGGCGAACTCCTCGGCACCGCCGCGGACGAGGCGCGGACCGTCGCGGCGACGCCGGGCGCGGCCGCCGTGGACGACGACCCGGTGGTCATCGTCGGCATGAGCTGCCGGCTGGCCGGAGGCATCAGCAGCCCGGAGGAACTGTGGCGGGCGGTGGCCGCGGGGGAGGACCTCGTCGGTGACCTGCCGGGGGACCGCGGCTGGAACACCGAGGCGCTCTTCGGCGACGGCAGCCAGGGCGACCCGCAGGCCGTACGGATGCTCAGCCAGGCCGGACTGCTGCACGGCATCCACGACTTCGACGCCGAGTTCTTCGGCATCTCGCCGCACGAGGCCATGGTCATGGACCCGCAGCAGCGCCTCCTGCTCGAACTGGCCTGGGAGTCCTTCGAACGGGCCGGAGTCGACCCGCGCGCCCTGACCGACGAGAAGGTCGGCGTCTTCGCGGGCCTCGGCTACCAGGGCTTCCTGCCCTCCGAGCGCATCCCCACCGAGAGCGAACCGCACCTCGGCAGCGGCATCGCCCCGGCCATCGCCTCCGGCCGCCTCGCCTACGCGCTCAACCTCAACGGACCCACCCTGACCGTCGACACCGGCTGCTCCTCGTCCGCCGTCGCCCTGCACCTCGCGGTGCGCTCCGTGCGGCACGGCGAGAGCACCATGGCCCTCGCCGGCGGTGTCACCGTCCTGTCCAGCCCCGTCGCCTGGCACCACATGGGCGGCGCCGCCGCCGACGGCCGATGCAAGCCCTTCTCCGAGGACGCGGACGGCACCGGCTGGGGCGAGGGAGCCGCGATGATCCTCGTCGAACGGCTGTCTCGGGCACGGGAGTCGGGCCACCAGGTGCTCGCCGTGGTCCGTGGCTCGGCGGTCGGTCACCACGGCGCCAGCAACGGTCTCACCGCGCCCAACGGGGCCTCGCAGCAGCGCCTCATCCGCGACGCGCTCGCCGACGCCGGGCTCGGCGCCGCCCAGATCGACGTGGTCGAGGCACACGGCACCGGCACCCCGCTCGGCGACGCCGTCGAGGCCGAGGCACTGCTCGCCACGTACGGAAGGGAACGGCCCGAGGGTAGGCCGCTGAAGCTCGGCACCGTCAAGTCCAACATCGGTCACCCGCAGGCCGCTTCGGGCATCACCGGCGTGATCAAGACCGTCCTGTCGATGCGCCACGGCCTCTTGCCGCAGACCCTGCACATCAAGGAGCCCGCGAGCCGGGTCGACTGGTCGGCGGGTGCCGTGGAACTCGTCACCGAGGCCACCGCCTGGCAGCGCGCCGAGGGTCCGCGGCGGGCGGGTGTGACCTCGCTCGGCGCCAGCGGCACCGAGGCCCACATCATCCTGGAGGAGGCACCCGAGGCTCCGGGTCACCGGACGCCCACCGCTGCCGGGGCGGCCGGAGGCCCCGTACCCGTACCGCTGTCCGCCCGTACCGAGCAGGCGCTCAAGGACCAAGCCGCCCTGCTGCGGGCCGCGTTGGAGGACCGTACGGACCTCTCGCCGCTGGACCTCGCCCACTCGCTGGCGACCGGCCGGGCCCGCTTCGAGAGCCGGGCCGCCGTGGTCGCCACCGACCGCGCGGGACTCATCGAGGCGCTCACCGCCGTCGCCGAGGGCCGCCCCTCGCCCGCGGTCACCACGGCACCCGTCGAAGTCCCGCGTACCGCCGTCCTGTTCACCGGCGGCGCCGTCGGAACGGGCCGTGAGACGGAGGAACTGCGCGCCGCCTTCCCGGCGTTCGCCGAGGCCTGGGACGAGGTCCGCGCCCACCTCGACGTACGACTCCCGGCTCCGCCGCCCGCCGCGGCCGAGGCCTTCGCCCACGAGGTCGCGCTGTACCGGCTGTGCGAGAGCTGGGGCATCGCCCCCGCCGAACCGCGCGCCCACGGCGCGGGCACCCTCGCCGCCGCGCACGTGGCCGGGATCCTCGGCCTGGAACACGCCGTGGCTCTGCTAGCCGCACTCACCGGCGGCGAGGGCGAACAGGCCGTACGACGTGCCCTGCGCGAGAGGGAACTCGCCGAGCCCGCCCGGCACTTCACCACCACGGACGGGCAGGAAGTCACCGAGGAACGCCTGGCGGACGCCGCGTTCTGGACGGCCGCCTTCGCGGCACCGGATCCGGCGACCACAGCCCCCGAGGCCTTCGAGGCCGCGCGGGCGGGCGTACCCGAGGTGCTCGCCCTGCTCGCCGAGCGGTACGTGGCCGGTGCCCGCATCGACTGGGCGGCCGTGTTCACCGGATCGGGGGCCCGCCGCGCGGACCTGCCGACCTACCCGTTCCAGCGGGAGCCGCACCGGATCTGACGGCCGTCCCCCGACGACCGTCACCCGGCACAAGCGCCGCTCTAAAACGCGTGGCTAACCTGCCGCGCGCAACACCATCACCATCAGGAGGACTGGATGCTGGACGAGCAGAAGCGCAAGGAGATCGTGGCGGAGTACTTCCGCAAGGTGAACGAGGGCGACGTGGACGCGATCCTCGAGCTCTTCACCGAGGACGCCACCATCGAGGACCCGGTCGGCAAGGACGTGCGTGAGGGCCGCGCCGCGCAGCGCGAGTACTTCAACAGCAACGTCACCGCCGAGGTCAAGGTCGAGCCCGGCCACCTCTCGGCCGGACAGGACGGCAAGTCCGTCGCCGTGGCCTTGGCCGCGGAGATGACCAACATCCTCGACCCGAACAAGACCCGCGTGAAGATCAACGCCGTCGACGTCCTGACCCTCACCCCCGAGGGCAAGATCGACAGCCTGCGCGTCTTCTGGGGTATGACCGACATCGGCCTCTGACCGCACCGAGCCACACCAGGAACGAAGGAGAACGCACGGACATGAGCACGCAAGGCACCCCGGACGCCGACAACGAGCTGTGGGTACGGCGCTTCCATCCCGCACCCGACAAGCCGGTACGTCTGGTGTGCCTGCCGCACGCCGGCGGTTCCGCGTCCTTCTTCTTTCCCTTCTCCCAGACGCTCGCCGAGCACGCCGACGTCCTGGCGATCCAGTACCCGGGCCGCCAGGACCGGCGCAGCGAGCCGCTGCTCGACACCACGGCGGCGCTGGTGGAAGAGATCTACGAGGCACTGCGCCCCTGGAACGACCGGCCGATGGTGCTCTTCGGCCACAGCATGGGCGCGGTGCTCTCCTTCGAGCTGGCCCGCAGGTTCGAGCGCGACGGGACCCCGCTGCGGGGCCTGATCGTCTCCGGCCGGCGGGCGCCCACCGTGCACCGTGAGGAGAACGTGCACCAGCGCGGCGACGACGCCCTGATCGCCGAGATCCGCGCGCTCAGCGGCACCGACTCCGGCATCCTCGCCGACGAGGAACTGCTGCGCATGGTGCTGCCCTCGATCCGCAGCGACTACAAGGCGATCGAGACCTACCGGTACCGCCCGGACGGCGCGAGCCCGCCACTCACCTCGCCCGTCAGCGCGCTCACCGGAGAGTCCGACCCGCGTGTGAGCATCGCCGAGGCCCGGGAGTGGGCCGGACTCACCACCGGCCCCTTCACCTTCCGCACCTTCCCCGGCGGGCACTTCTACCTGACGCCGCGCCAGGCCGAGGTGATCCGTGCGGTCGTCGAGGACCTCGCCGCCTTCGCGGACGTCGTACCGGCGAGCTGACCCGCACCTCTCACGCACTCACGAAACGGAAGACGGTTCCCCCATGGACACGAAGCCGGCCCAGTTCACGGCTGAGACCGAGAACCTTCTGATCGCGCTCTACTCGCGGGCCCACGACGCCAAGTCCGCCAAGCCGATCCTGGGCGACCGGATGGCGGTGAAGGTCAGCGAGTCGATCGAGTACGACTACAGCAAGCTGAAGATGCGCGACGACGACGCCATCAGCCTCGCCATCCGCGGTGAGCTGATCGACGGCTGGATCCGCTCCTTCCTCGACGAGCACCCCGACGCGGTCGTCCTGCACCTGGGCACCGGCCTGGACGGCCGTGTGCACCGTATCGAGCCGCCCGCCACCGTCGAGTGGTACGACCTGGACCTGCCGGAGATCGCCGAGCTGTACCGGGGCCTGTTCCCCACCCGGGACCACCACCACATCATCGGCTCCTCGGTGATGGACCTGGCGTGGCTGGAGCAGGTACCCACCGACCGGCCGACGATCATCGTCGCCGAGGGCCTGCTGGTGTACTTCACCGAGGACGAGGTCAAGAACCTCGTACAGAAGCTGTTCGCCACCTTCCCCAGCGGCCAGCTGGTCTTCGACGCCTACACCCCCTTCTCGGTGAAGGCGATGAACAAGCACTGGACGGTGAAGGCCTCCGGCAAGAAGTTCGTCTGGGGCCTGGCGGAGCCCGCCTCCCTGGAGCAGTGGCACCCGGGCGTCACCCACAACGACGCGTGGACGTTCTTCAAGTCGCCCTACATCGCCCACATGCCGTGGACCTCGCGGGTGGTCTGCAAGATCATGAACGCGATCCCGGCGCTGCGGCACTACAACCGGGTGATGCGCTACTCGTTCTGAGCCCGCGCTCTTGCTCAGTCACCACACACCTTCGCTCCCTTCGGCCGGATCCGAAGGGAGCGAAGGTGTGTGTGCGTATCGGCCCTTGGGCGCTCAGTCCTCCTCGGGCGCGAGGACCCTGCCGGTGGCGACGTCCACGACCCGGATCGCCTCCAGCGGGCAGTTCTCCGCGGCGTCGAGGACCGCGTCGTCGGGCGGTACGGGTGAACCAACCGGCTGGGAGCGCCCGTTCACCAGGGCGAAGTGCCCCGAGGCGGAGTGCACGCACATCCCCGTCCCCGAGCACGACAGCCGGTCGACGGTGACCTCCCAGCCCGTGGTCGCCGCCGCTCCCTCCGCGCTCACCAGCGCACCGGCAGCACGAGCGGCCCGCGGACCAGCAGGCTGGAACGCCAGCCGATCGCCTCGTCCGCGATGTCCAGTTCCAGGATGGGGAACCGGTTCAGTACGGCCTCCAGCGCAACTCCCAGTTCCATCCTGGCCAGTTGGGCGCCCACACAGAAGTGCACACCGTGCCCGAAGCCCATGTGGTGGTTGTCCGCGCGGGTGAGGTCGAGGTCGTCCGGGTTCTCGAAGACCTCGTGGTCGCGGTTGGCCGAGTGGATGTGCACGTAGACGGATTCACCCTCGGCGATCTTGTGTCCGCCCAGTTCCAGCTCCTCGGTCGCGATCATCGCCGCGTGGTGTCCGGTGCCCAGGGGGATGTACCGCATCAGTTCGTCCACGGCCTGGGGCATCAGCTCCGGTTTCTCGCGCAACAGCGCCAGTTGCCCGGGGTGCCGCAGCAGGGTGTACAGGAAGTTGGTGATCTGGTTCGCCGTGGTCTCGTGGCCACCGGCGAGCAGGACCACCGAGACGGAGACCAGTTCCTGCTCGGTGAGCCGGTCCTCCTCGTCCCTGGCCTGGATGAGCGCGGTGAGCATGTCCCCGGTCGGCCGGGCCCTGCGCTGGGCGATCAGCCGGGCGAGGTAGACACACAACTCGTTGATACGGGCGGTGAATTCGGCGTGCGGCAGGGTGTCACCCTGCATCAGCGCGTCGGCGCCCCGGCTGAAGATCTCCCGGTCCTCGTAGGGCACCCCGAGCAGTTCGCAGATGACACGTGTTGGCAGGGGCCAGGAAAACGTTGCCACCAGATCGGCGCCCGGCCCCTGCGAGGCGAGATTCTCGGCCAGTTCGGCCGCGATCTGCGCGACGCGCGGGCGCAGCATCTCGACCCGGCGCCGGGTGAACGCCTTGGTCAGCAGGCGCCGCAGCCGTGAATGGTCCGGCGGGTCCATATACATGATTCCTTCGGGCCCGACGCGCATCTCCTGGCGGCGCGGTACGTCCGCGTTGACCACCGCGGCCCGGCTCAGCCGCGGATCCGCCAGCGCGTCGCGCACGTCCTGGTAGCGCGTGGCCAGCCACGCCTCGCCGCCGTAGGGCAGGCGGATGCGGCTGAGCGGCTCCTCGCGGCGGAGCTCGGCCAGGATCGGTTCGATGACCAGGCCGTCGATCGGGGTGAACGGGAAATCACGCACGGCCCCGTGCACGACGGGGCACTGTGACTCTGAGGCAGGCATGACACTCCTCGAAATGATTCGTGATGCATGCAACGTTCCCGAGGAGCCTCCGTACGGGTCAACCCCTAGCCCCTACCCGTAAGTACCCCTGACTGTCTCATTCCGCATGGCGCTCGATTGCCGAGGCGGCACCCTGGCCCCGATCCTCGAGACATCAGACCGTGAAAGGGGTGCGCTGTGGCGCCCACCGAGTACGCAATCACCGCCGAGGGCCTGACCAAGCTCTTCGGCAAGTTCCGCGCGCTGGACGGCCTCGACCTCACTGTGCGGACGGGGGAAGTCCACGGCTTCCTCGGCCCCAACGGTGCGGGCAAGTCCACCACCATCCGCGCCCTGCTCGGCCTCCTCAAGCCGACCGCGGGCAAGGCCACCCTGCTGGGCAAGGACCCCTGGGCCGACGCCGTCGAGATCCACCAGCGGCTCGCCTACGTTCCCGGTGATGTCAGCCTGTGGCGCAACCTCAGCGGCGGCGAGGCCATCGACCTGTTCGGCACCCTGCGCGGCGGCATCGACAAGTCCCGCAAGCAGGAACTGATCGAGCGCTTCCAGCTCGACCCGACCAAGAAGTGCCGCGCCTACTCCAAGGGCAACCGGCAGAAGGTCGCCCTGGTTTCGGCGTTCGCGAGCGACACCGAGCTGCTGATCCTGGACGAGCCCACCTCCGGCCTCGACCCGCTGATGGAGGCCGTGTTCCAGGACTGCGTCAAGGAGGTCAAGGAGCAGGGCCGCACCGTGCTCCTGTCCAGCCACATCCTCGCCGAGGTCGAAGCGCTGTGCGACCGCGTCAGCATCGTGCGCCGCGGCCGCACCGTGGAGTCCGGCACCCTTCAGGAGCTGCGCCACCTGACCCGGACCTCGCTCACCGTCGAGACCGAGCGCCCCGCCACCGGCATCGAGTCGGTCCCCGGCGTCCACAACGTCGTGGCCGAGGGCACCCACCTGAGCCTCGACGTGGAGAACGGGCAGTTGGAGACGGTGCTTTCGAAGGTGCTCGGCTTCGGCGTGGTCTCGCTGAACAGCGCGCCGCCCACCCTCGAAGAGCTGTTCATGCGGCACTACGGCGACGTCCCCGCGCAGGCGGACGGGGCCGAGTCCGAGGGCGGCAAGGCGAAGGCGGGAGCGGCCACCCGATGAGCGAGTACACCGGAACCAAGCACCTGCTCAAGCTCGCCACCCGCCGCGACCGCATCCAGCTCTCGGTGTGGCTGTACGGCACGGCGGCTCTTGCCTACAGCGCGGCCAACAGCGTCAAGAGCACGTACAAGGACGAGAAGGCGCGCATCGACGCCGTCGAACTCCTCTCGGACAACCCGGCGTTGCTGCTTACCCGCGGCGCTCCCGTCGGCTCCAGCGAGGGCGCCGTCTCGATGGCCCAGGTCTTCTCGTACCTGTGTGTGCTTGCCGCCCTGATGAGCACGATGGCCGTGGTGCGGCACACCCGTCAGAACGAGGAGACCGGCCGGGCCGAGCTCATCGGCGCCGCGCCGGTGGGCCGCCAGGCGGGCCTGATGGCCGCCCTGTTGCTCGCCATCCAGGCCAACATCGGCCTGTTTATCTTCCTCGCGATCGTCCTGCCGCTGGCCGGACTGCCGCTCGCCGGATCGCTCGCCGCGGCGGCCGGAGTCGCCTCCGTCGGTCTCGCCTTCGCCGGTGTCGCGGCCGTCACCGCCCAGCTCGCGGGCACCTCGCGCGGCGCCAACTCCCTTGCCGGAGCGGCCATCGGCGCGGCCTTCCTGATCCGCGGCGTCGGTGACGCCCTCGGCGACGTCTCCGCGAACGGCACCGTCGTCACCAGCGCTTGGCCCTCGTGGCTGTCGCCGATCGGCTGGGCGACCCTGGTGCACCCCTACGGCGACCACCGCTGGTGGGTACTGGCCCTGCCGCTCGCCTTCGCCGCCCTCACCATGACGGTGGCGCTGCGGCTGTCGGCCGAGCGCGACCTCGGCGCCGGACTCCTCGCCGACCGCCCCGGCCCGGCCGAGGCACCCGCGGCCCTGCTCAGCCCGCTCGGCCTGGCCTGGCGGCTGCAACGCGGCGCGCTGCTGGGCTGGTTGGTCGGCATCGCCATCCTCGGTGCGACGATCGGCGCCATCGGTAAGTCCGCGGCGGACGCCCTGGAGGACAACGCGGACCTCACCGACACCCTCGGCAAGATCGGCGGTGGCGGAACGGACGACACCGCGGGCGTGTTCTTCGCCTCGATGATGGTGATGGTCGGCGCGGTCGCCGCCGGATTCACCGTGCAGGCGCTGCTCAGGCTGCGCGCCGAGGAGACCTCGGGACGCCTGGAGGCCGTACTGGCGACCTCGGTCAGCCGCGCCCGCTGGGTCGCGGGCCATGTCGTGGTGTCCGTACTCGGTGTTGTCGCCCTGCTCCTGGTCTCGGGAGTGGCGGCCGGCCTCACCTACGGTCTCGCCTCCGACGACCTGGCCCAGGGGCTCGGTGACCTGACGGGCGCCGCGCTCGCCCAGGCCCCCGCGGCGATGGTGCTCGCCGGATTCGTGGTCGTGGTCTTCGGCGCCCTGCCGAACCTCACCTCGGGTGCCGCCTGGGGCGGGCTCGCGCTGTGCCTGGTGGTCGGCCAGCTCGGCGGCCTCCTCGATCTGCCGCAGGCGATCCGGGACATCTCGCCGTTCACCCACCTTCCCGCCCTGCCCGCCGCGGACGCCGAGCCGCTGCCGTTCCTCGCGCTCGTCGCGGTGGCCGCCCTCTTCACGGCGGCGGGTACGGCGCTCTTCGGCAAGCGCGACCTGGCACCGTGAGGTCCGGCTGAGGCACTGTCCGGACCGGCCGTTTCGATAATCCGGACCGGACGGCGCACATACCGAACGGGCCGCCCGCACCTGAATTCACAGGAGCGGGCGGCCCGTTGGTGTGGACGTAACCTGAACGACTCATTCCTCGCCGGGGTCCAGGAGTGACAGATCGGACTTGCCCCAATAGACCCACACGGCTTCGATCAGGCCGTGCGAACCGGTACGGAAAATGCTGGTGAGGTCGAACTTGATGCGCTTCTGGAACGGGTTGGCGGGCTTGTCTAGATAGCCGTGCTTGGTCAGTGTGGGACCGAGCGGAAGGTAATTCATGTAGACGGCCACGGGAATCGCGACATGCAGTCCGTCCTGTGCCGCCACCGGAACTCCCGCCACATCGACGGTCTTCGCCTCGGCGGCCCGCTGGAAATGCGGACGCAATTGGTCGTGCCCGATCATCGGTACGGAACCGACTGGGTCCTCGAACCGGACGTCCTTTGTGTAGAGCCCGAGCATCCAGTCGACGTTACCGCTCGTCATGCGCTTGCAGTGTTCGAGGGCAAGCTCTTTGCGCTTCGCCTCGTCAAGCATTCTTTCCTCCTTGTGCCGCGTCGACGAGTGCGACGTCACTGGCACCCCAGTAGGCCCGCATCTCCTCGATAAGTCCGTCCGCGCCCGCACGGATCACCATCAGGAAATTGAACTGCATCCGCTGACCCGTCGGATCGGCCGGTGCGGGCAGCACCCCGTGCCGGGTCAGTACGGGCCCCAGCGGCAGGTAGTCCATGGTCGCGACGACCGGAACCGCGGCGTGCGCCCCGTCCTGTGCGGCCACCGGAGTGCCCGCCAGCTCCACGGCGTTGCTGGTCACAGCGCCGGTCGCATGGGCGCGCAGCGCCGCGTGCCCCTGCTGCGCCCCGGCGCCCACCGGGTCCTCGAAGCGCACCTTCGGCGAGTACAGCGCGAGGAGTCCTTCGACGTCCTTGGCGTTGACGCGCCTGGTGTGTTCGAGGATCAGCTCCTTGAGTGCCGCCTCTTCCAGCATGAATTTTCTCCCCTTCCGGCAGGCGTACGGACATCGTGGCAACGGGCCCTGTGAGCGCCAAGTGGCCTGCTATTTCTTAGGGGTGGTTAGGGGTTCAGGGGTACTCGGAGCCGGTGCTAGCGTCGCCGGGATCGGAATTGCCGCACGTGACGTCCGGGAGAAATTCCCCGTGTACAGCGACTGACGGAAGGGTCGACCCACTCATGACCGGAGAAACGCACGCCGTCGTTCTCGGCGGCGGCCTGACCGGAATGCTGACATCCGCCGTCCTGGCACGGCACCTGGACCGGGTCACCGTCGTCGAACGCGACGTGCTGCCCGAGGGACCCGAACTGCGCAAGGGCGTCCCGCAGGCCCGCCACGCACACCTTCTGTGGTCGGGCGGTGCCCGTGCGATCGACGCCGTACTCCCGGGCACCGTCAAGCAGTTGATCGCCGAGGGCGCGCACCGCCTCTACCTGCCGCGGGACATCGTGTGGCTGACCCCGCACGGCTGGCAGAACCGCTTCTCGGGCAGCCAGTTCATGGTCACCTGCAGCCGTGCCCTGCTCGACTGGGTGGTCCGTCGCCAGGCCCTGGCCGACGAGCGGATCACCGTGCTCCAGGAGACCGACGTCCTGGGGCTCACCGGCAGCGCGGAGCGCGTGAGGGGTGTGCGGCTGCGCGACAAGGACGGGCAGAGCACGGAGTTGACCGCCGACCTGGTCGTCGACGCGGGCGGGCGCGCCTCCGCGATGCGCCGCTGGCTGCCCGAACTGGGCCTCGGCGAGGTCGAGGAGGACCTCGTCGACTCCGGAATCGCTTATGCCACCAGGGTGTTCAAGGCCCCGGCCGGGGTTGCCGACAAGTTCCCGATGGTCAACGTCGCGGCCGCGCCCGGGCTCGGCAAGCCGGGTCAGAACGGCGCGCTGGTGCCGATCGAGGACGGCCGCTGGCTGGTCACCCTGGCGGGCACCCGGGGCGGCGAGCCGCCGACGGACGACGACTCCTTCCTCGACTTCGCCCGCGGCCTGCGCCACCCCGTGCTCGCCGAACTCCTGGAGCGGGCCGAGCCGCTCGGCCCGGTCAAGGGCTCGCGTTCCACCGTCAACCGGCGGCTCTACTACGACCGGGTCGCCGACTGGCCCGCCGGCCTGCTGGTCCTCGGGGACGCCTTCGCGGCCTTCAACCCGGTCTACGGACACGGCATGAGCTGCTCCGCGCTCAGCGCCAAGGCCCTCGACGCCGAGCTCGGCCGCAACGGGCTGACCGCCGCCACCGCGCGCACCGTGCTGCAGAAGGTGGCCAAGGTCGTGGACGACCCGTGGCTGCTCGCCACCACCCAGGACATCTGCTACCCCGGTACGAAGGTCACCGCGCAGGACCCGCGGATCACCCCGCGCGGCGACCAGGAGCAGCAGTTCGCCGACCTGCTCGGCACCGCCGCGCTGCACGACCCGGTGGTCAGCGCCGCGGCCATGCAGGTCACCGCGCTCGCCGCGCCGGTCGGCAGCCTGGAGTCGCCGCACCTGGTGGCGGCGCTGCGCAAGGGCAAGAAGCACGTGGACCTCGCCGGGCCGCCGTTCACCGACGCCGAGCGCGCCGCACTCGACGGCGCCGGGACGGGCACGCTGACCACGGCCTGAACCGACAGCCGCAGCCACTGGCAGCCAACGGGGCCGCCCCGCCGGAGCACAAGTCTCCGGCGGGGCGGCCCCGTTGGCGTGCCCGACGGCTTCTGCCGTCCGCCGGGCGTCCGCGAAACCGCCCCGAGGTCAGAGGGATGTCAGGAGTCTGTCAGGGAAGACATGTGGGAAGCGTCACGCGTAAGCGGCCGCTTGCCGGGACCATGCCGAGGGCGGTGGGCGGCGGCGCCCCGTGAGTGAGTGCTCGCTCACGCGAACTTTCACGCCAGGCCGCTTCCGGTGTCATATGCGGGCGGCTCCCCGACCTGGAAAGTCGGTGCGGGCTACCGGCTCTTTCGGCCATCAAAGGCTGGATTGGCAGGCTGCCGAGTCCATCGGATTCCGAACGAACCGGCCGTCCGGACGGATTGTGCAAAATCTGTGCAGCCGACGTCAGAACATGACCCGCAACTAGTGGCCACTTCCTGCAGCTTCGCCGGTTCGTAGGATGAGAGCGCTGCTGACGTGGACGAAACCACATTTGTATTACGGGGGAGGCGGCTCGTGACACTTTTGGACCGTGCTGTGGAATTCGCGCGGATGGAAAAAGCACTTGACTCGTGCTTTTCCGGAACGGCGTCAATTGTCCTGCTCGAAGGCGCTGTCGGCTGCGGAAGGACGGAACTTCTGCAATACGGCGCCGAGTTGGCACAGGAACGAGGCGCGCGCGTACTGCGCGGCGCCGGAACGGAGAACGACACCAGGCCGCACGGACTCGTACGGCACCTGCTCGCCCAACTGCCCGCGGCCTCGGGCACCGACCACCGGCACGTACCGGCCGCCCAGGAGTTCACCGAACTCCTCAAGGAGAGCGCACGGACCACGCCGCTGGTCCTGTGCGTCGACGACCTTCAGCAGGCCGACGGACCCTCGCTCGCCTACCTTCTGCACCTGACCCGTGCGGTACGGCGCGCCCGGATCATGCTCGTCCTCACCGACTCGCTGCACGAGCGCGCCGAGAACCCGGTGCTCGGCACCGAACTGCTGCGCCACCCCGGCTTCGTCCGGGTCCGCGTGGAACACCTCAGCGCGCAGGGCACCGCCGCGCTGCTGCGGGAACACGCCGGACACCCGGTGCCCGCCGGTCCCGCCGAGCGCCTGCACGCACTCAGCGGCGGCAACCCGCTGCTGCTGCGCGCACTGCTCGCCGAACAGCCGCTCCCGACGTACGAGGACGACGACTGGCCGTCCCCGGAGCCCGGCGGCCCGTTCACCAAGGCGCTGCTCACCTGTCTGCACCGCAGCGGCCCCGACGCACGTACCCTCGCCTCCGCCGTCGCGGTGCTCGGCGAGGACGCCACCGAGGAACTGGTGGCCCGGCTCGCGGGCACCACCTCCAGCGCCACCCGGCACGGTCTCGCCGCACTGCGGAGCGCCGGACTCACCCGCGACGGACGCTTCAGCCATCCCGCGGCCGTGGCCGCCGTACTCGACGACCTGACGGCCACGGAATGCCGCGCACTGCACGGCAGGGCCGCCCGCATCCTCGACGAGTGCGGCAGCCGCGCTGCCGCGGTCGCCGGGCATCTGCTCGCCGCCGGTGAGGGCGAGGGGGAGTGGGCCGTGCGCGCGCTGCACGAGGCCGCGCGCCAGTCCCTGGTCGCCGACGACGACTCGCGCTATGTCGTGGCCTGTCTCGAACTGGCGCGCAGGGCAAGCGAGGACGAGCGCAGCGACTGGGAGCTCGGACTGCGGCTCTCCGCCGTCTCCTGGCGGCTGAACCCGGCCGCCGCCGAGCAGTACCTCGCCGGTCCGCTCGCCGCGCTGCGCGCCGAGAGGCTCGGCGCCGCGGCGGCGGGCCAGCTCGCCCGGCTGCTCGTCACCCAGGGCCGTATCGAGGAGGCCGCCGAGGCCCTGGAGTACGTGACACGTGCCTCCGGCTCGGCCGCCGTCGGCTCGGTGCGCAGCACCCGCGAGGACCCGCTGCGGGAACTGTTCGCGCTGCCGCCCGCCGAGGACCGGACCGCCCCGCAGCCCGGCGGCGCGGAGGAGCCCGCCGGGGAGCAGCCCGCCGAGGCGGCCCGTACGGTCTCGCCCGAACTGCGGTCCTCCGCCTCGCTGTGGACCCACCCCGGCACGGAGGCCGACGAGGAGGCGATCGTCCGGCTCCTGGAGGGCACCCCGCTGGCGCACAGCACCTTCGACCCGATGGTGCAGGCGGTACGGACCCTGGTGCACACCGACCACCCCGACCGCGCCGTGACCTGGTGCCGGACCCTGCGCCCCGAGGCGAGCCAGGCCCCCGGCTGGAACGCCGTCTTCGGACACCTCCAGGCCGAGGCGCAACTGCGGCTCGGCGACCTCGCCGGTGCGGAGCAGCAGGCCACGGCGGCGATGGACGCCGTGGCCGACCGCGGCGGCCTCTTCCTCTTCGGACCGGCCGCCACCCGGGTCCTCGCCCAGACGGCCATGGGCCGCTACGACGCCGTGGCGCGCCAGCTCCAGATGACCGTCCCCGAGGAGCTGTTCACCAACGTCTACTCGCTCAACTTCCTTCGCGCACGCGGCCATTACTACCTGGCCACCCACCGCCACAAGGCCGCGCTCGGCGAGTTTCTGGACGCCGGCCGGCTGGCCCGCCGCTGGGGTCTCGACCGTCCCCAGCAACTGCCGTGGCGTACCGACGCGGCCGAGGCGCTGCTCGCGCTCGGGGAGCACCGTCAGGCCGAACGCTTCGTCCTCGAACAGCTCGCCTCGCCGGACGCCCGCAGCCCGCGCCTGCGCGGGGTGTCGCTTCGGCTGAGGGCGGCCACCACCGCACTGCGGCAGCGGCCGAAGCTGCTGACCCGGGCCGTGGACGAGCTGCGCCGCTCCGGCGACCGCTACGAACTCGCCCGTGCGCTGGCCGACTTGGGGCGCACCCTGCAGATGCTGGGCGAGGGCAGCCGGGCCCAGATGGTGACCCGCCGGGCCTGGCACCTGGCCGCGCAGTGCGGCGCGGTGCCGCTGGCCGAGCAGATCCTGCCCGGCCAGAGCGGTGGCGAGCGCAAGACCAACACCCCCAGCAAGGAGCGCACCGAGACCGCCGTCGCCACCGACACCGACCAGCTCAGCGAGTCCGAGAAGCGGGTGGTCTCCCTCGCCGCCTACGGCTACACCAACCGGGAGATCTCGGCCAAGCTCTACATCACTGTGAGCACCGTCGAGCAGCACCTGACGCGTGTCTACCGCAAGCTCGGCATCACCCGGCGCCAGGAACTGCCGATGGACCTCCACTTCGAAACCCTCGAACACAGCGCCTGACAAAGGCGGTTGGGCCTACCGGGAATCGGTATCACGGCCCAGCCGCACCCGCGGAAATCAGCGCCGGCGCAGCCCGCTCGTCCTCATGGACGGGCGGGCTGCGCCGTTGTGCCGACCACCGGGCCGGGCTAGCGCATCGCCATCCGACGTCTGATGTCTGATGTCTGATGATGTCTGATGTCTGAGGATTCACGGGTCAGCGACGAGCCGCTGATGAACCCGTTCGGCGCCGTGCAGCGTCCGGTGCTCGATCGGGGCGTGGCGTTGGAGATCCTCGCGGGCCGTCTGTCGAGCGAGAACGTGGTGGGTGGCCCTGGGGGGCCGACGGCGGCGAGGGCGCGGTGTGCGAGGGGAAAAGCTCGGCTCTGAACTCCGTTGCGTCCAACGGGATGTGGTGTAGGTGTGCCAGTGGTCGCCGTGATGGCCAGGGTGTTCTGTGCAGTGCCGGGCCACGGCAGGGCGTAACACACGCTTGGTCGGACCTGCCGCGTCATCTGCTCAAGAATGCGCAGTCCCCGCCAGTTCGGGACCGCCGGCACCGGCGGTGCACCGCCGCCCGGTTGACCGCGTCCGCCGGGTGGCCCTTGTATACGACGTATGGCTGGATCATCGAGTGCACAGGACCCGGTCCTCGGCTTCGCCGCGCAGCAGGACTGGGAGGAGTGGCTGGCGCAGAACCACACCGGGGTCCCAGGGGTGTGGCTGAGAATCCCCAAGAAGGAGTCCGGGCTGGAGGGCGTCGACTACGCCACGGCACTGGAGTCGGCGCTCTGCTACGGCTGGATCGACGGGCAGAAGAAGAAGCTGGACGAGCAGCACTGGCTGCAGCGCTTCACCCCGCGCAGGTCCGGCAGCAAGTGGTCCAAGGTGAACCGGGACAAGGCCACCCGTCTCATCGAGGAGGGCCGGATGCGGGCGCCGGGCCTGGCCGAGGTCGACGGGGCCAAGGCGGACGGCCGCTGGGCGGCGGCCTACGCCAGCCAGAGCAAGGCGACTGTCCCCGATGACCTCCAGGCCGCGCTGGACGCCGCCCCCGCCGCCCGCGAGTTCTTCGGCACCCTCGACAGCCGCAACCGCTACGCGGTGCTGTACCGGATCCAGGACGCCAAGAAGGCGGAGACCCGGGCGGCCCGGATCGAGAAGTACGTGGCGATGCTCGCGGAGGGCGGGAAGATCCACCCCTGACGGACGTCGCTGGTTCCGGGCGGCCCGGTCAGCCCCGTTCGCCGGGGGAGAGCGAGGCTGCTTCCCGGGGCGACAGTTCCCGGTTGTCACTGACGTGGTCGTCGAGGTGACGGGACAATGAAGGTCGGCCGGCAACTGTCGTCGGCCGCAACGTCGTTCGCGGCCGGACGCGTCAGGTCGCGTGCTGGCCCGCCGAATACGTCGCCGAGCAGGGACCCGAGCGGGATGGTGCTGTGATTGATCACCATGGCCGTCGCCACCACCCGGCCGACTGGAACAATGCCTCACAGCCAGCGGCCCGCTGCCCCTCGGCAGGACGCTGACGTGGCAATTACGCTACTGAAGGCGCTGCAGGCCGCACACACCGCTGGACGTCGTGCCCCGTGACGTCAAGCGCCCGCCAACGTCATGCCGGCCGCCACCGAGAGGTGCGGTCGCTCGATTCACGCACCCCACCCGATGCGGCCCTGACCCCCCTGACCCGTCCCACGAGAGAGGCAGCAGCCCGCTCCCACTCCGGATGCGCGAAGGTGAACCCGGCCTCGCTCAGTCGGCCCGGCGCCACCCGGCGGCTCTTGAACAGCAGCTCGGTGTCCGAGCGCAGCGCGAACGCCCCCAGTTGTGCCATCCAGCGTGTCGCCGGAAGCCCCACCGGGACGCCCCACGCCCTGCGCAGCGTCCGCATGAAGTCGCGGTGCGGGACGGGGCCGGGGGCGGCGAGGTTCACCGGGCCTTCCAGGTCCTCCCGGGTGATCAGGAACTCCACGGCTCGTACGAAGTCCTCGTCGTGGATCCATGAGACGTACTGTGCTCCGCCCGCCACCGGACCGCCCAGCCCGAGCCGTGCCAGCCACGACAGTACGTCGAACACGCCGCCCCGGTCCGGGCTCATGACCATCGCCGAGCGCAGGGCCACCTTGCGGGTCGCGGGAGTTGGTGCCTCGGCCTGGGCGCGCTCCCAGTTCCTCGCGATCTCGACGCTGTACGCCCAGTAGTCGGGCACTCCGGTCTCCGAGCCGCCGATGATCCCGGTCGCCTCGTCGTGTGCCGCGTCGAAGCGGTGGGCGTAGATCGTCGCCGTACTCATCTGCAGCCAGACCCGCGGGGGTTGCGCGGCGGCAGCGATCGCCTCACCGATCACACGCGCCGAATCCACCCGGGAGTCCATCATGGCCCGCAGATTGTCGGGGGTGTAACGGCAGGAGACGCTGCGTCCGGCGAGGTTGATCACGGCATCGCAGCCGTCGATGGCCTCGGCCCAGCGCCCGAGCGAGGAACCGTCCCACGCGATGTGGTGCGCCCGCACGGGGTGCCGGGTCAGCACTGTGACCTCGTGCCCGGCCGCCGTCAGCACCCGGTCGAGAATCGTGCCGACCTGGCCGGTTCCTCCGGGCAGTACTACCTTCATCGAACCTCCTCGGCTTGCTCGGTGTCAGCGTAGACCCTGTTTTTGAACGCGTTCAACATGGGTGGGGGTGTGCCCTTGGACCACGCCGGTTCGCAGTGCTGCTGAGCAGGGCGTTACTCCGGCGAAGCCGGAACAACCTGCCAACTCCGATGGCAGGGGCCCCAGCCGTGGGAGGTGGAGTTGAGCCACCCGGCCGCAAATGGACAGGTGGCCGGTCGCCGACCGCAGCCGCCTACCGGTCCGTTCCGCGTAACTGCCCTCCTGCAGCCACTGATAGCAGGTGTGCGGGGCCTCACTGGCAGCGCGGCCTACGGCGGCCGACCCCTGGTCGTGATCGTGGGCGCAGAACCTCGCTGCCGCGAGGTCGACGGCACGTATGTCACTGCCTCTGATCCGGGTGGCGGCAAGTCGTCCATCGATGTCAAAATGCTCGGCACCCGCAGCATGGCCGTGAGCGTCGCGAATGTCGCAGCTGTCCGCACCCGCCACCGCGGCGGCCCGGCCGCCGAAGGCGAGGACCCCGGCCCGCCCGCCCGGCTGTGCCCGTGGAACCGACCGGCCCCACCCGACCTGCGCACCTGTCCGCCGTGCGCGACACCGCCGCCGCGGCGGAAACACGATCCGGCCGATCGGGCCATCGGCGTGTCGGACAGGGGCTCGAAGGGGTTCGCTCAGGGGTGTGTTGTCCCGCTACCCGTCCGTAGCGTCGGCTGTGACAACCCGAACAGTGAGCGCCCGAACATCGAGCGTGAGTGAGCGTGGGAGAGAGCCGATGGTCCGTCACCCCTGGGACGTTCAGGCCCCGGACGCGCCCGTGCGTCTGTTCTGCCTGCCGTGGGCCGGTGGCAGTGCGGCCGGCTACCAGCGGACCTGGCCCGGGGCGCTCGCCCCGGAGGTGGACGTCCGCGCACTCGAACTGCCCGGCCGCGGCATCGAGACCTCCGAACCCCTCATCCGCCGGGTCGACCCGCTGCTCGACTTCCTGATGGCCCGGATCGTGCCGCTGCTCGACCGGCCGTACGCCTTTTTCGGCCACAGCATGGGGGCGCTGCTCAGCCTGGAGCTGACCCGCAGGCTCGTCGCCGAGGGCCATCCCGAGCCGGTGCGCATGTTCCAGTCCGGCAGCGGGATACCGGGGCGCAGTCACCGCACGGGCGGCAGACCGCTGCACGAGCTGCCCGAGAACGAGTTCCGCGAGTGGCTGCGCAAGACCGGTGGCACCCCCGCGACCGTGTTCCGCAACCCGGAGATCCTCGACCATCTCTCGCCGCTGCTGCGCGCCGACTTCGAGCTGTGCGACGTCTACCGCGAACGGCCCGGCCCGCAGGTCTCCTGTCCGGTCACCGCGCTCGGCGGTGACGCGGACCCGTACGTGCCCGTCGACGCGCTCTCCGAATGGGCCGAAATCACCACCGGGGACTGCGAGTTGATGGTGCTGTCCGGCGCGCACTTCGCCTTCCAGGAGCATCTGGACCGGGTGCACTCCTACGTCGCCGCCGCCCTCGAGACCGCGATGGCCCACCCCGCCCACTGACCCGCCCGTACCGCGCACCGGGATCCGCACCGCGTGCGCCGACGGCGGCACGCCCGCGACGGCCGGGACCGGACGACGACGCGCGCCCTCGCGCCGTGGCGGCGGTCGACGGGCCGAGCAGTGTGCGCCGGCCCGGAGGAGGAACCGTGATTCCCCTGTCCCATGCCCAGAACCGGCTGTGGCTGGCCGACCGGCTGGGCGGGCGTGACCAGTCGCACCATCTGCCGCTCACGCTCCGCCTGGTGGGCGAACTGGACACCCGGGCACTGCGACAGGCGCTCACGGACGTGGTGGCCCGGCACGAGATGCTGCGCACCGTCTTCCCCGCCAAGGGCGGTATCCCGTACCAGCTCATCCTCGGGGACGCGATGGTACGGCTGCCGGTCATCGACGTCGACGAAGCGGGCCTCGCCGCCGAACTCGCCGACGCCGTGGCCGAACCCTTCGATCTCCAGCGCGCGATCCCGCTGCGGGTCCGCCTGTTCCGGCTCGGGCCGCACCGCCATGTCCTGCTCGTGGTCCTGCACCGGATCGCCGCGGATCGGCAGTCGCTGCGCCCCTTCGTGACCGGTCTGTGCGAGGCGTACGAGGCGCGCTGCGCCGGGATGCCGCCCGCCTGGAAGCCGCTGTCCGTGCAGTACGCGGACTTCGCCCTGTGGCAGCGCGACGTCCTGGGTGACGTCCGTGACCCGGACAGTGTGCTCAGCCGCCAGCTCGACCGGTGGTGCATGGCCCTCGCCGGACTGCCGCCGCGGCTGCGGCTCCCCGGCGAGAGTCCTGGCCGGGTCCGGCCGGGCGGCCCGGCCGAGAGCGTCGCGTTTCGTATCGGCCCCGCCCTGCACCGCGAGCTGCACGCCCTCACCCGCAAGTGCCGGGCCACCCTCTTCATGGCCCTGCACGCGGCGCTCGCGGCGACCCTCAGCTCGCTCGGCGCGGGCCACGACATCCCCGTCGCCTCGCCGGTCGCGGGCCGCAGCGACGAAGTGCTCGAAGGACTCATCGGCTGCTTCGGCAACGTACTGATCGTGCGCACCGACACCGCCGACAACCCCTCCTTCCGCGAACTGCTCGCCCGCGTACGCGAACGCGTCCTGTTCGCCTACGGCCACGAGGAGGTGCCGTTCGACCTGCTCGCCGAGGAGATCGCGCCCGCCGCGGCCGCGGCGGGCGAACCGCTGGTGCAGGTGATGCTCGCGCTGAACTGCGCAGGGCCGCCGCGGCCCGTGCTGCCGGGCCTGACGGTCACCGACGAGCGCATCGCGGCGCCGACCGCGCTGGTGGACCTCGAACTCGCCTTCACCGAGCACCGGTTGGCGAACGGCGACCCCGGCGGGATCAGCGGCTCGCTCGTGCACGCCGCCGAACTCTTCGACCGCGCCACCGCCGAGTCGCTCATCGAGCGGCTGCTCGCCGTGCTGCGCGAGGCGGTCGCCGAGCCCGACCCGGTGCCCGGAACCCTGGAACTGCTCGGCCCCCGGCACGGCCGGGGCGCGCTCCCCAAGTCCCGTACCGGACATGCCACTTCGCGCTCGCGCCGCGCCGGGCGGCTCCGCTCAGGCGAGGAGACGGCGGCGGGGGAGTGCCCATTGCGGGACGCGGCGGGCGCCTACCGGGCGACCGTGCCGCGCAGTGCCGCCACGCCGCTGGAGGCCAGCCTCTGCCAGATCCTCGCGTCCGTCCTGGAACGCAACGACGTCGCCCCCGAGGACGACTTCTTCGAACTCGGCGGCGACTCCACGCTCGCGGTGCGCGTGGTCAGCCGGATCCGCGCCACCCTCGGCGCGGACCTCGGCGTCTGCACCGTCTTCGACGCACCGACCGCCGCACAACTGGCCGACGCGCTCGCGGAGTCGGAGAGCGAGACACCGGAGGACGACCTCCCGAGAGCGTGACGGGGCTCGAAACCGCCGGTCGCTGGCGGGGCGGGCCGGGCCCGGCACGCGCAGGGCCCCCGCCGCGAAGGCGGAGGCCCCGGCGTCACCTGGGATCAGACGCGGTCCGCGGCGATCAGCAGGTACTGGAAGCTGCCGTTGCGGTACGCGTCGAGGAAGGTGTCCTCGATGCCGGTGACCAGATGCTCGGCCTCCCGGCGCAGTTCCCAGTACGGGATCGTCGCCGCGGTCAGGTCCTCCACGTGTACGGGGACCAGACGGTTGCGGGCCATCGCGCGGAAGTACGCCGAGCGGGGATGGATGTCGCAGATGTAGTGGGCGTTGATCAGGGAGACCTCGCGCGAGGCCTGCCCGTAACTGTCGTTGTAGCAGCCGGTGATGGTGACGTAGCGGCCGCCGCGGCGCAGCAGCCGGGCGTGCTCGGCGAACAGCAGGTCCAGCTCGACGTACATGGTGGACTCGTTGTTCCAGGACGCCGCGTACGCGCCCGAGGCCAGGCCGGTGTCGAGCATGTTCCGGTGGTGGTAGCGCACCTTGGCGTCGATACCGCGCTTGACGGCCTGCTCGTTGGCGAAACCGGCCTGTTTGGCGGAGATGGTGACCCCGTCGCTGTGACAGCCGTACCGCAGATGCGCGACCACGCTGCCGCCGCCCCGCCCGCAGCCGGCGTCGAAGACCCGGTCGTCGGGGGTGAGGCCGCCCAGGTGGGAGGCGAGGTACTCGGCCTGGGCGTGCTCCAGGCGGTGCAGTTCGCCGGTGACGCGTTCCCGGCGCAGGTCCGGGTCCTGTTCCTCCAGCACCGAACGGTCGGCCTCACCGATGCCGTAGTGGTGGTGGTACAGGTCGTCGATCTGCCCGAGTTCGAGATTGACCGGGTTTTCCTCGGCGTTCCAGTAGTCCGCGACGCGGGCCTGGTAGGTGGTCTGGGTCGGGATCGACACGGACGTGGTGCCGGTGTGTGACGTGGTCAACGAGGACTCCTTGCTCTGCTGCGTCAGATGGCCTGTCAGGGGGTGCCGGGTCACCAGTAGTCGGGCAGGTCGTAGCGGTGCGTGTTGGTGGCGTGCCATTCGTGGTTGCCGGACACCCAGTCGGCCAGCGAGCGCGCGTACCTCTCGGCCAGCGGGGAGGTGGTGGCGAACAGGGCGGACTCGTTCTCGAAGGCGTGCATGATCTCGTTGTGGATCTCGACGCTCCGCAGATAGGCCGCCTTGAGCCCGCACTTGTCGTTCGCGGCGATGACCTGCGGCAGGTTGAGATGGTCGGGATCGCTCCGCAACTCCTTGGTGAAGGAGTACAGATCGTTCACGAGGGTGGTGGCGTTGCAGGCCAGCGCGGTGATCCGCTGCACCTCGGGACGGGCGTACACGGCCTCGGGCAGTTCGTAGCCGTCCACCGCGTCCACGATGGACAGGCAGGGACGGAAGTTGTTGAACTGCCGCATCACCAGGTACTCCCACACCTTGGGCAGATGCCGGGCCTCGGCCCAGGACGCCTCGGCGAGATAGCCCAGGTGCAGCCGGGCCATGTCGTGCACGAACCGGTCGGTCTGGCTGGGCGTGGCGAAGGCCGCGAAGTCCTTCATGGCCCAGTGGTACGAGCGCAGCGGACCGTCGGCCTGCATACCGTGGCGCCACTCTTCCTCCGCACCGGCTGTGCCGTGGAAGGGATCGAGCGCGGACTGCGCGAGGACCAGCCGTCCGCCGAGGCCGCTGCGGGCGGCGCCCCTGCCCTCGTCCTCCTCGCAGTAGCAGCTGTCGACGACGTTCTCGGCCAGCAGCAACTTGCCCGCGACGGTGAGGCGTTCGAGGTCGGTCGCCCCGGGGTGTTGGAGGGCGACGGCCCGGCCGACCTGGAACTCGGAGAAGTCGCCGGACCAGGCGGCCGGGAACAGGTCGAGCCCGCCGGCCCACGCCTCCAGCCTGCGGTCGACCTCGGCGGCCCGCTCCGGGTCGGCGGGGGCCGCGGGCCGGTGGTGCAGGCCCGGGACGACGCCGCTGCGGCGGCCTTGCAGCGATCGGGCCAGGTTCGGCGGACCGGGAAGCGAGAAGGCGGTCGCGGCCTTCGGGGAGGTGCTCATGTTCGTGTACTCCACCTGGTCAGTCAGCGGTCCGGCCGATCTGGACGTTCTCCAGGACTCCGGCCGCGTCGGGTACGAGGACGGCCAGCGAGTAGTAGGCGGTCACCAGGTAGTTGACGATGGCGGCCGTGTCGATGCCCATGAACCTGACGTTCAGGCCGGGCTGGAACTCCTCGGGGATACCCGTCTGGTAGAGACCGACGACGCCCTGGTCGGCCTCCCCGGTGCGCAGTGCGAGGATGCTGCTGGTGTGCGTACTGGAGATGGGGATCTTTCCGCACGGGAAGATCGGGACACCGCGCCAGGCGGGGACCTCGTGCCCGTCGACGCTCGCCGTGCCCGGCACCAGACCCCGCTTGTTGCACTGCCGGAAGAACGCGGCGATCGCCTTAGGGTGCGCGAGGAACAGTTTGGTCTTGCGCCGCATCGAAAGCAGCTCGTCCATGTCGTCCGGGGTGGGCGGGCCGGTGAAGGTGCTGATGCGCTGCCCGTAGTCCGCGTTGTGCAGCAGCCCGAACTCGCGGTTGTTGACCAGCTCCCACTCCTGGCGCTCGCGGATCTCCTCGACAAGGAGCCGCAACTGCTGCCTGGTCTGGTCCATCGGCTCGTTGTAGAGGTCGGCGACCCGGGTGTGCACCCGCAACACCGACTGGGTCAGGGAGAGTTCGTACTCGCGTGGGGTGAGGTCGTAGTCGACGAAGCCGCCCGGCAGGGTCGGCTCACCGGTATGGCCCGCCTGGAGGGGCACATCCGCCTCGCCCTTGCGGTTCATCGCGAGCTGCTGCCGCTGCCCGTACGCCGTCAGATGCGCGGCCAGGGACGGAACCCGGTCCACGAACTCGCGGACCGTGTCCCAGGGCAGGACCAGGAGTACGCCCGCCGTCTCCGCCCGCATGGAGCTCAGCCACAGCGGATCGGCCTGGCCGATCGCCTCGTCCCCCGTCTGGTCGCCGTCCGTGACGACGCCGATCACCTCTTCCTCGCCGTACTTGCCGACGGCGAACCGGGTGAACCGCCCGTGGACCACGAGATACGTCTCGGTCACCGGCTGCCCGGCCTCGTAGAGCACCTGTCCGGCGCGCACTTCGCGCACCCGGAACCGACCGGCGAGCTCCTTGAGCACCTCGGTGTCCTCGTATCCGCGCAGCACCGGCAGCTCGGTGAGGGTCTGCGGGATCACCCGTACGTCGTCCGCGCCGTTCTGCTCGAACTGGACGCGCCCGCGGCCGATCCGCAGTTGCAGTCGCCGGTTGACGCGGTAGGTGCCGCCCCTGACGTCGACCCACGGCAGCATCTTGAGCAGCCATCGCGAGGTGATGGCCTGCATCTGGGGTTCGGATTTGTGGGTGGTGGTGAGTTGGCGGGCGGCTTGTGTGCTGAGGCTGGTGAGCGCGCTGTCCGCGGATGGTCCGGTCATGGGGTCTTCGATCGTGGGCCCGGCGTCGCTGTCCGGTGCTGACACATGTCCTCCCAGAAGGCACACAGAAGTGGGCGCGACGTCCTGCGGTGACCCGCAGTCCGTGCGCACCATCCAGCGAAACAGGCCTCGGCGGGGGCAGGTACGGCGTGAAGGGGGCGGCTTCACCTTCGCAATGCACAAACCCGGCGCGTGAAGCACGCGGCCCGGGCTCGCCTGGGCGTACGCCGTGGCGGCGGTGGTGCACGCCGTGCCGAGGGGCGCCGACGTGGTGCCGGGGGCGCTCTTCGCGACCTGTTTGTGAGAGGAACGGGGTCCCGTGGTCCGGGTGGCGTCAGTGGGTGAACAAGGGGCGGATCATTGACGGTTGGGGGTGACGCGTAGGAATTCCGCGGACAGCGGCCCGCCAGGCCCTGTACCGGGTCAAGCTCCTGTCCGAGGACGGCGAGGTGGTCGCCGCGGCGGACCTGGCCCACCGGCGCACCTGGGAGATCTCCACGGCCGAGGCCGGGGCCGACCACGACGCGCGGGACGAAGCGGCGCGACAGGCCGTCGAAGCTTTCGTGACCCGGGCGGCGCCGCTGGTTCGGTGAGGATCGGTGGCGGGCGAGGTGAGCGTGGGGGCAGGGCAGGGCAGGGCAGGGCAGGGCCGGACGATGGTCCGACTCCCGCCCCACCTCATAGAACGCCTTCGCTGTCCCGCCGTCCCACTGCGAGTTGCTCGGCGGGTCTCGCTACTGCACTACTCCGTTACGTCGCTACTCCGCGACATACGTGGTCGCGCTCCACTCCAGTACCCGCAGTTCGCGGTCCGCGCGGTGCACCGTCTCGCGAGTTGCCTCGAAGTGGTCGTAGCGGTTGCCCCGGAAGACCTTCAGCTTGGTCTCCGGGTCGGCGACGTAGAGTTCGCGTTCGTGTGCGGCGTAGTTCTCGGCCGGGCCGCCGCGGAGGAGGACATTGCTGTTCTGCTCGGTCCGTGTCGTCATGGGCTGGCACTCCTTCGTGCGGATCGGTCGGAACCTGACTGCTGCCCGTGGGAGGGGCGGGGCCCGTTCGTACGCTCGGTTCGTGCGTCCGGCAGCCGTATCCGGAGAACGGTCCGGCACGGCAACTCGCCCTGCCAGGGCATCTGTTGCGGTGACCGTTTCCCTGGCGGCGTCCTCTTGCTGTGCGGCGTCCCGGTACCCGCGGGGCCTGTCCTGGGCCGTGCGCGTGTACCGGATCGGCGGGCGGCTCACTGCGGGGCGGACTCGCGCACGTGCACACGAGCCGCCGCCACCCGGCGTGCCAACTCGGCCGCGCCCTTCCCGCGTCGGGCAGTGAAGAGAGGAAACCAGGCCCCGCTAAAGTGCGGCCTGCGTCACACTGTTGCTCAACCGCGCGACGATCCGCTCAGACCGCGGTATAGGGCCGTCATTTTCAGACCGCGGTGTGCAACCGCCATACGCCCGGGCGCAGTTCGATGCCCGGCAGCCGCCCTCCGTCGCGGACGGCGTTCAGCCAGCGGCGCGCGTAGGACTCCAGGCGCGGCTCGTCGAGCGCCCGGGCCAGGCGCAGGCACACAGAGAAGTGCCGTTCCGCGGCGGCCGGTCCCTGCGCTTCCAGGGCGAGCAGGGCCATGACGCGGTGCGCCTCGTAACGGCCCCGACCTTCGCGGCCGGTGGTGTCGAGGGCGGGGCCGAGCAACTGGGCCGCCTCCTCCAAAGCACCCGCGTCCAGGCGGAGTTCGGCCAGTCCGGCGAGGGTGCGGGCGTGCTCCTGGCCGTCCCCGGCCGAGCGGGCGGCCTGCCGTGCCCGCCCGTAGTGGTCGGCGGCCACCGCCTGCTGCCTGCGCTGCCAGGCCAGATCGCCCAGCGACCGCAGCAGCCGTGCCTCGGCCGGGCTGTCACCGGCCTGGCGTGCCGCGTCCAGGGCGAGACGGTGGCAGCGCTCCCAGGCCGCCCAGTCCGCGCGCTCCTCGAACGCCGGGGTCAGCGCGTCCGCGAGCCGTACGGTGTCCGGCCACAGCCCTGCCGCGTGCGCCTGTTCCAGGATGCGTACGAGTCCCGCCCCGCCGGTGGGGAATCGCGAACGGCCCCCGAGGGCACGGCTCGTGTCCTCCTGCCGCAGTTCCGCGACCAGTGCCGCGACGAGCCGGGCGGTCGCCCGCCGCACCTCGGCCGGGTCCTCCTCGACGCGCAGTCGCTCGGCCGCGAACAGCCGTAGCAGCTCCGGGAGTTGGAACGTGAGTCCGTCGGCTCCCGTGCCCGGCTCTGCGGTCAGCAGGCCCGCCGCGACCATGGCTTCGAGACGGTACTCGGCGACCTCGGGCGACTGGCCGAACACCGACGCCGCCGCCCGGACTCCGAACGGCCCCGGCGGGAGCAGGCCGAGCAGCCGGAAGCCCGCGCGGTCCTCGGTCTCCGCGTAACCGGAACTCAGCGCCGAAGCCAGCCCCGAACTGCCGCGCCGCAGCAGGTCCAGCCGTACGTTCTCGTCCCGCAGCCGCTCCGCGAGGCGCCGCGCGGTCCAGTGCGGGTGCAGGGCGAGGAGCCCGGCCGCGGACCGTACCGCACCCGGCAGTGCGCCGCACATCCGCACGATCTCCTCGACCGTCTCCACGGCGGGCGGCAGGTCCGGCTCCGTGGTCTCCCGCGCTCCGCGCACCCCCGCGGCCGCGACGAACAACTCCCGCGCCTCGGACGGGTGCAGCGCGGCGAGCCGAACCAGCGGACCCTCGATGCCCACCGGCACCCGACGGCAGGTCACCAGGACCACACTTCCCGAGGTGCCCTGGAGCAACGGAAGCACCTGCGCGGCGGAGGCGGCCCCGTCCACGACGAAGAGCATCCGGCGCCCGGCGGTCAGCCGGCGCAGCAGGGACTGACGGTCCGCGATCCGCTCGGGCAGCTCGCCGGTCGCCCCGCAGCGGCGCAATACGCGCTCGAGTACCTGGGCGGCGCCGACCGGAGCCCCCGCGTCCCCACAAGCACGGACGTGCGTACCGGCCGCGCCGTCCGAACCGGCCGCGCTGGTCGAACCTGCCTGGCCCTGCATGCCGACCTCGCCGACCGTGCGGCCCGCGCCCACCGCACCGACCACGCCCACCGCACCAACCGCACCGTCCTCCCCGTCGAGTTCCACGAAAACGCGTCCGCCCGGGAACTCCCCGCCGCTGCGGTGGGCCGCCGCCACGGCGAGGGCTGTCTTGCCGGAGCCCGCCGTCCCGGTCACCGTCACACAGCCGCCGACCGGGTCCGAGACCAACAGCGCGCACAGCCGGTCGAGTTCGGTGGACCGGCCGGTGAACAGGGCGTCCACGGGCGGCAGATCGTCGACGGGCGGCTCCGCCGGTTGTGCCCGAGCCGTGGCCCGCAGTACCTCGCGCACTCTCTGCGCGGGTACCGCGGCCGGTTCCGGAACCAGCAGCCCGGCATCACCGGACAGGATGCGCGCGTGCAGTTCCTGGAGCGGCCGCCCGGGCTCGATGGCGAGTTCCTCGACGAGGGTGCGGCGCAGTCGCGTGAACGCCCGCAGCGCCTCCGCCTGCCTGCCCGTGCGGTAGAGCGCCACCATCAGATGCGCGTGGAACTCCTCCCGCAGGGCGAACTCCCCGGCCAGACCCTGGAGTTCACTCACCAGATCGTGGTGACGGCCCTGGTTCAGCTCGGCACGCACCCGCTGCTCCAGCGCGGTGGTGCGCAGTTCGGCGAGCCGGGTGGCCGCCGCGTCCAGGAGGGCGCCGTGCGGGGTGTCCGAGAGTAGCGGGCCGCGCCACAACTCCAGTGCCTCGCGCTGCCGTTCGGCCGCGGTCGCCCAGTCCCGGCGCTCCATCGCCTCCCGCCCCCGCGCGTGCAGCTCCTCGAAACGGGCCATGTCCAGCTCGCCCGTGTCCATCCGCAGCACGTAGCCCGGCACTCGGGTCTCCAGCGCCCCGGCCGAACCGTCCCGGCCGAACAGGGACTTGCGCAGTTGGGAGATGTACACCTGGAGTGTCGTCTTCGCGGTACGCGGTGGATGCTCGCCCCAGAGCTCGTCGATCAGGCTCTCGGCCGAGACGATCTCATTGGCGCGTACGAGGAGGGTGGCGAGCACCACCCTGATCTTCGCGGCCCGCGGCGTGACTGCCCGCGGATCGGTGTCCGAGGCCTGCACCTCGAGCGGACCAAGAACCCGAAACCGCATGCAAGCCCCCCGCTCACGTGTCCTACGCCCACCGGCCTGCCCGGTCGGAACCGGTCGCGCGGCGTGCACTCCACAGTAGGAGTTCTCACACCCCCATCAGCACCGGGCCCACCCCCGGAGCATGTCTCGGCAACCCCTATTGAGGCACGCCGTGGCACTCGGCCGACGGCTCGCGCCGTGGCGCGCGCGCCGGGTGCAAGCAGCGCTTTAGGTCCGCGCCGCAGCATGCCAGGGTCCGGGCCCAGGCGTGTGGGGACCGATTCGCCCGGGCGCGGGACAGGGGGATGACGTTGACGGGGTTCACGACGTTCACGGAAGTGGTGCGCGAGCGGGCGCGGACGCAGCCGCACCACGACGCGCTGATTTTCCTGCACGACGACGACAGCGCAAAAGGCCCGGAACACCTGACGTACGGGGCACTGGACGCCGCCGCACGATCCGTCGCCGTCCGCCTGCGCGACCACGGGGCCCAGGGGCAGCCCGTACTTCTCCTCCATCCTCAGGGCCCGGAGTTCCTCAAGGCGTTCATCGGCTGCCTCTACGCCGGTGCGGTCGCCGTCCCGGCACCGCTGCCCGGCGACCGTGGCGAGCGCCTGCACCGGGTCTCCGGCATCCTCCGCGACTGCGGCGCCCGCCTGGTCCTCACCGACCAGGAGCACGCCCCCGACATCTCGTTGTGGCTGGCGATGTCCGGACTCGGCGAAGCCGTCTGTATGGCCACCGACGTCGACGAGGCCGACGGCGAGGACACCTGGCGGCCGCCGCACCTCGGCCCCGACGACCTCGCTGTGCTCCAGTACACCTCCGGCCCGACCAGCGAACCGCGCGGCGTCATGATCAGTCACCGCAACCTGCTCGCCAACCAGATCGTGCTCCAGCGGATGCTGCGCACCACTCCCGCCGACCGCCTCGGCGGCTGGCTGCCGCACCACCACGACATGGGCCTGGTGGCACAACTGCTGCACCCGCTGTGGCTCGGCGGTTGCGGCGTGCGGATGTCGTCGGCGTCCTTCGTGGCCGGCCCCGCACGCTGGCTACGGTCCTTCCAGGACTACGGCGTCACCGTCGGCGGTGGCCCCGACTTCGCGTACGACCTGTGCGTGCGCCGCGTCACCGACGCTCAGCTCGCCGAGCTCGACCTGTCCGGCTGGCGGCTCGCCCTGGGCGGCACCGAACCCGTACGGCCCGCCACCCTGGAAGCCTTCGCCGAGCGGTTCGCGCCCGCCGGATTCCGCCGTGAGGCCCTCTACCCCGGCTACGGGCTCGCCGAGTCGACCCTGGTCGTCTCCGGGGGAACGCCCGGACTGCCGTACCTGGCACGGGACTTCGACCCCGACCGGCTGGCGCAGGGCGAGCTGCGCCAGGCCCCGCCCGGTGGCCCGGCCCGCACCCTCGTGGCGGCGGGCCGTCCGGTCGGCTGCGATCTGCGTATCGTCGACCCCGTCGACGGCAGCGAGCTCCCGCCCGGCCGCGTCGGCGAGATCTGGCTGCGCGGCGACAGTGTCGCCCAGGGCTACTGGCAGCGCCCGGAGGAGACCGCACGCTCCTTCCACGCCGTACTCGACAGCGGCGAGGGCGGCTTCCTGCGCACCGGCGACCTCGGCGTCCTCGACGCCAACCGGCTCTACGTGACCGGCCGCCTCAAGGACGTCCTCACCCTGGGCGGGCGCACCATCCATCCCCAGGACGTCGAAGGGGTGGTCCGCGAGGCGGGCCCCGCCCTCGGCGCGGGCAGCGGCGCCGTGTTCACCGTCGACGCCGAGCGCGAACACCTCGTCGTCGTCCACGAGGTACGCGCCGCCCCCACCGACGGCGAACGGCTGCGCACCCTCGCCCGGCGCATCCAGACCCTGGTCGGACAGGACTTCGAGGTGCCCGCGGGCAATGTCGTCCTGGTACGCCCCGGGTCGGTGCGCCGCACCACGAGCGGCAAGGCGCGGCGGCAGGCCGTACGCGAACTGTTCCTGGCGGGCGAGATGGAGAGCGTGCACGAGACCCTCACCCCCGACGTACGCGCCCTCGTCCGCCCCGAACACACCCTGCTAGGCCACGACTTGCTCCAGTCCACGGTGCCCGTCGAGCAGGACCTGGCATGGTGAACGGCGCGCCCGCCACGCTCCCCGTACGCGAGGCGGATCCGGTACACGAGGCGGCCCCCGTACATGAGGCGGACCCGGCCGAACGCGCAGCCCGGCTCGAATCCCTGCTCGGCGACCCGACCGCCGCCCACAACCCCGCCGGATACCGCGCCCTGCTCACCGCCGACCGCAAGGCGACGCCGCCCCCGCACGCCGAGGACCTGCTCGTCGAATTCGGCCTGCACGAGGAGTTCGTCCCGCGCGCTCTCGGCGGCCGGTTCGACTCCGTCGAGGGCCTGCTACGGCTGCTGCGGACGGTGTGGCGGCGCGACATCGCGCTCGGCATCGGCTACGGCACGGCTTCCTTCGCCGCCGCCTCCGACGTATGGCTGGCAGGCAGCGAGGCCCAACGCCGCCACCTGGCAGCCCTGTTGCTCGACGGCGGGCGCGCCGCGCACGCCCCGCGCGCAACCGCACATCCCAACAGCCTGGTAGGCGGTGGGGTTGACGCCGCACACGGTCCCGGCGGCCTGCGTCTCACCGGCACCAAGCCCATGGTGCTCAACCTGCCGCGAGCGAAGGCGCTGGTGCTGTCCTGCCGCACCGATGAGCGCCGCGACAGCCGAGGCCACTCCCAACTACTCCTCGCCCCAGAGGACTTGTCGCCCAACAGGTACCGCATAGAGCGGCGCGCCCCCGCCCTCGGCCTGCGCGGCGCACCGTTCGGCGCCATGAACTTCGACGACTGCCCCGTACCCGAGGGCAGCCTGCTCGGACCCCTCGGCTCGGGCGTACCCAACGCCCTGCGCTCCGCCCAGGTGGACCGGACCCTGACCGCGGCGCTCGCCCTCGCCGCGGTGGACACCGGGCTGCGCACCGCCGTCCTGGTCAGCCGCACGGGGACAGTTCGGCGGGCCGATGCGGCACCCGTCGACCCCCGGCACACCGCGAAGGTGCTGACTTCGGCCTTCGTCGACCTGCTCCTGTACGACTGCCTGGCGGTGGTGGCGACCAGAGCCTTGCACCTGCGGCCCGCCGAGGCCAGCGTGTACGCGGCGGCCCTGAAGTCGCTGCTGCCGAAGGTTCTCGTCGAGACGATGTACGAGCTGTCCACCGTCCTCGGCTCCGAGGTCTACACCCGCCAGGGCACAGTGGGCATCTTCCAGAAGCACCTCAGGGATCTGCCGATGGTGAGCCTCGGCCACACCGGCACAGCCGCCTGCCACGCCACCCTGCTGCCCCAACTGCCCCTGCTCGCACGCCATTCGTGGCTGCGCGAGAGCGAGGCACCCGCGGCGATGTTCCGGCCGCACGACCCGCTGCCACCGTTCTCCTACGCACCGCTCGCCCCGGCCTCCGGCCGCGACAGCCTCAGCGCCTGCCTCGTCGAGACCGCCGAGGCACTGCCCAGCGGCGGCCCCGTCGAGCGGGCCCTCGCCACCCTCGCTCGGCAACTCCTCGCGGAATTCAAGGACTTGCGTACGCGAGCGTCCGCCCTGCCCCCGCCGGACGGCGCCGCACCGGTGAGCCCGGCCTGGTTCGCCCTCTCCGACCGCTACGTGCTCGTCCTCGCCGCGGCGGCCGTGCTCGGCATCCGGCGGCACAACAGGGACGCGCGGGACCCCTTCCTCGCCGACCCGTCGTGGGCCGCCGCCGCCCTGCACCGCATTGCCCGGCGCCTCGGCATCTCCGTCGCCGATCTGCCCGCTGAGTGCACTGCCCCCGTCCACAAGGAGGTTCTCGCCCGATTCCGGGACCGCCGTAGCTATGACCTCTACCGCACGCCGGTGGCTGGCTGATGTCCGAGGCGTTCTCTGGAGCCGAAGGACTGGCAGAGTCGACCCCGGTCACCCGCCCGGGCACTGGCACGGGCACGGGCACCGGAACCGTCACCGGCGGACGGGCCGCCGCCGAGGGCGCCTGCTGGGACACCGTGCGCGAGCGGCTGCTTCGGCACGGCTCGGCACTCGTCCACGGCACCCTGGGGGAGTGGCGACCCGAGGAACAGGACAGCCCGGGGCTGCGTGCCCTCCTCGGCCGCGACTGGGGCCGTTACACCGACCTCGCCGACCCCGGCCCGCGCGCCGGATACGCCGCCTCGCGCCGCCTCCTGAAGTACGCCGCCGGGGCGGTGCTCGGCGCCCACCCCGAAGAGCTGGAACTCGCCTACGGGCCCACCGGCCGCCCGTACCTGCGTGGTTGCGACCAGCTCGACCTGAGCCTCAGCCACACCGAGGACCTGCTCTTGGTCGGCCTGACCACACGCGGGCTGATCGGCGTCGACGCGGAACGCACCGACCGCGCGATGTACGCCAAGGGGCTCGGCAAACACCTCTGCACCCCGAAGGAACTCAAGGAACTCGCCGCGCTGCCCGAGGAGTCACGCAACCCGGTCCTGGTACGCCTCTGGACACTCAAGGAGGCGTACAGCAAGGCCCTCGGACAAGGGATGCAGTTCCGCTTCACCGAGTTCGGCTTCGGCACGGACAGGGGACCGACCCGGGTGCTGCGCCCCGACGGCACTCCGGCAACGGGCGACGAATGGCGGTTCGACACCTTGGGGCTGACCGCCCAGGGCACCAACTACCGTGTCAGCGCGGCCGTTTACGACTCCGGGCTCGGCCCCGGCCCCGACATCGGGATCAGCACGATGCTCGACGGCGAGGCGATGGACGCGGTCTTCCGCGCCCTCGACGTGGAGGTGGAGGCAGACGCGTACGCGGACGTGGAGGCGAGTGCCCGGCCGCGCAAACCCGGTAGGTAACCCGGTAACTACCCTTGGTGGCCAGGGTGGTTGACTGGTGGCTCCGCGCCGGTGAGTACGCGGGTGAGATGTGGTTACGGGGGCGCATGTGGGGGACCGGTCCGACGTCTGCCCGTGCCGGAGGGGATCACGGGGTGAGTGAGGCGGACGAGGCGCCCGTGGCGCACGGTCGGCTGCGTCGGGCGCTGCCGCGGAGCAGGCGCGGTTGGTCGTGGCTGATATCCGTGCTGGTGCTCGTACTTGCGGGCACCGGGCTCGGCACGTGGGCGGCGGACACCTGGCCGTGGCCGAAGGACCGCTACTGCTGGGGCGCATGGGAAGAGGACAGCGGACCGGACTTCCTCGGCGACGAGGCCTTCGGCGACGATCGGGACGGGTCACGTACCGGTAAGGAGACGGCGCCCACCCGCGAGCGCCCGATCGGCAGCTGCGAAGTCGTCATCGCCAGCGATTACAAGAGCAGTTACGACGGCGACAAGGTTTCCTCCCGCCAACAGGTGTCCGTCGAATACGGCCCGGTCCCCAAGGCCGCGGAGGCCCGGCTCGCAAAGGTCCACGACGGTTTCCTGGGGGGCGACATGGTCCCGCTCCCGGACGGCCTGCCCGGCACGGTGAACGGGAGCCGTGGGCTGCTCGTGCTCCCGAAGTCCTGCGATGCGCGGGACGGCCGCCCGACCGTCGTCACCATGGAGGCGTCCGGCACGTACAGCAGCGGTCCCATGTACACCAAGAACGATCCGGCCGACCTGGATGGTGTCCGGGAGGCGGCGAAACTGCTCGTCGCGGTGGCCAACCGTGGGATGGAGGCGGCCGGTTGCGCGCCGGACGAGCCGCTGAGGGTCAGTTCGCCGGTCTACGACCTGCCGGGCGATCCCGACCTCGTCTTCAGGGCCTCCGACGACGTCTGTGGCATCCGCGGTCTGCGCCTCGACACGGAGAACATCGAGGAACAGATCGGCGCGGTCACCCGCGACCTGCAGACGTGCAGCGTCCGCGGCGATCGCGACGGCATGCGGTACTTGGAGCTGGCGATGGTCGCGCAGCCCCGGCTGGCCGCGGTGTTCGACGGCATCTCGGGCGAACGCCCCGCGGCCCGCGGCTGGCGCGGCACGGGCATCATCGGCGAGAAGCACGCGCTCGTACGAGCCGACTGCGCCGGGCGGTCCGCCGCCTTCCTGATGGGCGCCTCCACCGACCCCCGCCACCTCGCCGCCTTCGCCAACGCGGCCGCCGCCCGCCTGGGCTGCGCCCCCATCGCCCCCGAAGGAGCCGCCCGGTGAGCAGCAGCGAGGACGAGCCGAACCGATACGACCAGCCGCTGCCCGCCGATCGGGTGCTGCTCAGCGAGCGGCGCAAGCGCCCGTGGCAGTGGCAGTGGCGCAGACTGCTGCGCGGCCGGGTCCGGCCGCTGCTGGCCGCAGGTCTCGCCGGCGTATTGCTCGGGGTCGGCGGCACAGCCTGGCAGACGCAGGCCGGGCCGTTCGCGCCGGACGAGGTGTGCTGGGGCGCGCTGTCCCGCGATGACCTGGCCCCGATGTTCCGTGAGCCGGAGGACGTCAAGGTGGTCGAGGCGCCTGTGCTGCATGGTGGGCACGTCATGGACGGCCCCACGGGCAGTTGCCAGTTGACGAACAGCGACGGCGACGCGTGGGAGCTCACCGTCCGGGTACACCGGCCGGACGACCGGACCGGCGACGATCGCAAATGGGCCGACGAGTTCCTCTCCGCCCGTCTCACCCCGCTCGGCGGCGGCTTGCTGGGCATGGCCTCGGACAGCCGCGCCTGGCTCGCCATCCCGGACGGCTGCCTTGGTCGCCCCAGTGAACTCGACGCGCCCACCGTGGTGGACATCGCCCAGGGCGCCTTGATAAGCGACATGGAGCCGGATACCGAAGAGCGGGACGCGATGGCCCGCATGGTCGTGAAGCTCGTCAACAAGGTCAGCGCGGACCTGGACTGCACCGGCACGATCGCCGATCCGGTCGAACGCCTGCCAGAGGCCGCCCGCTACACCCGCCTGGAGAAGCCGGACGCGCTCTGCGGCATCAAGGGGCTGACCCTGGGCAAGAAGCGCAAGCCACGCCACTACCCCCTGATCACCGACGGGCACGGCCCGGTGCGCACCTGCGACCGGGAAGTACTCGGCTCGCAGCCGAAGCAGCGCCTGATGACCGTCGAGGACCCACGGCTGGCCGGGATCTTCACCGACATGGCGCTGAACGAGGGCGATCCGGTGCGCTCCGACTCCGGCTACGGCAGCCTCGGCCCCAACCTCGGAGTCTTCCGGGCCCATTGCCAGGCGGGCGAGACGGCATTCCTCGTACAGAGCAACGAGCGCGGGACCGGCGCGGACGTACGTACCCTCTTCCCCCGCTACGTCGAGGCCGAGGCGGCCCGCCTCGGCTGCGGCCCGCTGAAGCTGAAACTGCCACGGCCGGGCGGGAGCGGCTGACTACCGCCCGGCCGTCGTGCCGAACGTTTGTTGTTCTTTATGCGGAGGCGATCCGGCCGCCGTCGACGGGAGCGTCCCTGGTGTTCCCGTGAGTCGGTCGGCCAGGGTGGACGGATGACATGGAAAGCACCGCAGATCGAGCGCACGACGCGGATCGGTGATCTGGCCACCGTGCCTGAGCGCCAGATGCTGGAAGGCTGGCTGAATTGGCACCGCGAGACGCTGCTGGCCAAGTGTGCGGGCCTGGAGCCGGCCCAATTGGCCCGGACCACCGTGGAACCGTCGAACCTCACATTGCTGGGCCTGGTCCGTCATATGGCGGAGGTGGAGCGGTCGTGGTTCCGGCGGCGCTTCGCGGGTGAGGACATCGGGAATGTCTTCACCGACCCGGGAGACGGCGATGAGGGCATCGAGGGAGTCCACGGGGCGTACGCGGAACGGGACTTCGAGCGGTTCCGGGCCGAGGTCGCCTCGTGCGAGGCAGTGGCGGCCGGACACGACCTCGACGAGACGTTCACGCCCGCGCACGGCACGCCCCTCAGCCTGCGCTGGCTCTACGTGCAATTGATCCAGGAGTACGCCCGCCACAATGGACACGCCGACTTCCTGCGAGAGCGCACGGATGGAATGACGGGCGATTGAGAGGACGAGGGGCTCGCCCCTTACTGGTCGTGCTACTACCGTTGGAAGTGCAAAAGGTTCGAGACGTATCCGGGGTCCGCGCTGATGGAGGCCTTTCGGGTAGCCGCGTCAGAACACGTGGGCGCACGGTGGCCGCGCCACACACCTCCTCCGCTGGTGGGTCCTTTCAGTTCGGGAGCTTCTCGTTCCTGCGGGCCGGTGGATGAGATGACGTGCCGAAGCCCCGCCGCCCCCTCGCCACGTCATGGAGCGAAATTCCAGTGCCGAGCCCCGGACTCGCCGACCTCGTATACGTATCCCCGGCCACGGTGTTTCCTGAACTCACGAGGGTTGGCTTCACTCGCGCCGACCTCACTCCTGCCAGCCGCACCCGCGCCGAATTCACCTCCACGGAATGCGCCCGTACGGAACTTGCCTGCCGGGAACGCGAGTTCGCGAGGCGTTCTGTCGCCTTCTTCCTGTTCCTCGTCCCGACCGTTCCCTTGGTCCGCCTCCGCCGCGAGGTGCCCGTTGCCCAAATTTCCCTCGGTGGCTTCCACATCTGTTTGAGGGGTGGGTGGTTGGTTGGTGATGTATCCGGCGAGGGCGAGGTTGGCGCCGGTTTGGAAGCGGCTTGTGGCGTTGGTTTGTTCCATGATTTGGGCGATGTGGCGTCGGCAGGTGCGGACGCTCATGCCGAGTTTGCGGGCGACGTTTTCGTCTTTGTGTCCTTGGGCGAGGAGTTTGATGATGGCGTGTTTGAGGTCGTGGGTGATGTGGGGTGTGGTGGGGGTGTGGGGGGTGTAGGGGGTGGCGTTGTTCCAGAGGTGGTCGTAGGTTTTGCAGAGGAATTGGACGAGGGTTGGTTCGCGGATGAGGGCGGCTCCGGGTTGGCGGTGGGTGATGTTTTGTTCGGGGAGGAATACGGTTTCGCGGTCGTAGATGATGATGCGGTCGATGAGTTGGTCGGTGGTGCGGACGTGGGCGCCGTGGTGGGTGATGGTGCGTATGTAGTTGACGGTGGTGAGGTCGGTGCGGGCGGTGTGTTGGTAGAGGTGTTTGATGGTGAGTCCGCGTTGGAGGTTGTTGAGGGTGCGGGGGCGGGCGTTTTCGAGGATGTCGGGTGGTCGGGGTCCGCCGGGTTGTGCGGTGAGTATTTCTTTTTGGGCGTGGAGTCCGTGGTCGTTGAGTGTTTTTTGGAGGGTGGTGATGTCGGTGATGATGTCGAAGGCTTCGGTGTGGTTTCGGTGTTGTCGGCTTTCGTAGTAGAGGGGTTGGAGGGTTTGCATGCGGTTGCGGGTGTGGGTGACGGCGTTTTGGAGTTGTTGGATGTGGTGTTCGGTGGTGGCGAGGAGTTCGGCGGTGGCGGCGTCGGGGCTGAGGGGGATGAGGGTGTCGGGTTGTCCGGGGACGGGTTTGAGGAGGTGGAGTTGAGTGAGGGTGTGGGTGATGCGGTGGGTGTGTTCGGGGGTGAGGTGGAGGGTGTGCTGGATGTCGGTGGGGTGGTAGCGGCCGTTGAGGACGGCGTGGCGGTAGGCGGCGGCGGTGGTGTCGTCGAGGTGGTCGATGGTGGGGTTGTGCAGGGTGTGGTGGAGCTGGTCGAGAGTGTCGGCCTGCGCATCGCCGGTCGCGGTGGGGTGAGCGGCGGCCGGGACCTGCGTATCCGGTGACGTCGGAACGTGTGCGCTGTTCCTGGGATCGGTTGCGGACATACCTGTTCTGTCTCCCCCGTACGAACGTCCTTGGTGCCTGACAACTTTACGGCAGCACATATCAGTTGCCGCCTTCGATCAATGACCTGTGGGCGGATTGACACGGGGCGTTCTATTTGGCTCTCGCGGCGTACGAATAAGCAGTGGTCCGGCATGGGGGCGTACGCCGTAGTGAAGAGGCGGGAGTTGCTCGACAAGAGTGCGGCAACGTTTGTCGGAGGGGAGTCTTCCGGTTATCCGTGCGTGCTCAACACGGCCGACTTGTCGCGGTGTTGAGCGTGGTGTTGATCTCGATTTGAATCTCGATGTTCACGCTGTTCGGTGACCCCGTCTTTCGGTGTTCCGCAGTCCCACGGTCCCGCTCGCTCTTTTACGAAGCCGGGTCGCTTTCCGAGTCGCCGGACGCTACGAAGGTCGGGTCGAGTGCGTATTGCGCCACTCCGAACGGCAGGAAATCCGCATCGGCGAGGACGCGGTAGAGAAACTCGGAGGTGGACATGTCGAACCGGTGCCACGACCCGCCGTCTTCGGCCGTTGCGAGGACGGGGTAGTCGCCGGGTCGCTCGGCGTCGATCAGCCAGAAGTATCCGTCGGCCCATTCGGTGGAGCCCCAGGGGACGAGCCCTCTGCCGCCCGGCGCGTAGATCGCGTAGGGATCGACGGCGGAGACGCTTCCGAGCGTGGCGTCCCGGTCGGTCGACAGCCAGGATTGCCACTGTGTCAGAAAGTCGAACGCCCCGAACGGCTTGTCGCGCGCCAGAAAGGAGACGGAGTCACTGAAGATGCCGCCGCCGAACGCCTCGTAGAGCTGCTTGTAGTCGGGCGGTAGCGGGGCCCCCAGCTCGCCTTCGATCGCCGCCCAGTCGACGGTGAGCCCGAGCGGCTCCCACCCGGTCAGTTCGATCACTCGCTGAACCCACATGTAACGACCTTTCTGTGCACCCGACTCTGCGTACCCGACGTCGGGTGGGAATCATGCCGCCTCGGGGTGACAGGTCGGCGCCGGGCCCGGGGCGGGCACGCGCTCGTTGCGGAGGGAGCCCGCGGCGAGGGCGGCGACGAGGCACAGCGCCACCGGCAGGAAGAAGGTCAGGTGGAGCGGCATGATGCCGGTCAGCGGGCCGATCACGGCGGGTCCGGCGAGCATGCCGAGATAGCCGAGTCCGGCGACGCGGGAGACATTGGCTCCGGCCGCACCCTGGTCGAAGTGCCCCGCCGCGCTGAAGAGTTGGGGGACGCAGCCGGACAGACCGGCCCCGAACACGGCCCAGCCGGTCACCGCCAACGGGATCCAGGGGGACAGGGCCGCGGCCGACAGGCCCAGTGCGGCGACGAGCGCTCCATAGCGGAGCACCGCCACGGGGCCGAAGCGTCCGGCAACGCGGTCCGCGAGCAGGCGGCCGGCGGTCATCGCCGTGGCGAAGGCCCCGAAGGCGAGGGCCGAGGCGGCGGCGGAGGCGTCCAGCGAGTGCCGCAGATGAAGGGTGCTCCAGTCGTTGGCCACGCCCTCGCTCAGCATGACCATCAGGGCCAGGGCGGCCAGCACCCAGATCCGCCCGGGCGTCCGGTGCCGGGTGCGACTGCCGGTGCGCTCGCCGGGCTGGGCCCGCCCGGCCGCCTCGTCCGTCTCCCGCGGCAGCAGGGCCGAGGCGGCGAGAACGGAGACCGCGACCCCGGCCAGGGCCACCGTGCCGAGAGTCGCCGCAGGGCTCCAGTCGAGGCTGAGAGTGCGCGCCCCGGCGAGCGAGGCGAGTACGCCGCCGAGGGAGAACACCGCGTGGAAGGCGGACATGACGGGGCGCCGGTAGCCGTGCTCGACCTGTACGGCATGCGCGTTCATGGCCACGTCGAGGCAGCCGTTGCCGACGCCGAACACCAGCAGCGCGGCTCCCAGAGTCCAGACATCGGTGGCCAGGCCCGGCAGGACGACGGAGGCGCTGCACAGTGCCGCGCTCGCCGGTACCACCCGGCGTGCGCCCAGGCGATCGGTGAGCGGCCCGACGAGCTGCATGCCCGCGAACGCCCCCGCGCCGAGCAGCAACAGCAGCCACCCGAGCACCGCGTGGCCGATCCCCGCGCGCTGTTCGACGTCCGGGACGTGGACGATCCACATGCCCATCAGAAAGCCGTTCAGGGCGAAGTAGGCGAAGGTGGCCAGGCGTGCGGCCCGCAGTCGTCGTTCCATTCCGCGAACATAACCAACATCCTGAGCTTTCGAAAGCTTGTGTTGTGAACACCGATCCTGTTCGATGTGGCCATGGCTGGCACAGACCGACTGAAGGCGATCACCGAGGCCGTGCGCGCGGCGGGGCGGATGGGGGTCACCGAACTCGCGGCTCTCACCGGTGCCTCCGAGATGACCGTCCGCCGTGATCTGGAGACTCTGGCGGGACAGGGCGTTCTCGAGCGCTACCGCGGCGGAGCGCGGAGCCTGCTGCTGCGCGGCGACGAACCGCCGTTCGCGCTGCGGGCGCAGGAAGGCGGCGAGGCCAAACGACGGATCGCCGCCGAGGTCGCCGCGCTCGTCGCGGACGGGGAGTCCGTCGTCCTGGACAGCGGCACCACCTGTCTGGAGGTCGCCCGAGCTCTGGAGGGGCGCCGCCTGACCGTGATGCCGCTCTCCCTGCACGCGGTGAACGCCCTTGCCGCAGGGCCCGAGTTGACCCTCCTGGTGCCGGGCGGCCGCCCACGGCCCGGGGAACTGGCGCTCACCGGCCCGCTCACCGAGGCCTCCCTCGCCGCCCTGCGCTTCGACACCGCCGTCATCGGCTGCTGCGGCCTCAACGCCGCCAACGGCCTGACCGCGTACGACCTGGAGGACGCCGCCGTCAAACGCGCCGCGATCGCCTCCGCCCGACGTGTCATCGCGGTCGCCGAAGCCGCCAAACTCTCCCGTACCGCCCTCGCCTTCGTCGCCCCCGCCACCGCTCTGCACGCGGTCGTCACCGAGGAGTCCGCGCCGCCGGAGGAGATCGCACCGCTGGCCGCCGCGGGCGTGACCGTACGCACAGTGTGAGCGGCGGGAGCGCGCGACGGGCCGACTGCAGGCTGAACCGACCGCAGGCTGAACCGACTTCAGCCGGGCTCTGCGAGCGTGCGCCCTCAGCGCCGGGCGAAGGCCTTGTCCATGGAGCTGAGCAGCGTCCGGATCGAGTCGGTTCCGGCCTCGTTGCCGCGCAGCGCCGCCTGCGCGGCGACGGGCACCACGGGAGTGGAGTCCCCGTCGAAGCCCTGCTCGTCGAGCAGCATGCTTACCTCGACCCCGATCACTTCGAGAACGTCGAAGTCGGACTGCAGGTCGCACCGGGTGAGCGCGACGACGATCCGGTCGACCCCGGCCTCCTTGGCCGCCCTGAGCTGTTCCTCGGTGCCGGGCATCGGCCCGTCCAGGGCGCAGACGGCGAGGAGGGCCCCGCCCGCCCCCGGTGCCAGGGAGTCCTGGTGCGTGTAGCGGGCCCGGGCGGTCTCGTACTGCACGACCGCGGGACCCGCCGAACTGCCCAACTGGGCAAGCGGCACATGGGTGTTGGCGTCAGGGCGGTCCCGGTGCAGGACCTGGGTGAGGGCGGAGAGCAGTGTCGTCCTGCCGTGGCCGTCGGCGCCCAGGGTGCTCAGGTGTATCTGGGGTTTGGCACGGCGGAACAGCGAGAACATGGCTTCTCCGGTGGAGGTCGGGCCGTCGGCGGACGGACGGTGAGCGAGTGAAAGTGAGCGTAGTGGCAAGGAACGCACGGCCTTCATTGGCTAGGGTCGGGGCAGGCCGGAGCGGCGAAGTACCCTGCTCAGGCGGAGGAACCCGTACGGACGGGGCGCGGCGACGAGGACAGGCGGGCGCGCCGTCGGCGGTCGGTGTCGGGACGCGGGGCGAAGGAGGGCCGAAGTGCCGGAGAGGAACATCGAGTTCGGCAAGTTCGGTGCCCGCGGAATCAAGGGGGGCGAAGCGATCGCCCGACGGCTCGACGCGCTCGCCGGGGGCATCGTCTCCCCGGTGACCTCCCGCCGTGGCCTGATGGCCCGCCTGAACTACCTCACCCGGACCCCCCGCGCGCGGCAGGCGGCCCGCGAGGCCGGGCTCACGGCCACGGACCGTACGGTCAAGGCCTGGCTCGCCGGAAAGCGCAGCCCCTCCAAGAGCAACCTGGAGCGGATCGAGGAGGCCTACCGCCGGGTGCGGCGCGCCAACGTCGCGCGATCCCTGCTCGCCCGCCTCAACTCGCGCGGTGGCACCCGGGTGGAGATCCACCCGCTGAACCAGTCCCAGGTCGACCGGCCGCACCAGCGGGTCCTCGAGTACCGCACCATGAACATCCGCCGCTGGGACCGTCTCGTGACCGCCTGGGCCGCCGGGGACGACGAGGCCCTGGACCAGCACTGGGTCTCGGACCATCTGGTCGACCTCGGCTCCCAGTGGGGCCAGTACGAGTACGTCACCAACATCGGATTCGCGGCATGAACCCCGACGGGCAGACCTCCGAGGCGGCGGCTCGCGGCGGACGGACCTCCGAGCCGAAAGCATCCGAGCGGACGGAATCCCAGCGGCGGACGTCCGACCCCAGCAGGCCGGACCATGACGCCTTCACGGAGATCGACGCCCTGCTCGCGAGGTCCGGCCCGCCCGCTCCCCTCCCGTCCGCCGAACGGCGGCGCGAGGTACGGGAGTTGCTGCATCTGTCGCAGACCGACGTGGCTAGGGCGGTCGGGGTGAGCGCCGGCACCGTACGGGCCTGGGAGGCGGGGCGCGAACCGGCGGGGGAGAGCCGGGAGAAGTACGCGTACTTCCTCGACGCCGCACAGGAACGTCTAGCCGCGACCGATGCCGTGCCCGCGGAGCCGGTACGGCACGACGTGCCTGCTGCGAACGTCATGTCTGCTGCGAGCGTCATGCCCGCCGGGGACGCCCCACCTGCCGTGGATGCGACCCCTGTCACGACCTCCGCCTCCGCCCCGTCCCCGGACAGCCCGCAGCACGGCTCCGAGAGCGCGCTCGCCGAGCCCCGGCCGTGTGTGCTGTGTGGCGGCCCGGCACGGCAGGAGATCGCCGGTTTCCCGCAGCACCTCGACCCGCAGGAGTGCGCGGCGGCGACCGCCCCCCAGGCAGCGGACACGGACCGTACGGCATCGGCTGCCGCGCCCGAACTCCCCGTAGCGGAAAGCGAGTTCACTCCAGCCCGCGCACCGCGGTCCCGGGCGGGCACGCCCGGCCCACGCGGCGACCGACAGGTGCGTACGGTGCCGAGCGGCCGCCGCGTCCAGGTCGCCGCCGAGGAAGCGGATCCGATCGGCGAGGCCGTCGCCGCCGCGCTCGAAGCCCATGCGGGCGATCTGGAAGCCGCGACCGCCGCACTCGTGAAGAGGGCGATCCCGGATGCGATGGCACTGCTCGACCAGTGCCGGATCGGCGGCCGCTACGACATCGTCGCGCACCCCTGGCTCCCGGAGGTGCTGCGCAAGCAGACGGCGCGCGGTGCGGACCAGATCTGGGAGGCCCGCCCCAAGTGGACACGGCCCGGACTCCCGCCCGGTGCGCACGAGGTGGCCGCACTGGACGTCAACGGCGCCTATCTGTCCGCCCTCAAGACCCACCTGCCGCTGGGCCAGTTGGAACACTCCACCAGCCCCGTCCACGACCGTCGCCGCGCCGGAATCCACCTGATCGACCCGCCCGACTGGGCACACGGCGACGAACTGCCCCACCCGCTCGGCAGCAGGGACGAACCCGGACCGTTGTGGGTCGGCGAGCCCACACTGCGCCTGCTCCTTCGCCTCTCCGGGCCCAAGTACGGCCTCTGCGAGGAGCCGCGGATCCTGGAGTCGTGGACCTCGGGAGCGACCGAGGGACTCCTGGAGAAGTTCCGTGTCGCGCTGAAGACCGCCCGGGACCGCGCGATCGCCGACGACGACACGGTGACCCTCGAATACGTGAAGGCCATGTACGCCAAGTTCGTTTCCACGATGGGGATGTCGAACTACAACCGCGAGCTGTACCGACCGGACTGGATGCACCTGATCCGCTCCCAGGCCTTCGCCAATCTCTGGATGAAGGCCCACAAGGCCCACAAGGAGGGGCTGTTGGTGGTACGGGCCATGGGTACCGACGAACTCCACCTGGCCGGGGACTGGCGCCGGGTCTTCGCGGAGGGCCGTGGGGTGGCCGAGGTGAAGGTCAAGGACGTCTACGCGTTGGGGGATTGAGGCTTCCGAGGACGAGGCGGAAGGCTCGTGCCACGGCAGGCAGGGCGGCGAGAACGGCGCGACCGATGATTTTCACGCCGCCGCCCGGTCAGAGACTCCGAAGCCCGGCATACGAACCCACGTGCGCGGAGCAACGCACACGTCGACGTATGCGCATCCACCGGCCACAAGGAGCCCTGCCCATGCCGCAGTCCCCGATCGTCATCAGCCTGCCCACCGCCGACCGCCCCACCTCCTACGCGTTCTACGGTGACGGGCTCGGCTTCGATGCCGTCGGGGAGGTGGCGGACGACGGTGTGCCCGAGCCGCTGCGCTTCGTGCTCAACGACGGTGTGCACCTGATGCTGATCCCCACGGGCGGATTCGGCTGGGTCATCGGCAACCACGAGGTGGCAGCGCCCGGTCAGAGCGAGTGTGCGTTCAGCCTGAACGCGGACACCGAGGCGGAGGTCGACGAACTCGTCGAGCGGGCGCGCCGGTCCGGCGGCGAGGTCGTCGCGCCGCCCGGGAAGCAGCCGTGGGGGTACTCGGGTGCGTTCGCCGACCCCGACGGCCATGTGTGGCTGGTGACGGTGGGACCGTTCCCGCCGTCCTCGTAAAGGGCCCCGGCGGGCCTGCCGGGCCCAAGTCCCGCATCCGGTGGGCCGCACAGGGAGCGAGCCACTCCCCCGTGACGGATCGTGTCCGTCGAGGGCCCGCTCCCTGCGCCAACCTCTGACTCCATACTGCGGGTCGGCGGGGACGATGTCGTTGGCGCACGGCGCACAGTGAGTTGACGATCAGCGCACAGCCGGGGCCGTCGTCTATCCGTGGGCCTCGACGAACGGCTCGGCCTCGGGCCGCCGGACCCGCGGCGGGGCTCTCAGACGATCCCCGACGCCCGGAGCACCGCGCGTGCCGTCTCGTCGTCGATACGGTGCCCCAGCCGGTCCAGTACGTCGGCGCCATTGCGCAAGGTGCCCCGCTCCAGGGAACGGAGGGCGCCCGTGTCCAGTTCGTGCCAGAGCAGCGGGTTGGCCGCGAGGATCCGGGGATCGAGTTCGAGGCGGTGTCCTTGGACGTCCTGGAGGACCAGGTGGCCGGAGACGCCCTCGTACTGCCGCACGGCGCTCAGCTCGTCCGTGCGGACGAATCGACGGCGCCAGGAGGTGCGTACCGCAAGCCAGCCGGGGCCCGCGCTCACCTGCGGCGGCAGCAGGATCGAGAAGAGCGCGGCCGACGAGGCGAACCAGAGCAGAGCATGGAGGGGCGTCAGGCCCCCCGAACACCAGTCGACCAGAAGGCTCATGACCAAGAAGGTCGAGGCGCAGGTCACTGCGAACCGGGCGCTGCCACGCCAGTGGCGGTCCCCAGTCGCATCCGCCTGTCCGCTACGTCCCATGTGGCCGACACTAGGCGGGTTCGCGGTGGGCGCGGCCTCCGCTGATGGGGTTCTGACACGGGGCGGGCCGATCCTGACGGGAGCCTGACACTGTGGTCGGCCTCAGTGGCCTCAGCCGGTGTGCACCCGGGGGCGTTGGGCGCGGTCGGGTTCCGCTTCGCGGAGCACTTCGCGGGTGACCGGGGCGACTTCGCCCTGTCCGAAGAGGAAGAAGCGCAGGAAGTTGGCGAACGGGCTGCCCTCGGTCCACTCGAAGTAGATGTGCGGGATGCGGCCGCTCGTGTCGCGGACGTGCAGGAGGAGGGCGGCCAGGGCGTTGGGGATCGAGGAGGACTCCATGGTCAGGACGCGGTAGCGGTTGTGCATGACCTCGCCGCGCACGCTCAGGCTCGCCTCGAACTCGGACGGGTCGGTCACCGTCACCTCGACGAAGACGAAGTCCTCCTGCTCGGGGAGGTCGTTGTCGTTGCGGATCTGCTCGATCTTGTCGCGGTACTCGCTGCGGTCACGTCGGTCGGGCTCGTTGGCGATGAGTCGTATCTTGCGGCTGGCCATGTCCCGGATGAACCGTTCCGCCATGTCGTCGAGCCGGACGCTGGTCACACGCAGTTCGAAGGCGCGCAGCAGTCGCGACAGGAGCGAGATCAGGATGATGCCCGCGATGAAGCAGGCGCCGATCTTCACACCGTCGGGGCGCTCGATGATGTTCACGACGGTCGTGTAGAGGAACACCACGGAGATCACGGCGAAGCCGATCGTCCACTTCCGCTGTCCCGCCTTGCGCGCGGCGATGGTCACCGCGATCGCCGCCGAGCTGATCAGCACCAGCACACCCGTGGCGTACGCGCCGCCCTGGGCATCCACGTCCGCGTCGAAGATCCAGGTGACCAGGAAGCCGACCAGGGTGAAGACGATGACCATCGGGCGCACGGCGCGCGCCCAGTGCGGGGCCATGCCGTAGCGGGGCAGGTAGCGCGGCATCAGATTGAGCAGTCCGGCCATGGCCGAGGCGCCCGCGAACCACAGGATGGCGATCGTCGCGATGTCGTAGACGGTGCCGAAGGTGTTGCCGAGCTGGTCGTGGGCGAGATACGCGAGGGCACGTCCGTTGGCCGGGCCGCCCTCCTCGAACTCCTTCTCCGGGATCAGCACGGTGGTGATGAAACTCGTGGTGATCAGGAAGGCGCTCATGATGACGGCCGCGGTGGTCAGCAGCTTCTTGGTGTCCCGGATACGGCCCTTGGGGCTCTCCTCGGTGTCACTGTCGTCGCCCTTGACGTGCGGCATCACCGCCACGCCGGTCTCGAAGCCGGACAGGCCGAGCGCAAGCTTGGGGAAGACGATCAGGGCCACCCCGATCATGACGAACACATTGCCGTGGTCCGCGGTCAGGGCATCCGACCAGTCCGTGACGACATGTCCCTCGGTGGCCACGTGCCACAGGCCGGTGACGACCACGACCGCGTTGAGCGCGAGGTACACGGCCACCAGGGCGACGGCCACCCCGATCGCTTCCAGGAAGCCCTTCAGGAAGACCGCGCCGAGCAGTGCGATCAGGATCAGGGTGATCAGCAGTTGCTTGTCGTGCAGCGGGTCCGCCACATGGGGGTTCTCCACGAGGTGGGTGGAGGCGTCCGCGGCCGACAGGGTGATGGTGATCAGGAAGTCGGTGGCGGCGAAGCCCAGCAGCGTCAGGACGAACAGCTTGCCCTTCCAGAACGTGAGGAGCCGCTCCAGCATGGCGATGGAGCCTTCGCCGTGCGGGCTCTCCTCGGCCACCCGGCGGTAGATCGGCAGCGCACCGGCCAGGGTGATCACCACCAGGACGACCGTCGCGACGGGCGAGAGCAGCCCGGCGGCGAGCGCGGCGATGCCCGGCTGGTAGCCGAGGGTGGAGAAGTAGTCCACACCCGTCAGGCACATGACCCGGTACCAGGGCTGGCCCTTGTGCGCGGGCTCCGGCTCGGCGTGCGGACCGGTGTGGCCACCCGTCTTGCCCATGTCCGACAGGCCCTCCAGCATCCAGGCGCGCAAACGGTGCGCTCGGTGTCGGGTGGGGGTGGCCATCGGTGTGCTCCTGGTGCGCGTAAGGGCGTTGGGTTCCGGCCATCACGCGGACGGCCGGACAAGCGTATGCAGGGAGTCAGCCGCGGGCCCACGCGAGAGTGCTCCGAACGCATCAAGGGAGCGTTAAGGCTTGCCGGGTGCACGTCAGGGATACACAGGAGGCGGATGGATTTCGTTGCGACGTCACTCGGCGCTGGGTTTCAGGGGCTTGTTCCAGGAGGCGGGTCGGCGGCCGAAACTGGACTACGGAGCGAGCGTCGCCGGAGCGGGGTCGACCCGCTCGGCGCGGTCGTAGTAGGCGCCGTTGACGATCTCGACCGCCGGGTCGCACAGCCGGACCACGTGTGCCGCGCCCTCGGCCGGAGTGAGGCCCTCGTGTGCGTACAGGGGGAGCAGGGGCGTCTCGCACACGCCCCGGCGTTGTTGACGAGGACGTCCAGGTGGGGGTGTTCGGCGAGCACTGAGGCGGCCAGCCCCTCGACCTCCTCCAGCCTGGCGAAGTCGGCCGCGTAGAGCGCGAGTTGGGTTTCGGGGACCCCGGCCGTGGCGATGAGGCGATCGGCGGCGGCCCGGGTCTCCTCGGTGGTGCGGCCGTGCAGCAGTACGGTCGCGCCGCGCTCGGTGAGCTGTCGGGCGGTCTCGTAGCCGATGCCGGTGGTGGCCCCTGTGACCAGAACGGTACGGGAGGAAAGGGGTGAGTCGGACATGTTCCCATCCGGGGTTGCGGGCACGCGGACACGGCCCGGTGAGGGGCGGTGGGGTGCGTGCCGGGAAACGAGGACGGGGCGCCGTAGCGGATCGGGGCGCCCCTCGGGTCACGGAAGTCGGCGTCGTACGGACGTGGCGTCGGTGGGACGCGGTGTCCGTGGGACGCGTGTGCTTCCGGTCAGCGCGGCGTACGAAGCGACGGCCGGGTGGTACTCGGCGGTCGGTCGAAGAGGAGCCAGGCGCTGTTCACGCCGTTCATCGAAGCCGTGCCGCCGGTACCGGACAAGCCGGCACACCCTTCTCTGACGAGGCTCTAGCGTGCGGCCACGTCACTCTCGTCGCCCTCGACGATGCTCGTCCCGCCCGCCGGACCCCGGGGAGCCGTGCCCGGCCGTCAAAGGGTCGTCAGGTAGACCTGAAGATTCATCAGAGGCGCGTCAACAGAGGTCACAGGTGGCCGAATCCGGTCACAGAATGATCGCCGACGGGGGGTTGGGCGACCACCCGTGGCGTGACCCAGTAGGGGGCCGTGGCTCGCACGGCCGGGTCGGCGCAGATCCTCGGGACCGAGGACGGCGCACCGCCACGAGGTTGGGTGGTCGCGCCCTGTGGGGGCAGCCCCGGACCGCGGCGGTGAGACGGCTCACGGACGCCGGACGAATCCGAGGCTGCGACGGGGGATACGGGGGACACGGGGGATGCAGGACCGTGGCCGCGCGGGCCGCTCAGCGCAGCTGCCGCGGGCAACACGCCCGCGCGGCCGCGCCGCTGTGCGCGGCCACGGTCCTGCCTGCCGTCGGCCCGCCTCGCGACGGGAGAACCGGGCGAGCCGCTCCGGGCGCCGACACCGAGGACGTCACGGACCCTCGCGTGTCACGCAGACGGCCACCACACCTGCCGCGGCCGCCGGAGCCGAGCACGGCACTCCCACCGGATGACGACGCCCCAACTCCCGCACACCCACGCGGCCAGGCGGTCCCACCCGGCCACGCGGTCCCACGCGCCGACCCGGTGATGCCACATCAAGAGCACGTCAAGGTCCTCCGGGCGCACGTCAAGGAACTGCCAACGACCGTGCCGCCCGCCGCACGAAACGGCCTCCTTGGAAGGAAACCCTCAAGTGCGCGGAGGAGTTGAGCCAGTGAGCGGAGCACGTCGGCGGCGATGAGTGACGTACGGCCCGGACGACTGAAGATCTATCTCGGAGCCGCTCCGGGGGTCGGCAAGACCTACCGCATGCTCGACGAGGCGCGGCGGCGTGCCCTGCGCGGGGCGGATGTGGTGGTGGGGTTCGTCGACTGCCACGGACGCCCGCACACCCAGGCGATGCTCGACGGTCTGGAGGTCGTCCCCCGCGCGTCGGGTACCCGTCGCGGCGAAACGTACGAGGAGATGGACCTGGCCGCGGTGCTCGCCCGTCGGCCGCAATTGGCGATCGTCGACGAGTTCGCGCACGGCAATGTGCCCGGAGACGGCCGCAACCCCAAGCGCCGCCAGGACATCGCGGCCCTCCTAGACGCCGGTGTCGACGTGATCACCACGCTGAACATCCAGCATCTGGAGTCGCTCAACGACGTGGTCGAGAAGATCACCGGGGTACCCGAGCGGGAGACGGTGCCCGACGAGGTCGTACGGCGTGCCTGGCAGATCCAGCTCGTCGACATGCCGCCCGAGGGGTTGCGCCGACGAATGGCGCACGGCCACGTCTACGCCCCCGAGGAGGTCGACGCGGCACTGGCGAACTACTTCCGGCCGGGCAACCTCACCGCGCTGCGCCAGTTGGCACTGCTGTGGCTGGCCGACCGGGTCGACGAGGCGCTTCAGGAGTACCGCACGCAGCACGGCATCGGCCGGGTGTGGGAAACCAGGGAGCGGGTGGTCGTCGCGCTGACCGGCGGACCGGAGGGCGGCACACTGATCCGGCGGGCCGCCCGTATCGCCGACAGGTCCGCGGGCGGCGATCTGCTCGCCGTGCACGTGGCCCGGAGCGACGGTCTCGCCGCCGGTGTCTCGCACGCCTCACTCGCCCGGCAGCGCCATCTCGTGGAGGACCTGGGCGGCAGCTACCACTCGGTCGTCGGTGACGACGTGGCCACCGCGCTGGTGGAGTTCGCCCGCGCCGAGAACGCCACACAGCTGGTGCTCGGCACGAGCCGCCGCGGCGGACTCGCACGGCTGCTGACCGGGCCGGGGACCGGGGAGACGGTCACCGAGTTGTCCGGCGACATCGACGTCCACCGGGTGACCCACGAGCGGGCCGGGCGAGGCAGGCTCCTGCCGTCGCGGCGCCGCACGCTGTCGACGGCCCGGCTGATCGCCGGTCCGGTGGCCGGTCTCGTGCTTCCGGCGCTGCTGACACTCGTCCTCGCCCAACTGCGGGGCACGCTGAACCTGACCAGCGAGGCCCTGCTGTTCCTGCTCACGGTGGTGGGTGTGGCCTGCATAGGCGGGGTCGTCTCGGCGGTGATCGCCTCGGTGACGGCGTCCCTGCTGCTCAACTACTGGTTCGTCCCTCCCGTCGGGCGGTTCACCCTGGACGACCCGAACGCTCTGCTGGCGCTCACGGTGTTCGTGGTCGTGGCGGCCACCGTCGCCGCGGTGGTGGACCGCTCCCTGCGGCTGTCGAGACGTTCCGCCCGGGCGACGGCCGAGGCGGAGACCATGTCGTCCCTGGCCGGCAGCATCGTGCGAGGTGAAGCCACCATTCCGGCCCTGCTGGAGCGGACGCGCGAGACCTTCGGCATGGAGTCGGCGGACCTGGTGGACCGAGCCTTCGACGCCTCTGGCGTGACGGCTGTGCCCGCGGGCCCCGGCGCGTATCTGGCGCTCCGGGGCCGCACTCTGTCGTCGTCCGAGCGGCGGGTGCTCGCCGCCTTCGCCGCCCATGTCGGCTCCGCGGTCGAGCGCGCCCGGCTCGCCGAGGCAGCGGCCGAGGTGGAGCCGGTGAAGGCGGCCGACCGACTGCGCACGGCTCTGCTGCGGTCGGTGGGGCACGACCTGCGTACCCCGCTGGCCGCCGGGTGGGCCGCCGTCGCCTCCCTGCGCAGCCGCGACGTCGCCTTCTCCGCGGAGGACCGCGACGAACTCCTCGCCACGGCCGACGAGTCCATGGCCAAGCTCAACCGCCTGGTGGAGAACCTGCTCGACCTCAGCCGCCTGGAGGCGGGCGCCCTCACCCTGAACCTGCGGCCCACTTCGCTGGAGGAGGTGCTGCCCATGGCCCTGACGGACGTCCGTGGGGTGGACGTGGCGGACGTGGAGAACGTCCCCGCGGTGCTCGCCGACCCGCCGCTCCTGGAACGGGTCATCGCCAATCTGGTCGGCAACGCCGCCCGCCATACCCCGCCGGGAACCCCGGTGCTCCTCACCGCCAGCACACTGGCGGGCCGGGTGGAGCTGCGCATCGTCGACCGCGGGCCCGGTCTCCCCGAGGACGGCAGGGAACGGCTCTTCGAGCCCTTCCAGCGGCTCGGCGACACCGACAACACCACCGGGCTCGGCCTCGGACTGGCCCTCGCCCGAGGGCTGACCGAGGCCATGGACGGCACCCTCACCCCCGAGGACACTCCCGGCGGCGGCCTCACGATGGTCGTGTCACTGCCGTTCGCAGCGAGGACCGCGGCGGCCGAACCGGCCGGGCGCAACGCACGGGGCGCGTGAGGCGCGAGGCCACCGACGGCCGGAAGTTGTCCACCGGCGGCCGGAAGCCGTCCCCGTACGAGAAGTCGCCACGACGGGAGTCGGGCGCGTCACACGCCCGTCAAGAGCCCGTCAAAGACGGCCGGTTGAGCGCGAAGAAGCCGCCAGGAACAGTCGAATGCGAGGGGAATCGGACAGAACCTGCGTGCACCCGCGCACATTTTCGGTCCCCGTGTGCGGCCGAACGCAGAAGGAGCACGCGCCCATGTCCGTCCTGACCACCGAGCCGGATGCCGTCCCCGCCGACGAGGAGCCGCCCGATACCGGTGAACGGCACCGGCTGACCGCGGTCACCGGCCTTGCCGCCCTGTCCCTGGACGCCATGGCGTCGGTGGCCTACGGGCCCGAGGCCATCGTGCTCGTCCTTGCGGCCGCCGGTGCGCACGGTCTCGGCTTCACGCTGCCGGTCACGCTGGCGATCGCCGCCCTGCTCGCGGTGCTGGTCGCCTCCTACCGGCAGGTGATCGCGGCCTTCCCGGACGGTGGCGGTTCCTACGCCGTCGCCAAGACACACCTGGGCACGCGTACCAGCCTGGTGGCGGCGGCCTCGCTGGTCCTGGACTACGTCCTCAACGTCGCCGTCGCCGTCACGGCCGGTGTCGCCGCCCTGACCTCCGCCTTCCCGTCCCTGTACGACGACCGCCTGTGGCTGTGCCTGGCCGTCCTGGTACTGATCACGGGCGTGAACCTGCGGGGCATCGTGGAGTCGGCGAAGGCGTTCGTCCTGCCGACCGCCGTCTTCGTCGGGTCGATCTTCGTACTGATCACCGTCGGGCTGTTCCGGTCCGAGCCGGCCAGCACGGAAGCCGCCGCCGGCCACGCCTCGGTCCTCTCCGACAACGCCACCACGGTCGGCGCCCTGCTCCTGCTGAAGGCCTTCGCCTCCGGGTGCTCCGCGCTCACCGGTGTCGAGGCCATCGCCAACGCGGTCCCCACCTTCCGGGTCCCGCGTGCCAAGCGCGCCCAGCACGCAGAGGTCGCCCTCGGCGCCGTCCTCGGCGTGATGCTGATCGGCCTGTCGGTGCTCATCTCCCGCTTCCACCTCCAGCCGGTCGAGGGCGTCACGGTCCTCGCCCAGCTCGCGGACGCCTCACTCGGCCACAACTGGGGCTTCTACGTCATCCAGTTCGCGACGATGGTCCTGCTCGCCCTGTCCGCGAACACCTCCTTCGGCGGACTGCCGGTCCTGCTGAAACTGCTCGCCCGGGACAACTACCTGCCGCACGTCTTCGCCCTGAAGGCCGACCGCCAGGTCCACCGGTACGGCGTCGTCGCGCTCGCCCTCGTCTCGGCCGCGCTGCTGGTCTTCTCCGGCGGCGACACCAACACCCTGGTCCCGCTCTTCGCCATCGGTGTCTTCGTCGGCTTCACCATCGCCCAGGTCGGCATGGTCCGGCACTGGCGTCTGGAGCGCGGGCCGCACTGGCTCCGCAAGGCGCTCCTGAACGGTTTCGGCGCACTGCTCACGGGTGTCTCGACGGTCGTCGTCACGGCGAGCAAGTTCGGCGAGGGCGCCTGGCTGATCGTGATCGCGCTGCCCCTGCTCGTGATGGCCTTCCGGACCGTGCACCGCGCCTACGGCCGGATCGGCGAGCGGCTCGGGCTCGGCCGTGTACCGGAGACTCCGCACCGTGAGCGCTCGCTGGTGATCGTCCCCGTCTCGTCCCTGACCAGGCTGACGTCCGAGGCCCTCACGGCGGCCACCTCCCTCGGTGACGAGGTCCGCGCCGTGACCGTGTGCTACCCGGACCCCGAGGACCGGGCCCAGCTCCGCGCCCTGGAGCGCTCCTGGGCGGCCTGGAACCCGTCGGTGCCGCTGGTCCGGCTGCCCTGCGAGCGGCGCAGTCTGGGCCGCCCGATCGCCGAGTACGTCCGTGACGTGGCCGCCGCCGAGCCGGGCGCACGGGTCACCGTGCTGATCCCGGAGACCGAGCCCGAGCGGCTGTGGCAGCGGATGCTCCAGAACCAGCGGGGCGCGGTCGTCGCCCACGCCGTACGGCGCGAGACGGACGCGGTGATCTGCCGCCTCCGCTTCCGGCTGCCGTGAGCAAGGGCACAGGCCGCGGGTCGGCCTGTGCACCGGCCGGCCAGGACTCGTAAGAACCCCGTCAAAGCCGTCGGGGCCTCCGTAAGGGAGGTGTCAACGAGCGATCCGATCCGGCCAAGAGGGGTTTTCCTCTAGTCGTCCCTATCCATCGAGTTCCAACGAACCTCACCTCAGGAGTTCGCGATGGCCGATCTGGCCTTCGTCGTCACCACGCTCGCGGTATTCGCACTGGTGGCTCTCGTCGCCAAGGGGGTGACGAAGCTGTGACCGCCGAAAACATCGTCGGCCTCGTCGTGGCCGTCGCCCTGCTCGGCTATCTCGTCCTCGCCCTGATCTACCCGGAGAGGTTCTGAGAGCAGATATGGGTCCCGTACTGGCAGGCGTGCTCCAGCTGCTCGCCCTGATAGGCGCGCTGGCGCTCGTCCACGTCCCCCTCGGCAACTACATGGCCAGGGTCTACTCCTCGAAGAAGCACCTTCGCGTCGAGAAGTGGATCTACAAGGGCATTGGTGCCAACCCCGACACCGAGATGACCTGGCCCGCGTATCTGCGCGGCGTCCTCGCCTTCTCGGCGGTCGGTGTCCTCTTCCTCTACCTGCTGCAGCGGCTGCAGGGCGTCCTTCCCGGTTCGCTGGGCTTCAAGGCGATCGACTCGGACCAGGCGTTCAACACGGCGGCCTCGTTCGTCACCAACACCAACTGGCAGTCGTACTACGGCGAACAGGCCATGGGCCACGTCGTGCAGACCGCCGGCCTTGCCGTGCAGAACTTCGTCTCGGCGGCGGTCGGCATGGCCGTCGCGGTGGCGCTGGTGCGCGGCTTCGCGCGCTCGCGCGGTGGTGAGCTCGGCAACTTCTGGTCGGACCTGGTGCGCGGGGTCACCCGCATCCTGCTGCCGCTGGCCTTCGTCGCCGCGATCGTGCTGGTCGCCTGCGGCGTGATCCAGAACTTCTCCGGCATCCACGAGGTCGGCCAGTTCCTGGGCGGCACGCAGGAGTGGAACGGCGGCGCGGTCGCCTCGCAGGAGGCGATCAAGGAGATCGGCACCAACGGCGGCGGTTACTTCAACGCCAACAGTGCCCACCCCTTCGAGAACCCCACCCCGTTCACGAACCTGTTCGAGATCTTCCTGATCCTCGTCGTCCCGTTCTCCCTGACCCGCAGCTTCGGCGTCATGGTCGGCTCGGTGAAGCAGGGCTACGCGATCCTCGCCACGATGGGCGTGATCTGGCTCGGCTTCACGGCGCTGATGATGTGGACCGAATTCGCGCACCACGGCCCGGCGTTCGAGGCCGCGGGCGGCGCGACGGAGGGCAAGGAGGTCCGCTTCGGTGTCGGCGGCTCGTCGATCTTCGCGGTCGCCACCACGCTCACCTCCACCGGCGCGGTGGACTCCTTCCACTCCTCCTACACCGGTCTCGGCGGCGGCATCACCATGCTCGGCATGATGCTGGGCGAGATCGCGCCCGGCGGTGTGGGCTCGGGCCTCTACGGCATGCTGATCATGGCGATCATCGCGGTGTTCATCGCCGGCCTGATGGTCGGCCGTACGCCCGAGTACCTCGGCAAGAAGATCGGCACCCGCGAGATCAAGCTCGCCGCCTGCTACATCCTGGTCACCCCGGCGCTCGTGCTCGGCTTCACCGCCGCCGCCATGGCCCTGGACACCCCGGCGAACTCGATGACCAACAGCGGGGCGCACGGATTCTCCGAGATCCTCTACGCCTACACCTCCGCCGCCAACAACAACGGCTCCGCATTCGCCGGTCTGAACGCGGACACCCAGTGGTTCAACTCGACGCTCGGCATCGCGATGCTGCTCGGCCGGTTCGTCCCGATGGTGTTCGTCCTCGCGCTGGCGGGCTCGCTCGCCCAGCAGCGGCCCGTGCCGCAGACGGCGGGCACCCTGCGTACCGAAAAGCCGCTGTTCACCGGTCTGTTGGTGGGCGCGATCATGATCATCACCGGTCTCACGTACTTCCCGGCCCTCGCCCTGGGCCCGCTCGCGGAAGGACTGGCGTGATGACCACACGTATCCAGAAGCCAGAGGACTCCATGTCCACAGTCAGTCCCACCCGGGCGCCGCACAGCGACGTCCCCACCGGGCACAAAGCCACCGAGGACCGTGTGGGTGCGGGCCTCTTCGACCCCAAGCAGCTGATCAAGTCGCTGCCGGACGCCTTCCGCAAGCTCGACCCGCGGGTGATGGTCAAGTCGCCCGTGATGTTCGTGGTGTGGATCGGCTCCGTGCTGACCACGGTCTTCTCCTTCACGGACCCGGGCGACTGGTTCGGCTGGGTGATCAGCGCCTGGCTGTGGCTGACCGTGATCTTCGCCAACCTGGCGGAGGCGGTGGCCGAGGGCCGTGGCAAGGCGCAGGCCGACACCCTGCGCAAGGCCAAGACGGACACCGTCGCCCGCCGGCTGCGCGCCGACGGCTCGGAAGAGCAGGTCCCCGGCACCGAGCTGCGGATCGGCGACCTCGTGGTCTGCGAGGCCGGCGACACCATCCCCGGCGACGGTGACGTCGTCGAGGGTGTCGCGTCCGTGGACGAGTCGGCGATCACCGGTGAGTCGGCGCCGGTCATCCGTGAGTCCGGCGGCGACCGCTCGGCGGTCACCGGCGGTACGAAGGTCCTCTCCGACCGCATCGTCGTCAAGGTGACGACGAAGCCGGGCGAGACCTTCATCGACCGGATGATCAACCTGGTCGAGGGCGCGGCCCGGCAGAAGACGCCGAACGAGATCGCGCTGAACATCCTCCTCGCGTCGCTGACGATCGTCTTCCTGCTCGCCTGTGCCACGCTGCCGCCGTTCGCCAACTACGCGGGTACGGACCTGTCGCTGGTGGTGCTCGTCGCCCTGCTGGTGTGTCTGATTCCCACGACCATCGGCGCACTGCTGTCGGCGATCGGCATCGCGGGCATGGACCGGCTCGTGCAGCGCAACGTCCTCGCCATGTCGGGCCGCGCCGTGGAGGCCGCGGGCGACGTGTCGACCCTGCTGCTCGACAAGACCGGCACCATCACGCTCGGCAACCGGCAGGCCGCCGAGTTCGTGCCGGTGCGCGGGGTGACGGAGGCCGAGGTCGCGAACGCCGCACAGCTCTCGTCCCTGGCCGACGAGACTCCCGAGGGCCGCTCCATCGTCGTCCTGGCGAAGGAGAAGTACGGACTGCGGGAGCGCCGTCAGGGGGAGTTGGCGGGCGCCGACTGGATCGAGTTCACGGCCCAGACCCGGATGTCGGGAGTCGACGTGGACGGGCACCGGGTCCGCAAGGGCGCGGCCGGTTCGGTCATCGCCTGGGTCCAGGAGCACGGTGGCACCGTCGCGGAGGACGCGGACGGCATCGCCAACCGCATCTCCCAGGCGGGCGGCACTCCACTGCTCGTCGCGGTGGAGGACGAGCGGGGCGCCCGCGTCCTGGGCGTCATCCACCTGAAGGACGTCGTCAAGGAGGGCATGCGGGAGCGGTTCGAGGAACTGCGCCGTATGGGCATCAAGACGGTCATGATCACGGGTGACAACCCGCTGACGGCCAAGGCGATAGCCGAAGAGGCGGGCGTGGACGACTTCCTCGCGGAGGCCACGCCCGAGGACAAGATGGCGCTCATCAAGCGGGAGCAGGCGGGCGGAAAGCTGGTCGCCATGACCGGTGACGGCACGAACGACGCCCCCGCGCTCGCCCAGGCCGACGTCGGCGTGGCCATGAACACCGGTACCTCGGCCGCCAAGGAGGCCGGGAACATGGTGGATCTGGACTCCAACCCGACGAAGCTGATCGAGATCGTCGAGATCGGCAAGCAGTTGCTGATCACGCGCGGTGCGCTGACCACGTTCTCCATCGCCAACGACGTGGCCAAGTACTTCGCGATCATCCCCGCGTTGTTCGCGGCCGTGTACCCGGGCCTGGACAAGCTCAACGTCATGGGGCTGTCCTCGCCGGACTCCGCGATCCTGTCCGCGGTCATCTTCAACGCGCTGATCATCATCGCGCTGGTGCCGCTCTCCCTGAAGGGCGTGCAGTACCGGCCGGTGAGCGCGGACCGCATGCTGCGGCGCAACCTCACCATCTACGGCATCGGCGGGCTGATCGCGCCGTTCATCGGCATCAAGGTCATCGACATGATCCTCTCTCTCATCCCCGGAATCGGTTGATCGTCATGCGCAACTCGGTAACGAACACCGCCCGGTTGCTCGGGGCGGGCCTGCGGGCCCTGCTCGTGCTGACCCTGGTGACGGGCGTCATCTATCCGCTGGCGGTCACAGGCATCGCACAGGGGCTGTTCCACGACAAGGCGAACGGCTCCGAGATCAAGTCGGACGGCAAGGTCGTCGGCTCCTCCCTGATCGGGCAGTCGTACAACCTGCCGCTGAAGAAGGGGCAGGAGACCGCGGACCCGGACCTCAAGTGGTTCCAGGGCCGTCCGCAGAACGGCCTCGGCACCAACAGCGTCAACACCCAGTACGAGCTCATCCTGTCCGGCGCGACCAACCGGTCCGGCGACAACGAAGAGCTCATTCAATGGGTGAAGGACGCCAAGGCCGCCGTCGTCAAGGTGAACTCCGTTCCCGGCCACACGGTCGAGCCGTCCGACGTTCCCGCGGACGCGGTGACGTCCTCCGGCTCCGGACTCGACCCGCACATCTCCCCGCGGTACGCGGACATCCAGGTCCACCGGGTCGCCCAGAAGAACGGGCTGCCGGTGGACAAGGTGGAGAAGCTGGTCGACGAGCACACCGACGGCCGCACCCTCGGCTTCATCGGCGAACCGCAGGTGAACGTCCTGGAGCTCAACATCGCGCTCAAGGAACTCGTCGCGAAGAACTGACGAGCCGCGCGAACCGTACGGGAGTCGGCGGATCCGGAAGGCATCCCGGATCCGCCGACTCCCGCCGCCGTGAAGCCGGTTGCCCCGGCTCGGGGCATGCACAGTCCCACGTACGACAGGAGAGACACACCCCATGACCAGGGTGCTCGTGGTGGAGGACGACCCGCAGTTGGTGCGGGCCCTTGTCATCAACTTGGAGGCACGCCACTACGGTGTCGATGCCGCCACCGACGGGGCCACGGCCCTGCGGCTCGCTGCCGAGGGGCAGCCGGAGGTGGTGCTCCTGGACCTGGGCCTGCCCGACATGGACGGTGTCGACGTCATCAAGGCCCTGCGCGGCTGGTCCCGGGTGCCGGTCCTGGTGCTCTCCGCCCGTCAGGGTTCGGACCAGAAGGTGACCGCGCTCGACGTCGGCGCCGACGACTACATCACCAAGCCGTTCAGCATGAACGAACTCGTCGCCCGCCTGCGGGCCGCCGTGCGCCGTACCGGGGACACCCCGCACGTCACGGGGACCGTGCTGGTCGAGACGGACGACTTCTTCATCGACCTGGTCGCCCGGCGGGTTGTCAAGGACGGGTGGGACGTGCGGCTGACCCCCACCGAGTGGCACCTGCTCGAGATCCTGGTGACCAACGCGGGCCGCCTGATCACCCAGCAGCACCTGCTCCAAGAGGTGTGGGGCGTCTCGCAGCGCAGCAAAACCAACTATCTGCGCGTCTACATGGCCCAGTTGCGACGCAAACTGGAGAGGGACCCCTCTCACCCCCGTTATCTGATCACCGAGCCCGGCATGGGCTACCGGTTCGAAGCCTGACCAAGGGACGACATGGCACGCGGCAAGCTCCGGATCTACCTCGGCGCGGCCCCCGGCGTGGGCAAGACCTACGCCATGCTGTCGGAGGCACACCGCCGTACCGAGCGGGGCACCGACTGCGTGGTCGCCCTGGGGGAGCACCATTCCAGGCCCCGCACCGAGGTGATGCTGCACGGCCTGGAACAGATTCCGCGCAGGGAGATCGAGTACCGGGGCGGCGTCTTCACCGAGATGGACGTGGACGCCGTGCTGCGGCGTGCCCCCGCCGTCGCCCTGGTCGACGAACTCGCGCACACCAACGTCCCCGGCTCCCGCAACACCAAGCGCTGGCAGGACGTCGAGGAACTGCTCGCCGCCGGGATCAACGTCATCTCCACCGTCAACATCCAGCACCTGGAATCGCTGGGCGACGTGGTCGAGTCGATCACCGGGGTGCGGCAGCGCGAGACCGTACCCGACGAGGTCGTACGCCGTGCCGACCAGATCGAGTTGGTCGACATGTCGCCCGAGGCGCTGCGCCGTCGCATGGCCCACGGCAACGTCTACAAGCCGGACAAGGTGGACGCTGCCCTCGCCAACTACTTCCGGCCGGGCAACCTGACGGCCTTGCGCGAACTGGCGCTGCTGTGGGTGGCGGACCGGGTCGACGCGTATCTCACCGAGTACCGCAGCGAGCACCACGTCTCCGCCATCTGGGGCTCGCGCGAGCGCATCGTCGTCGGTCTGACCGGCGGTCCCGAGGGGCGCACCCTGATACGCCGGGCAGCCCGCCTCGCGGAGAAGGGCGCGGGCGGTGAGGTGCTCGCCGTCTTCATCTCCCGCAGCGACGGCCTCACAGCGGCCTCCCCGAAGGAACTGGCCCTCCAGCGGACCCTGGTGGAGGACCTGGGCGGCACCTTCCACCAGGTGCTGGGCGACGACATCCCGGCCGCCCTGCTGGACTTCGCCCGCGGTGTCAACGCCACCCAGATCGTGCTGGGTGTCTCCCGGCGCCGGAGCTGGCAGTACGTGTTCGGCCCCGGAGTCGGCGCCACGGTCGCCCGCGAATCGGGCCCCGATCTCGACGTCCACCTGATCACGCACGACGAGGTGGGCAAGGGCCGTGGCCTGCCGCTGGCGGGCGGAGCGCGGCTCGGACGGTCAAGGGTCGCCTGCGGCTGGGCAGTTGGGGTGCTCGGACCGGTCCTGCTGACCTGGCTCCTCACCAGCGTCACCGCGGATGTCGGCCTCGCCAACGACATGCTGCTGTTCCTGGCCCTGACAGTGGCGGCGGCTCTGCTCGGCGGGCTCCTCCCGGCGCTGGCCTCCGCCCTGGTGGGCTCCCTGCTGCTCAACTGGTACTTCACATCGCCCGTTCACACCCTGACGGTGGCCGACCCCGAGAACATCGTCGCCATCGTGATCTTCATCGGGGTCGCCGTGTCGGTGGCCTCGGTGGTGGACCTGGCCGCCCGCCGCACCCACCTGGCGTCCCGGCTGCGTGCCGAATCGGAGATCCTGTCCTTCCTCGCGGGCAACGTCCTGCGCGGCGAGACCACACTGGACGCGCTCCTGGAACGGGTCCGCGAGACCTTCGGCATGGAGTCGGTGGCTCTGCTCGAACGGACCGGCGAGACGGCTCCGTGGACCTGCGTCGGCAGTGTGGGAGACGGGCCTGCCGGGGTCCCGGAGGACGCGGACGTCGACGTACCGGTCGGCGACCACCTGGCCCTGTCCCTGCGCGGCCGGGTCCTGCCGGCCGCCGACCGCAGAGTGCTCGCCGCGTTCGGCGCGCAGGCCGCCGTCGTCCTCGACCGCCAGCGCTTGCAGCGCGAGGCCGACCGGGCCGGGGAACTGGCAGAGGGCAATCGGATACGGACTGCCCTGCTCGCCGCCGTCAGCCACGATCTGCGCACCCCGCTCGCCGGCATCAAGGCCTCCGTCACCTCGCTGCGCTCCGACGACATCGACTGGTCCGAACAGGACCGGGCGGAGTTGCTGGAGGCCATCGAGGACGGCGCCGACCGGCTCGACCAACTGGTCGGGAATCTCCTCGACATGTCCCGACTGCAGACCGGCACCGTCACCCCCATCATCCGGGAGACCGACCTCGACGAGGTCGTCCCCATGGCGCTGGGCGGGGTGCCGGAGGGCAGCGTCGAACTGGACATCCCCGAAACCCTGCCCATGGTGCACGTCGACCGCGGGCTGCTGGAAAGGGCCGTCGCCAACGTCGTCGAGAACGCCGTCAAGTACAGCCCGCCCGGCGAGCAGGTCCTCGTCTCGGCGAGCGTCCTCGCCGACCGCGTCGAGGTCCGGGTCGTGGACCGGGGTCCCGGTGTGCCGGACGTGGCCAAGGACCGTATTTTCGAACCCTTCCAGCGGTACGGCGACTCTCCCCGCGGGGTCGGCGTGGGCCTCGGCCTCGCCGTCGCACGCGGCTTCGCCGAAGCCCTCGGCGGCACGCTCCACGCCGAGGACACACCCGGCGGTGGTCTCACGATGGTGCTCGCCGTGCGCACCGCGCCGCAGCGGCGGCCCGAGCAGCCGGATCAGGCGGCGGCCGTCACGTCCTGAGAGCTCAGGCATCGGGCGGCGCGGCCGAGAACTCCCTCTCCACATGGCCGCTGTCCAGTCGCAGCCGCCAGGTGTTGCGACGGTGCCGGGCCGTGAGCGCGGACTCGAGCGCGGGCGGCGGTACCGCGAGGACGGGGCAGACGGCGTGGGCGAGGCAGTAGCGGCTCACCGACGGCCACAGCGCACGGTGCAGCCGGCTGTGCTGTCCGGCGCCGATGACGAGGAGGTCGTTCTCCCGGTCGGCGATCTGTACCAGCGCCCGCCCCGGCGCGCCCCGGGCCACCAGCGCCCGACCGGGCAGCCTCAGGCCCGTACCGGCGAACACGTCACCCAGGGCCTTCAGCAGCCTGTCCCGTGCGAGTTGCTCCAACTCCTCCGGGACGAAGGCCGATTCCGTGGTACCGCGGATGGCGAAGTCCCCGCCGGGCGGCTCCCAGGCCAGCACCGGCCACAGCTCGGTTCCCCGGTACCGGGCCTCTTCCGCTGCCCGACCCAGAGCGGCGAGGCTGCCGGGGGAGCCACTGACCCCCACCACGACGCGAGCGGTCGAGGACGTGCGGGACTCGGACATCGCTTTCACCGTTCTGCCCAGGTCGACCGGAGAGTGCCGGTCGTCAACCTTCGTGGAACCGCATCCATCTCACTGCCGTCCCGAGTCCTGCGGAAAGCCGGTGACCCAGTTCTTGGCACCCTTCTGACGGTCCTTTTGAAGCCTTCTCGAGCCGCCGCAAGCATCCCGTCAAAGCCGGGCGGATCGCCGTCAGCGTCCCGTCAGGACACTCCCGGAAGCCGGGGGCGGCGGGCATAGCGTCCATGAGTGAGCCCCGGTCCGCCTCCCCGCGTCCGGGGCGTTCAAGGCCCCTTGCCCACCGCATCTTCCTCTGGGAGGAACTCCATGCCGGAACTCCAGTACGGCGACGACCCCGAACCTTCCGATCGCTCCCCGGCCGGACCTCTCTACGTTCCCGTCCGGCCGGGTCCCTCCGGGTGTGCGGCCCGGATCTTCCGCACACCGCCCGGTGAACGTACGGCCGTCGGCTTCACCTCCGAGGACAGGCTGACCGCCACGCTCGGCCCGGACCAGCCGTGGATTCGTCTCGCCGAGCCCGCCCTGCGCGCGCTGACCGGCCCGCTCGGCATCACCGCCGTCACGGTGGATCCACTGCTCAGCGCCCCGGCTCCCGCGCGGACCGTGTCCCCGATCCTCGCTTCGGCACCCACCCGCGCGCTGCGGACCGTTTGAGAAGGGCAGACACATGACCACCGTTCACGAACCGGCTGCCGCGGCAGTCACGTCCGCAGAGCTGTCGGTGTGGCCCGCCTCGACCACCGAGACCCTGCCCGGCGACCTCTCGGTGGCCGGCGTATCGCTGGCGAGCGTCGCCGAGCGCTTCGGCACACCGGTGTACGTCCTGGACGAGGCCGAGGTCCGCGACCGTTGCCGCACCTACCGGGACGCCTTCCCCGACGCCGAAGTGCTGTACGCGGCCAAGGCGTTCCTGTGCCGGGCCGTCGCCCACTGGATGGCCGAGGAGGGCCTCGGCCTCGACGTCTGCTCCGCCGGTGAACTCGAACTGGCCGTCACCACCGGCTTCCCACCGGAACGCATCGTGCTGCACGGCAACGCCAAGTCCCCGCGCGACCTGGAAACCGCCCTGCGCCTGCGCGTCGGACGCATCGTCGTCGACAGCCCCTCGGAGATCGCGCGGCTGGCCGCCGCCGTCGGCCGGGACGCGCGGCAGAAGGTGATGGTCCGGGTCGTCCCCGGCATCAGCGCCGGTGGCCACGAGAAGATCCGCACGGGCACGGACGACCAGAAGTTCGGCCTGTCCATCGCGGACGGCTACGCACAGCACGCCATCGCCCGCATACTCGACCAGCCGCAACTCGAACTCACCGGCCTGCACTGCCACTTGGGTTCCCAGATCACCAGCGTCAAGCCCTACCTCGTCGCCGTCCGGCGCATGGTCGGCCTGATGGCCCGGCTGTACGAACACCACGGTCTGATCCTGCCGGAACTCGACCTCGGCGGCGGCCACGGCATCGCCTACCGGCCCGGCGAGAAGGCCCTGGACCTCACGGCGCTGGCCCGCAAGGTCCGAGCCGAACTCGCCGAAGCCTGCGCCACGGCCTCAATCCCCGTACCCCGCCTGCTCATTGAGCCGGGACGGGCGATCGTGGGACCCGCGGGTGTCGCGCTGTACCACGTGCTGTCCGTGAAACACACGGGCGAGCACACCTTCGTGGCCGTCGACGGCGGCATGAGCGACAACCCGCGCCCGGCCCTGTACGGCGTCCGCTACGCCCCTCGGCTCATCGGCCGCGCGAGCACCGCGGCCCCGGCCCGGGTCACCGTGGTCGGTCGCCACTGCGAGGCGGGCGACGTCCTGGCCACCGACGTGGCACTCCCCGCCGACGTACGCCCCGGCGACGTGCTCGCCGTTCCGGTGGCCGGCGCGTACCACGTGTCGATGGCCTCCGGCTACAACCTGGTGGGCCGCCCACCCGTGGCCGCCGTACGCGACGGGCACGCCCGGCTCCTGATCCGCCGTGAGTCCATGGAGGACATTCGTAGCCGCGACGTGGGGCTGTAGACGTGGTGCCCTAGCTCCGCCGCGCGCCCCCCAGCAGCCTCGGCCGGCCGCGCCAGCGTTTGCGCAGCCAGCGCTGGCAGGCCGCCAGGCGGGGGAGTTGTTCGTGCAGGAGCTGGGCGCTGCGGTCGAGTTCCTCCATCAGGCGGCGGGAGCGGTGTTCCATGTCGAGTTCGTCGAGGATGCGGTCGAGCTCCGTGAGCAGGGCGCCGTGCAACTGCCACTGGCGCGGGTCGTCGCGGACGATCTCCAGGAGGAGTTCGGCCACTTGCTCGCGCTTGGTCGCGGCCGCTTCCAGTTCGGACACCAGCCGGTCCTCGGCGGTCTGGGACTCCTCGCTGGTCTGGGTGGTCACCAGTACGGAGAAGCTGACCACCGCGTCTCCTACGTGACCGAACAGCTCCCGCATCGCCAGCGAGACCCGCGGCGCGAGGAGACGCTCCTCGTCGCGTTCCTTGGCGAGGTCGGTGAGGGTACGGGCGATCACGCGCAGGACGACGACGCAGATCTCCAGGGTGTCGAGTCCGGTCCGCAGTACGACGCGGTGCAGTCTGCCCTCACGTACCCGCGGATTCATGCGCAGGCTGTCCTCGGCCTGTCGCAGGGAGGCGTCCACCTCGGAGATGTCGTGGTCCAGGCGGCGCGCTTCGTGCAGGCGTTCGGCGGCCTCGGGCCACGACGTCGTCTCGTCGAGCTGTTCGCCGAGGACCCTCAGCAGGCTGCGCATCCGGCGGGCCAGGTCCTGGATGGAGTCGGTCGCGGTCTCCACCCACAGCGGCGGCGCGAAGAACAGGTTGAACGCCAGCCCGGTCAGCGCGCCGATCAGGGTTTCCACCACCCGGTCCCAGGCGCTGGAGGCGACCCGGGTGACCCCGAGCACGAGCATCGCGCTGATCGCGACCTCGGGGACGAACTCGTTGGCGCGTACGAACGGTCCGATGGTGAGTGAGGCCAGGATGATCAGCGCGAGGCTCCACCAGCTCAGTCCCACCAACGCGCTGAAGCCGATCGCGATCAGGACCCCGGCCACCACCGCGTTGATACGGCGGATGCTCATCTTCACCGTCGCGTACAGCGTCACCTGGACCACGAGCAGCGCGGTGAGCGGCGCGGTCAGCGGCACCGGCTCGCGGCTCAGACGCAGCGCGATGACGTACGCGATGGTCGCGGCGGTGGTGGCGCGCAGCGTCTGGGCGACGACGGGATGCCGGAGCTTGTTCACCAGCGGGGTCTCGCTCAGGAAGCGCCGCACTGGGCCTGCGACCCGGTCCCACAGGGGAGGAAGTCTCTCCATTGTCACTTTCCTGAGCGGCTGGCCTTCCCAGCAACCTGCTGAATGTTCCAGCGGCGGCGGTCCGGCAAACCGGGTGCCGGGCAGGTGGACCCGGACGCGCGCGGAACTTGCCCCGTGTGCGGGAGACGGACGGGCACCGCGGGGCATGGCTCTGAGGGGCAGTGAAGTCTCGCCCGCTCGCGCCGAAGCCCGCGCACGTCGACGGTGGTACGCACGGCCGGGCGCGCAAACCGCCGCCGCGCGCCCGCGCCCGTACCCGTCTCCCTGTCCGTGCCCGCCCGGATGGCCACCGCCCAGACCCGCGACCGCGTGGCCCTCCGCGTGGGGCGACTGCCGCTCAGCCGCGTGCGAACACCGCCACGGTGCGCGCCGGGACCGTGAACGTGCCCGAACCGCGTTGGTAGCGCGAGGACTTGACGACGGAGTCGGCGCCGGAGGCCTGCACCCGATGCAGGCCGTACGGGACGCCGGAGAGCGCCTCCACCCGCTGGCTCTGCTCCTGTGGCGTTGCGTTGAAGACGACGACGAGGTCACCGAGCCTCATCGTGATCACTCCGGGTGTCTCGGCCGGGGTGCCCGAGAGCGGGAAGGACAGCGCGTCCTGGACCCGGTCCGCGGTGGCCAGCGAGAACGCGGGCTCGGTGGTGCGTATCCGGAGAAGGTCCCGGTACGCGGCCGAGGTGCCGTTGATGTCCGCGCAGCCGGGGCGGGCCGTGCCGGTGGTCAACAGGGGCTTGGCGTGAGGCCACTTGTCCTTGTTGTCGGCGGCCGGGGGCAGGCCGCGGCCGAAGCCGTTGCCGTCCGCGCAGTCCCAGTGCAGGGCGTTGAACCAGTCGCCGCTGTCGAAGGAGTTGCGGTCCAGCGACTTCGAGCGCAGCAGGTCGGAGCCCGCCTGGGAGAGCGAGGGGCCCTGCGAGAGCGCGGCGACGCCCATGGCGAGTACCTGCATCCGGGCGCGGTCGGCGGGCCGGGTGCCGGGCGGGAGCTTGTAGGCCAGCGCGTCGTAGAGGGACTCGTTGTCGTGGGCGTCCGCGTAGGAGAGGGCCTCGCCCGGGGCGGCGGCGTAGCCCGCGGGGGCGCCGTTGTAGTCGACGTCGGCGCCCGTGACCCGGCGTCCCGCCGAGTCGGTGAACGTGTACCCGGCCAGATGGCCGGAGAGGCCGACCTTGATCAGGTCCTGGTAGTGCAGGAGGCGTGCCTTCTGCTCGGCCGGAGTGCCGTTCGCCGCCGAGGAGTTGGGGTCGGTGTACAGACCGGAGGCGAAGCCCTGCACCCGCGGGTCGCCGTCGAAGGGACCGCCGCCGCGCACCGCGTCGCGGGACCGGTCGGAGAACGTGGCGACGCCCGTGCCCGCCATGTTCTTCTGGGTGGCCTGGACGAAGCGGGCGTCGTCGGCGACCTCGCCGAAGTTCCACCCCTCGCCGTAGAGGATGATCCGCTTCCCGTCCACGCCGTCCCGCTCCGGGGTCAGCGCGTCCAGGGCCTTGCGCACCGCGAGGATGTTCGCCTTCGGGTGGTGCCCCATCAGATCGAAGCGGAAGCCGTCCACCTTGTACTGCCTGGCCCAGGTGACGATCGAGTCGACGACGAGCTTGCCCATCATCGCGTTCTCGGGCGCCGTGTTGGAGCAACAGGTGGACGTGGCCACGGTGCCGTCGGCGAGGAGCCGCTGGTAGTAGCCGGGCACGATCCGGTCGAGGACCGACTTCTGGTCCTGACCGTGGGCGACGGTGTGGTTGTAGACGACGTCCATCACCGTACGCAGGCCCGCCGAACCGAGCCCCTGCACCATGCGCCGGAACTCGACGGTGCGCCGGGTGCCGTCCGGGTCACTCGCGTACGAGCCCTCGGGAACCGTGAAGTGCAGAGGGTCGTAGCCCCAGTTGTAGGCGTCCTCGGCAGCGGTGGCACCGATACAGGCCTGCTGTTCCTCGGAGTCCGGCGCGGCGGCGGGCAGATCGCAGCCGGGGGTGGCCTGGTCCTCGCGGCGCTCGGGGATGGTGCCGATGTCGAAGGCGGGCAGCAGATGCACGTACGAGGTGCCGGAGCCGGCCAGGCGCCGCAGATGCTTCATACCGTCGGAGCCCTCGTCGGTGAACGCGAGGTACCGGCCGGGGTGTCGCGAGGTGCGGTCCGCCACCGAGAAGTCCCGGATGTGCAGTTCCTGGATCTGCGCGTCGCGGGCAGCCGGTGCCTTCGGCTTCTTCAGCGTGGACCAGCCCTCGGGCGCGAGCCGGGGATCGGCCAGGTCCACCAGGAGGCTGCGCCGCGAGTCGGCGGTCAGGGCCATCGAGTACGGGTCGGTGACCCGGTTGGTGACCAGCTTGCCGACGCTCGGCGCCCACACCTTCACCACGTACCGGTAGGCCTTGCCGGACCAGCTCCGGGGGCCGGTCACCGACCAGGCGCCGGAGGCGGGGTCGCGTCGCATGGGGACGGTGCGGCCCTCGATCTCCACACCGACCTGCTGTGCGGTCGGTGCCCAGACGGCGAGGGAGGGGCGGCCCGAGGCGAAGGCCGGACCGAGCCGGGCCCTGGTCGCCGCGGAGCTGTACAGGGCGTCGAGTACGCCGTGGGTCTGCACGCCGGTCGCGTCGCGCAAGGTGCCGTCGGCGTCGCGTCGGACGGCGAGGAGTTGTCCGGTCAGCGCCTGCCGGACGCGGTCGACGTCACGCGGGTCCAGGGCGAAGGCCGCGTACTCCTTGAGGTGCGGGAAGCGGGCCTTCTGCGCCTCGGAGAGGCCGCCCGGAACCGGGTTGAGCCTGAGGGTCTCGGCCTCGCCGTCGATGTCGCCCTCGGACACGGCGAGTCCGCCGTCCGGCGCGTACAGGAGCTGGTGGACCGAACCGGCCTCGGCGGGGCCGGGGTTCCAGGCGAGTGTGGTGGCGTCGATCCACTGCGCCTTCGCCTTGGACGGGTCGATCTCCCCGGCGGCGACCCGGACGGCGGCCGGGGGAGTGGCGGTGGCCGCCTGGGTGGCGGGTGCGACCGCCGCGAGCAGGGCGAGCGCGACGAGCAGGCCGGTGCGGCGGGTTGAGGGGGTCACGGGTGTCGTCTCCTCGACGGATGCGCCGCCGCCCGGCGGCGGGAGGGGCCGGGCCGGGCGGCGGGAGGGTGCTGATGAGGGAGGGGCGAGAGGTGCCGGCTCAGCAGTCCTTGGCACCGGTGTGCAGGGCGAGCGCGGTGTCGGGCGCGAGCTTCGCGGTGAACCGTCCCGAGCCGTCGACGGTGACGCTCCCGCCGCTCTGCACATCGCAGTACGTGCCCGCGGCCAGCGAGGTCTGGAAGGTGCGCTCCAGGGCGGAGCTCTCGTGGTTGACCACCACATAGCCCTGGTCGCCGCGGCCGAAGGCGATCGCGTTGTTGCCGTTGTCCCACCAGTCGCTCACCGGCTTGCCGCTGGTGGTGTTGCGGAAGGCGACCATGCTCCGGATCTCCGGCCAGGCGTGCTGGCACTTCCAGCCGTCGGTGTAACAGGCGTTGACCTGACCGCTGTTGGGCGGTCCCGCGTCGCTGTCGCTGAACTCGTAGCCGGAGTGCACGTCCGGGGCCCCGTACGGCCAGGCCAGCATGAAGACGTGCGCGAGGGTGTTGCTGGCGCCATCCTTGTAGGTGAGGGTCTGGCCGTGCCGTTCGGTGTCGTGGTTGGCGACGAACACCCCGGCCTTGGCGCTGGGCAGATAGCCCCAGCCCTCGCCGAAGTTCTTCAGGTACGCCAGCTTCTCGCCCTTGAAGACGCGCTTGAGGTCCCAGCCGTAGCGGAACTCCTGTGCGTCGCCGGTGCCGGTGTACTCGGCCGGGGAGACCGCCTCTCCCTGGCCGTACACCGTCTCCTGCTTCCAGTAGACGTCCGGGTTGCTCAGCCGGGACTTGATGTTCTTCAGGTCGTCGGCGGGCATGTGCTTGGCCGCGTCGATGCGGAAGCCGTCCACGCCCAGCGACAGAAGGTCGTTGAGGTACGTGGCGATCCGGCCGCGGACGTGGTCCTCGCCGGTGTCCAGGTCCGCGAGGCCGACCAACTCGCAGTGCTGGACGTGCCACTTGTCGGTGTAGTTGGTGATCTCGCTCCGGCAGTCGTCCAGGTCGGCGCCCGAGTAGATGCCCGGGTAGTCGTACTTGGTGAAGGGCGAGCCCGCCGAACCGGTGCCGGAACCGGCGGTCATGTGGTTGATGACGGCGTCGGCGACCACCTTGACGCCCGCGGCGTGGCAGGTGTCCACCATGGCCTCGAACGCGGCGCGGTCGCCGAGCCGGGAGCCGATGCGGTAGCTCACGGGCTGGTATCCCGTCCACCACTGGTTGCCCTGCAACCGCTCCTGGGGCGGGGACACCTGGACGTATCCGTAGCCGTCGGGGCCGAGCCGTTCGGTGCAGGCCTTGGCCACCGAGGCGAACTTCCACTCGAAGAGGACGGCGGTGACGTCCTTGCTACCGGGCGGATCGGCCTGGGCCTGCGGTGGGCCGAGGACGAGGGTGCCGGCGACACCGGCGAGCACGGCGAGGGCCGCGGCAACGGACTTACGGCGGGTGGCTGTTGGGCCGGGCATGGGACCTCCTGAGCGCAGGGCGGGATGCACGTGACTGAGGCAGCCTCGTTCGGCAACGCGCCGTGCCCATGAGACCTATGAAGGATCTTTCTGCAAACAGACAGAATCTGTTTGCGGTTCCGGACCGTACGGCCCTCGCGCGAGGTGGTCAACCCCCTGTGCGCACACCCGTGTTGCGGCGGGAATGCGGAGCGTGTGACCGTGTGCAAAGTCTTCCGCAAGACCTTGCGGCGATGTTACGTTCACCCAGTGCTCCGGTCCGGCCGGCCGGAGGTCCCACGGGAGTGGGTCCCACGCGCCCGGCCGGTCGGACCGGTCACCCCCGCGCCTGGGCGGTGGACCCCCGGACCACGAGCTCGGGCTGGAAGACGAACTCCGTACGGTGCACCGGATTTCCGTTGATCTCCTCCAGCAGGGCGCCCACCGCGGCGGCGGCCATCGCCTGCACCGGCTGCCGCACTGTCGTGAGCGGCGGATCGGTGAACGCGATGAGTGGCGAGTCGTCGAAGCCGACCACCGAGACGTCCTGTGGCACGCGCAGCCCGCGCTGCCGCACCGCCCGTACGGCGCCGAGCGCCATCAGGTCACTGCCGCAGACCACCGCCGTGCACCCCAGATCGAGCAGCGAATCGGCTGCCGCCTGCCCGCCCTCCACCGTGAACAGCGTGTGCTGGACGAGGAGTTGGGCCTCCTCGGGTGCGATGTCGAGCATGGCGTGCAGTGCGGCGGTGAAGCCGCCCGCCTTCCGCTGCGAGGGCACGTACCGGGCCGGGCCGACGGCCAGACCGATCCGCTCGTGCCCCAGGTCGACCAGATGCCGCACCGCCATCCGTACCGCCGAGCGGTCGTCCGGCGAGACGAAGGGCGCCGGGATCTGCTCGTTGAACCCGTTGATCAACACGAACGGCACCTTGCGCGCGGCGAGTTCGCGGTAGCGCGAGGGATCGGCGGCGGTGTCGGCGTGCAGGCCCGACAGAAAGACGATGCCGCTGACCCCGCGCTCCTCCAGCTGCTCCACCAACTCGTCCTCGGTGGCCCCGCCCGGCATCTGCGTACACAGCATCGGGGTGTAGCCGTACCCCGCCAGGACCTGCTCGATGACCTGCGCGAACGCCGGGAAGATCGGGTTGGTCAGTTCCGGGATCACCAGGCCGACCAGGCCCGCGCTGCGCCGCCGCAGCCGCACCGGACGCTCGTAGCCAAGGAGGTCGAGGGCGGCGAGGACCCGGTGCCGGGTGGGCGCCGAGACCCCCGCCTTGCCGTTGAGCACCCGGCTCGCGGTCGCCTCGCTGACCCCGGCCTGCGCGGCGATGTCCGCGAGCCGCGGGGAGGCGCGCTCGGCGTCCCGCTTGGGCTGGGTCACACCGCCCACCAGGCGGTGGTGTCCGCGGGCAGCACGGTGTGCGGGCCGTCCTCCGTCAGGTCCGCGCTCGCCAGCAGCAGCCGTCCCGGCGTCGCGAGCGTCACCGGCGAGCCGGTGACATTGGCGGTGCACACGAATCCCTCGCGGCGAAAGACCAGTACGCCCTCGGGAGCGTCGAGCCACTCGACGTCCTCACCCGCGCCGAGCCCCGGCTGCGCGCGCCGCACGGCGAGCGCCCTGCGGTACAACTCCAGCGTGGACGCCGGGTCGCCGGACTGCGCCTGCACACTCAGCCCGCCCCACTCGGCCGGTTGCGGCAGCCAACTGCCGCCCTGTCCGAAGCCGTACGAGGAACCCTCGACGGTCCACGGTATGGGCACCCGGCATCCGTCGCGGAAGCCGTCCTGGCCACTCGCGCCGTCCGCCTGCGCGGCACGCAGGAACGAGGGGTCCTGCCGTACCTCGTCGGGCAGATCGGTGACATCGGGCAGGCCGAGCTCCTCGCCCTGGTACACATACGCGGAACCGGGCAGCGCCAGCATCAGCAGTGTCGCGGCGCGCGCCCGGCGAAGCCCCAGTTCCCGGTCGCCCGCGGTGCGCAACTGCGTGCCGAGGCCCGGCGGGTTGGCCAGACGTGTGGCGTGCCGGGTCACGTCGTGGTTGGACAGCACCCAGGTGGCCGGGGCGCCGACCGGACGCATCGCGGCGAGCGAGGCGTCGATGACGGTGCGCAGCTCCGCGGCGTCCCAAGAGGTGCCCAGATACTGGAAGTTGAACGCCTGGTGCATCTCGTCGGGGCGTACGTAGTTCGCGGTGCGCTCGACGGTCGGGGTCCAGGCCTCGGCTACCATGATCCGCTCGCTGGGGGTCCCCCCGGCCGAAGGCCAGGGGGAGTACTCGGCGAGTACCTTCCGCCAGCTCCGGTAGATCTCGTGCACGCCGTCCTGGTCGAAGAACGGCATGACATCGTTGCCCAGCAGACTGAGCTGGTTTTCGGCGCCGATGTCCGGCAGCCCGGCCGCCTTGACCAGGCCGTGGGCCACATCCACCCGGAAGCCGTCCACGCCCATGTCGAGCCAGAACCGCAGGATCGAGCGGAACTCGTCGCGTACCGCCGGGTGTTCCCAGTTGAAGTCGGGCTGCTCCGGGGCGAAAAGATGCAGGTACCACTCGCCGTCGGCGACCCTGGTCCAGGCGGGCCCGCCGAAGATGGACTCCCAGTCGTTCGGGGGCAGTTCGCCGTGTGCGCCCTTGCCGGGGCGGAAGTGGTAGCGCTCGCGCAGCGGCGAGCCGGGGCCCTCGGCCAGGGCCCGCTGGAACCAGTCGTGCCGGTCGGAGGAGTGGTTGGGCACGAGGTCCACGATGATCCGCAGACCGAGTGCGTGGGCCTCGCGGATCAGAGCGTCGGCGTCGAGCAGGGTGCCGAACATGGGGTCCACGGCACGGTAGTCGGCGACGTCGTATCCGGCGTCGGCCTGCGGGGAGGCGTAGAAGGGGCTGAGCCAGACGGCGTCGACGCCGAGGTCCCTGAGGTAGGGCAACCGGCTGCGGATGCCCGTCAGGTCGCCCATGCCGTCGCCGTCGCCGTCGGCGAAGCTGCGCGGATAGACCTGGTAGATCACCGCGTCGCGCCACCATCGCGAGTCCGGTACGGCGGCGTCGGGGCTGGCAGCGGCAGCAAGATGCTGGGTCATGTCTTCCCTGGTGTCGTGTGGGGTGGGGCGGGGCACGGCGGGGCGGCCCCGCCGGGTCGCGAACGCGCGGGGTGCGCGTGGGCCCGCGACCCGGGGGCGGAAAGAGGGGTGACGCGTCAGGACTTGGTCGCGCCCGCGGTGAGGCCGGAGACCAGGTGCTTCTGGGCGAAGCCGAAGACCACCGCGGCGGGCACCGCGACGATCACGGCCGCCGCGGTCAGCGAGCCCCAGTCGCTGGTGTACTGGCTGACGAAGGTCTGCAGGCCGCCGGCGAGCGTCAGGTTCTCCTCGCCGGTCATGAACGCGGAGGCGTAGGCGACTTCGGCCCAGCCCGTGATGAAGCTGTAGAAGCCGGTGACGGCCAGGCCGGGCTTGGCCAGCGGCACGATGAGCCGCCAGAAGGTGCCGAAGGGGTTGAGCCCGTCGACCCGGCCCGCCTCGTCGATCTCGACCGGGATGGTGTCGAAGTAGCCCTTCATCATCCACGCGCAGAACGGCACCGCGATGGTCAGATAGGTCAGGACCAGACCGAGGGGCTGGTTCAGCAGGTTGAACTTCGCGAGCAGGTTGTACAGCGGCACGATCAGCACCGCGACCGGGAACATCTGGGTGATCAGCAGCAGCCACATCAGCGGCCGCATCCCGGGGAACCGGAAACGGCTCACGGCGTAGCCGGTGGTGGCCGAGATCAGTACGCCGATGACCGTGGTCAGGCCCACGACCAGCAGGGAGTTGCCGAGCCAGCTCAGGAACTCCGTGTCGTTCAGGACGTGGTCGTAGTTGCCGAAGGTGAAGTCCTTCACCAGCGAGGTGGAGAACGCCTCGCTCTGCGGCTTGAACGAGGTGACAAGCAGCCAGAACGGCGGCAGGACGGCCACCGCGCTGGCGACGAGCAGGCCGAGATGCAGTGCCACCGAGGCCAGCGGCCCGCGCTCGCCGCGCGGCCGCACCTTCCGTCGTGGGCCCGGTGGTCGGCCCTCGCCCTTCCGCGTACGCCCGGGCTGCTGCTGCGTGTGTGCGTCGGTGGTCACGGTGGTCACCACACCTCTCCCTGCTTGCGCAGCGCACGGCGGTAGATCACCGCGAAGAACGAAAGGAGGAGCAGGATCAGTACGCCCCAGGCCGCGGAACCGGCGAAGTCGCGCGGACTGACGACGAAAGAGAGCCGGTAGGCGTAGGTCACCAGGATCTCGGTGGAGTCACCCGGCCCGCCCCTGGTCAGCAGGAAGATCACCGGGAACATGTTGAACGTCCAGATGCTGCTGATCAGGATCACCGTGCTGGCGACGGAGCGCAGTCCCGGCAGGGTCACATGGCGAAAGCGCTGCCAGGCGTTCGCGCCGTCCATCTCCGCGGCCTCGTACAACTCGGCCGGGATGGACTGGAGTCCGCCGAGCATGGCGACCAGCATGAACGGGATGCCGAGCCAGACGTTGACCGTGATCACCGCGATCTTCGCCCAGGTCGGGTCGTTGAGCCACGGCACCGCGTCGATGCCGCCGCCCGCGAGGATCTCGTTGAGGATGCCCTTCTTCTCGTTGAAGAGCAGCCGCCAGGTGAACACCGAGACGAAGGCCGGGACCGCCCACGGCAGGATCAGCGCCATGCGGTAGACGGAACGCCCCGCCAGTTTGCGGTTCAGCATGGTGGCCAGGGCGAGGCCGAAGGCGAAGGACAGCGCGACACAGGAGACCGTCCAGGTCACGGTCCAGCCGAGCCGGTCCCAGAACACGGCGTCGGAGAGGATCTCGCGGTAGTTGTCGAGACCGACGGACTCGTACGTGGCCGGGATGTGGTTGACGCCGATGTGCCGTTCGACGTTCGCCTCGTTGGCGTCCGTGGTCGACAGATAGACGCCGCGCGCCAGCGGATAGCCGATGATCACGCCGATCACGACCACCACCGGGGCGACCATGCTCCAGGCGTACCAGTGGGTGGCCAGCGCCCTGCGCAGCTTGCCCGGGTTCTTGCCGGACGGGCGGCCGCGGCCGCGGGGGCTCTTCGCCTCCGCCTCCGCGGCCGGTGCCGCCGCCGGGCCCGTGGGGACAGGCATGGTGCGGTCAGCCCTCCTCTTTCTCATCGTGCGTTCGTGGTCCGTGCCGGTACGTCGTGAGCCGTGGTGGTCCGCCGTGGGTGGCCGGCCGGCGGCCTACTTGTAGTCCTCGAGCAGCTTGCGGTACGCGTCACCGACGTTCCCGGCGCCGTCCTCGGGCGAGGTCTTGCCGCTGAGCACCTGCGCGAGCTGCAGCCGCAGCGGCTCGAACAGCGAGTTGCCCTGCGGGATCCACGGCCGCTGGACGGCCTTGTCCACGGCGGGCTTGAAGAACTGCACGATCTTGTTGTCCTGGACGGACTTGACCTTGTAGACCGAGTTGCGGGTCGGCAGCAGGCTGAGCTTCTCGGTGGTCTTCTGCTGCACCTTGGCGGAGCTCATGTACTTGATGAACTCGTAGGAGGCGGCGAGGTTCTCGGAACCCGCGTAGGCCGCGAGGTTCCAGCCGCCCTGCGGGGCACCCTGGCCCGCGGACCCGGCCGGGACCGGGGCGATGCCGAGGTTGTCCCGGTCGCCCTTGAACTGCTTGCCCTGCAGGGCGCCTTCGACGGACCAGGGCCCGTCGAGCGCCATCGCGACATCGCCGTCCTTGAAGGCGTTGAGCTGGTTGTTGTAGCCGTCGCTGGAGTCGGTGACCGCCGCCTTGGAGTCGACCAGGTCCTTCATGACACCGAAGGCCTTGGCGCCCTCGGGCCCGTCGACGGTGACCTTCTTCTTCGCGGTGTCGAGCAGGTCGCCGCCCTCGCCGTACAGGTAGGGCAGGTAGTAGTACGGGTCGTCGCCGCGCAGGTAGAGGCCGGTGGCACCGGTCTTCGACTTGATCTTCGGCGCGACCGACTTCAGGTCCTCGACCGAGCCGGGGACCTCGACGCCCGCCTTCTGGAGCAGCTTCTTGTTGTAGAAGAGCCCGAGCGTGTCGATGGTCTGCGGGGCGGCGTACACCTTGCCCTGGTACTCGGTGCTCGCGGCGGCCTGCGGCAGGTAGTCGTCCTTGTCGGCCAGCGCGGGGGTGCCGTCGAGCGGGGCGAGGTAGCCGAGCGAGGCGAAGTCCTGGGTCCAGGCGACCTCGGTGCGCATCACGTCAGGGGCGCCCGCGTTGCCGCCCGCCGCGTTCTTGAACTTGGCGTTGGCCTCACCGAACGGGACGTTGACGTACTTGACGTCGACCTTCGGGTGCAGCGTCTCGAAGTCCTCGGCCAGCTTCTTGTAGACACCCTTCTCCGCGTCGTTGGAGGTGTCCCAGAAGGTGACCGTGCCCGCGATCTCGCCCGAACTCTGCTGGTCGGCGCCGTCGTCACCGCCACCGCACGCTGCCGCCGTCATCGCCAGGGCCGCAACGAGCCCCGTGGCCGCTATGCCACGCCGCATGTGAACTCCTTCATTGGTCCCGGAAGGGAGGGGAGGCAAAGAGGGTGCCTCCCTGCTGGCCGCTCTTGACGCGGCGCCGGGTTGCCAGCAACGTAACAGCGTTGAAAAGCTCTCGAAAGATGTTGCCGCAAATTTCTGCAAGAAAGCTGAGTGGAGTGGCGGTTCATGATCGCTGGTGCCGCCCGGCGCTCCGGCGCTCGGGTCCAGGTGCACGAGCGCTCTCGCCCGTTGCCCGATCGTTGCCTTCTTGCAGGAAGAGTGCCGACTTCAGGGCCGTGGGAGCGGTATCCGGAGAGACGGTACGGCCTCCGGCGGTCGCCTGGGAGAGGGTGCGCATCTCTTTCTGTAAGAAGCCGCAAGGAGTGGGAAAGTAGGGGCTCGCCGGGTACAGTCCCGTCCCATGACCGCACGGCTTGCCGACATCGCCACGCACGCCGGTGTCAGCGAAGCCACCGTGAGCCGGGTACTCAACGGCAAGCCAGGAGTGGCGGTCGGCACCCGCGAGTCCGTACTCGCCGCGCTCGACGTGCTCGGCTACGAACGCCCCGTGCGCCTGCGCCGACGCAGCGAGGGCCTGGTCGGTCTCATCACACCCGAGCTGGACAACCCGATCTTCCCGGCCTTCGCCCAGGTCATCGCCCAGGGCCTGACGCGCCGGGGATACACCCCGGTCCTCGCCACCCAGACTCCCGGCGGCTCCACCGAGGACGAACTGACCGACATGCTGGTGGACCGCGGCGTCAGCGGCATCATCTACGTCTCGGGACTGCACGCCGACACCACCGCCGACATGGGCCGCTACGAAGCACTGCGCGGCCGGGGCGTCCCCCACGTCCTCGTCAACGGATTCTCCGCCCAGGTCAAGGCGCCCTTCGTCGCCACGGACGACCGGGCCGCCGTCCAACTGGCCCTCGCCCACCTCACCTCGCTCGGGCACACCCGGATCGGCCTCGTCGTCGGACCGCCGCGCTTCGTGCCCGCCCTGCGCAAGATCGAAGGCTTCCGCCTCGGACTGCGCGAGCACCTCGGCCGCTCCGACACACAGGCCGACGAGCTCGTGCAGTCCTCCCTGTACACCCTCGAAGGCGGCCAGGCCGCGGCGACCGCGCTGCTCGATCGCGGCTGCACCGCCCTGGTGTGCGCCAGCGACATGATGGCGCTCGGCGCCGTCCGCGCCGCCCGCGCGCTCGGCCTCGACGTACCCCGCGACGTGTCGGTGGTCGGCTTCGACGACTCGCCCCTCATCGCGTTCACCGATCCGCCGCTGACCACCATCCGCCAGCCCGTCCAGGCCATCGGACAGGCGGCGGTTCGGGCCCTCCTGGAGGAGATCGACGGCACGCCCGCCCCGTACGGCGAGTTCCTCTTCCTGCCCGAGCTGGTGGTACGCGGCTCCACCACCGCCTGCCGGGACCGCACCCGGCCCTGACCCGACCTCCGGCCCGACAAGCCCACGAAAGAGCCCGATGACGCAGCCGCAGTACGACGTCCTGGTGGTCGGCGGCGCCGGAGTGGACACAGTCGTCCGCGTCGACGCGCTCGCCCTGCCGCCCGGCGACTCGGTGTCCGTACCCCCGGTCCACGACTACGTCGCCCACACCGGCAACGGTGTCGCCCTCGGCTGGCACGCCCTGGGCCTGGCCACCAAGTTCATCGACTTCCTCGGCGACGACCCGCAGGGCCGCGCCGTCCTGGCCCACTACGCCGGGCTCGGTCTGGACTTCAGCCATGTGGTGTCCGAGCACGGCACCCCACGCGGTGTGAACCTGGTCGACGCCGAGGGCCGCCGCTTCTCCTTCTACGACGCCCGCCATCCGGCGGACCTGCGCCTGCCCCGCGACTTCTACCTGCCCCACCTCCGGCGCGCCCGGCACGTCCACCTCTCGATCACCGGCACCAACCGGGACATGTACGAGGACGTCCACCGGCTCGGCCTCAGCTGCTCCACCGACCTGCACGACTGGGACGGCAGCAACCCGCACCACCGCACCTACGCCCTCGCCTCGGACTACGTCTTCCTGAGCGCTGCCGCGATCCACCACCGCCTCGACGAGGTACTGCACACGATCGTCGACCGGGGCAGGGCCCGCCTCGCCCTCGCCACGGACGGCGCCGCGGGCTGCCATCTCCTGGTCCGCGGCGAGCGGGAGGTACGGCACTTCGCCGCGGTGCGCCCCGAACGGCCCGTGGTCGACAGCAACGGCGCGGGCGACGCCTTCGTGACCGCCTTCCTGTACGCCCTCTTCGAGGGGCGGCCCTACGAGGAGTGCGTACTGGCCGGATCAGTGTCCGGCGCCTTCGCCTGCGGCAGCGCGGGCACGCACACCGAGTTCATCGACCTGTCCGGGCTGCGCGCGGCCTGCGCACGCGCGGCCGGGTCGCTTCGGTAAGAGGGGTCCCGAAAACGGGGGCGCGTCCCCGGGCCGCAACCCGGGGACGCGCTGAAGTGACGCCGTGAAGTGACGCCGTGAAGCGACGCGATGAAGCGACGCCACGAAGCCACGCCACGAAGCCACGCCACGAAGCCACGCCATGAAGCCCGGCCAACTACCCCTGCACGCAGTGCACTTGATGCCGACCAGGGGCCGTTCCTCTCTCGAACGGCCCTCGCTCCCGCTCTCAGCCCTCTTTCCACACCAGCGCGCTCAGGACCGCGCTGCTGACCACGATCCGGGGTGAGTCCTGCCCGGTGAACAGCCGGATCCGCATCTTGCGGCCCGCCCCGATCCGCTTCACCAGCGGCACCACGGCGGACACCGTGCCCTTGCCGCTGATCCCGTGCACGGGGTGGTCCACCACCAGCGTGTCGCCCTCGTACTCCGACATACGCACCGCCACCGACGCGCCGGAGGTCAGGCCCTCCACCCGCAGGCTCAGCGAACCGGAGAAGCGGCAGGCGCCGCGCACCCACACACTGCCGTCGTTGGCGTGGTCGCCCGCCTCGTCGGACCACTCGGCCGTGAACTCGACCGAATCCCACGCGCCCGGAGCCAGCGTGTACTCCGAGGAGATTCCGACGTTCACGTACTGGGGCATGTCATCCTCCGGGTTCCAGTCAGCGGGGTGCGCCAGCCGCTCGGCGACGGCGGCGCGAAAAGCGGTCATGCCGAACGAGGGGTCGATCTTGCCCTCGATGCTGGTCTCCTTGTGGCCGACCACCGAGTGCTGGGACCAGCCGTGGGCGCGGCAGATCGCGGCGGCCCAGCGGACCGCCTGGTCGTACTGCACGGCCGGGTACGGGTCCCTGCCGTTGCCGAGGTTCTCGATCTCGATGCCGTAGAAGTGCCGGTTGCCGTCCACGGTGCCGCCCGCCGACGACGGCCTGGGGTGGGTGGCGGACTCGTTGACCACGGCGTCGTAGGCGTTGCGGGCGACCTTCCCCGCGTGGTTCGCGCGGCCGTTGCCCACCATGGTCGCGGTGCCGTCCTTGGCCAGATGGGTGTGCGCGAGCGGACCGGGGAGGTCCGAGCGGCCGTTCCACACCAGACCGAGACTGTTGCTGCCCGCGGTGTGGTGGATGAGGACGCCGTTCACGCCGCCCCAGGGTCCGGCCTCGTTGCGGTTGTGGGTACGCCAGCCCTTGTGTTCGGCGACGTCCACACCCTCGGCGCGGAGCGCGGCAAGCATACGGTCCGCTGAGAGCGGAGTTGCCACATTGCCTCCTCTCGTACACGGGTAGAGGTCATCCCTGGCCCCGGACGTCGAAAGAACCGCCGCGGCCAGCATGTGAAGCATCCCCTTCTTCCGGCCGGATGTTGAGGCCGCTCACGATTTGTTCACTGGCACGTGGCAAGAAGCCCGTGGCCGGTTCGCCCACCGACCGGCCCTGACCGGGGCATTGCCGTGACGCGAGAGGCCCGGGTGTACGGGAGGGTTCAGCTGTACGGCGGCGCACGCGGGCGGCAACCGGCAGCCTGTGCGCGCCGGTTGCCGCCCTGATGGAGAGGTGCGGGCGGCCCGCTCCCCGAACGGGCCGCGACGACTACGGAGTTGCTGCCTCGTCGCGGTCGCCGTCGGTCTTCGTACGCGTCTCGGTGCTCGTACCGGACGCGGATTCGGACGCGGATTCGGACCCGGACTCGGACCCGGACTCGGAGTCGGAGGACCCTTCCCGGCTCATCTCCGCCACCAGACCCGTGGTGTGACGCGCCGTCCGGAAGGCGGGGTGGGCCAGCGTGGTCCGCAGGAACGGGATGGTGCTGGCCACGCCCTGGCCCTCGATCCGGAACTCGGACAGGGCCCGGTCCATCCGGGACAGTGCCGTCTCCCGGTCGGGCGCCCATACGAGGGCCTTGGCGAGCAGCGAGTCGTAGTCGGGTCCGATCCGCCAGCCGGGGAAGGCATGGGTGTCCACCCGGACGAACGGGCCGCCGGGCAGGCCGAATTCGGTCAGCAGGCCGGGCGCCGGACAGAAGCCGCGCGCCGGATCCTCCGCGTTGACACGGCACTCCATGGCCACCCCGCGCGGGACGACGTCCTCCTGCCGCAGCTCCAGCGGAAGGCCCGCCGCCACCCGGAGCTGCTCGCGTACCAGGTCGATGCCCGTCACCAGTTCGGTGACGCCGTGCTCCACCTGGAGGCGGCAGTTGACCTCCATCATGAAGAACTCGCCGTCCGGTGCGAAGACGAACTCCACGGTGCCCGCACCGACATAGCCGACGGCCAGCGCGCCGCGTACCGCGAGTTCACACATGCGCCGCCGCACCGGATCGGACAGCCGGGGCGCGGGCGACTCCTCGATCAGCTTCTGGTGCCGCCGTTGCACCGAGCAGTCCCGCTCGCCGAGATGGACCCCGTGCCCGTGCCGGTCGCACAGGATCTGCACCTCGATGTGGCGGGCGTCGTCCACGTACCGCTCCAGGTACATCCGGTCGTCGCCGAAGACGCTGCGCGCGTGCGCGCGGGTGGTCTTGAAGGCCTGGACCAGGTCGTCCGGATCGCGGACCACCGCCATGCCCCGTCCCCCGCCGCCCGCGACGGCCTTGAGGATGACGGGGTAACCGGTCTGCTGTGCGGCCTCCTTGGCGTCCGCGGGCGTGGTGAGCGCCTCGGTCGTACCGGGCAGCACGGGCAGGCCCGCCGCGCCCATCACGGCGCGCGCCTCCGCCTTGTCGCCGAGCTGCTCGATGACCCGCGCGGGCGGGCCGACGAAGGTGATCCCGTTGCTCTCGCACACCTCGGCGAAGTCGGGGTTCTCGGACAGGAAGCCGTACCCGGGGTGGACGGCCTGCGCGCCGGACAGGCGTGCCGCCTCGACCACGGCCGGGATGCTCAGATAGCTGGACGGGGACGGCGCCGGGCCGATGTGCCAGGACGCGTCGGCGAACCGCACCGCCGCCGAGTCGCGGTCGGCGGTGGAGTACACGGCGACCGAACGGATGCCCATCTCCCGGCAGGTCCGCGCGATCCTGAGGGCGATCTCGCCCCGGTTGGCGATGAGTACGGTCTCGAACATGGCCGCCCCCGCCCTACGACGTCCCGTCGGGTACAGGTTCCAGCGCGATCAGCGGCTGCTGGAACTCGACGGACCCGCCGTCCGGCACCAGGAACTCGGTGACCCGGCCCGCCGCTTCGGCCGCCACGGGGCTCATCATCTTCATTACCTCGAGAATGCCGACCTGCTGACCGGGCTGTACGCGGTCACCGACCGCGACGAACGGCTCCGCCCCCGGCTCGGGCCGGTGGTAGAACGTGCCCACACTCGGCGCGACCACCGACAGGGGGGCGGCACGGTCGGCTCCGTGCTCCTCGGCGGCCGGTGACGTCGGTGCCGCGGCGCCGGCAACAGGTGGCAGCGCGGCCGGAGTTGACGTACCTCCGGCAGCGGGCGGGGCGGCCGGCGCGGCGCCGTCCGGTCCGGGGGCACGCCAGTCGACCTCCACCGACATCTGGCCGTACTGCACCTTGATGTGGAGCGGCGGTGTCGGCGCGGAGCGGGCGAGCTCCATCAGGGTGCGGCCAAGGGAGTCGAGATCGGCCTGGGCCAGCGGCGCGAGGTCGGTGCCGGTGATCCGGTCGCCGATGAGGGTGAGCCGCTGGGCGCCGTCGCGGCCGCCGTTGTGTCCGTTCGAGCCGGCGTCGATGGTCACGGTGTGCCTCTTCCGGGTTCGGTGAGCGGGGCCGCCACGGCACCGAAACGGTGGAAGCGGTCCCGGCGTTCACGCAGGAGACGTTCGGAGGGCAGACCCGCCAGTTCGGCGAGTGCCTCGTGGAGCGCGGTGCCGAGCCGGGCGGCGGCCGCGCCGTGGTCGCGGTGCGCCCCGCCCTCGGGCTCGGGGACGACTCCGTCGACGATGCCGAGCCGCAGCAACTCCCGTGCGTCCAGGCGCAGTGCGGCCGCCGCGGCAGGGGCGGCCTCCGGTTCCTTCCACAGGATGGCGGCGCAGCCCTCGGGACTGATCACGGAGTAGATGCCGTTGACGCTGACGAGGACCCGGTCGGCGACACCGAGCGCGAGCGCCCCGCCGCTGCCGCCCTCGCCGGTGACGACGGCGACCACGGGGACCGGCAGGCGCGACATCAGCCGCAGATTCTCCGCGATGGCCACGGCCTGGCCGCCCTTCTCGCAGTCGGCGCCCGGACTCGCACCCGGGGTGTCGATCAACGTCACGACGGGCAGCCCGAGTTTGGCCGCCATCCGCATCAGCCGCGCGGCCTTGCGGTACCCGGCGGGGGTGGCCATGCCGAACCGGTGCCGCTTGCGCTGGGCCAGCGCGGGACCGCCCTTGTGGTGTCCGATCAGCATCACCGGTCTGCCCGCCAGGCTTCCCGGGCCGCCGGTCACGGCCGGGCAGTCCTCCGCGAGCCGGTCGCCGTGCAGTTCGTGGAAGTCTTCGAGCAGACGGTCGGCGTAGTCCAGGACGGTCGGACGTTCGGGATGCCGTGCGAGCCGCACCGCCCGCACGGGCTCGCGCACGGGCACCTCCTCCGGGTCCCGGAGAACGGGGGAGGACGAGGGCGGGGCGGGGGAGAGGGCCGTCTCCCGCGGGCCGCCGCCGGGCCCCGCGGCGAGCAGACGGGCGAGCGCCGGGCGCAGTGCCGAGCGGGGCACCACGTCGTCGACCATGCCGTGGTCGAGCAGGAACTCGGCCGTCTGGAAGCCCTCCGGCAGCTGCTGCCCGGTGGTCTGTTCGATGACCCGGGGACCGGCGAAGCCGAGCCGTGCCCCCGGCTCGGCGAGGATCACATCGGGCAGCGAGGCGAACGAGGCCGCGACACCGCCGTACGTGGGGTCGGTGACCAGCGAGAGGGTGAGTACGCCCGCCTCGTCGAGTTCGCCGAGGGCCTGCGAGGTCTTGGCCATCTGCATCAGCGACAGCGCACCCTCCTGCATACGGGCCCCGCCGGACGCCGTGACGAGCAGCAGCGGCACGCGTTCGGCCAGACTGGTGCGGGCCGCCGCGGTGATCAGGGCGCCCGCGCCGCTGCCCAGACTGCCGCCGAGGAAGCGGAAGTCCATCACGGCCGTCACCAGCGGCTGTCCGAGCACGGTGCCCCGTGCGCCGAGCACCGCCTCGTGCAGCCCGGTCCCCGCCCTGGCCTCCGCCAGCCGCTCCGGGTAGGGCCGCAGGTCTTGGAAGCCGAGCGGGTCGTGCACATGCGGCGGCGCCTCCAGGGGCGTCGCCGAACCCGCGTCGAGAAGCTGGTCCAGGCGCTCCGGCGCGCTCAGTCTGGTGTGCCGCCCGCAGCCCGGGCACACACCGAGGGTGCGCCGGAAGTGCTTGTGGTAGATCAACTGGGCGCAGCCGGGGCAGCGCAGCCATGCGGGCGGACCCGCGTCGGCGCTCCCCTCCGCGCGGGCGCGCGAGCCGTCGCGCGCCCGGGTGCCGCGCGGGCGCGCACCCTGCCCGGACCGGTCCTGCTCGCGCCGGTCGGGTCCGGACCCGTCGCGTGCGGGCCCGTCCTGCCCGGGCCGGTTCTGCCCGCGCCCGTCCCGGGCCCGTACGTCTGCCGGGTTGTCTGCTGGGTTTGCTGTCAGGTCGTCTGTCGGGGCCATGATGCTGCGGTTCCTGTTCGTCGGGCTCTGCCGGGTCGGCGCCCTCAGCCGGGTGCCTCGCGCTCCCAGCGGTAGAACTCGTGGGCCATCGCGTCCTTCGGGCTGCGCCAGGTCGCCGGGTCGTACGCCTCGACGTACGCGGAGAGCCGGTCGCTGATGCTGCGGAACTCAGGATGCGAGGCCACCTTGGCCACCGCGGGTCCCGGCGGCTGCTCGGCCTCGATGAGATGCAGATACACCTCACCGAACTGGAACAGGCTGCGGCCGGTGATCCCGACCAGATCGGGCAGTTCACCCCGGTCGGACTCGGCGAAGGCCCGCGCGATCTCGGGCGCCGACTCCGGAGCCATCCGGGCGACGATCAGTGCACGGTGCATGAGGTGTCCCTTCCGGCCGGGCGCCGCTCGCTGGGGACGCTGCCGTGGCGGAGCGCCCCCGGCGGCGGGCGGCTCAGGGGTCAGCGGGAGGGTCCGGAGGCCGACTGGTGCTGGCGTGCACGGTGCTCGACCTTGTCGCGGATCAGTTCCATCTGGGTGCGGGAGTTGCGGTTGATGAGCTCGGTCATCTGACCGTCGTCGAGCGGCGCTTCGGGCCGCATCGCGAAGTCCTGCGTCCAGTGCATCCGGGTGCCCTCGGGCGTCGGCGCGTACTCCCAGCGGATGTCCATGTGCCGGAACGGTCCGGGTTCGACACGGCGGGCGTTGACCACGAGCCCGTCGCGGTCGGTGACCCGTTCGGACACCCAGCTCCACACCTTGCCCTTGTCGTCGGGATGCATGGTGAGCCGGAACCTGGTGGTGTCGCCGTCCCGGTCCAGTACGTCCACGGCCGAGTACTCGCTGAACAACTGCGGCCAGTTCTCCAGGTCGTTGGTCATCTCCCAGACCAGGTCGACGGGTGCCGCGATGGCGATCTCGTTCTCGGTGTGTCCGGTCACGAGCGGACTCCTTCCGCGAGTGCGGTGTTGACGGTCCTGATGAACGTGTCGGGGGTGGCGCAGGTCTCCGCCTCGTTCGGCAGCGACGTGCCGTACTTGTTCTCGAGTTCGGTGACGATGCCCAGCAGACCGAGCGAGTCCAGGCCGTAGTCGGCGAAGGTCGAGGACGGTGCGCCCTCCATCGCCCGTGGGTCGGCGGTGACGCCTGCCCCGGTCTTCATCAGCGAGGCCAGTTCGTCGTAGGTCAGTTGAGCGGTCATGGATCTCACTTCCTTGTGTGGTCCGCTTCGGTCTTGAGGGCGAGTTGGGGGGAGGCCGTGGGTGGGGGTGCGCCTCCTTTCATGCGACGGCCGGGTCGCCGAGCCCCAGCACCAGGGCGGCGTTCGCGCCGAGCAGGCCGCGGCTGAGCACCAGCGCGGTGCGCAGTTCGGCGCGGCGTGCGCGGCCGGTGACCAGGTCGAGGTCGTGGCAGGTGTCGACGATGCCGGGCGTCGGCGGCACCAGGGACTGCTCCATGGCGAGCACCGCGGTGGCCGCGTCGAGTACGGCGGCTCCGCAATGGGCGCGCCCGTACCCGGTCTTGGGCGCCGTGACCGGCACCCGCCGGGCATGCGGGCCGAGCGCGTCGGCGAGGGCGCCCGCCTCCGCGCGATCGGCGTCGGGGGTGCCGAGGGCGTCGGCGAGTACGAAGTCGACCTCCTCGGGCGCACGTCCGGCCTCCGCGAGCGCGCCCCGTATCGCGTGCGCGAGCCCGGCTCGCGTACGCTCCCCGGCGTGCGCGCCGCTGAAGGTCGCGGCATGCCCCAACACCCGTGCCCGCACTCGCTGTTCGCGCTCCCGCGCGCCGTCCTCCGTCTCCATGACGAACATCGCGCCGCCCTCGGCGGGCACGAATCCGCAGGCGCCCCGGGTGAACGGCCGGTAGGCGCGGGCCGGGTCGGCGACGGTGCTCAGCTCCGGGTAGCCGAGCTGGCACACCATCGAGTACGGCGCGAGCGGTGCCTCCGCCGCGCCGACCACGACGGCCCGGGTCCCCCGGCGAATCTGCCGGGCGGCGTGCGCCAGCGCGTCCAGCCCGCCCGCCTCGTCGGCCGCGACCACCCCGCAGGGTCCCTTGAAGCCGTGCCGGATGGAGATCTGGCCCGTGCTGGCCGCGTAGAACCAGGCGATGGACTGGTACGGGCCCACGTGCCGACTGCCCTGCGCCCACAGGTTCTGAAGCTCGCGCTGCCCGAACTCGCCGCCCCCCGAGCCGGCGGCGGTCACCACACCGATCTCGTACGGGGAAACGCTCGGGGCCTCACCGGCGGGCGGCAGATCGGCGTCGTCCAGGGCGAGGGCCGCCGCGGCCATCGCGAAGTGCGTGAACCGGTCCGTCTGCACGAGGAGCCGGTCGTCGATCACATCCGCCGGATCGAACTGCCGTACCTCGCCCGCCACTTGGAGGGGAAGCTCCGCGCAGCCCTCGCGCGAGACTCTGTCCAGGACCCGGATGCCCTCCCGGGTCGCCTTCCAGAAGGCCTCGGCGCCGACGCCGCCCGGCGCCACCACGCCGATCCCGGTGACCACCGGGTGCCGTGAGTCGTGAGAACTCATCGTCTGCTCCTGCCGTTTCACCGCAGTACGACCGCGGACTGGAAGCCGCCGAAACCACTGCCGACCGACAGCACGGTGCGCAAGGGCATGCTGCGCGCGGTCCTCGGCACGTAGTCGAGGTCGCAGACCGGGTCCGGCTTCTCGTAGTTGGCGGTCGGCGGCACCACCTGGCGGGCCAACGCCAGTACGCAGGCGACCAGTTCGATGGCACCGATCGCGCCGAGCGAGTGTCCGACCATGGACTTGATGGAGCTCATCGGCACCTCGTAGGCGTGCGGACCGAGCGCGCGTTTGACGGCCGCGGTCTCGTGCCGGTCGTTCTGCTGGGTGCCCGAGCCGTGGGCGTTGACGTAGTCGACGTCCGAGCCGTCGATCCGGGCCTGGTCCAGGGCGTCCTCGATGGACTTGGCCATCTCCAGGCCCTCCCGGGTCAGCCCGGTCATGTGGTACGCGTTGCCGTACGTCGCGTAGCCGCCGATCCGGCAGTAGACGCGTGCGCCGCGGGCCCGCGCGTGCGCCAGGTCCTCCAGGACGAGTACGGCGCCGCCCTCGCCCATCACGAAGCCGTCCCGGTCCGCGTCGAAGGGCCGCGAGGCGTGCTCCGGGTCGTCGTTGCGGGCCGAGGTCGCCTTGATCGCGTCGAAACAGGCCACTGTGATCGGGGAGATCGGCGAGTCCGAGGCCCCGGCCAGGCAGACGTCCAGGCGGCCCTCGGCGACCGAGTGGAAGCCGTACCCGACGGCGTCCAGGCCCGAGGTGCACCCCGTCGACACCGTCTGCACCGGGCCGCCCGCCCCGACCTGCTCGGCCACCTCCCCGGCCAGCGCGCTCGGCTGGAAGGCGCGGTGCAACTGCCCGCCCGCCCGTGTGTGGTCGACGTCCCAGCGGGCGCCGTGCTCGCTCACGTCCACGTAGTCGTGTTCCAGCCGGGTGGTCCCGCCGACCGCGGTGCCGAGCGACACCCCGACCCGCCACGGGTCCTCCGCCGCCGGGTCGAGCCCGGCGTCGTCCAGCGCCTCGCGTGCGGCCACCTTCGCGAACTGCACGTAGCGGTCGGCCCGTTGGGCGTCCTGCTCGTCGAGTCCGTGCCGCGCCGGGTCGAAATCGCACTCCGCCGCGATCCGGGAGCGATAGCCCGCCGGGTCGAACAGGGTGATGCCGCGGGTCGCCGTACGCCCGGACGTCAGCAGGTCCCAGAACTGCGGCACGTCGCCTCCGCCCGGCGCCACCACGCCGAGTCCGGTCACCGCCACCGGCCTGTTCATGAGGAACTCCGTGCGCCCTTCGGCGAATCCGCGGCGGCCGGGCGCGCGGCCGCTCCCGGCGCGGGATCCTCGGCGCCCTCGGTGTCCACGTGCCCGAGCTCGGGCCGCGGTGCCAGCGGCCCGAGATGGAAGACCATCCGGACCTCGCCGTCCCCGACGTTGCGGAACCGGTGCCGCGTGTACGGCGGGATGAGCAGTCCGTGGTCCGGCAGCAGCGGGTGCGCCACGCCGTCCAGATCCACCTCGATCTCGCCCTGCACCACGTACACGAACTCCTCCGAGTACGGGTGGTAGTGCTCACCGATCCGCTCGCCCGGCCGGATCAGCGCCATCCCCATGAATCCGCTGGTGGCACCGACCGCGGTCGGGGTGAGCATGGCGCGCAGATCGCCGCCGCGGCGCCGGTTGGGCGGGGTGTCGTCCAGGGCGACGATGCGTGCGGGGTGCTGGTTCATGGGGGATCGACCTCCAGGGGCGCGTGCGTGGTTGTGGGCAGGGACGGGGCGCGGGCCGGCGGGTGACGGCCGCTCGGTGGGCGGCGGAACGGGCGCACGGCGGGGAAGGCGGCACCGAAGGGTTCGTGCCCGGTGCGCTCCGGGTCCCGGTCGCTCGTGCCAACTCCCGCTTTCTCAAGCGGCGTTGGCCGTATCGGTCACCTCCGCCGGGTCGGCCGGTCCGGCTCTGCGGTCGGTGACCAGGTCCATCCGGCAGCGCGCGAGGAAGCTTTCCAGGCCGACCGCGGTGGTGAGCTCCCGTGCCCCGTCGGTTTCGACGAGACGCGCGAGTACCGCACCGGCCCGCCGTCCGCTCACGCCGAGCACCCGAGCGGAGTGCTCCGCAGGTGGCGCGTCCGTCTCCACCAGCCGTACGACCACGTCGTCCTGCTGGAACACGGTGCTCGCCGCGACGGCGTCCGGGCCCTCGCGCGCGGCCCGTACGTCCTCACGGGCCAGCAGCCGTGCCACGGCCGTACCGCAGCCGGACCGCACCGGGTAGAGAAACGCGTGGCGCGGCGCCGCGCCGGGATCGGCCGCCGGGTCCGCGATGCGGTGCACGGCGGGCAGCGCGGCGCGGGTGAAGAAGCGGCGGGCGGACGTCGGGTCGTCGAGATCGCGGTCCTGCTCCAGGTAGGGATTGACGGCCCGTTCGACCTCCCGGATCTCCGGCTGCCGCGCCACGTGCCGCAGCGCCGTGACCAGATCGCCCTGCACCTCCACCGCCCGTACGACCCGATGGCCGTGCATGAACAGGGTGGTGCGCACCAGACGCGTATGTGCGTCGGCGCGGGCCTCGGGGGAGCGGTACCCCGCGAGGATGCGCGCGACCTCGCCCTCGCTGCCCGGCTCGACGGTGAAGGTGAGCGCGTGACGGACCAGACCGTCCCCGAAGCGTGGCGCCGCGACGGCGTCGCGGGTGCCCGACGGCACGGTCCCCGAGGTCTCCCGCAGGATGCTGAAACGCAGTGACCTGGTGTCCCGTACACAGCTGTTGAGCGGCTGGACCATATCCAGATGGGCCTCGCTGTTCACCCAGGCGAGGAACGGTGGCGCACTCTCCCACTCGCTGGTCAGCAGCCACTGCGACGGGTTCTCGATGGACTGGCACAACTGGTCACTGAGATGGCCCGGTACGGACGCCACCCGGTGGCGAAGCTGCTCGTAGGCCTCCAGAAAGCGCTGCTGCGCTCCCTCGTGGACCTCGATCAGCAGGACCACCCGGACTCGCGACCCGTCGAAGGCCGACTGGGTCACGAGGGCCGATGCGTCCCGAGACACGTCCTGCGACACGAGCGTCACGGCTCCCAACTCCTTCCGGAACCGGGCACGCCCGCGCCCGTGCGCGGGCGGCCCTGGCGGGGATCGGGGACAGGGACAGTTGGACTTGTCCGGCGCTCGCTCACCGGTGAACCACCGGAGCGGGCCCCCGGCGCACGGACCTCGAGTCCGCCTGCGCGACGCTCGCGCACGGGCCGGGCCCGCCGAGGCACCAGGGGCGCCCGACGACCGCCGAAGCGGGTGACAACGTTGCTCACGGACCACCGTGCCCGCAGGCGTCCGTTCAGGCGACTTGAGTGGGCTGATCGAGTGAATCCCCGCGAGGTGGCCCGGCACTTCGGGGACCCATGGATACCCGTGCGATCCCGCCCTGGAACCCCACCGCCCCATGACAGAAGGAGCTGTTGACGGGTATGTCCGAAACCACCGTCGAGCACCGCGTCCCGGTCCTCGTCGTGGGCGGGTCCCTGACGGGCCTGTCCACCTCACTGTTCCTCAGCCGCCGCGGCGTCGACCATCTCCTCGTCGAGAAGCACTCCGGCACGTCCCACCATCCGCGCGGCCGCGGCAACAACGTCCGCACCATGGAGCTGTTCCGGGTCGCGGGCATCGAGCAGGACATCCGCAGGGCGGCGTCCGTACTCGCCGGGAACCACGGCATCCTCCAGGCGCCCTCGCTGACCGGTGACGAGCAGGAGTGGCTGTTCAAGCAGATGGATCCGGGCGGCGGCCTGGCCCGCTTCAGCCCCAGCGGCTGGTGCCTGTGCAGCCAGAACGACCTGGAACCCGTCCTCCTGGAGCACGCCCGCCGCCTCGGCGGCGACCTGCGCTTCGGCAGCGAACTGCTCTCCTTCGAGCAGGACGCGGACGGCGTCACGGCACTGGTGAAGGAGCGCGACAGCGGCACGCACTGTACGGTGCGCGCCGACTACCTGGTGGCCGCCGACGGCCCGCGCAGTCCGGTACGGGAAACACTGGGCATCGGCCACGACGGCCCGGGCGACCTCTTCCACAACGTGAGCGTCACCTTCCGCTCCCGGGACCTCGCGCCGATCGTCGGCGATCGCCGCTTCATCGCCTGCTACCTCACCAACCCGGAGGCGGACGGCGCTTTGCTCCCCGTCGACAACGAGGAACAGTGGGTCTTCCACGCCCCCTGGCATCCCGACCGGGGCGAAACCCTCCAGGACTTCACCGACGAGCGCTGCGCCCGGCACATCCGTACCGCCGTCGGAGAACCTGGACTCGACGTCGAGATCACCGGCAAGGCCCCCTGGCACGCGGCCGAGCGGGTGGCCCAGCGCTTCCGCGACGGGCGGGTGTTCCTGGTCGGCGACTGTGCCCACGAGATGTCACCGACCGGGGCGTTCGGCTCCAACACCGGTATCCAGGACGCCCACAACCTCGCCTGGAAACTCGCCGCCGTGCACCACGGCTGGGCGGGCCCCGCCCTCCTCGACAGCTACGACACCGAGCGGCGCCCGGTCGCCGGGGCCACGGCCGCGCGCGCCTCCGCCCGCTCCGCCGAGCACAAGCACCCCGGCTACGTACCGACTCCCGGCCCCGGGGGAGGAGGCGGCCAGCCGGGCGGCGGAAAACCCGGCGCTGGAAAGCCCGGCGGCGGAAAGCCGGGCGGCATCCTGACCGTCGCGCTCGCCTACCGCTACCCCGCGGGCGCCGTGATCGGAGCCGACCCCGAGATGCCGGTCGTACCCGACGACATGCGCCTGAACGGCGAGCCCGGCACCCGGGCCCCGCACCTGTGGGTGGACCGGGCAGGGCAACGCCTGTCCACCCTGGACCTGTACGACCGTTCCCTCGTCCTGCTCACCGGACCGGACGGCGACCACTGGCGCACGGCGGCCGAACGGCTCGCGGCCCGGCTCGAACTCCCCCTGGACGCCTTCCGGGTGGGCCCCGGGCCGCAGTGCGAACTGGTCCCCGAGGGCAACGACGACTGGGCTCGGCTGCACGGCGTGGAACCCGGCGGCGCGGTCCTCGTACGGCCCGACGGATTCGTCGCCTGGCGGTCGGTGCGCGCCTCCGACGATCCCGAGGGCGAGTTGCACTCCGTACTGACCACGCTGCTCGGCCGCCGCTGACGCGGCGCGAGCTCGGCCGCACGGTCCGCGGAAAATGAACCGGGAGTGAACTGGGCCCGGCGACTTTGCTACCCTCCGCGCATGCCCGATCACAGAACCATCGCGGACCGGTTCTTGGACTTCTACTACGGTGCGCTCGGCGGCCCTCCGGCCGGTCTCGACGTGCTGTACGACGACACGTCCCGGTACCGGACCGGCGGCCGCGAGGCCTCCGGCCGTACCGCGATCATGTCCCTGATCGACCACCGTCTTGGCGGCACCCACAAGATTCTGACCGCCATGGCCCACGAGGCGGGCGGCCGGAGCGAGGCGGGCAGCGTGATCGTCGCGGCGACCGGCATCTCCTTTTCGGGCACGGACGGGGCGGCGATCCCGTTCATCGAGACCTTCCGCATCACACCGACCGAACCCGAGGACGAGGCGCCGCCGTTCCTCATCGCGGTACAGAACTTCCAGCCCTCGCTGAACTGAGCGCAGGCGCCCGGGAATTGGGCTCCCGTCGGTCGGGGGTGCCGGGTCAGTGCGCGGCGCGCCCCCGGCCCCCGATCGTCGCGTCGACGGCACGGGCCGACAGGACCTCTTCGAGCACCATCGCCGCCGAGGCCGCGACTCCGGAGTGCTCGTGCTGGGAGCTGGACTCGAAGCGCAGGCTGCGGGTGACCGCGGTCGTCGAGCGCTGGTAGATCAGCTCCCGGATGCCGGCGACCAGGGGCTCGTAGGCCTGTGCGAGGTCGCCGCCGATCACGATCAGCGCCGGGTTGAGCAGGTTGACCGCCCCGGCCGTGACCTCGCCGATGCGGCGACCGGCTTCCCGGATCAGCCTCAGTGCCTCCGGGTCGCCGTCGCGGGCGAGTTCGGCGACGCCCAGCGCGTCGGCCACCGGCCGCCCCGCGTCGGCCAGTTCACGTACCAGGGCCCAGCCCCCGGCCACCGCCTCCAGGCAGTCGCTGCTGCCGCAGCGGCAGGCCGCGCCGCCCGCGTCGGACACCTTGATGTGGCCGAGCTCCCCGGCGGCGCTCAGCGCGCCCCGCTGCAGCCGCCCGCCCGCGATGATGGCGGCGCCGATACCGGTGGACGCCTTGATCACCAGCAGGTCGTCGACCTCCGGGTGCACCCGGTGCTCGGCGAGGGCGAGGGCGTTCACGTCGTTGTCGACCCGGACCGGCACCGCGAAGCGCCGGGTGAAGAACTCCGCCACCGGGATGTCGCCCCAGCCCGGCTGGAGTGAAGGGCTCACGCTGCGGCCTGTGGTGGCGTCGATCATGCCCGGCACGCTCACGCCGACACCGCGGATCTCGTGCCCGGTATGTCCGGTCGCCGCGAGGAGTTCCTGAAGGCTGTCGACGGCCGAGGTCAGCAGCGCCTCGGGGCCGCGGCTGTTGTCCACCGGCAGCTCCGACTCGCGCAGTACCCGGCCGGCGAGATCGCACACGGCGAGCTGCGCGCGGCTGGCGCCGAGGGCCGCCGCCAGCACGATGCCGCCGTCGACGCGGAACTCAAGGCGGACCGGCGGCCGGCCACCGGTCGAGCCGCCCTCGGCCCGTTCCGCGACCAGGCCCTGCTCCAGGAGCTGGTTCACGCGCAGGGTCACGGCGGTTCGGGACAGTCCGGTGATCCGGCCGATATCGGTACGTGTCGCGGCCTGCTGCTGGTGGATGAGTCGGAAGACCTCCCCGGCCGAGGATCCGGGCGTGGACATCGGTCGCCCTGCCATGCCGCGCCTGCCTTCCGCCATGTGACATTCCGGGGCTCGTTCGCCGAACCCCAGCTTACTAATGAACATTCAGTACGTAAGTTTGCTTGATGAGAAACGTAAGTGGTTCTAGTGTGTCGCTCGCTACGGACCACCGCTCCGAGGAGTCACCCATGCCGACACAGGTCGCCCCCGACTGCGACATCGTCGTTTTCGGCGGCACTGGCGACCTCGCCGTGCGCAAGCTGCTGCCCGCGCTCTATCTGCGCGACAACGACGGCCAACTGGCCGACGGCGCACGGATCATCGCCGTCTCCAGGGCAGGGCTCGACACGGCCGGATACCGCGACAAGGCGGCCGCCGAGATGCGCGCCTTCGTCCCCGCGAACGCGTGGAACACCGCCGCCGTGGACCGCTTCACGGCCCGGCTGCACCACGTCACCATCGATGTCCTGGAGCACGACGGCTGGCACGAGCTGACCGCCCTGCTCGACGCGGCCGACGGCGTCCGTGTCTTCTACCTCGCCTGCGCACCGAGCCTCTTCGGCCCCGTCTGCGCAGGACTCCAGGCCAACGGCCTGACCGGCGAGCGCTCCCGGGTCGTCCTGGAAAAGCCCATCGGACGCGACCTCGCCTCGGCCCGCCGGATCAACGACGAGGTCGGCGCGGTCTTCGCGGAGGAACAGATCTTCCGCATCGACCACTACCTCGGCAAGGAAACCGTCCAGAACCTCGTGGTCCTGCGGTTCGCCAACGCCCTTCTCGAACCACTGTGGAACTCCGGCTCCATCGACCACGTACAGATCACCGTCAGCGAGGACATCGGCGTCGGCGGGCGGGTCGGCTACTACGACACCTCCGGCGCCCTGCGCGACATGGTGCAGAACCACCTGCTCCAACTCCTGTGCCTGGTCGCCATGGAACCGCCGAGCCGGTTCGAGGCCGACGCCGTACGCGACGAGAAACTCAAGGTGCTCCAGGCGCTGCGCCCCCTCGCCGGCGCCGAGGTGCACCGGGACACCGTCCGCGGCCAGTACGTGGCCGGGCTCGTCGACGGCAAGGCCGTACCCGGATACGCGCAGGAGCTCGACGGCGCGGCCAGCCGTACCGAGACCTTCGTCGCCCTGCGGGCCGAGGTGCAGAACTGGCGCTGGGCGGGCGTCCCCTTCTACCTGCGCACCGGCAAGCGGCTCGACCGGCGGGCCTCCGAGATCGTCGTACAGTTCCGGCCCGTACCGCACTCCATCTTTCCCGGCGTCGGCGACGAGGCCCTGGCCCCCAACCGCCTGGTCCTGCGGCTGCAGCCCAATGAGGGCATGCATCTGCACCTGGTCACCAAGGAACCCGGGCCCGGCGGCGTACGGCTGCGCGGCGTGCCGCTCAACCTCAGCTTCGCCGACACCTTCAAGTCCCGTACCCCGGACGCCTACGAGCGACTGCTCATGGACGTCGTACGCGGTGACCCGACCCTGTTCATGCGCCGCGACGAGGTCGAGGCCGCCTGGGCGTGGGCGGAGCCGATCCTCGCCGCGTGGAAGGACTCGGGCACACCGCCCCGCCGCTACAGCGCCGGCACCAGCGGCCCCACCGCCGCCACCACCCTGATCGAACGCGACGGCCGCACCTGGCACGACGAGGAAGCGATATGACTCTCCACCCCACCATCGCCGCGGTGACCCAGCGGATCACCGACCGCAGCGCACGAGGCAGGGCCGCCTACCTGGACGGCGTCCGCGCCGCCGCCTCCCAGGGACCCGCGCGCGGCGCGCTCGGCTGCACCAACCTGGCGCACGGCTTCGCCGCCTGCGGCCCCGCCGAGAAACTCGGCCTGCGCGGCACCGTCAAACCCAATATCGCGATCGTCTCCGCCTACAACGACATGCTCTCCGCGCACCAGCCGCTGGAGACCTACCCCGCGCTGCTCAAGGAGGCCGTCCGCGAGGCCGGGGGAGTGGCCCAGTTCGCGGGCGGCGTGCCCGCGATGTGCGACGGCATCACCCAGGGCCGCGCCGGGATGGAACTGTCCCTGTTCAGCCGGGACGTGATCGCGATGGCGACCGCCGTCGCCCTGTCCCACGACATGTTCGACGGCGCCCTGCTGCTCGGCGTCTGCGACAAGATCGTGCCCGGTCTGGTCATCGGCGCCCTGTCCTTCGGGCACCTGCCGACCGTCCTCGTCCCCGCGGGCCCGATGACCTCCGGCCTGCCCAACGCGGAGAAGAGCCGCGTCCGCCAGCTCCACGCCGAGGGCAAGGCGGGCCGCGAGGAACTCCTCACCGCAGAGGCCGCCTCGTACCACAGCCCCGGCACCTGCACTTTCTACGGCACCGCGAACTCCAACCAGATGCTCATGGAGGTCATGGGTCTGCATCTGCCGGGCGCCAGCTTCGTCAACCCGGACACCGCACTGCGCAGGGAGCTCACCCGCGCCGCGGGCCGTGGGATCCTCGAACTCACCGCGCCCGCCGGGCAGTACACCCCGATCGGCGAAGTCGTCGACGAACGCGCGATCGTCAACGCGGTCGTCGCCCTGCTCGCCACCGGCGGCTCCACCAACCACACCCTGCACCTGGTCGCCATGGCCGCCGCCGCGGGCATCGACCTGCGCTGGGACGACTTCGCCGAACTCTCCGCGGCCGTCCCCTCGTTGACCCGCATCTACCCCAACGGCACCGCCGACGTGAACCACTTCCACGCGGCGGGCGGCACCGCCTTCCTGATCGGCGAACTCCTCGACGCGGGCCTGCTCCACCCCGATGCGCGCACCGTCACCGGCAGCAGCCTCGCCGAGTCCTACCGCAGCGAACCCACCCTGGAAAACGGCCAGTTGGTGTGGCGCAAGGGCCCTGCGGCCTCTCTCGACGAGAACGTGCTGCGCCCGGTGGGCGAACCCTTCGCCCCCGACGGCGGACTGCGGATGCTGGACGGCAACCTCGGCCGTGCCGTCATCAAGGTCTCCGCCGTCCAGGCACAGCACCGGGTGGTACGCGCCCCGGCCCGCGTCTTCGACGACCAGAGCGAGTTCCTGGACGCCTTCGCCGCCGGAGAACTGGACCGCGACCTGGTGGCCGTCGTCCGCCACCAGGGCCCCCGCGCCAACGGCATGCCCGAACTCCACAAGCTGACACCCGCGTTGGGCGTACTCCAGGACCGCGGCCACGCCGTCGCCCTGGTCACCGACGGCCGGATGTCCGGCGCCTCGGGCAAGATCCCGGCCGCCATCCACCTCACCCCCGAGGCGGCGGCGGGCGGCCCCATAGCCCGGCTGCGCGACGGCGACCTCATCGAGGTCAACGCCGACACCGGCACGCTCGAAGTCCTCCTCGACGCCCACGAGTTGGCGAACCGCGAGGCCGACACCAAGCAGGCACCCCCGGTCACCGGCACCGGCCGGGAACTCTTCGCCTCCTTCCGCTCCGCCGTCGGCGCCGCCGACCGCGGTGCGAGCGTGTTCGCCCACGGGGAGGCGCGGTGACCGAGCCCAGCCCCCAACACCCTTGGCTGGTCGCCGACATCGGCGGCACCAACGCCCGCTTCGGACTCGTCACCGACGCCTCCCGCCGCCCCCGCGGCGTGAAGGTCCTGCGGGTCGGCGACCACCCGGACCTGGCCGACGCGGCCGAGACCTACCTGGACCACGTGACCGGGCAGGCGGCACGCCCCGAGGCGGCCTGCGTCGCCGTCGCCGGACCGGTCGAGGGCGACAGCTTCCGGCTGACCAACGCGGCCTGGAGCTTCTCCATCGCCGACACCGGGCGCCGCCTGGGCATGGACACCTTCGAGGTCATCAACGACTTCGGCGCCCAGGCCATGGCACTGCCCCACCTGGACGACTCGGCGGTACGCCGCATCGGCCCGGCCCGGCGCGTCCCCGGCAAACCCATGGCCGTCATCGGCCCCGGCACCGGACTCGGCGTCGCCGGACTCCTGCCCACCGACGACGGCTGGATCCCGGCCACCGGCGAAGGCGGGCACGTCACCCTGCCCGCCGAGACGCCACGCGAGGCCGACGTCATGGCCCTGCTCAAGGCCGAACTGGGCGGCGTCGGCGCCGAGTACCTGCTCTCCGGACCCGGACTGGCCCGCCTGTACCGCTACTTGAGCGTGCTGGAGGGAACCGGCGCCGAGGCCCTGCGCCCCGAGGAGATCTGCCGCCGCGGCCAGGACGGCACCGACCCGCTCTGCGCCGAGGCACTGGACATGTTCTGCGCCCTGCTCGGCGCCTTCGCCGGAAACGTGGCCCTCACCCTCGGCGCCCGCGGCGGCCTCCTCCTCGGCGGCGGAATCCTCCCCGCCATGACCGACGTCCTCCTGCGCAGCGACTTCCGCCGCCGCTTCGAGAACAAGTCGCCCATGACGCCGTACGTGACCGCCATCGCCACCGAACTGATCACCGCGCCCGCGCCCGCACTCCTCGGCGCCACGGCCTGGCTCGCCCGCCACCTCAGACACCAGGGAGCTCTGACCCCCGCATGACGCCTGCGACCACCAGCCCGCTCGACCTCTCGCCCGTCATCCCCGTGGTGGTCCTGCGCGACGCCGCGCACGCCGTCCCGCTCGCCCAGGCCCTGGCCGCGGGCGGCATCCGCACCATCGAGATCACCCTGCGGTCCGAGGCCGCCCTCGAAGGCGTACGCCGCATCGCCGAGGAAGTCCCCGAGATGGCCGTCGGCGTCGGCACCCTGACCACGCCCCGCCAGGTCAACGAAGCGGTCGCGGCCGGCGCCCGGTTCCTGGTCAGCCCCGGCTGCACCCCGCGCCTGATGTACGCGATGACCGACTCCGGCATCCCCTTCCTGCCCGGCGTCGCCACCGTCTCGGAGGTCCTCACACTGCTCGAACGCGGCATCCACGAGATGAAGTTCTTCCCCGCCGAGGCCGCGGGCGGCGCCGACTACCTCAAGTCGATCGCGGGCCCGCTGCCGCAGGTCCGCTTCTGCCCCACGGGCGGGATCACCCCCGCCGGCGCCCCGAAGTACCTCGCCCTGCCCAACGTCGGCTGCGTCGGCGGGTCCTGGCTCGCCCCCGCCGACGCCCTGGAGAGCGGGGACTGGGCCCGCATCAAACAGTTGGCGACCGAGGCCGCGGCCCTGACACCATCCCGGTGACCCCGGCAGCACCCACCGTTTCGGAGAATCCTTGCCCCTCTCGTACCGCAGGCTGTTCTCCGTAAAGGGCGCGGGCGCCTTCACCGCCGCCGGATTCCTGGCCCGGCTCGCGCTGGCCATGACCGGGGTGAGCACGGTCGTCATGATCGCCTCGCTCCGTGACTCCTACGCGCTGGCCGGGCTGGTGGCCGGGGCCTCACTGGCCACCACGCTGGTCACCATGCCGCTGCTCGGCAGGCTCGTGGACCGCCACGGCCAGGCGAAGGTGGCCGTCCCCGCCGCACTCTGGTCGTTCGCACTGTCCGGTGCGCTGGTCGCCTGCGCGGCGGCCGGTGCACCGACCTGGACCCTGTTCGTCACCGGTGTCCTGTCCGCCACCGCGCCCAACATCGGCGGCATGGCCCGGGCCCGCTGGAGCGAGATCTTCGACGGCGACCCCGACGCCATGCACGTCGCCAACTCCTTCGAACAGGTCCTGGACGAGCTGGGATTCATCCTCGGACCGATTCTCGCGATCGCCCTGTGCACCGCGGTGGCTCCGGAGGCGGGACGGATCACGGCGTTGGTCCTCACCCTGGTCGGCACCGTGCTGTTCGCCGCGCAGCGCGGCACGCAGCCGCCGGTGCGCCCGGCCGAGGGGTTCGGCGCACGCTCCCCGTTCCGCAGCGGCGGCGTACGGATCATGATGCTGGTGTTCGTCTTCGTCGGTGCCGTGTTCGGCTCCCTGGAGCTGGCCACCGTCGCGTACACCGAGTCGCTCGGCCACGGCGCGAGCGCCGGAGTAGTCCTCGCCCTCCAGGCCGTAGGGTCCGCCCTGTCCGGTGTCCTGTTCGGCATGCTGCCGCTACGGGGCGGCCACACCGCCCGCTTCGTGGCCGGGGTCGCGGGCATGGCGGTACTGATGTCGCCACTGAACCTCGCCGGGGACATCGGCCCGCTGTGCGCGCTGATGTTCCTCGCCGGGATGGCCACCTCACCGACCATGATCACCGGCATGTCGCTGGTTCAGGAACTGGTCCCGCGCTCCCAGCTGAACGAGGGCATGACCCTCGCCGTCACCGGTCTGCTCGCGGGCATCTCCCTGGGCGGCACGGCAGCGGGCTGGTCGGTGGAACACTGCGGCCCCGACACCGCGTACCGCCTGCCGACCGCCCTCGCCGCGACCGCCCTGGTGATCGCCCTGCTCGGCGCGAGGCGGCTGCGCGGCGGCCTCGCGCCGAGTGCGGCAAGGGCCTCCACCTCCGGCGATCAGCCGGACGAGGAGGCCCTGCGCATACCTCGGGTTCGGGAACCGAAGGTGACGACTCAGACGCGAGCGGAGAACGGACAGCCCCAGTCGGCGGGCTTGCGGCGGCCCGAGTAGCGGCGGGCCTCCGAAAGCTGCTCGTACTCGACGAGGTTGGGGTTGATGTCCCCCGACAGCGCGATGTCCTGCTTACGTATCTTCTCCTGGAGCCGCTCCCACTGCCCGGCCTCCTTTATCCGGTCGAACTGCGCGTGCGAGTTGAACGCGAGCATCGGGAACGGAGGACGGCGGCCGATCCGGCTGTGGGTCTCGTGCAGACCGATGACGAAGAACGGGTGCCCGGCGACGCTGAACGCGAAGCCCCGCTCGTTCGGGTCGGAGCGGTATCCCTCGGCCCAGCGGTGCGTGAGGTGGTCGTGGTCGTGGATCGCTTGCAGGTGCTCCCACATCCGGTCCTCGAACTCGGTGTCCGGGATGTCGAGGGGACCGGAGAACGTGGCGATGAAGCTGGTGAAGGGCTTCGCCTGCCAGTCCGTGGTCTCGACGTAGGTGTGCAGATCCGCGGTCATCCGGCGGGCGGCATCGTCGTCCCCGAGCCAGGTGTAGTGATGATGGCTGATGCCGCCGCGCCGCCAGGCCGAGCGACCGGCCAGGCAGGGAAACGAGTCGCCGAGGAGGAAGCGTTCCACTTCGGCGGCTGCGGCGTCGGCGTCGGCGGTGATGATGTCGGCGGCGGCGTCAACCAGCATGTTCGTGACCTTCTGTGAGGGGGACAGCACGTGAGGGCAGCCGTTTGGGAAGTCACGGACGGCTGCGTACGGCTCGTCGATTCTGTCCCTCACTGTCGGCGGTCCACCGGACCACCAAGCCACCACGTTCAAGCGGTCAAAGGATGCCATCGGCTCCGTCCGGGAGGCGAACGGGGTGCGCGGGCCGCGCTGTTCCGGCCTTCGGCGGTCCGGGTCCGGCAACAGTGCCGAGGCGACTGGGTACCGGTACACGCGTGCGACGCTCGTCCACACTAAGCCCTCCCCGAACCAACCTCATAGGGCGCAAGCCACTCGTAATCGCCCAGATCCCCCCTTTCTTGTGTGATCTGCGCCATTGACGGTTCCTCCTCCGGAACTCCCGGCCCTTGGGACGCTACTTCCGCCCGGGTCCCCCCGGTGCCCCGCGGACCCCAGACGGCGACGAAGTCCGTCAGGTCGCCTTCCGACGGGGCCGGCCCGCCGGCGTGAGCCGAACGATCCAGCAGAGCGCGGCGATGTGTACGTGTAGCGACATGTGGTGCGTGCCGGGCCGGTTCCTTCGCTCCGGCCTACCGTGGCCAAGGGCGGAGCCCGACCAAGGAGGCGTTCGATGTCATGTGGGACGAGCCCGCTGCGCGGCAGGACGGCTGTTGTGACGGGAGCTGCCCGTGGCCTGGGTGAGGCCATGGCCAGACAGCTGTCCGACCGGGGCGCGAAAGTGGCGCTGCTGGGCCGGGAGGAACAGACACTGGCCCAGGTCCGCGACTCCCTGCCGGGCGAGTCGTGGTGCTGGGAGGTCGACGTCACCGACGACGCCGGGATGGCCCGAACCGCCGCGGAGGTCCGCGAACGCCTCGGGCACCCGTCCGTGGTGGTTGCCAATGCGGGTGTGGCGGAAGGCGGGCCCTTCGAGGAATCGGACCCGGCGACATGGCGGCGAGTGATCGAGGTGAACCTGATCGGCAGCGCCGTCACCGCCCGGTCCTTCCTCCCGGCACTGCTCGACACCCAGGGCTACTTTCTCCAGGTCGCGTCCTTGGCGTCCATCGGTGCCTCTCCCATGATGAGCGCCTACTGCGCGTCGAAATCCGGGGTGGAGGCGTTCGCCCACTCGCTACGCGCAGAACTGGCCCACCGGCACGTAGGTGTCGGCATCGCCTACATCAACTGGACCGACACCGACATGGTTCGCGACGTCGACGAGCATCCGGTCCTGCGCGAACTGCGCGGTCACATGCCGCCTCCCGCCCGCAAGGTGTACCCGGCCGCGCACGTCGCCGGGCGGCTGGTCTCGGTGATCGAACGGCGGCGACCGACCGTCTACGTGCCCTCCTGGCTGCGTGCCGCCCAGTTCGTGCGTGCCGCGATGCCGCCTGTGGTCACGATGCTCTCGCGGCGGGAACTCCCGCGGCTCGCTTCGAGCGAGCCCTTCGTAGCCACTGGGCTTCTCGGAGCCGGTGGCCGGGCGGACCTCGGGCACACCGGCCCGGCCGACAACTGACCGAGCGAGGGTGCCGACTCGCTGCATTCGAGGGCCGGGCCGGAGAGTACGCCTGCCCCTGTGCCGCCAGGAGCGGGCACGCGGCGACCGACCGCTCCGGACGCCTCGTGTGAGCCGTCGGGGTGAGCCGCGCCGCAAGGAGACAGCGCACCGGGCAGGAATGACCGCATCCGTGCACGGGCCGAAGTCCGAAGTGGCTCAAGACGCACGGAAACGGGACCGAAGGGGTGTCCATGAAGAGCGCGCTCTGCACCGTGGAACGACCACTCGTCCCGGGCGTGTGCCCGGGCGGGGCCGACACCCGCACCACCCATGCGCTGCGGGCCGCCGCCCGGAGAGAGGAGGACGACGCGTGAAGACCGTCCCGGGGACGACCGAGCACGTCGTGGTCGTCGGTGCCGGCCTCTCGGGGCTCGCCGCCGCGCTGCATCTCCTCGGCGCGGGCCGCCGGGTGACTGTCGTCGAACGGGACGCCGGCCCCGGCGGCCGTGCGGGCAGGCTCGACCTGGGCGGCTACCGGCTCGACACCGGGCCCACCGTCCTGACCATGCCGCACCTGGCGGACGAGGCCTTCGCCGCCGTCGGCGACAGCCTGTACCGGCGTGTGGAACTGATCGCGCTGCACCCGGCCTACCGGGCCCGGTTCGCCGACGGCAGCCATGTCGACGTGCACACCGACGCGGAGGCGATGGAGGCGGAGGTGCGGCGTTTCGCCGGAGCTGCCGAAGCCGCCGGATACCGTCGGCTGCGGTCCTGGCTCGAGCGGCTCTACCGGGCGCAGATGCGGCGCTTCATCGACACGAACTTCGACTCACCCCTCCAGCTCCTGCATCCGGATCTCGCCCGGCTGGCCGCCCTCGGCGGCTTTGGGAGACTGGATCGGCATATCGGCAGGTTCCTCACGGACCCCCGGCTGCGGAGGGTGTTCTCCTTCCAGTCGCTGTACGCGGGCGTGGCCCCCGCCCGCGCGCTCGCCGCCTACGCCGTCATTGCCTACATGGACACGGTCGCCGGCGTCTTCTTCCCCCGCGGTGGCATGCATGCCCTGCCCCGGGCCATGGCTGACGCGGCGGAAGACGCCGGGGCCCGCTTCCACTGGTCGGCCGAAGTGACGGCACTGGAGCAGTCGTCCGCACGCGTTACGGCCGTGCGGACGGCGTCGGGTGAACGCATCGCCTGTGACGCGGTGGTCCTGACGCCCGACCTGCCGGTCGTGCACCGTCTGCTGGGGCGCGAGCCCCGGCGGCCGGTGAGGCTGCGTCATTCCCCGTCCGCCGTGGTCCTGCACGCCGGTACGGACCGCACCTGGACGGGGCTCGCGCATCACACGCTCTCCTTCGGCGCGGCATGGGAGCGGACTTTCGATGAGCTGACGCGTACGGGCGAGTTGATGAGCGATCCCTCGCTGCTGATCACCCGCCCCACCTCGCACGACCCGCAACTGGCGCCGCCGGGCAGGCACCTGCACTACGTCCTGGCGCCGTGCCCGAACACCACCGCAGGTCCCACGGCCGGAGCCTGGCACGAACTCGGACCGCGTTACCGGGACCGTCTCGTCTCCGAACTGGAGCGGCGCGGCTTGCACGGGTTGGGGGACAGCATCGAGGCAGAGAGGCTGATGACGCCGGCGGACTGGACGTCGCAAGGTCATGCGGCGGGGACGCCGTTCTCCGTCTCGCACACGTTCGCGCAGACCGGCCCGTTCCGGCCCCGCAACCTGGTGCGGGGATACGACAACGTCGTCCTCGCGGGCTGCGGCACGGCGCCTGGAGTGGGGGTGCCGACCGTGCTCATCAGCGGCAAGCTGGCCGCCGCCCGCATTACCGGCCCCCGCGTTCACACGCATTCCAGGCGTTGCCCGGAGCGCGTGCCGAGCGCTGTCCCGTCCGTGAAAGCAGCGTGCGATGACCCGTCGTGAGCTGGACGCCGCCGGCGTCACCGACCCTGACCTGCGCGCGGCCTACACCCAGTGCCGACTGCTCAATGCCCGCCACGGCAGGACGTACTTCCTGGCCACACGTCTGATGCCGGTAGAGCGCCGCTGCGCCGTGCACGCGCTGTACGGCTTCGCCCGATGGGCCGACGACATCGTCGACGACCTCGACCGCCGGCAGCCGGCTGAGCAGCGTGACCGCCTGCTGCGGCTGCTGGAGAGCGACCTCGCGCAGGGTCTTCGTACGGGCCGCGGCAACGAGCCGGTGGTCAAAGCTGTGGCGGACACGGCAGAGCGTTACGCGATCGACCCACAGCTCTTCGCCGACTTCATGGCCTCCATGCGCAGTGACCTGAGCGTCACGGACTATCCGACGCACGCGCACCTGCGCGCCTACATGCACGGTTCGGCCGCGGTGATCGGGCTGCAGATGCTTCCCGTGCTCGGGACGGTCGTCCCCCGTGAGGAGGCGGCCCCGCACGCGGCGGCTCTCGGCGAGGCGTTCCAACTCACCAATTTTCTCCGCGACGTGGGCGAGGACCTGGACCGTGGTCGCGTCTACCTGGCCGCGGACCTGCTCGCCGCGCACGGCGTTGACCGGCCGCTGCTCGAGTGGAGCCGCCGCACCGGGCGCCGCGACCCGCGTATCCGTGCGGCCTTCATCGCCGCGGAGGCCATGATCAGGGGCGTGTACCGGGAAGCGGAGCCCGGAATCGCCATACTCGATCCGCGGACAAGGCCGTGCATCCGTACCGCGTACCTCCTCTACCAGGGCATTCTCGACGCCATCGCGGCCGACGACTACGCCGTGCTGCACCGCCGCTCGGTGGTGGCGCGTCGGCGCCGGGCGCGCACAGCCGCGGCCGGAGTCGCACGCGTCCTGGCCGCCCGCGTATGCCCCCGGCCGCCCTGCCCGCCGCCAACGGTGCGCGGGGCAGTGGCCGGCAGGGAGGGATCGGACCGATGACGCGGGGAGCGGACAAGGCGCGCTGGACGTCCCCCTTGAGGGTGCGCCGGGGACCGGGCTGGGCGGCCCAGACACCGACCTGGCAGCAGGCGAAGCCGGCACTGATCGACGAAGCGCTCGAACGCGCCGAGGCACGGCCCTCGGGCAACTGGTTCGTCGTCGGCGCCTCCCGGGATGTCGTCGCCGGCAAAGGCCCCCGCGGGGGGACGGTAGGCGGAGTGGAGGTGGTGTGGTGGCGCACGGAAGGCGGTGAGCTGCGGGCAGGTCCGGGCGCCTGCCCGCACCTGGGAGCTCCGCTGCGGGACAGCAGGGTGGTGTGCGGCGCCCTGGTGTGCCACTGGCACGGACTGGCTCTGGACGGCAGCGCGTTCGCCGGATGGGATCCGTATCCCGTCCAGGACGACGGGGTGCTGGTGTGGGTTCGCCTCGACGAGTTCGGCGGCGAGGAGCCGCTGGAGCGCCCGGTCGTGCCCGCCCGGCCGCCCCCAGGCAGTGGGGTGGACGCGGTCTTCACGGCGGTCGGGCAGTGCGAGCCGCGGGACGTGGTCGCCAACCGGCTCGACCCCTGGCACGGCTCCTGGTTCCACCCGTACTCGTTCGTCGACCTGCGCGTGGTGCGGACTCCGCGGGGCGAGCTCGACGACGCCTTCGCCGTCGACGTCTCGTTCCGGGTCGCGGGCCGCCTGGTGGTGCCCGTGCGGGCCGAGTTCACCGCCCCCGAGCCCCGAACGGTCGTCATGCGCATCACCGAGGGTGAAGGAGCCACCTCGGTGGTGGAGACCCACGCCACCCCCCTGACGCCGCGAGGCGACGCAAGCCCCCGGACCGCCGTCGTCGAGGCCGTCGTAGCGGCTTCGGAGCGACGCGGCTTCGCTCTGGCGCGTGCCGCCGCCCCGCTGCTGCGCCCGCTGATGCGCCAAGCGGCCGGCCGGCTGTGGCGCGACGACCTGGCCTACGCCGAACGCCGCTGGTCCCTGCGCGGCACCGGCCGCTTCCCCGGCCGAAGGCCCCCTGGAACGGGGTGATTCAGCCGCGATCGGCCAGATTGGCGAGGGCGCGCAGGGCCCACGAGCGGCCGGCACGCGGAACCGTCCACAGCACCTGTCCGCGCACTCTCCAGGCGGCGAGCAGGGCGTTGGCCGCCACAAAGCCCGAGGTCGCGGCACGTTCCATCAGAGCCACGGGAAGACCGGTGCGGACCAGATCGCCCGCGACCATCACGCGCGGGTGAGGAGTTCGTACGGACGGACGGCGGTCGTAGCCGCCGACGGGGAACAACGGGCAGTCGGCCCGCCATTCGTGGCGGGCATCGACGATCCGGGCGTCCCGTGTCTCCGGGTACACCGAGTGCAGCTGGGCGATCAGCCTTTCCTGAACCTTCTTCGGCTCCGCGCGCTCCTCGACGGCGTAGGCGTGCAGTTCCACCACCGAGCCGCCGGTGCGCGCTGCCCAGCGGGCCGCTTCGCCCTCCCAGCGGTCGAGGACGCTGACGTTGTCCAGGTCTCCGAAACCGCTGGTGCCGAGGAAACCGGCACGATCCTCACGTACGGCGCGGTCGAGCCAGAGCCGTGAGACGAGGAACGGCGGTGCGGTGCGCAGGCCGGCGATGTCGCCGCGCCAAGCGGCGTTGCCGAGACCGGGTGAGGCGGCCACGACCCGGCGAAGACCGGGTACGTCGAGGGCGAGGACCGCCGCCTGGTGGCGCTCGGCCCTCGTGTCGGTCTCGACCTCGAGATCGCCGTCGTCGATGGGCCGGACGCCGTGGACGGGCGTGCCGGTGCGGATGTCGACACCGAGCCGTTCCAGGTAGTCGCCGAGCGGCTGCCACAGGGCTTGCGGGAAGGGTTCGCGTGGGACGTCGAAGAGGAGCCCTTCGGACGAGCCGAGGAAGTAGATGTGGAACATCAGCAGCAGTTCGGCGGCGGACAGTTCGCGCGGGTCGGCGAAGAAGCTGCGGGAGAAGACCTCGAACGCGAGGTGGTGGGCGGCTTCGGGAAACCGGATACGTGCGAGGAGGTCCGTCGCACTGAGCGCGTCGAAGCGTTCGTGGACTTCGGGCACCTGTACGTCGAACAGGGGCAGCGCGGCGCGTGGGTCCATGGAGGCCAGGTCGCGCCATCCGAATGTCGGGCTCAGGAAGACGAAGCCGAGCGCGCTCCAGGGCGGTGTACGAGGTACGCGGGCGAAGCTGTCGGTCAGTCCGTTGCTGTGGCGCAGGGGGTAGTCGGGAAGAGCTACGAGGCGCGAAAGCGTCGGATCGGTGCGTCGCAGCAGGCCGCGCAGGTTGTAGTACTGGCGGAAGAAGGCGTGGAAGCCTCGGCTCATGGTGGCCTCGGAGCCGTCCGTGAGGCGGGTGCGCCATCCGGCGAGGCGGCCTCCGAGCGAGGCCTCACGTTCGTAGAGGGTGACGCGTACGCCGCGTTCGGCCAGTCCTGTCGCCGCGGCGAGGCCGGCGATGCCGCCGCCGATCACGGCCGTACTGGGCGCGTCGCCGGTGAAGCGGCCACGGCCCCGCGCGGGCATGATCTTCTCCGCCTTCCGGTCCCTGCCACGGCGTGCGACGTTCTCGTGGGGGGACGCGTTCATGAGACCGCCGCCTTAGCGGACGGGGAGCCGCTGTGGCCGAGGAAGGTGTGGACGATGCCGGTCTGCCATCCGGCGACAGGGATCGTGCGAACGTCGGCGAAACCGGCCCGGGTGAGCCGGGACGCGAAAGCGGGGGCGGTGTCGAACGCGAGCACGCTGCGCCTCAGATGGTGGTAGAGGTCGCGGTCACCGGTCAGGGTGCCCGCCGGGATGATCACACCACGGCATACGGCGTTCCACAGAGTCCGGTGGGCCCGGGAGCCGCTGAGGCTGTACTCGTGGACGGCCAGGCGCCCGCCGGGCAGCAGCAGCGCCCGCACGGAGGCGAGGACGGCGTCCGGGTCGGTGACGTTGCGGAAGAGGTACGCGGCGAGGACGGCGTCGAAGGGCCCTTGGCCGCTCGTGTGAAGTTCCTCCGCGGTCAGATGCAGGAACCGGACCCGCGCGGGCCACGGCTTGGTGAGTGCGCGTTCCAGCATCCCCGACGAGGCGTCGACGGCGGTGATGTGTGCGTACGGTGCGGCTTTCAACAAGGCCCTGGTGGAAGCTCCCGTGCCGCAGCCGAGGTCCAGCAGGCGCAGGCCGGCTCCGCCGCGCGGCAGTCGGAGCCGGCGCGCCGAGCGCAGCAGGTCGGCGCGGTAGCCCGGATTCATGGCCGTGAGGCGGTCGTAGGTTTGTGACGCGTGGTCGAAGGCGCGCGCGAGGTCATGGTCCCGCAGTAGCGTCATCGCAGGCTCTCTTCGGGTCGGATGGCGATGTCCGCTGCCCGTGCCGGGCGGCGGGGCAGGAACGGCAGTTCGGCAACGGTCCGGAGCATGGGGCCGACGGGGGTGCGCAGGCCGATGCCGAACTCCTCCCACGGTGTGGTCCGGCCGTCGAGAAAGCGCAGCAGCCGCTCCATCGGGGTCCGGGCGAAGAGGTCGGTGAAGAAGCGCGGGCCGTCGATCCGTCCGGTGTCGAGCGCCCGCAGCAGTACCGCGTCCATGGCCAGCGCCCGGCGTCCGTGAGGCCGGGGCACGATCTCGCCGCCGGTGCCTAGCGCGGCGGCGATCGCACGGCTCTGGCGCTGGATGGCGGCGAAGGTGTAGCCGGTGGCCGGACGGGTGGCGCCGCCGGCCGCCCCGATACGGAAGACCGAGTGACCGATCCGGCGCGCAAAGCGGGCGTCGGTCATGGGGATGACGCCCTGCTCGGCGGATTCGACGATGAGGGGGCCGAGTCGCAGTACGTCCGTCGTGTAGTGCCGCAGCGCTGTCTCGTACGCGGCGGTCGACAGCGGAGTCCGGGAGAACTCGGTGTACTCGACCAGCGCCCGGTCGGGCGCGAGTGGGAGGACGTAGCCGAAGGCGAGCCCCTGGCGCGGCTGCGGCACCCGGAAGTCCATCAGGTCCGCCACCTCGGGGTCGAAACACGGGGATGCCGTGCGCACGAACCAGCCGCGGAAGTGCTGCAGCAGCAAGGTGCGGGCCGGCGGCATCCGGCGCAGGGGCCGTGAGTCGAAGACATACCGTCCGCGCAGGGTGAGCCCGCGCCCGTCCGCGGTCGTGCAGTGGACCTCTGCCCCGCCCGGCACGTTGTCCGCGGCGTGCGCCGTGGCGCGGACGATGCGTGTGGCGGGGTACTGCGTCAGCCGGGAGCGGACCCATTCCTCGAAGGGAGCCGACCGCAGCATGTGGTAGCGCAGCGGCGCTGGTTCGCAGGTGACGACCGCACCGTCTGCTCCCGTGATCCGCAGCCTCGACCAGGAAGCGACGACGGCCTCCTCGTAGTCGTCGGGGCCGGCGTTCCAGTAGCACCAGGTGCGCTTCGCCGGCCGCAGCGGGCCGTCTTGGGCCTCAACGACCGTTACGGCCGTGGTACCGGTCTTGGTGAGCCAGTGCGCCAGAGAGAGTCCGGCTGCTCCGCCGCCGATGACGACCGCGTCGGCTTGTCCGCTGTGCTTGGGCACGTGGTCGTTCACCGGCCCTGTCGGTCGTGGAACGGCGTGCTGTCGGGGCCAGTGCGCACGCGCGGGCAGTCCGTCTCCAAGGCATCGGCCATGGCCCGGACGGCGGTGCCGGGATCACCTCCGCGCAGCAAAGGGATCGGGGTTCCGGCGACGGCCCTGTCGGCGAACCCGGTGTCCAGGCGTCCGAGGCGGATCTCGAGCAGCCGCACGCAGGCGGGAGCTTCGCGGCGCACGGCCTCAAGCCAGGCGCTGAGCACGGACTTGGAGTTCAGCGGTTCCAGGTCGGAGAGCCACAGCAGGCTCCTGATCTCGCTCAGGATCCGCTTGTCGGCCGTGTGCGGCATGGTGCTCCCGTCGGCTGCGACCTCGGGTAGGCAGTCTGAAAGGAGAAGAGTCAGACCGCACGGATGCCGATAGGCGAGGGGGACCGGGCATCCCACCTTTGGACTCCTGCGATTCCGCCTCGGCGGAAACGCTCGTCTGTGGGCCGCCCCTGGCCCGCGACGGCCACCCTAGCCGTCAAGCGTGTCGGCACCAGCCGACACGCCATCCCGGCGGAGAGCGGGCCCTCACCTCGGCCGGTGGTCAGCTCTCCGGAGCGGCGTCCATGATCGTGTGCATCCAGCCGTGCGGGTCCGGGGCCTTTCCGGTCTGGAGGTCGAGCAGGGCGCTGCGCAGGCGCATGGTGACCGGGCCGGGCCCGCCGTCGCCCACGGTCCAGTCGGCGCGGGTGGAGCGCACCGAGCCGACGGGGGTGACGACCGCGGCGGTCCCGCAGGCGAACACCTCGGTGAGGGAACCGTCCGCACTGGCGCGCTGCCACTCCTCGACCGAGATCCGCCGTTCCTCGGTGGCGTAGCCCAGCTCCGTGGCGAGGGTGAGCAGCGAGGCACGGGTGATGCCGGGCAGCAGCGAACCCGACAGCTCGGGCGTGACGATCTTCGCGTCCGCACCCGACCCGAACACGAAGTACAGGTTCATGCCGCCCATCTCCTCGATCCAGCGGCGCTCCAGGGCATCGAGCCAGACCACCTGGTCGCAGCCCTGCTCGATCGCCTGGGCCTGGGCGACCAGGGACGCGGCGTAGTTCCCGGCGCACTTGGCGGCCCCGGTGCCGCCGGGCGCGGCCCGTACGTACTCCTCGGACAGCCACACCGACACCGGCTTGACCCCGCCCGCGAAGTAGCCGCCCGCGGGCGAGGCGATGAGCAGGTAGCGGAACTCGTTGGCGGGCCGGACACCGAGGCCGACCTCGGTCGCGAAGATGAACGGCCGCAGATACAGGCTCTGTTCGGCCCGCGTGGGCACCCACGCACTGTCCTGGCGCACCAAGGCTTCGACACTCGCGACGAACGTCTCCTCCGGCAGCTCCGGCATGGCAAGACGGCGCGCGGAGGACCGCAGGCGAGCGGCGTTGGCGTACGGGCGGAAGGTCGCCAGGGAACCGTCCACGCGGCGGTAGGCCTTGAGCCCTTCGAAGACCGACTGCGCGTAGTGCAGGGTCATGTTCGCCGGGTCGATCGCCAGCGGCCCGTACGGGACGAGTTCCGCGTCGTGCCAGCCCCGGTCCTTGGTCCACCGGACGGACACCATGTGATCGGTGAAGTACCGGCCGAAACCCGGATCGGCGAGACGCGCCTCGCGAGCGGCGGCGGGCAGCGGATCGGCGGACGGCTTCAACTCGATGGCGAGGGTCGCCTGTTCGGCGTCGGTGATGGTCATCGCGGGTGTCCTCACGGATCTGGGCCGACGGTGAGCAGCACGCCGCTCGCGCCGAGCGGCCGGGCAACGGGGCGGGGAAGACCGCCAGCACAGCAACACCACCGGCCAAGACACAAGTATCGGGAACCCGAAAGGGGGAAACACGCAAGCAATTTCTCCAAAGAGATCTCGTCCCTACAATTCTTTGTGCTCCCCAGTGCACTCCGAAGGGTCCCGCCGTGCCCGAGATCGACGACATAGACCACCACCTGCTGCGCCTGCTGCGCGAGGACGGACGCCGCACCTTCTCCGAAATGTCCGCCGTGGTGGGGCTCTCGGTGGCCGCCGTCAAACGCCGGGTGGACCGGCTGCGCGAGACCGGCGTGATCACCGGCTTCACGGTCCAGGTCGACCACGGCAAACTCGGCTGGGGCATCGAGGCCTTCGTCGAACTCCGCTTCGCGGGCACGACCCGGGTGGGCGAGATCGTGCGCTCGGCCTACAAAGTCCCCGAAGTCCAAGCCGTGTTCACCATCGCGGGCGACCCCGATGCTCTGGTCCAGGTCCGCGTCCGCGACATCGCCCATCTGCAGCAGGTCATCGACGGACTCCGCAGCGCGGGGCAGGTCACCGGTACCAAGACGTTGATGGTGATGGGTTCCTGGTCCCGGTCGTGACCCGGCGCCGCGCCCCCCGCGCGCCCGGCCCCGTCCGCTGCTCGGCGGGCGCGCCGACGCCGGGCGACAGCCCGGGGGAGTCGCCCGCATCCCCGCCCACGATCAGCGCACGGCGGTCGCCGCCGGGCCTGAGCCCCTGCTCGCCGGGAGCGTGGGCACCGGCCCGACACCGCTGCCCGCGCCCTCGCTCTCGCCTTCGTCTTCGTTCTCGTTCGAGGGCGCCACGTGCCGGAGGTGCTCGGCGACCAGACGCGTGTACTCGTCGTCGCGCTGGAGGTGGGCGATGTGGTCGGTGCCGGGGATGGTGGTCCAGCGGCCCTGAGGGTAGTGCGAGGCGAGGGCACGGGCGTCCGCGACCGGGGTCAGGGTGTCGTGCTCCCCGGTGAACACGAGCGTGGGCGTACGTGGCAGGGGATCGTCGTAGAACAGTGTGGTGGCGGTGAGACGTTGGAGATTGGTGACGATCTTGGCGTGCTCGGCGGCCGGTGTCCGGGAGAGCTCGCCGGTGAGCAGGTAACGCACGGCGGCGTGCCGGTGGATGCGGTGCGGGGGCGCGGGATCGGAGAGGCTGTCGACCGTGCGCACGGCGAACTCGCGGATACGTCCCGCCTCGAGAAGCGCGATGAGCGCGCCGAGCTCCTTGATCTCGTGGTCCTCGGCGGGCCGCGGGGAGCGGGCACCGGTCAGCGCGAGCGAGGCGATCGTCCCCTCGTCACAGAGCTGCGCGAGCCGGTGACCGATGAGAGCACCGTGCGAGGCGGCCAGTACGTGGTAACGCCGGTGCCCCGCCCGGCACATGGCCTCGCGCACCGCATGCGCGAGGAAGTCGACGCCGTGATGGGGCGGCAGGGCGTCGGCGCGCCCCCAGCCGGGCAGGTCCAGCGTGACGACGGTGCCGCACGCGGCGAGCAGCGCCGGTTCGTGCCGCCGCCAGGAGTACATGTCCTGGAACGCGCCGCCCAGCACCAGCAGCGGCTCGACGGGACGCGGGGAATCCAGCGCCTGCCCCGGCACCAGCGGCGGGGTGTACGTCAGCGTCCGTCGGCTGAACGCGTACCCGCGGTGACTGAGGGTGTCGATCTCCTCCCGGACCGCGCCCGGCTCCAGCACCCGCCGCGCGGTTCGGCCGCCGCGCCGCTCCGCGAGCGGCCGCTCGTCCGGCCTCGTTCCACCGCCCGACTGCTCGTCCGGCCCCGTTCCGCCGCCCAACCGATCGCCGGGCCTTTTCCCGGAGCGCGGCGGCTCATCGTGGACCGCCCGCTCGTGCTCCGTCTCGCCCCGTCCCCGCCCGGTCATCGCTCGGCCCCCCGCACGCTCGCCGGACCGGAGGCCGTGGCGGCGCCCGTGCACCGCGCGCGCCCTTCGGAGGTACATGGCGTCGGCGCCCCGTGGGCGGGAAGACCGCGCGGAAGGTGCCTGCCCGGACCGGGAGGCCTGCCGAAGGGCGGCCTGCTCGGGCAGGGCCTGGTGGATCCGCCGGGTCGACGCGCTGCCGAGCTACGACGGGACGGCGCACGACGAGGCGGGTTCGGTCCGGTGCCGTTGCCCCGCTCAATACGGTCGCGCGCGTACGGGAGTTGGGGGTCGGTGTGCGTTGTCCTCATCGGCGGACCAACGAGTCGATCCCGTCCGCGTCACGCTGCCCGCCACTCGTCCGGCCCACAGACGGGCGCCGGATGGCGGAGTCGTATCGTGCCGCGCCCGGAAACCCGGCAGGTCGAACACAGCCCATCCGTGGACGAGCACCGGACGAGCACCCGGGATTTTGCCTCTGAGGCAAAACTTTTGCCCTGTCTGTCACCGGCGGCTTTCATGGACGCATGGACCACGCATCCGACGGGGCCGGTGCCCTGAACGCTGTGGCCGCGCAGCTTCGTGAGCACCGCCGCGTGGCACGGCTCACGCTGGAATCCGCCGCGGCCCGGGCCGGTCTCTCTCCGGCCCACCTCTCCCGCCTGGAGACGGGTCGGCGCCAGCCGTCCCTGCCCGTACTACTGGCCCTCGCCCGCCTCTACGGTACGACGGTGTCCGATCTGCTCGGCGAGACGGGGGCGGAATCGGAACCGGTGGTACGCGGAGGCGAAGCCGAAGCCGTCCCGGCCGGAGGCTGGGTCTACCGGGCCGCGGGCAATCCGTCCCGGGCTCTTCAAGCCCTGCGGGTGACCGTCCCGCCGCGCGTGGAGGGCGACCTGGTGCGGGTGCACCCGGGCGAGGAATGGCTGTACGTCCTCTCGGGCACCCTGGCACTCGCCCTGGGCGAACGCTCCTACACGCTCGCCCCCGGAGACTCGGCGCACTTCGACTCGCTCGTGCCCCACCGCATCGCCGCACTCGGCGGCCACAGCGCCGAGATGCTCTTCGTCCACACCTTGCTGCGCAGCGCGGCGACGAACGTGTGCCTGGGCGGAGCCGGACCGACCCCAGGTTTGTGAGTGACGCGTCCGACCGGAACGACGGGAACCACCGGTGTAACCGGAGCAACCGGAGCAACCGGAACGACCGGCACGGCCGGTAAGCCCGCGAGCCGAACGGGCCCATACCTAGAGGCACATGGAGGGCTGAACGCGCATGCGCTCGCGAGAGAAAGTGACAACCGCCGTGCACGACGGGACGGACCGAGAAGTGAAGGGCGAGACGCCGGGGGAAGCGCTCACCGGTTCGCCAGCGTCTCTGCCCGCGACAGCCGGTGCGGACCCAGCCACCGCAACCGCGCTGCCCGCGCGACCCACCGCGAAGTCGAGCCAGGAGGACGGCTTCCCGAAGGCGCTGGGTGTCCGCCTGTTCGTCTACCTCGCCGGAGGCCACCTGTTGGGCGCGTTCCTGTGGCTGCTGTTCGAACTCGGAGGCAGCGGCTGAACCGGCACGGCGGCATCGAACGCGGGCCGTAGGCTGAGCCGTGGACATGTGTACGGTGAAGCGACGTGAACGCGGGGGCGGCGGACGTGCGTTGGGAACGGCATCGGGTCGGTGAGGCCGCACTGGTCGCGGCCCGCGAGGACTTCGTCAACCGGATCGGTTCGCGGGTTCGGACCATGTCGAAGGCGGGCCGGATGGGCGTCTACGACTGGTGGCTGCTGTCGGAGGAGTTCCTCGACTACCTCGGCGCGCTGTCCGTGGAGATTCCCGACCTCGGCACTCCCGAGGCCAGGGCGGTCCTGTCCGACGCGGCCGAAGCCGCGGTCGGCAGCATCTCGTACGCGGCGTACTTCCCGTACGACGACTTCCAGGTCTTCCTCGACTACGTGAACTTCGGGATGAGTTACGAGCGGGGCACCGAGGGCGGCAGGGAGACCGTCACAACGGACGAGTGGCTGGCCGCTCTGAGCCTCGCCGTCCTGGCCGGAAAGGCCGAACGGCACGGCGAGGCCTTCCACTTCGCGCGCCGCGCACCTCAGGAGGGGCAACGCGGACGCCCCGGCGCGGAGCTCATCAACGCGCTGATGGCCTACGTCTACGGCGACACCGGAGACGACGACGCGAACTACCCGCCCACCGACGAGGAGAAGCGCGCCGCGATCGACGCCGCCCTGGCCCGACTGCGCACGCACGAAGAGAAGCACGACGAAGAGCAGAACCACGACGAAGTGCAGAACCACGACGGCGGGCTGCAGGGCGGGAATCACGACGCTACGCACGCGGCCGGGCAGGCGGGCAGCTCCTCCCCTCCGCACCCGCACAGCATCGCCCTGCGCGCACTGCACGCCCTCACCCACCGCGAACCGGACGTATTCCGCGAGGAGTTGACCGGCCTCCTGGAAGCGCACCGCGCGGCGTCGCGTCAATCGGACGCCCCACGCGAGCTGCTGCCCCTGATCCCGCTGGCTCTGACCGCTCTCGCCTACCGCCACGAGGGCTGGCAGCCGCCGGTGGACAGTGCGTACCTGCCGCGTGCGCTGGTCACCGGCTTCGAGTCCGCGGGTCCCAGGGTGGCCGGTTACGGACGCGCACGCCGCCCGGACGCGGTCGCCCAACTCGCTGCCGGATCCGTGACGTTGGAGCGGCCCGAGCATCCGCGACCACTGCACCCCGAGAGCGAGGCCCTGTTCGAGAAGTACATTCAGGAGGCGTTTCCGCCCGAGACGGTCGGAGAACCGCCGGCCGCCTGGCGGATGCTCAGGGCGATGGCGGATCTGTGCATGCTGTTCGGCGCGCGGGCCTCGGTCACCGGCGACGCCACGGACCGGCAGTGCGAAGACGTGCGCCTGGCCGCCGAGTTGGGCTCGGCGCTCTTCCGTACCTGTCTCGCGGAACCGGGCACCGACGTGGAACTGACGATCGACGGCACCACCCGCACCTACCCGGCGAACCACGGCGCGGCGGCCGGCCCCGACCACTGGCAGCGGGTGACCAGCCTCGCGCTGATCACCGGCGTACGCGAGCACCTCGCCCCGCTGGTCCTCACCGACCCCGAGCTGCTGGCCCGGGACGAGTCGGGGTTCGCCTCGTACCGCCAGGCCCTCCACGACTACCTGCGCGGCGCCGACCCCGAGCCCGCCACGGACCGGGCACTGAACGACTGCGAGAAGGCGGGCGCCCAGGGCTTCCTCCCGCCGCCCGCCGTACTGTTCTCGCAACTGGTCGACGGTGACGAAGAGAGCTTCAACCTGGCGCTCCTGGACGCCCTCGAAGCCCACCGTGACCACCACCAAGTGGCCGATCGGGCCTCCGAAACCAAAGCCGCGGTCAACCTCGACATCCTGGCCCTCACCTGTCACGCGATCCGCCGAGGCTGGAACATCCGGGTCAACTCCGCCTATCTGCCGCCCCGTTTCCTCGCGGCAGCCGAGCGCGGCGCGTTCCTCGACACCTGAGGCGGCCTGGGCCACCGACGAACGACGGGCATCCGAACGACAGCAGGTGAAAGGCAACAGCGGTGACCTCTCTGACCATTGTGGTGGACGACCTCTCGGGCACCTCATCGACGAGGCCAGGGCGAAGGGCTTCTCCCGTCTGAGCCTGGAGACCGGTTCTGCTGAATTCTTCCTGCCCGCAAGGAAGTTGTACGAGAAGTTCGGCTTCGTCGAGTGCGAGCCGTTCGCGGACTACCGGGAGGACCCGCACAGCACGTTCATGACCCGGGAGCTCGGGAGTACACCCCTCAAAAGGACTTGAGTGTCCACGGCAGCGCTTCACGCCAACCGTCGCGATCGTGTGCCCAGTCGTACATCACCTTCGCGACCGGGCCGGGACCGACAATCGAAGGCTGCCTCGGGACATGCGCCTCGAAATGCCTGTCCGAGCCGCCCTCGCGATATTCCACCTGGTAGCTCAAGTCGTCGTTGAGATACACCTGGATGTAATGCTCGTTCACCGGTTCCCGGTCGCGTCGTTCGAAGATCACGTACGGGTGACTCAGATTCATGTCGGCGAGCAGATCGTGGAGTTCGTCCTCGGTCGGCTCGTCGATGGATCGCCCGCCCGCTTCGAAGGCCCGGAACACTGCTTTTGTCATGCGCGTGACTGTACTGGCCCGGTACGGGGGATCGTGACCTGGAAGCGGGTGGGCACCTTGCCGGAGCCGTCCAACCGGTCACGAGCTGGGCACGATCGAGCGCTGGCCGGGCGCCCGCCGCCCGCCGGTGACCGAGGACGCCGTGGAACGAGGTGGCGGGCCAGGACCGTCCTCGGGCCGGAATCCGCTGCCGGGAAGGAATTCGTCCGTTTCCCGCCGCCTCCTCCGGTGCATTGATCGTCCGACGGGTGCGTCGCGCACTCCGCACATCGCACGGCCCGCAGCGTGCCGCGCGATCACCGGCTCCCGGTCCGTGGAAGCGAGGAGAGGGCATGGACAGCAGGACGACGACAGCGGCCGAAGTGGCCGAACAGTACGGACTCGCGCCGCTGCCCGTGGAAGGCGGAATGTTCCGCCGCACCTGGGCCGGACCACCCGATGCCGGCGGCCGCCCGGCCGGATCGGCCATCATGGTCCTGCTCACCGATGCCGACGGGGACTTCTCCGCCCTGCACCGCCTTCCCGTGGACGAGGTCTGGCACTTCTACAGGGGCGATCCGCTCGAACTGCTCCTCCTCCACCCCGACGGCAGCGACCGCCTGCTCCGCCTCGGAACTCCCCTGGGGCATCCGCAGTACGTCGTCGAAGCCGGTACGTGGATGGGCGCCCGGGTGGCCGCCGGAGGCCGCTGGGCCCTGTTCGGCACCACCATGGCGCCCGGGTTCCTCCCCGCGGACTACGAGGGCGCCGATCCCGACGACCTGTGCGCCCGCCACCCCCGGCACGCCGCCCGCATCCGCGCCCTGTGTCGCCCCGGAGCGCCCCGGAGCATGCCCGACACGGACGGAGAGGGCACCCGTGCCTGACCTCACCGGCACCACCGCACTCATCACCGGCGCCAGCGGCCTGATCGGCGGCGGCATCGCCCGCTGCTTCGCCCGCGCCGGAGCCGCCGTCGTACTCCACCACCACTGTGGCGAGAACGCCGCCCGCACGCTCGCGGAGGAGATCACCGAGGCCGGTGGCCGGGCCACCGTACTGCGCGCGGACCTGCTCCGCCCCGAGGAATGCCGGCGTCTCGTCGAGGAGGCAGCCGCCCGCCACGGCCGCCTCGACGCCCTGGTCAACAACGCCGGGATCCAGCCGGTGCAACCACTGCCGGACATGACCGCCGACGACTGGCAGCAGCTGCAGACGGCCGACGTCACCAGTGCGTTCGCCTGCACCCAGGCCGCCGCCCGGATCATGGCCGGCCAGGCGGACGGCGGCAGCATCACGCACATCGCCTCGATCGAAGCCAGCCAACCCGCCCCCGGCCATGCGCACTACAACGCCGCGAAGGCCGCGCTCGTCATGTTCGCGCGTTCCGCCGCCCTCGAATACGGACCGCGTGGCATCCGCGTCAACTCCGTCTCTCCCGGCCTGATCGACCGCCCCGGCCTCGCCGACGACTGGCCCGAGGGTGTGCGCCGCTGGGGCGCCGCGGCGCCCCTGGGACGACTCGGCCGACCCGAGGACGTCGGCAACGCCTGCGTCTTCCTCGCCTCCCGGGCCGCCTCCTGGATCACCGGCCACGACCTCACCGTCGACGGCGGTGTCAGCGCACATCCGACCTGGTGAGCGGGGCAACCGGCGACTTCGTCGCTACGCCCCCGAGGTCGGCACCAACTGATGGGGCATCACCCTCAGCGAGCCCGGAACCTCCTCTTGGGCGACGACCGGGCGACCTCGCCTGCCGTCTGCCGCATCCGCCCGCTGGACGCCGCCCGGCTCGCCCACTGCGATGTGCCGGTCACCACTCTCGCGACGTGCTGAGGCCTCCGGCCCCGACCACCGTCGTCGTGATCCGTGTGAGCGCGGGCCTCCGGGGTACCGAGCCGAATCCGAAGCGCACCGGGGGCTCAACAGGGCGCAGCGTGCCCAGGTCGACGCCCTCGCAGTCCCCCGAGAGCGCTCCGATCGGATGCACGTCGCGTGCTCCGTACCATTCCTTCCGTCCCCCGCCCGCGCTGCCGCGGGTGCGCACGCCGTGCAGGAGGAGGCGGGCGGCCCGGTCGGTCACGGCAGTCCAGGCCGGGCTGCCGCTGAGCGGTCCGGGCACGCTTCGCAGCAGATAGCCCAGAGGGCCCCGCCGGGCGGTGACGAACCGCAGGTGCAGTTCTTCTGCGTCCACGGTCCAGGTCCGGCCGTCGACGCCGACGGTGACCGGGACGGTCCGCACGCTGTCGAAGGTGTAGGTGCCGCGGATGAATTCGGCGGTCTCGGGGGTGGGCGCGAGCAGGCGGCGGTGGCCGTCGGCCCGCTCGATCATCACATCGCTGAATGGCCCAAAGGGCGAACTCGTCCAATGCCCGAGCACGATACGGGCACCGGAGGAAGTACCTACGCCCGCGATCCATCCGTCGAATCGCAGCCGGTCGCCTGCTGCGGCTCCGCGCGTCCGTTTCACAGCGAGGCTCCGTTCCCACCGAGGCTTCGTTCCCACCGAGGTTTCGTTCGTACTGGTCGGTGCCCTCTACCAACACCGACCGTGCGGTGCCCGGGCGTGGTCCGGCCCGGGCCGCCCGTTCAGTGGGCCGCGTCCGCACCGCCACTGGGCGGTGAGGCCAGCCATCGGCCCTTGCGGCCCCGCACCAGCACCCCGTACGGCACCCGCCCCGCAGCGGTGAGCGGTGGGCGCTCCAGGTGGTGGAGCACGACGCCCTCGCGCACCGCCCATGGGCAGGTGGTCAGCCGGCCGATCTCGGCCATCTCCATGATGCAGTGCGCGACGATTCCTCCGGCCGCGGCCTGGTGGCTCCTCGCCGTCGATATCCCCGGCAGCCGCGCGCGTTTGCCCGCGGGGACCGAGAGCAGCTCGTGCAGCCTCTGCGACAGGTCCTCACGGGTGAGTACGGGCGCCGCACCCGAGCGCCCTTGTGCGGAGTCGGCCCCGCAGAACCGGGTCAACTGTTCGAGCATGCGGGAGGACCCGACGATTGTCTGCGGCTCCGCCGCTCTCAAGCCTGCGGCGGCCTCGCCGAAGACGGCATGGGCCCGGTCCCGCACGGCTTGCACCTGCTCGGGTGTGGCGGCACCTTCGCCCAGGATCTCCCGGGTCAGCCGGGCGGCGCCGAGCGGGAAGGCCTCTGCCATCGTGGCCGAATCCCCTGTGCCGAAGCCGACTTCGAGAGCATGCGCACCGAGATCCACGACCGCCAGCGGGCCGGCCTGCCGCCCGAGCCATCGGCGTGCGGCCAGGAAGGCCAGCTCCACCTTGGACGCGCGAGGAAGAGCGATCAGACGCACTCCGGTACGTGAACGCACGGCCTCCACCACGTCCTCGCCGTTGGCGACATGCCTGATGAACGCCGTCGCGTAGGCGAGAAGTGTCGTCACCCCGAGCCGCAGGGCCTCGCACAAGCAGGCGTTCACCGCCCGGGACAGCAACTCGACGCCTGCGGCGTCCAGTCGGCCCCGTGCATCCAGGCGTGCGGCCAGCCGGACCGGTTTCTTCACCGACCGCGTTTCGGTCATGACCTCGTCGCCGACATCCACCATCAGATGCACCGTGTGTGCCCCCACATCCAGCACACCCAGCTTCATCCAGATCCCTTCCCGCGCCTCGCTACACGATTCAGCCGTCGGCGTCGATTGAATCGCTGTGAAAATCTGGAGAATACCTACCGTCTGACCAGGTGTCACCCACGCCTCGGGGAAGGCCACGATCCGGTGGACCCGGCTCCGGGGAGACGGGCCTCGGCGTTTACTGTCGCCGTATGGAACAGGACCATCCCCTCCTCCGAGAGATGTTCCCCGAGCTCGTCGCCGAACTTGCCGACCTCCTGGAGGCGGAAGGTGAACGGGAGTTGGCCCTCACCGTGCGCGATGTCCGCCTGTTCGGCCTGTGCGAGTGCGGTGACGAGTTCTGCCAGAGCGTCCGTACGGCGGATCACCCGCCGGGGCAGCCCTTCGGTCAGGGCCACCGCTGTGTCCCGCTGCTGCCCGCGAAGGGCATGCTCGCCCTGGATGTCGTGCACGAGCGCATCATGTACATCGAAATCCTGGACCGGCCGCTGATGATCCGCCGGGATGCGCGGATGTGAGCCGCGATCCCGACCGAACGCCGGTCGGGACGCGTTCAGGCCCCCGACCGGGCGGCACTGGGGACGCGCTCAGTGTCCGCCGGGCACCAGCTGGTCGAGAGCCTTGATGGTCCGCGCGGCATCCACATGGGTCACGGCCGTCCAGCCGCGGCGGCGGGCTGCCGCGCAGTTGGACTCCAAGTCGTCGATCAGCAGGCACTGTTCGGGGCTCGCCGCGAAGGTGGTCTCGGCAAGGGCGAAGAGCGCTTCGTCGGGCTTGGCGAGGCCGACCTCGTGCGAGCGCAGCACCGCGTCGAACAGGGCCTCGGAGCGTCCGGCGGCGGCGAACATGGCCGCACGGTGCGGCTCCCACTCCAGGACACTGTTGGTGAGCAGCCCCGTCCGCAGTCCCCGGGCGCGCAGTACCGCGAGGTGGTCGAAGAGGGTCACGTCGAGCGCGCGGCCGTCGTAGTAGAAGTGGTCCCCGAACCGGCCGAGGTCGACCCGCGGCCGCCATCGGGGCGCCAGGGCGGCGGTGACACGTCGCCCCCACTCGGTTTGATCGAGCAGTCCGAGTTCCAGCGGCGCGATGCCGGCGAGCCCCATCTCCGCGGCGACCGCTTCGACAGCCGCACTCAAGGCGTCGGCCGGCACCTCGGCGGCTCGCACCACCCGGGCGAACGCCTCGTCCACCGGCGGAGTCAGCACACCCCCGAAGTCGCACCACACCACCGCGAGTTCGCCTGCGCTCGCCGTCATCTCGCCCTCGCTTCGTCTCGCCGGGCCCGTACGTTCTCAGCCAGGACTCACCTCGTGTTCCCCGGACAGGGGGGCGCGTTCCGTCGCATGCGTACGAGCGGGTCGGCCGCCACCCACCCATGCCCGTATACCCGTATACGCCACGTACGTAGATCCTCTTGCCGCCCGGTAGCCACCGGCAAGAAGCAAAGTCCGAACGGTCGATTGGCCCGGCTGATCGACCGTGGTGGTGACCGTTCCGGGCACGAGCGCCGGTGTGTCCGCACCGGCCCGGGGGCGGAAAGGTTTTCGCCCCCGGGCCGGCAGTGGTCAGAACGCACTGAGTAGGGCCCGCTGCTGGTCGGGCCGACTGGCTGGTGGCCGTAGGTCCACTGGAGGACCGGGGTGGATGACCGGGGCTGCGTTGGCGGTCAAGTCGCCCGGGACGTCCGGCACTTGCCAGGTCAGTGCGCGTCGACCAGCACGCGGCCGTCGGCCGGGGTGCGCGTGGCGGCGCGGCCGGAGTACGCGGACTCGACGCGGGACTGCTCGGCCGCGTTGGGCACGGCGTTCGTGCAACTGGTGCCGGCGCTGGAGCCCGACATCAGCTCGGAGCACGGGCCGGGCTTGGTGTCCGGCAGGCCCAGGTTGTGGCCGATCTCGTGGGCGGCGATGCGGGTCTTGTCATACCCGTCGTCGACGGCCTGGCTGCCGAGTTCCACCCGGGCCTGGCCGCCCGGTCGCACCGGGCCGAGCGTGGCCTGCGGCCAGCCGGTGGTGGCGACGATCTGGATCTCGGCGCGGGTGCCGGGCTGCGCCTTCACCAGCTTCACGTTGCTGACGTTCGCGTTCCAGGTGGCGACTCCGGAGGAGATGGCCGATTCCCAACCACCTGCGCGGGAGTCGTCGTAGTAGAGAGTCGTCACCGCCGAAACGCGTGCTGGTGCGGTGTTCGAGGATATGGACGCGGCGTTCGTCGTCGGCGCCATGATCATGGTGATTGCCGCGGCGGTACCGGCTGCCGCAAACCACTTACGGTGGGGCATGGCTGTCCTTTCGCTGCTCTGGTCTCCGCGAGACGGAGGAGGGGCGGGTGACACGGGCGGCTGCCTCGGTACGGATCGGGGCACCCGACCTGTCGGCGTACTGTCAAATTCTCGTGGCCGAGAGTATGCGGGCGCTACACCTCGTTCCGCCAATGTCGGCCGCCCACAAGCTCCTTGATCCACCCGAAGATCCGAACAAGGCGATTGAGGCTCAGTTCACCCGCGTACGTCATTTCCATGGATGCGGCACGCCCGCGCCCGGAGCCTGGTGACGCCGCTGGGGCCGCACTGTCCCGCCCTCGGGCCGGTGGGGCGCCCGGGTCAGCGGTCCCGGGCCGGCAAGTGGGCCAGGCCGGTGTCGAGCATGATGCGATCGACGGTCTCGTGCAGGGCACTGTCGGCACCGATGACGGCCTCGACGCCGCCGGGCAGCAGATCGCGTGCCCGGAACCAGTCGCGCAGTTGCCCCTCGCCGACCTCTTCGGCGATCGGCTTGGTGGCGTGCCGGGCGAGGGTCTCACCGAACGGCACGTCCAGGTAGTAGCCGTGGGTCGGCCCGCGGTGATCGGCACGTAGCTGGGCGAGCATGTCGCCGTAGCGATCGGCGTAGAGGATGCCCTCCACGACGACATGAAAGCCGGCGTCCAGCGCGTAGCGGGCCGTCAGCCCGATCAGGCCGATGCTCGCGGCGCCCGGCCTGTCACGTTCGCGCAGCACGATCCGGCGGAGGTTGTCCTGGGCGACCACGGCCAGACCGCGACCGAACCTCTCGCGAAGGCGGGCGGCCACGGACGACTTTCCCGAGGCGCTGTTGCCGCGCAAGATGACCAACCGGGTTTCCTCCGTGCCCACCATCACACGGGTAACGCTATCGACGACCACCGACAACAGGAGACACAGCCTCTTTGTGTATCCACCTTCTCGCGCATCAACTTCCCAGCAATTCACACCCATTTGGGAATTACACGCGCGCGTCCGGCGACGACTTGCTGTGGAACGTGTCTGCGCACATCAGCCGCTCCTCGAGGGTGGCCGACGGCCAGTCAGCCAGCCACAGGCAGAGGAAGGCGGGCTCAAGCCGTGCCGCGCTACGCGACCAACCCCGCCGCAACCGTCGCCCCGAGTTCCCAACACGCCTCAAGGGTGGACTTGTCCGGGGTCCCCGTGGACTTGACGGCGGCCGCCGTCTGCTGCCAGCCGAGGCCGGTGGTGACGGCTTCGATGCCGCGGACCGCGCCGGTCACGTCGTTACCGCCGTGGACGTAGTACCCGAACGGCCGTCCCTGGGTCTCGTCCAGGCAGGGGTAGTAGATCTGGTCGAAGAAATGCTTGAGGGCACCGGACATGTAACCGAGGTTCGCGGGGGTGCCCAGAATGTAGCCGTCAGCCTGGAGGACATCCGAAGCGGTGGCGCTCAGCGCCGCACGCCGTACGACCTCGACACCTTCGATCTCGTCGGTGGTGGCTCCCTTCACCACTGCCTGAAACAACTCGTCGAGGTTGGGGGACGGCGTGTGATGCACGATCAAGAGTTGGGCCATGGTTCCCGACTCTAAGCCTCGCGCTCACCGGCTGAAGACCCCGGCCGACACCCCACTCGGCGACTGCATGCCGCCAGCGGGTGAGCAGGGGCGCAGGCCGCGACCACCTCTGTGGCGCGTGCAGGTGGCGGGTAGTTGGCGGCCAACCGAATCGCTCGCACGCGCCTGCCTGGGGGATTGCCGCTGTGTTCAGCAGCGCTCAGCCTCCACGGCCAGCCACAGTTCGGCGTCGGCCTCGGTCTTCTCCGGCGACAGGCGGGTGCGCAGGATCTCCGGCCCGGTGCGGGTGCGATATGGATTCGACGGGAACCACTCGGTGAACACGTCCCGCCACAGCTCCTGGATGGCCTGCGGCGCCGGCCCGGAGGTGGTGAAGACCGCCCAGGTGCCGGCCGGGACCGCCAACGTGGTCGTGCCCTCAAGAGCGGCCGCGGAGGTGATCACGCCGTGGTGGTAGTCGAGTTCAGTGCCCTCGGCGCGGCTGGGGTCCATGCCGTCGCAGACCGCTACGATGCCGTGCGGCTCCTGGTCCGACAGCTTCTCCAGGCGTTCCAGGGTCCGCGCATCGATCCCACGGACAAAGTCCATGATCGCCTGGTTCGGCCCGGCATGCACCAGCGGTACCCGGGTCTTGAGCCCCACGACGGTGAAGTCCGCCTTGTCCACAACGCGGTATCGCATAGTGCTCCTCCCTTCGATGGTGAGGCGGAAGGCCATCCGGGACTGGGAGTTGAGCGCGGCGCCGGTACGCCGAGCCTCGCCCGGTCCGATGCCGTGCATGGCACGGAACGCCCGCGCGAACGCCTCGCCGGAGCCGTAGCCATAGCGCACGGCGATCTCCAGCAGCGTGTCGTGCCCCGCGAGTACTTCAGCGCCTGCGACGGTGAGCCGACGGCGCCGGACGTACTCCAGCAGGGGCATTCCCGCGAGCGCGGAGAACATCCGGCGCAGGTGGTGCTCCGAGGTGGCGGCGACGCGTGCCAGTTCCTTCACGTCGAGGTCCTGGTCGAGACGGCCCTCGATGTGCTCCATGGCCTGGTTCAGCCGCTCCAGCATGCCCGGCCTCCTTTCTCTTCCTCTCCTCACGACCACCTTGCCAGCGAGGGCGAGTGAAGCACGTCTATCCGGCGCTGCGGTCGGTGCAGTCTCCGTCCGGACCGGGGGTGTCCTGTCCCAGACCGCGGCGGATCGCAATCTCCACGGGTGAGTACGCGCCGTCGTCGCGCTCCAGTTGGTACGGCGCTGCCGGCATCAGCGGCGGCTGCGCCATAAAGCGTGGCCGCACCCCATGGTGAGGTTGCGCCGCGTGCACCAGGAACGGATGGCACAGGAAGACGTCGCCCGGGGACCCGGTCGCAAAGGCGAGTGGCCGGTGGTCGGACGCCGCCACCAGATCGGGTGCGAGGGTCAGCCCGCTCGCCCCGTCCTCCCCGTACTTCTCCAACACCTTCGGCACGTCGAGGTGTGAGCCGACCCGGATCCGGGTCGGGGCGTCCTCCTCACCAACCTCGCTGAACAGGAACAGCATCAGCAGCGCCCGGCCCTGGGAGCGCAGATTCGTGAAGTACCAGCTCTCGCCCTCCGGCAGATAGCTCCCCTCGATGTGCCAGCCCGCGTCGTCCGGCTCTTCCTCGTGCGGAAAGCGCAGCGGGAACGTACCCAGCGAGTAGCGCGGTTCCCAGCGTCCCGCGCCCACGAGCAGGTCGTACGCGTGCTGCAGGGAAGGAGAGTTGGGTGCGGCGGCGAACGGTCCCTGCGCCATGCCGGCCACCCAGTGCACAGGCTTCGTCCACGTCGACGGGTCGTCCGGGTCGCAGCCCGTCTCCCGCCACAGCAGCCGCGCACAGTCCGCCGCCACGCGCGGCGCGACGGCGCCCTCCAATCTCACGAAGCCGTCGCGGAGGAAGCGAGATACCAAGGTCGTGTCATCCATGCCCTCATCGTGCGGCGCCACCGGCCCCGGTCACCCGACATTCTCCGCACCGCCTTTGTCGGGTGATCACCGGAGCGCGGTCAGGCGGCGTATCGCCTGGCCGACCATGATTGTTCTCAGTTGCGCGGCCCGGCCGATCGGCACGGAGTCCGTCAATCCTGTTCAGCGGGAGCGACCGAGGGCGTTGCCGGGCGTTCACCGGGGCGCTCGGCGAGGTGGCGAAACTGGCCGCGGTGAGGGAGGACGGACAATGGAACTGCGTCACTTGGTCTCGTTCCTCGCGATCGCGGAGGAACTGCACTTCGGCCGTGCCGCGGCGCGGCTGCATCTGGCACAGCCGTCCCTGAGCCAGCACCTGCAACGCCTGGAGCGCTCGGTCGGCGTCGAGCTGGTGGCCCGGAACTCCCACGAGGTACGGCTCACGCCCGCCGGGGTGGTCTTCCGCGAACAGGCCAGCGACATCGTCGCCCGGGTCGAGCGCGCGGCCCGTACCGCACGCGCGGCGGCCGCCGGCCGGGCGGGCACCGTCCGCGTCGGCTACAACTTCCCCGCGTTCCAGCGCGTTCTGCCCGACACGCTCACCACCCTCGCCGCGCGTCATCCCGCGATCGACGTCGAGATGCGCGAGATGCGCACAGGACCGCAGCTCGCCGCCCTCGCGCAGGGGCACATCGACGTGGCCATGGTGTACGGCAAACCGGCCGGAACCAAGCTGCGTCACCGGCACCTGCTGCGGGTCCCGCTCGTCGCCGTCGTCGGCACCAAGCACCGATGGGCGGGCCACGACCGGGTCCCGTTCGGTGCCCTGGCCGGGGAGTCGTGCATCCTCTTCGACCGGGCCCAGTCGACGGCGATGTACGACGCGATCTTCTCCGCGGCCGAGCGGTGCGGCATCGAGCTCACGGTGGCCGAGGAGGTCGACGACCCGGGTGCTACGGCGATCCTGGCCTCCGTCCGGCCGGTCGTCGGCTTCGCCTCCGAGCCGCGCGGACGACTGGCCGTGGCCGCACACGGCGGTCCGCAGACCGCCGTGGTGCGGCTCTACGACCCGGTCCCCACGCTGGACCTGTACGCCGTGTGGGCCGACTCCGACCGCGCGCCCCTGGTGGACGCGTTCCTCGACTGCCTGCCAGCCGCCCACCTCATGCACGGGAGCTGACTACTTCAGTCCCGAGCGGACGAAGGCGTTCACGATGTGCCGTTGCAGGAACAGGTACAGCGCGAACACCGGCAGGCAGGTCATCCCGGACGCGGCCATCAGCGGCCCCCAGTCGTTGCCCTCGGTGCCCATGAAGCTGCGCAGCCCCAGTTGCACCACGCCGTTGCTGCGCTGCATCACCATCGCGGGCCAGAAGTACTCGTTCCACGCGGTGATGACCAGCAGGATGCCCAGCGCCGCGAGCACCGGCCGCAGCGTCGGGACGACCACGGTCCACAGGATGTTCCAGGAACCGCGCCCGTCCATCCGGGCGGCCTCCAGGAGTTCCTTGGGGAAACTCATCAGGTGCTGCCGCAGCATCAGTACGCCCAGTGCCGAAACCAGCGACGGCACGATCACCCCGGCCAGGGTGTTGAGCAGACCCAGTTCGGAGAGCAGTACGTAGTTGGGCAGCATGGTCACCTGGAAGGGGACCAGCCAGGTGCCGACGAACGCCAGATGCAGCAGGCGCTCGAACCTGAACCGCCAGGCGGCGAACGCGTAGGCCGCGAGCAGGCCCGTGAGCAACTGGCCGAGCGCGGTCAGCACCGCGATGACGGCGGTGTTGACCAGCATCCTGACCATGTCGGTCTTGGCGATCGCCTCGCGGTAGTGCTCCAGCGACAACGGCCACGGCACGGGCGACAGCGAGTACACGTCACCGGGAGCGCGCAGGGACGTCGCGTAGAGCCAGTAGATCGGGAACAGACAGGCCAGGCTCGTCAACGCGAGCACCAGGTGCCCGACGATCCTGCGCCCGGTGCCACGGTCGCCGACGGGATCGTCGGACTCGGCGCGGACACGCATGGTTTGTCCCTCCTTTCGGTCGGTTGTCGAATGCGGTCAGTCGTCTGCGGTCAGTCGTCGGAGTGGCTGAGCCGGTCCGAGAGCCACACCAGGACGGCGGCGACCAGTACGAAGCCGAGGAAGAAGAGCACTCCCGCGGCGGCGCCGAGGCCCGCGTCGTAACTGTGGAACCCGTAGTCCCAGAGCAGGTAGTAGACGGTCGTCGTCGATTCCGCCGGGCCGCCCTGGGTGAGCGTGTCGATGAGCGGGAACGTCCACTGCGCGGAGAGCAGCACCGTCATCAGGACCAGGAACATCACCGTCGGCGACAGCATCGGCAGCGTGATCCACCGCAGGATCTGCCACCGGGAGGCCCCGTCCACCTGCGCGGCCGCGGCGTACTCGGGATTGATGCCGGTCAGCCCGGCCGACACCACGAGCACCGCGAAGCCGACGATGTGCCAGCCGGTGATCACGATGATCGCGAGCTGCGCGGGACCCGACTCGTGCAGCCAGTTGATCCGGGTGCCGAGTACCGAGTTGACCGCGCCGGAGCCCGGATCGAGCAGCCACTGCCATACCGCCGCGCCCGCCACCGGCGCCACCAGCATCGGCGCGAACACCATCGCCCGGTACGCCGCGCCCGCCCGCCCCTTCACCCGCCGCGACAGCAGCGCGACCACCACCGGAACGACCACCGTGAACGGCAGCAGCCCGAGGATGACCAGCACCGTGCGCCACACCGAGGCGCCCATGTCCGGCGTCGTCAGCAGCCGCTCGTAGTTGGCCGTGCCCACCTCCCGCATCGGCGAGGTCGGCAGCAGGTTCCACGAGTGGAACGACAACTCCACGGTCTGGGCCAGCGGTTGGTACGTCCACACCACCAGCATCGTCAGCGCGGGCGCCAGATACAGGTACGGCGGCGCCGCCCGGCACACCCGGCGCCACCGGGCGGGCCGGGCGGCGGGCACGGCCGCGGCAGTCCGCGGCCGTGCCACACTCACCTCCACAAAGGATCCGCTCACCACGAACCGACCACTTCGCGGACGTATCCCAGCCGTTCGGCCTCCTCGACGTCGTACACCGAGGCGGCGCGCGACATCGGTACGGCGGTCGCGACCAGATGGTCCCCGAACACGTCGATACGGCTGAACGCGGCATCCGCGTCGGCCCGCAGCCTGCCCTCGGGCGGCACGACGGTCACGCCGTACGCCGTGGAGGGGCCCACCCACACCGGTATCCGGGCGAGCGCGCCACATCCGGTGTGATGCGCGTGACCGGTCACGATCATGCGCACATCGCTGCCGGCGAGGACGGCGGCCAGCCCGTCGCCGCCGCGTCGCATCCGCAGCAGATGCACGGTCGGCACCGGCGACGGCAGCGGCGGATGGTGGGTCACAAGCAGCGTCCCGAGCGGTGCGGGCTCGGCCAACACCTCGGCCAGCCAGTCCAGTTGGGACTGCGACAGATGCCCCTCGTGCCGACCGGGTTCGGTGCTGTCGAGTACGACGACCCGCAGTCCGCCGATCATCCGCACCACGTCGTAGTCCGCCGCGGAAGGAGCCTCGTCGAGGAGTTCGGTGCGGAACGCCGCCCGGTCGTCGTGATTGCCGGTCGCGTACACCACCTCGGCGCCCATGCGCGCGGCCGCCGGTTCCACCACCGAACGCAGCCGCCGGTACGCGCCCGCCCGCCCGCTGTCGGTCAGATCACCGCTGAGGACGAACGCCGCGACCGGGATGCCCGACGCCTCCACCGTCTCGACCGCGGCGACCAGATTCGCCATCGTGTCGACGGTGCGGTGCATCAACTGGCCCTCGGGCACGATGTGGGTGTCGGACAGCTGGATCAGCGTCAGGTCCGGCCGGTCGCCGCCGGTCATCGGCCGCCACCCGCGATCAGCTTCGCCACCTCGTCCTGGCGGGCCCGCAGCGTGGCCTTCGGGTCCGCGCCCTGGAACACCGCGTTCTCGACGGCCTCCATCATGCCGTCGCGTACCTGCAGATAGCTCGCACCGGGGAACGAGACCCACGGCTCGATCCGCGCCAACTGCTCCAGGTTCGGCTTGATCAGCGGGTTCTTGTCCGCCCACGGCTTCAACGCGGCCGGGTCGTCGACCAGTTCGGTACGCAGCGGCAGGTACCCGATCTTGGTCGCGATGGTCGTGTAGGCCTCCTCGCTGGTCAGGAACTTGATGAGTTCCCACGCGGCCCGCTGCTTGGCGGGGTCCTTGGCGAAGACGAACAGCGCGGCCCCGGAGTTGGTCGGCACGGACCGCTTGCCCTCGAACGTCGGCATCGGCGCGGCCCGCAGCTTCCACTTGCCCTCGGCGCCCTTGCCGAAGTTGCCCTGCATCGCACTGGATTCGAGGATCATCCCGAGGTCACCGCGCGCGAATCCCTCGACCGCCTGCTGCTGCGTACGGTTCGGCATCGCGCCCCCGCGGACCATGCCCTGCATCGTCCGTACCGTCTCGACGACGGCGGGCTCGGCGAACCGCAGCGACTTACGGTCCTGGGAAAGCACACCGCCGCCGTTGGAGCGCACCAGGGCCTGGAAGCACCAGTCCTTCGCGATCTTGGTCAGACAGTCGACATAGGCCCCGTCCTTGCCGGTCTTCGCCTTGATCGCCTTCCCGGCCCGCTCCACCTCCGCCCATGTCGTCGGCGGCTTCTGCGGGTCGAGGCCCGCTTTCTCGAACAGCGCGGAGTTGTAGTACAGAACCGGCGTGGACAGCACGAACGGCACACCGTAGGTCTTGCCGTCCCAGTCGCCCAGCGTGCGCACCGTCTTCCCGTACGGGTACTTCGCCCCGTCGAAGTTCTTCTGCACCTCGTCCTTGCCGACCAGGTCGTCCAACGGCGCCGCCTTGAGCTGGTTCACCGTGAAGTCGAGGTCGCTGAAGCCGAGTTGGGCGACATCCGGCGCGTTCCCGGTCGCGAGCTGACTCTGCAGACTCGACACCGTGTCCGCGGCCGGGTTCGCACTGTTCCCCTGCGGCTTCTGCCCGGTCACCTTGATGTCCGGATGAGCCTTGTGGAACTTGTCGAGCAGCTCGTTGAACGTGTCCGTCCACGGGCCCGCCTGCCCGAAGTTGTAACTCTCCAGTACGAGGGAGACCTTCTGGCCGTCCTTGAGCTCGGGCACACGACTCACCGGCGCGTCGTCGCCGGACGCACTGCTACCGAGACTGCAGCCCGAGGCGAGACCGACCACGACTGCCATGACGGCGCTGGCCAGGAGGGTTGTTCTGGTTGTTCTCATGGGGTGGTGCTCCTTGTTGCGGGGAGGGGAGGGGAGGGGAGGTGAGGGGAGGAAGGGAAGGGCGGGGCGGGGGGTGACGGGTACTGAGGGGGGTGGGGAGGTGAGGGTCAGGCGGAGGTGGCGGCGGGCGCGGACGCGGTGGCGTGCGTGGTTTCCCAGGCGAGGCGGCGTCCGCTCGTGGCGTCGAAGAGGTGCAGATGCTGGGGCTGTGCGGTGAGCGGAACGGGATCGCCGGCGCGAAGGCCCAGGGGCCGCTGGCCGCGCAGACACAGGCGCGCCTCGCCCACGTGGACATGGGCGACTTCCTCGCTGCCGAGGTTCTCCACGCTGTGTACGCGGCCGCGGATGGTGGCGTCGCGGGGCGCCGTCAGGGTGAGGTGTTCCGGCCGGACGCCGAGGGTCACCGGGCGCGAAGGCACGTCGGCGTCGATGCCGAGTGGGAGGTGGAAGCCCCTGCCGCGTACCGAGAGCACACCGTCGGTTGCCTGGACGCTCGCCTCGAGAAGATTCATCGCGGGCGAACCGAGGAACCCGGCGACGAACACTGAGGCGGGCTCGTCGTAGACCTGCTCCGGGGTGCCGACCTGCTCCACCTTGCCGTTGTTCAGGAGCACGATCTTGGTAGCCATGGTCATGGCCTCGACCTGGTCGTGCGTGACGTAGAGGAAGGTCGCGCCGAGTCGCCGGTGCAGCGCGGAGATCTCGGCGCGGGTCGTGGCCCGCAGCTTCGAGTCCAGATTGGACAGGGGCTCGTCCATGAGGAACGCCCCCGGGTCGCGCACCAACGCACGCCCCAGCGCCACGCGTTGACGCTGCCCGCCGGAGAGCTCCTTCGGCCGGCGGTCGAGCAGCCCGTCGAGGTCGAGAACGCCCGCGACCTCCTGCACCTTCGCCTTGATCCGGCTCTTGGACCAGCCGCGCGAGCGCAGCGGGAAGCCGATGTTGCGCGCCACGGACAGGTGCGGGTAGAGCGCGTAACTCTGGAACACCATGGCGAGGTCACGGCCCCGCGGCGGAGTGTGGGTGATGTCGCGACCGTCCAGAAGCACCCGGCCCCCGGTCGGCGGCAGCAACCCCGCGATCATCCGCAACAACGTCGACTTCCCACAGCCACTCGGCCCGAGCAGTACCAGGAAGTCCCCGTCCTCGGCATCGAGCCAGATGTCGTCGACAGCGGTCACCGAGCCGAACTGCCTGGTAACTCCCTCCAGTTGAATACGACTCATGCGCCCCGCTCCCTCTCGCACTCCTGATTCGGCAACGGAATTGCCGCCGGACAGCAGAAGCGCAACAGGGGTGTGTGTACGGCCGGTTAACCGAAAAGGGCGCGGCCAGGACCGAATTGCCCGCAGCAGGGGGTCTGACCTGGGAAGACGGTGTCGGGTCGGCTGGGTTGCGGGGCGTGGCGATAAGGAAACGCAATCGAGTGAGAGGGGAAGTGCGGAGGAAGCAGCTGAGCCGCCATCCGTAAATCCGAATCCCGGCATCCACTTGAAGTGGAAGATTGACGGGAATTCGTGGCGCAGAGAGGCCGAAGTGCGGGAGTTGGGCGCGTGGCGGTGGAACTGGCACGGGGTTGGGTGCCTGGCGCGCGGATGGAGGCACGCGCTTGCCGACAACTCGCGGGAGCCCGCCGCTCGGGGTTGGTGAAGCCGAGGGCGAGCTCCTTTGCGGTTCCTGTTTTTGTTGTTGCGGTTTTGGGGTGTGGTTCAGGTGAGGTTGTGGAGGGTGCCGCCGTCGACGCGGAGTGCGGCACCGTTGGTTGCTGTGGAGAGGGGGGAGGCGAGGTAGGTGATGAGGTGGGCTACTTCTTCGGCTTCGGCGAAGCGGCCGAGGAGGGAGTGGGGGTGGTGGGCGTTGAGGAATTCTTGCTCGATTTGGTGGAGGGGGGTGTCGGGCTGTTGTTCTTGGAGGTAGCTGAAGTAGCGGGTGGTGAGTTCGCTGTGGGTGGGTCCGGGGAGGACGCTGTTGATGGTGATTCCGGTGTTTGGGTAGGTTTCGGCGAGTCCGCGGGCGAGGGCGAGTTGGGCGGTTTTGGTGGTGCCGTAGTGGATCATGTGGGGTGGTATTTCTTGGGCGCTGGCGCTGTTGACGAAGATGACGCGGCCCCACTTCTTGGTTTTCATGTGGGGGAGGTAGTGGCGTGAGAGGCGGACGCCGCTCATGACGTTGAGGTTCCAGAGGTGGTGCCATTGGGCGTCGTCGAGTTCGGTGATGCTGCCGAGTTCGGCGGTCCCGGCATTGTTGATGAGGATGTCGGTCTGAGGGAGGGCTTGGGTGATGGCGCTGATGCCCTCTTCGGTGGTGATGTCGCCGGGAGCGGGGTGGAGTTGGGCGTGGGGGAGGGTTTCGTGGATGTCTTTGATGGCGTCGTGGACGCGTTGTTCGGTGCGGCCGTTGACGTAGACGGTGGCGCCGGCGGCGGCGAGTTCGTGCGCGGTGGCTTTGCCGATGCCGGCGGTGGAGCCGGTGACGAGTGCGGTGCGGTCGGTGAGGTCGAGCGTGATCATGAGGTGGGGCTCCTTGGTGGGTTTGTGGGGGATGTGGGGTGTGGTGGGGGTTGTTGTTGTGGGTGATTGTTGTGGGTGTCGCCTGAGGTTTTCTTGATGGTTGCTTGAGTGCTTTTCCGGGGGTTCCCCGTGCTTCCTCATTCCCGGTGTCCCGGTGTCCCGGTGTCCCGGTGTCCCGGTGTCCCGGTGTCCCGGTGTCGGGGTTCCTTGCTCGATGTCGGCGGCAGGGTTCGTATGAGGAGCTGCTCTACCGCGAGCTGTGCGACCGCTTCCGCCTGCTACGGCATGGGACTTGGATGGCCTGGCGCGGGGGCGTATTGAGGCGGCGGGGTGGGGAGGTTGGGCTTGGCGGGGTGGGTGATGTTGCGGGTGTGGCTTGGTGAGTGGCCCCCGTGCCCGGAACTTCGCCTCTGCCCGCGCCGGAGCTTCGCATCCGCACTTCGCCGGTCGTCGGTTGCTGGTTACGTGAGCTGTGGGCGGCGTGACCGGCTCGGTTTCGCTGGCCGGACCGGGTGCGGGTGGTTTTTGGGTGGGTTGGTTTTGTGCATGCTGTGGGGGTGAGGATTTGCCTTCGGGCTTTGATGTGTAGTGCCTGTAGTGCTTGGTGCTTGTTGCGCCTTATGTCTGTTGTTGTTTCTTGGTTTCTTGGTTTCTTGGATTTGGTGGGGGTGTGTTGTGACTGGTGTCGAGTGGTTGGCGGGTCGGTTTGAGGAGCATCGGGGTTATGTGTGGGGGGTGGCCTTTCGGTTGTTGGGTTCGGGAGCGGAGGCGGATGATGCGGTGCAGGAGTGTTGGTTGCGTTTGTCCCGTTCGTATGGGTCGTATGAGGGGGGAATTGCGAATTTACGGGGGTGGTTGACGACGGTGGTGGGACGGGTGTGTTTGGACATGCTGCGGCAGCGTCGTTCGCGTCGTGAGGATTCGTTGGAGGGGGTTGCGGGGGCCGCTCCGGGGGTTGTTGGAGTTGCCTTGGGGGCCGGGGGTTTGGGTGGGGAGGGCCCGGAGGAGCGGGTGTTGTTGTCGGATTCAGTGGGTGAGGCGTTGTGGGTGGTGTTGGAGGCGTTGGATCCGGCTGAGCGGTTGGCTTTTGTTTTGCATGATGTTTTTGGGGTGCCGTTTGACGAGGTGGCTTTGGTGGTGGAGCGGAGTCCCGCTGCGGCGCGGCAGTTGGCTTCGCGGGCACGTCGTCGGGTGAGGTCGGGTGGCGGGGTTTCGGTGGGGGGTGGTGTGTCGGAGCGGGTGGTGGTGGAGGCGTTCTTGTTGGCGGCGCGGGAGGGGGATTTTGAGGGTTTGTTGGCGGTGCTGGACCCGGGTGCGGTGGCGCGTGCGGATGGGGTGGTGGTGGCGCGGGGCGGGGTGTCGGTGGCGAAGGGCGCTGCTGGTTTTGCCGCGTTGTTGAAGTCGGCCTGGTTGGCGTTGGTGGATGGTGCCGTGGGAGTGGTGGGGGAGCAGGGCGATGGCGGCTTGCGGGTGATGGTGTTCGTGGTGGAGGGGGGTTGGGTGCGTGAGTTGGATGTGGTGACGGATAAGGAGCGAGTGGAGGGGATGGAGTTGGTGCGGTTGGGGCCGGTGTTGTCAGGGCGCGGTGAGGCGTAGCCACCAGCTGTGCTGCGGGTGCCACCGGCGCTGGTGTCGAGGTGGAGAGGGCGAGCGGATATTCGGTGTCCCGCCCGCCCCATGAGGACACAAGATGGTGCGCATGACTTTGGCCACCCCCACGCTGCACACCGCTCGCCTGCGACTGCGCCCCTTCACCGAAGCCGACGGGGACCCCCTGTTCGCGCTGCACAGCAGCGCCTACGTGATGCGCTATTGGGACTCCCCGCCATGGACCGAACGGGCCCGCGCCGACCGCTTCATCGCGATGTGCCGAACGATGGAGGATGAAGGGACCGGGGCGCGGGTGGCCATCGACCGCGCTTCTGACGGGGCCTTCGTCGGCTGGTGCGGTCTGACCGGATGGAACCCGGACTACCGCAGCGCGTCATTGGGCTACGTCCTCGACGAGGCGATGTGGGGCCACGGCTACGCGACGGAGGCGGCACACGCCGTGCTGCAGTGGGCCTTCGACACACTGGACCTGAATCGAGTTCAGGCCGAGACGGATACGCGCAACGTGGCGTCCGCCCGGGTTCTGGAGAAGGTCGGCTTCGTACGTGAAGGGACGCTGCGGGAAGACTGCGTCGTGAACGGCGAAGTATCCGACTCGTGGGTGTTCGGATTGCTCAGGCGGGAGTGGCAGCCGTCGGCCGTGCCGACGCCAGCCCGCGAAGAGCGGCGTTAGTCCGTTTCCGGTAGAGACCGGGTCCGGGTTCGGTTCCTGCCAGTGCGACTTCGGCCGTTGTCCGTTCCCCGGCCGTCGTCCCGAAGCTGTCAGCGGGTCGGGAGTTGGGGCGGACACCAAGTTGGAAGTGCTGTTGGCTACGATCAAGGGCTCCGAGCGGTGTCGCAGTGGCAGGAGGCTGAACAGGCATGGCGGAGCAGCGAGTTGTCATCGTGACCGGTGGGGGTACGGGCATCGGGGCCGCATGCGTCCGGCTGTTGAGGGAGGCCGGGCACCAGGTGGTTGTCTCCGGGCGGCGGCCCGAGCCGTTGCGGCGTCTGGCGGAGGAGACCGGAGCGCTGGCCCACCCGTCCGACGTCGGTGACCCGGATGCCGCTGTCGGCCTTGTCGACGCGGCTCTGACGTCGTTCGGTCGACTCGACGGGCTCGTCCTCAACGCGGGCATCGGCCGTAGTGGTGCGGTGGGGGATCTGTCGCTCAAGGATTGGGAGGATGTGATGCGAACGAACGTCACCGGTCCTCTTCTGCTCCTCCGTGCGGCGATCCCTCACCTGCTCAAGACGCGTGGAACGGTTGTCGCCGTGGCTTCGGTGTCCGCCCTGCGCAATGGCGCGAGCAATGCCGCGTACGCGACGTCCAAGGCAGCCATGTTGCAACTGTGCCGCTCCCTGGCCGTCGACTACGGACGGCAGGGGCTGCGTGCCAACATCGTGTGCCCGGGCTGGGTGCGCACCGAGATGGCCGACCGGAGGATGACGCGCTTCGCCGCAGAGGCTGGACTGGGGGACAGCGGCACGGAGGCCGCCTACGAGGAGGCGACCCGGCCTTTGCCTCTGGGGCGTCCGGGTGAGCCGCGCGAGGTGGCGGAGGCGATCAGCTGGTTGCTTTCCCCCGCCGCCTCGTATGTCAACGGCGCGGTCCTGACCGTCGACGGCGGGGCGACGGCACTCGACCCCGGCACCCTTGCCTTCGACTTTCGCATCGAACCCCGGGGCGACGAAGAACGGTGACAGCAGTCCAGGTGCACCAACTCGCCGTCGAGGCACGCGAGAACGGCCTCTTCGCAGCGCAGAAGCACTCCTGACCTGGTCACTCATCACCGTGATGACCTGGCGGCTCACCCGCAAACAGCCTCAGTGGACCAGCCCAGTGGACGAAGACGAAGGGCTCCGACGATCTGAGCCGAGGGCACCGGGAGCAGGCGGCTCACTCGCTCACGTCACAGTGTCACAACCCGCGGACGCTCAAAGACCGAGTTGTCGATGACAACGTCCATCATCGGCAAGGGGTCGACTTCCTGAAGGTAGATGCGCTCAGCCACCAAGTATCTGTTGCGGTGGATCGACTCCGCTTCGGATCCTGCCCAGTCCTGGTCACGCTCGGCACCTCGCTGGACAGACAGCTCCGCGTCCACCTGCAGCCAGACGCGGAAGTCCCAGAACTCATTGATCTCGGGGCGGAAGGCGAAGACACCATCCACGATCAGCACCGCGTCCGCATCGAGTGACGTCACTTCGGACGAGTGATCTCGCTGAGTCAATGGGTCGATGCTGCACAGGGCGCAGGATGTCGCGTGAGATGACCGGCAGGGATCCAGGAGCAGGCGCTTGACCGCTTCGTAGTCGTACGCGTTGCGGTAGTACCCCTCACCAGTCTCTCGGTCATAGAGATGCCTGTCCCTCCACGGCTTCTTGAAGTCGTCGAGAGTCGCCCGGAGCACCGGCCGCCCCGCAGCACTGATGCGCTCGGCCAGTTCATGTCCGAAGCTCGTCTTCCCGGCAGCGGTGAAGCCGTCGATCCTCACGAGCAGGCGGTTCTGACCGAGAGCGAGGACCCTCTTGGCCAGCTGCTCTATCAGCAGGCTGCGCTCCACGGAGACCGCTGGAGGACACGGCTGCCGCCAGGACGAGGCCGAATGATGCACGTCCGCCTGTGGTGATCTCATGCAAGCGAACCTATCGGTTGGTCAAACGGCCAGGAAGATGACCCATCACGCACCCACTCCACTGAAGCGTGTGGGTCGAGGGCATCCCCGCCCTGGCCGCCCTGGCGTTCCGCCAGCCAGCTACCCGGCGCCGAACGCGAACGTGATCGTTCGAGCCGTCACCTATCGCTGTGGCACCTTGACTGAGATCCTGAGGTCGTGGCCGGGGGGAGCACGCACCATCATGACGACTCGTCAGCGCAAGGGACGCGCCTGCGAGTTGAGGTCGAACGGTTGCTGGAGGAAGCGGAGCGTCGAGTGCGCGGCGCCCATCTACGAGTGCGCTTCTGGTCGACCGTCGACGTCGCGCTCGGCTTCCCGGCGGCGGTACTCGCCGGCATCTCCGGAGCTGCTGGGCTGGCGTCGGCGGATGCCCGTGTCCCCGCGGCGTTGCTGGCCCTGGTCTCCGCCGGGTTCTCGGCAGGGGCCAACTTTCTGCGCAGTGACGTGAGGCGCGCAGCCAACAGGGAAAGCCGACGGGCATGGGGTGAGGTGGAAGCCGGATCCCGCCTGCTTCTGGCGCAGGAAACGTATCTGGATCGGGAAGCCGTCCAGGAATCGCTCCGGAGCTTGTTCGACAGTCGCAGAGCAGCCATGGCAATCCACAGGGGAGACGCTCAGTCCGGGTCGGCCACCCAGTGACTCGGCCGCAGTAACACGGCATCCCTCACGCCGGGGTGTGGGCGGGAAGCGTCTGTCCGCGGCCTTCCCCCGCAAGCGGCCGGGTGAGGTTCTTGAGGAAGCCGAGCGGCAGCTTTCCGCCCGGTTGGAAGGCACTGCCGCTGCGCCCAGGGCGCAGCGCCCGCACGGTCCGTGCCTAGTACGAACGTCTCGGCCGCCTCACGGAAGTCACCTCCGATTGCGCATCCGTGAGGGCAGGCAGCGGCTGTCACGCGGTGGCTGGCTGCGGCTGCGGCTTCTGTGCTGCCGCCTCCTTTGGCGGGCGTGTGGGCGGCGGGGTGTCTGCGAGGTCTGAAGGTGGCGGGGGTCTGCTTTCTATCGGGTCTTCTGCACGTGGGTGGTGTCGGTGTCGAGGAGGGTGCCGTCGGCGCCGGCCGGCGCGAATTCCGGCACAGGGGTGCCGTGCTGGTCGACGAGGACGGAATGGGTCTCGCCGGGGGCGAAGGCGTGGCGTTCTCCCCACTGCCGCAGGGTGAGGATGACGGGGAAGAGGGCGCGGCCGGCGTTGGTGAGCGCGTACTCCTGGCGGCGGCCCGATGGTGCGGTGCGCTGGGCGAGGAGTCCGTGAGCGGTGAGCTTGCGGAGGCGGTCGGTGAGGATGTTGCGGGCGATGCCGGTGCGTCGCTGGAACTCGGTGAACGAGCGTGCCCCGTCCATCGCGTCGCGGATGACGAGAAGGCTCCACCGGTCGCCGACGAGGTCGAGCGTGCGGGCGACGGGGCAGTCGGGGTCGGTCCAGTCGGGGTCCGGGGCGCTCGTGGTGGTGCGCGGCATGACACCTCCCAATGAGTTGCGGATTGAAACCATCATGCCGTACGGTCCGAATCGGTTGCAAATTGCTACTGATTGGGGTTGGGGTGCGATGGACGCATGGCGGCGGTTGTTGCTCGCGGTGGTGTGCGGTGTCGCTGTGGCGAGCATCTATGCCGCGCAGCCGGTACTGGGGCCGATGGGGTGCGATCTCGGTGTGCCGGCGGAACTCACGGGGTGGATCGTCGCGACCGGCCAGTTCGGCTATCTGGCAGGGCTGGTGCTGCTGGTGCCGCTCGGTGATGTGGTCGACAGGCGCCGGCTCATCGCCGTGCACCTGGTGGTCACCGCAGGGGGCATGATCCTGACGGCCTCGGCGCCGGCCGCATGGGTGGCGTTCGCGGGGCTCGCGACGGCCGGGGTGTTCGCGGTCGTGGTGCAGACCACGGTGGCCTACGCCGCATCGGTTTCGCCGCCCGCCGAACGCGGACGGAACATCGGCGTTGTGACCTCGGGTGTGGTGGTCGGCATCCTGGGCGCGCGGGCCGTCACCGGCGCACTCGCCCAGGTGTGGGGCTGGCGAAGCGTCTATGCGGTGCTCGCCGTGCTGTCACTCGCGCTCGCAGCCCTCGTCCTCGCCGTACTGCCGTCAGAGGAGCGCGCCAACCCGCCTGCGGGATACAGGCAGGTCGTCGTCTCACTCGGCGGACTGTTCGGGCAGCGCATCTTCCTGACGCGCGGGCTCATCGCGTTCTTCTTGTTCGCATCGTTCGGAACCCTGTGGAGCGGACTGTCCCTGCCGCTGGCGGACCCGCCGTGGCAGCTGGGCGAGAGTGAGATCGGACTGTTCGGCATCGCCGGTCTTGCCGGAGCACTGGGCGCGGCACGCGCGGGACGGTGGGCGGATGCGGGACGGGCGGCACCGGTCACCGGTCTCGCGCTCACCCTGCTCCTCCTCTCGTGGGCAGCGATCGCGCAGCTGCCGTGGTCACTGTGGCTCCCCCTCGCCGGAATCGTGGTTCTCGACTTCGCCGTCCAGGCGGTGCACGTGAACAACCAGCACCTGCTCACCGCCGCGCACCCGGATCGCGTCAGCAGCGTCATCGGCGGCTACATGGTCTTCTACTCGCTCGGCTCCGCCCTCGGCGCGGCCGCAACCACCGCTGTTTTCACCGCCCACGGCTGGGCGGGCTCCAGTCTCCTCGGGGCCGCATTCGCGGCCTGCGCGCTGGCCGTCTGGGCGACCGACAGGCGACAGTCCCGGGACAGTGCGAACCCTCGATCCGGAACAACGGGCGCGTACCCGGCGCAGGAGGAAACGCAAGGCACTGGCCAAACCGAAAGAGTGCTGACCAAGCCGAACGAGTGCTGACCAAGCCGGACAAGTGATGCGGTGACATCACTTCCGACGGCTTCGACCGGCCGAACTCGCCCCTGGAGTGAGCGTCGACGACGTGCGCGCCGCCACGGCTGCCGAGCTGCTCGTTCCAGCGCATCTGGAGAGGCCAACCGGCGACTGGCTACCGGAGGTTGACGGGTATCGCAACCTACGCGGGAGGCACATCGCACCCTGCTGGGTGTGGTGCTCCGTGCCATACCGTCGCGCGCTGAGCCGCCCCTACGGTGCCTGGCACCGGGGAACTCCCGCTGATCCGCGCACAGGGAGCGCCCCGATGCCCTTCCACATGACACCGAAGGAGCCGTTATGCAGTCGCCCCCCGTCCACCCGCTGTCGCGTCTTGCGGGGCGCTCCCAGCGCGGGAAACTGTCCCGCTTCGCAGCCGTCGTGGCCCTTGTCCTGGCAGGGGCCACGCACAGCCCGGCGCAGGCCACGGACGCTGCAGTCGGCCTGACGAAGGTCACCAACTTCGGCGACAACCCGGGCCAGTTGAACATGTACGTGTACCAGCCCGACTCCCTGCCCGCGAACCCGCCGGTGGTGTTCGCGCTGCACGGGTGCACGCAGGACGCACAGACCTACGCCGACAACTCGGGTCTGCCCGAACTCGCCGATCGCAACGGCTTCTTGCTCGTGTTCGCGGAGACCACGTCCACGAACAACCTGAACAAGTGCTTCAACTGGTTCCAGCCCAGTGACACCAGCAGGGGCCAGGGCGAGGCCGCCTCGGTCCAGCAGATGGCCGCTCACACCGTCTCCGCCTACGGTGCGGACGCCCAGCGGACCTACGTCACCGGCCTGTCCGCCGGCGGCGCCATGACCTCGGTCATGCTCGCCACATACCCCGACGTCTTCAAGGCCGGAGCGGTCGTCGCCGGTCTGCCCTACGGCTGCGCCAAGAACGTCGCCAGTGCGTACATGTGCATGAACCCCGGAACCGACAAGACTCCGGAACAGTGGGCGCAGCAGGTCCGTGCCGCCAACCCCTCATGGACCGGTGCATGGCCACGCGTCGCCATCTGGCACGGCGACAACGACACCACCGTCGCCCCGCGCAACGCCGACGAACTGCGCGACCAGTGGACCGCGTTGCACGGTCTGTCCCAGACACCGGGCCGCACCTCGACAATCGGCCCGAACGCCACCAAGCACGAGGAGTACCTGGCAGCGGACGGCTCGACGGCGATCGAGGTGAACCGGGTCCCGGGCATCGGGCACGGCACCCCGGTCGATCGGGGAAGCGGTGGCGAGCAGTGCGGCAGCACCAATGCCGCCTACTTCCTGGACTCGATCTGCTCCAGCCACTGGATCACGCAGTTCTTCGGCCTGGGAGGGTCCGGCGTGACGGCGCGTTGATAGCTACGTAGGAGAGCGAGTCGCCGTACACCGGTCTCAATCGGTTCGCGGCTTCGCCCACCACTTCTACTTCGGCCACTCCCAGGCCATGCCGTACACGCCGGGGGTGCACTTGGCCGGGTGCAGATGGGCCGTGTGCGAGGGGTCGATCGCCACCCGGGCGGTGTGCTCCCGCTTGGTGTCGGTGCGCCGACGGTAGAACTTGAGGCAACTCACCGGCAGGGCTGCGGCATCGAAGCACACGTGCAACAGGTAGTCGCGCAGACTCATACGGATGCGGCGTTCGTACGAGGCGCTGGGTATCGGGCCCGAAGGGACCCTCATGTCGTAACGGATCACCGCCGTGTCGCCGCGCAGCAGGTGGCGTCCGAGCAGGATGTCGGCGACCACGCAGCGCAGCCCCTCGTCCTTGCGGACCGGACCGAGCGCGCCGCACTGCACGGTGATGCTCACATCAGGCGGGACGCCTTCGTCCACCTGGTGCACGAGGGTGAGCCGGTCCGGACCGTCGCGCAGCGCGCGCAGGACCTGGGTCACGGAGACCCGCCGCACGCTTCGGTCGGGGCCCACCCACACGGTCTCGTGGATGGACAGCGCAGTGATGTCCCGGTTGAAGTGCTCGAAGGCCGGGCCGAGGGCGCGCTCCACCGTCGACCCGGGTGGGAAGACGCGTCGGGAGACCGACAGGTCCTGCACGGCAGTCCGTGACCTGCCTCGTGGGCGCTGCGGCTGGAGGAGGTTCACGAGACTGCCGGGCGCGACGGCCAGGATGTTCTCCAGTTCCCGTACCGCACGCAGTGACTGCGGCCGTTCCGGGAAGCTGCGGCCGCGCTGCCAGTGGCTGAGCGTGGCCGGGCTGACCGAGATGCCGCAGGCGGCCAGCCGGTCGCACACCCGTTGCAGCGGAAGCCCCCGTCGGCGCAGTGCCTCGCGCAGGGCGCTGGCAAAGGTGAGTGCGGGGGCCGGTGTCAGAGCCGAGGGGGCGACGGCCGGGCCCGGCGGCTCGTCCCGGGGAGAAGGGGGCGTGCCGGTGCGGTCGCCGACCACGCCCGGCGGTGGGCTGGACGGTGTCGTGGCCGTGTGCGGCGGGGGTGGCACACCGGGGTCGGCGGCGGCTCGCAGCATGGCACCTCCCCGTGGGGCTGATCGAGGGGCAAGTGTACGAGGGTGGTCCAACCGCTGCCGGTGAACCACCCTCGCTCATGCGCGCAGCAAGGCTAGGAGGCCGTCTGCCGTGGTCAGTTGGTGTTCAGGGTGAGCCCGTAGTATCTCAGTGCGTCGTCGAGGGGCTGGAAGTAGGACGAACCCTCGCCGTAGACGCCGTTGCACTGCTGACCGGTCGGGCCGCCGGACGTCATGCCCTGGCCCTGGTTGCCGGAGATGTAGGCGCCGCCGCTGTCACCGCCCTCGGTGCACACCGAGGAGGTGGCAAGGCCGGTGACGTAGGTGCGCGCGCCGGTGTTCGGGTTGGTGTAGGTGACGGAGACGTTGTAGGAACCGACCGAGCCGCACGTCCAGCCCGTGGTCGAGCCCGACTTGCAGACGGTGGCGCCACGCGTGGCTCGCTGGCTGCCCTTGACCGCCACCGGGCTGCCGTTGCCCCACGTGCCGACCGAAGTGGCGATCGCGTCCCCGGAGTCCACCCTGGCGGTGCCCATGTCGACGCTGTTGTAGCCCTCGCGGAAGCGCGAACGCTCGCCCACGGCGAAGCGGTCGCCGTCGAGGTAAAGGCCCGGCTTGCTCTCCACGCAGTGGCCGGCCGAGACGAGGTGCTGGTACCCCTGCGAGTCCCGGGCCCCGAAGCCGACCGAGCACCAGCTACGGGAGTCGTTGTTCAGGTTCATGCGGCTGCCGGGGTAGACCGTGGCCTGCGGTTCGTACTCGGTCTTGTCCTTGACCACCCGCACTGCGCTGCCGTACTTCGCGGCAGCCGCGAGGAACGAACGCGCGCTCGCGGTCTTGCTGTCGGCGACCGTCACGGTGACCGTGTCCTTCTCGACGTCCACCGCCCAGGAGGTCACGCCGGCAGGCACACGCTTGGCGGCCCGCGCGTCGAGCGCGGCCTTGATCCGGTTGAGCTGGGCCTCGCCGCGGGCGGGTATGCGCGCAGTCAGGCCCGCGTCCTCGGCGTCCTCGGCGGCCTGTGCGTTCGCGGCGTTGACGACGAGGCGGCCCTTGTGGTCAAAGAACGCACCGTCCGTGCGTACACCCTTGTCCTGGATGAGTCCGAGCGTCTTCTGCAGAGCGGCCTGTCGGTCCAGCCGCGCGACCGCGGCCGACTCGCTGACGCCGAGGGAGTCGGCCAGTGCCTCGACCATCTGGGGCTGGTAACTCCCGGCCGGCGCCTCGGCGGTGACGGCCTGGGCTCCCGTAACTCCAGTCGCTGTCAGGGCCGCGGCAGCGACCGCCGTGGCGAAGAACTGTCTGCGCGACAGTGCCATCGTGCTTCCTTTCGAAGGCAGGGCAGACCTGACCCAGGCATGACAAAGCTGCGCATGCTGAGATGGCGGGTACCGGCGTGTGACGTGACCGATTTCCAGCTCTGAGGTCCGGCGGCGCCGAGGTGGGGAGCGCCTGCAGCAGGACTGTGTCCCGTGCGCCCCACTGCCGACAAGACTCGGACGAGACCCAACTTTCTACAGAATTCCGGAGGACTGTAAAAAGCCGAAAGGGGTCGTGGGGTCGTCCCATTATCTTTTTCGCGGCCGCAACGGGATTGCTCGCCTCTGGGCCTGGCATGGCTGTTGCCCCGTGTCCCGCCGTCGCGGACCTATGCCTGAGTACACGCCGCTGCCCCGGGGCGTCCCGGCTCCGGACTGCCGGTCGTTCTCGGTATGCCGGGCAAGGTGGCCGACTTCCTCCGCGCCGCCGAGCTGGAGCCTGCCGAGCACGCCACACTCGACCAGGGCATGACAGTACGGCGCGGCCAGGGCTGCTCCCTGTGAGTCACCGTCGGCTCCCGCGATCCACCGACGCCCAGTCGAACGCCGCCGATCCTGACTTGGCCCTCGCCCAACTACCGGCACGAGAGGGCTTCTTGCCGCTGTGCAGCCTGAAACGACAACAGCGCATCCCGACGCAACAGTCGAAGCCGATCGGAGGGAATCGCGGAAGGCGTGCTCAGGGCCGTGTGCGGCATCCTCAAAGTAGAGTCTGCGCATGAGTGTTGAAGTCACGCTGCTTCCCGCGACCGTTCCGGCTCGGTTCCACCAGGACGACGTGGATCGGGTCCGGAGCTTCTCGGACCGATCCGATCGGCGCTTTGAGTACTCTCTTTCCGCCAGCGGCGCCCTGATTATCTGGCGTCAGGACGATCGGGAACCGTTGCCCGAGGGGCGGTTTCTAGGGGTCGTCGCAACACGTGGTCGTGTTGATCAGGCCGCGAGCAGTTTATGCAGGCGCTCGGCTGGGGTTTCCCAGCCGAGCGTTTTGCGTGGGCGGCCGTTGAGTTCGGCGGCGACCGCGTTCAGGTGCTCGTGGGTGTGGACCGAGAGGTCGGTGCCTTTGGGGAAGTACTGGCGAAGCAGGCCGTTGGTGTTCTCGTTGGAGCCGCGCTGCCAGGGACTGGCGGGGTCGCAGAAGTAGACCGGGACGTCGGTGGCGATGCTGAAGCTCTTATGGGTGGCCATCTCGGCGCCTTGGTCCCAGGTGAGCGAGCGGACCAGATGCCTGGGCAGTGTCCGGACGGTGTCCACCAGCGCGTCCCGGACGAGTTCGGCGCTGCGGCCGCCTGGCAGGTGCAGGAGCATCACGTAGCGGGTGGCGCGTTCGACGAGGGTGCCGATGGCCGAGGCACCGTCCTTGCCGATGATCAAGTCGCCTTCCCAGTGGCCGGGCACTGCCCGCTCCTCGGCCTCGGCAGGACGTTCACTGATCATGACCATGGGGTCCCGGAAGCGGGGCTGCCGGCTGCGGGTCTGCCGTTGGGGCTTGCGGCGGGTGCGCCCCGAGCGCAGTGCGCGGACCAGCTCACGGCGCAGTTCCCCTCGGCCCTGGACGTAGAGAGCCTGGTAGACCGTCTCGTGGACCACATGCATCTCCGGCCGGTCGGGAAACTGTGCCTTCAGAGCGTGGCATATCTGTTCCGGGCTCCACCGGCGGTCCAGGCCGGCCTGGACGAAGTCTCGCAGCTCAGGACTCTGGTGGATCTTCCGCGGCTTGGGGCGGGGGCGGCGGCTGTCCGCGCGAGCCTGCGCGGCGTAGGGCCGATAGTTGTCGGCGTACACGTGAACGTCCTCACCCGCGTACGGATGAACGCGGCCAGTTCCTGATGTGCTGAGTCGGGCTGCTGGGCACTCTGCTGCGTAGTCAGTGTGCGGCGGCAGGGGGTGGTCGGTTGTTCTGCCGCACCGCACACACCTGCCACCGGCTCCCCCAGCATCTCGGAGTCGTCCGAGTCCCCCGTACGCGCTCCTTGCCCGTGCGCGTACGGTCTGGGCCTCGCTCTCGTCGTGACCGTCGGGCATAGCGCTCAAGAGGGGCTGTGGGCCTGCTGGAAGAACGCTCGCACCCCCGTTGCGCCCGGCCGCGCCAACCGGACGGCGGGCCTGCAACCACCGCCGTGCCACAGCACTGTTGGCGCACAGCCCGCAGGCGGCAGACGGCCCGGCCACGGCGGGCGGCACAGCCCGCCGCAAGGACTGCTCCACCGCCCCTCAACCGAAAGAACAGCATGTGACATGCATCCTGATGACGCCGCATCACGCACTCGGGCACCGCCTTGCCCCACACACCCCACCCGCCCGCACCCGCACCACACCCCCGGGTAAGACCCGTGGAGCCGCAGGCCCGCGAAAGCAAACCAGCACACCACAAAAGCGCCAACAGGCAGGCGGCGGCAGCAACGGGCAAGGGCAAGTCGGGGCCGCAGACCGGTGGGGTGAGCGTGCGGTGGCGGACACGATCAAAGGGTGTGCCGGGGCTGTCGCGCCGTAGGGATCGGGGCAGCGCACCCCTGGCTCGCGGGCCACGCACGAGAACCCCGGGCCCGCGGGCCACGCATGGAGAAAGAGCCGCGGACCGTCCCGACGGACGAGACGGACGAGACGGACGGGACGGGCAGGCGGGCGGGGCCGTATGCCGTGTCCGGTGCGGGCCCCGGCCCCCCGGGAGTGCGCCAACAGGCACACAACCGAGCCCCCTTCCCGGCGGAACGGGACGAGGCGGCGCCCCGCCGTCGTCCGCGCGGTGCTGCGGCCTGGGGCTGTGTGGGCCGCGTGCCGTGGCCAGCCCGCGTGCCGTGGCCGGCCCGCCACGGGCAGTTCCACCAAGGTGCCCAGCCAGTCGTCAACAACGCAAACGCCCGGCCCCGCAAGGCGAGATGACCGGTATGCCGGCGCGTACGAGGAGAGGACCCCCTGATGGACCACACACTGGACGCGGACGTCATCGTCATCGGAGCCGGGCCCACCGGCCTGATGCTGGCCGGAGAACTGCGCCTTGGCCGCGCGAGCGTCATCGTCGCCGAACAACTCACAAAGCCCACCGGCCAGTCACGCGCGCTGGGCTTCACCGCCCGCACCCTGGAAACCTTCGACCAGCGCGGCCTCACCCCCCGCTTCGGCGGCCTGGAAACCAGCGCCATGGGCCACTTCGGCAGCGTCCCCTTCGACTACACCATCCTCGAAGGCGCCCACTTCGGCGCCCGCGGCATCCCCCAGTCCACCACCGAAGCCATCCTTGAACAGTGGGCCCTGGAACTGGGCGCCGACATCCGCCGCGGCCACACCTTCACCGCACTCGACCAGGCGGACGACCACGTCACCGTCACCCTCACCACCCCCGACGGAACCCCACGACACTTACGCGCACGCTTCGTCGTCGGCGCCGACGGCGCCCGCAGCCCCGTCCGCAAAGCCGCCCGCATCGACTTCCCCGGCACCGGCGGAACCCAGCTGATGTACCTGGCCGACGTCGCCGACAGCGGCGTACGCCTGCGCCCGCTGGGCGAACGCCTGCCCGGCGGCCTGGTCCAGGTCTTCCCCATGCCCGAAGGCATCGCCCGCATCATCCTGTCCGTCCACGGCACCCACCCCACCCCCGACAGCGACACCCCCCACTACACCGACGTCGCCCGCGCCTGGCACCAGGTCACCGGCGAAGACATCTCCCACGGCAACGCCCTGTGGGTCAGCTCCTTCACCGACGCCACCCGCCAAGCCACCCACTACCGCAACCACCGCGTCCTGCTCGCCGGCGACGCCGCACACATCCACCTGCCCGCCGGCGGCCAGGGCATGAGCACCGGCATCCAGGACGCCGTCAACCTCGGCTGGAAACTCGCCGCCACCGTCCAACACCGCGCCCCCCACCACCTCCTGGACACCTACCACAGCGAACGCCACCCCGTCGGCGCCCGCCTGCTGTCCAACACCCGCGCCCAGGGCATGGCCCTCTTCGGCGGCGACGAAACCCAAGCCCTCCGCGACCTCTACACCGAACTCATCGCCCTCGACGACGTCAAACGCCACCTCGCCGGCGCCGTCAGCCACCTCGACATCCACTACGACATGGGCGAAAACGCCCACCCCCTGGCCGGACACCGCCTCCCCCCACACACCCTGACCACCCTCACCGGCCCCCAACACACCCCCGACCTCCTCCACCACGCCCAAGGCCTCTTCCTCGACCTCACCGACAACCACGAACTCCGCACCACCCTCACCGGCTGGAAAGACCGCATCACCACCCACACCGGCACCCCCACCACCCCCGGCCCCCTCGACAACCTCACCGCCCTCCTCATCCGCCCCGACGGATACATCGCCTGGGCAACCGAAACAGACGACAACCCCACCACCCTCACCCACGCCCTCCACCACTGGTTCGGCAACCCCACCACCCCATAAACCCACCCACACCCCCCACTCACGCCCACGCCCACGCCCACGCACACGCACACGCACACACCTGCGACTGCGACTGCGACTGCGACTGCGACTGCGACTGCCCGCCCAACCACCCGCGAACAAACGGGAGAAGAGCAGCCCGGCAGGCGACACCACGCCCCGCACCGCCCGCCACAAGCAGCACCCGCCCCCCACACCGCCAGAGAGCGAAGGCAGAGGCACGGCTCCTCGCGGTCGCCGTCGCCCACACGGCAGAGGCAGAACAGGAGGCGAGCAGCAGGCGGCGAAGACGGGCGCGCCGGCGCCGGCTTCCACCCGCTCCAGCACACGGGAGCCGACAAGCACCCAAGCAGGGGCCAGAGCGAGAACACGGAGCAGAGACGGGGGCAGGAGTCCAGGGGCAGAAGCGGGAGCCGGAGCAGGGCCGAGAGCGAGAGCACGGAGCAGAGACGGGGGCAGGAGTCCGGGCAGAAGCGGGAGCCGGAGCAGGGCCGAGAGCGGGAGCCGGAGCAGAGGCGGGGGCGGGAGCGGGAGCGGGAGCGGCGCTACGGGACCGGGACCGGCCGGGACACACAACCCCTGCCGGACAGGACCCCTCGCAGAGGAACTCCCCCCACCACCCGCAGCAGCCCGCGAAACCAACGGCCCTGCGGGAAAACCAGCGCGAAGCCAACGGGAACTCGTACGAGGCCTACAGGAACTGGCACGAGGTCAACAACAGCCGGTGCGAGACCTGCGAGGGCTGGGGCGGGGGCTGCGGGTGCGGGGCGGGGTGCGGGGCGGGGTGCGGGGTGCGGGGTGCCGCACCAGGCAAGCGCCACCGCCGCCCCCGCCACCCGTACACCCCCACACACAACCGGCGAGGCCCCTGCCTCAGCCCGACGCCCGGAACACCACGCGGCTACGGGACAAGCCACCGCACACCAACAGGCCGTGCGCGGTGAGGAGTTGGCACCAAACGGCGCGGCAGCCACGGCACAAGGACTGCCCACCGAAGACCACACACCGGACAGCAAAACACCACCACCACGCGCACCCACGGCAAGGGACCGGGAGGCAACCGTGACGAGCCGAAAACGAAAGAACACACCGGACACCCGATGCCGCCACACACCGACGCACCACCGCACACCGAACCCCTCCACAAGACACGGGACTCAAGGCACAACACACAGGCACCCAGACGCCCGGCACCCGGCCCCGGAACCCGACAGCTCGGCAGCTCGGCGCACGGCCACAGCAGCTCCGCGCAGAACGGCTCGACGCAGGGGCGGCTCGACGCAGGGGCGGCTCGACGCAGGGGCGGCTCCGCGCAGGGGCGGCTCCGCGCAGGACGGCTCGATGCAGAACGGCTCGGCACAGGGGCGGCTCCGCGCAGGACGGCTCGATACAGAACGGCTCGGCGCAGAACGGCTCGATACAGAACGGCTCGGCACAGGGGCGGCTCCGCGCAGGACGGCTCGGCGCAGAACGGCTCGGCGCAGGGCGGCTCGATGCAGGGCGGCTCGGCGAGGGAGAGCTCGGCGGGGTGGGCTTGGGGAGGGGGTTTGAGGGGCGCAACGTCCCTGCGTACCGCGCCAGTTCACAGGGCCTGGCGCCAGCGGTGCACGGGTGCTGTCACGGGGTGGTTGCGGGCCCTTGCGGAAGATCGTCACCGGCAGGCCGCTAGAGGAATACTGGAATTCCCCTCGCAACATCATCCACAAAAACTTCAGAGACTCTCGTAATCGATCAGCGAAAACTACACAAGAATCGCTGGGCAGACACTATCTAATACTCGAAAGTTCCCTGAACCGAGGGCACCGAAAACTACGGGGGAAGCATGCACATAAAGGTACTGGGTGCACTGAATGCCGAAGTAAACGGAACCTCGATCGTCCCGACCGCCAGCAAACCCCGCCAGGTCCTGGCCCTGCTCGCCCTCCACTGCGGCCAAATCGTCCCCGTCTCCACCCTCATGGAAGAAATCTGGGGCACCGACCTGCCGCCCAGCTCACTGACCACCCTGCAGACCTACATCCTCCAACTGCGCCGCATGCTCCGCACCGCCATGGGACCCGAAACACCCAACGCCGCCAAAGACGTCCTGGCCACCCGCTACGGCGGCTACCTCCTGCAACGACCCGCCGAAACCGTCGACGTCTACCGCTTCGAACACCTCGCCGGCCAAGGCCAACGCGCCTTCGAAAACGGCGAAGACACCCACGCCGCCACCCTCCTGCACGACGCACTCGACCTCTGGGAAGGCCCCGCACTCGTCGACGTCCGCACCGGCCCCGTCCTCCAGATCGAAGTCATGCGCCTCGAACAATGCCGCCTCATCGCCCGCGAACGCCGCATCGACGCCGAACTCCGCCTGGGCCGCCACGTCGAACTCATCGCCGAACTCAGCGACCTCATCGCCCGCCACCCCCAACACGAAGGACTCCACTCCCAAGCCATGGTCGCCCTCTACCGCTCAGGCCGCCAAGCAAGCGCCCTCAGCCTCTACCGCCGCCTACGCCAACGCCTCATCGACGAACTCGGCGTCGAACCCTCCCCCCAACTCCAACGCATGCACCAAGCCATGCTCAACGTCGACCCCCGCCTCGACATCACCGCCAACCCCCACCGCACCTCCACCTTCGACCTCTACGCCGCCTAACCCCCCCACACCGGAAACACACCGACACCCCCACACCCCCACACCCCCACACCCCGGCAGGGAACACCACCAACCCCGCACGGAACACACCACCGACACGGAGACACCCCCGGACGCGGAGACACCCCCGGACGCGGGAACACCGCCACCTCACGCCGGGGCACCGCCAGACGCATCGGATACCGCGGGACGCCGCCAGGACAACCGGTCTCCTTCATGTTCGTGCCGGACCGGGGTCACACACCCGGCCCGGCACGAACACGAAAAGAAGCACGGCAGACAGCACAGGCCGCACAGGAACAGCACCGAGGCAACACCCCGGCACCCCACAACAGGAAAAGACACCCACGCCCCGCCCGCGCCCCTCGCCGGTGAAACCCCCACCGAGCAGGACAAGTCCCCGTTCATGGCCCATCTGCCCCACGCGGTACACAGACTTGACCCCGCAGCAACACAAACCAACCACCACAGCCACTCACAGCCACTCACAGCCACTCACAGCCACTCACAGCCAAACAGCCGACAACCCAACCACCCCTCCCCCACACCAACTCAGCACCCCCCCACACACACCCACGCGCGCCCCACACAACAACCACAAACACAACAACAAACACAGAAAGCCACAACCAGAGAACCACAACCAGAGAGCCAGAAACGGAGCCAGAACCGGGAGGCCAGAACCAGGGAGGCGGGGCCGAGAGGCGGGGCCGAGAGGCGGAGCCGGGGAGCCAGAACTGGAGAAGCCAGGACCGGGAGGCGGGGCCGGGAAGCCAGAACTGGAGAAGCCAGAACCAGGAGGCCGAGAACTGGGAAGGGCTCTGCTACCACCTCAACTCCCGTGCCAACGCACGCTCCACAGACGACAACACCTCCCCCGCACACACCCGCTCCGGATGACCCACACCAACCCCAAGCTCAGCCCCCACCCCAGCCCCGCGACCAGCACCAGATCCCACTCCGGCATCGGCACCAGGTCCCACTCCGGACGTGGTCGTATCCGCCGCCCCCGGGGCCACCCCGACCCGCAACAACCCGTACACCGCCAACGCCCGATACACCCCACCCCACACCCCGCGCACACCCCACACCGTGGCCCTCCCCTCTCCCGGCCACCCCGGCAGCGACCGACCCCGCCACCCTCAACCCCACCAGAAGAGAACCACCACACAACCACTCAAGCCCCACACCACCCAACAACACACAACCGCCAAAACCCGCCGCAGAGGCGGGGATACCACCCTCCACCGCGGCCAGGGCGCCGCCCCTCACCGCGGCCACACCCACCGAAGCAAAGGCTTCGCCGCTCTCCTAAGCGCAGTGTTCAGGAGAAGTCGGCGGCGGCGATGCCCTCGGGGTGTCCGGGCGGCCACTCAACCAACTCGATCCGGTAGCCATCCGGGTCGGTGAGCCACGACGTCCTCGGGCCACAAGGGCCGCCCGGGTACTGAACAGGCCCCGGCTCCAAGCCGGCGCCGGCCAGCCGCTGAAGGATGGCGGCCAGTGTGTCCACCTGGATCGCGAGATGGCCGAACCACTGCCCACCTCCACACGTCCGCCGACGAAACGGTGAACCAGCTCGAGCGAGGCCGCCGTTTCACCAGGGAACTCGAGGAGCACGAGACAACTCCCCTCGCCACCCTCGACCCTGCCCAACCCGCTGTAACCCAAAGCGGTATAGAAAACGAGCGAACGGTCCAGATCAGTGACGCGGTAGCCGACGAAAAGCGTCGTCACGCCCCCTCCCCGCACCGACGGATCTGGTAACGCAAGTCAAGGAGAGATCCGAAGAGCGAAACTCACCACGGCCGACAAGACACCGCACGCAAGCCGCACAACGTGGACAACTACCTTCAACAGCAGCGCGACGCCATGGATCGCCGCCTCATGGGGCCGCGGACAGGCTGCTTCTGGGCCGCGGACAGGCCACTCAGCGAGAGGCCTGTCGGTGGTCGGCTCCCTGGACAGCAAAAGACGAATGGCAAGGAGAACTCTCCTTGCCATTCTCAACGTATAGCGCACTGGGGGGCTTGCCACAAGACCCCCAGTACGGCGCAGAATCGTCCGCCGATGCCACAACCTGCGGAAACGAGGCCTGACCTTGCGAGTGTTGTTGTCGATGTTCGGGGGACGCGGTGACGTCGAGCGAGCGGTGGGACAGGTAGCGCGATGAACGACCTGTACGTGTTGGACCTTCTTGAGGTTGACGAGACGCAGGGCGCGGTCGTCGGCGGCAAGGCCGCGCACCTGGGCGGTCTTTCACGGACCGAGGGCATCCGCGTCCCGGACGGCTTTTGCGTGACGACGGACGCCTTCCGGCAGATTTTCACAAAAGCGCCGTCGGTCGACGAACTGCTCGACCGGCTGTCACGCGTCAGCCCGGACGACCGGGAGGCAATCCGCACCCTGAGCGCGCAGATCCGCGCGGCCATCGAAGGAACCCCCATCCCCGACGATCTTGCGGCGGCGATCACCCGCGCCCTCGCACGGGGCGGCGAGCAAGCCGCCTACGCCGTCCGGTCCAGCGCCACGGCCGAGGACCTGCCGACGGCCTCCTTCGCCGGCCAGCAGGACACCTACCTGAACATCGTGGGGACCGCAGCGATCCTCCAGCACGTCAGCCGGTGCTGGGCCTCACTGTTCACCGAGCGGGCCGTGACCTACCGCCACCGAAACAGCATCGACCACCGTACGGTCCACATGGCCGTTTTCGTGCAACAGATGGTCTTCCCTCACGCGTCCGGCATCCTGTTCACCGCCGACCCCGTCACCGGCAACCGGAAAACCGCCACCGTGGACGCCGGCTTCGGTCTCGGCGAAGCCCTGGTCAGTGGCCTGGTGAACCCGGATGCCTTCACGGTACGAGACGGCAAGATCATCGCCAAGACGATCGCCACCAAACAGCGGGCCCTGCACGCCGCACCCGCCGGCGGTACCCAAGAAGTGGCCATCGACGCACAGCAGCAGGAGCAGCCAGCGCTGACGGACGCGCAGGCGGTGCGGCTCGTGCAACTCGGGCGACGGATCGAAACACACTTCGGCCGCCCCCAGGACATCGAATGGTGCCTTACCGACGACGACTTTTACATCGTCCAGAGCCGCCCGATCACGACACTGTTCCCCATCCCCGTTCCCAACCCGGGGACCGGCAACCACGAGAATCACGTCTACGTCTCCGTAGGTCACCAGCAGATGATGACCGACCCCATGAAGCCCCTGGGTTCCTCCATGTGGCAGCTGACGGCCATGGCACCGATGCACGAAGCCGGCGGGAGACTGTTCGTCGACGTCACCCGGCGTCTGGCCTCCCCGGCGAGCCGCGCCGCCCTCCTGGACCTCATGGGCCGAGGCGACCCCCTGGTCAGAGACGCCCTGGAAACCGTCCTCGACCGCGACGACTTCATCCCCTCACTACCCGACGCCACTCCCGGCGGTGCACCCACCGCCGCCGCGCCCGCCCCGATCGAGACCGACCCGGCCCTCGTCACTGAACTGATCGACCGCAGCCAAGCGTCCCTCACCGCGCTGGAGCGCGACATCCGTACAAAGAGCGGACCGGTGCTGTTCGACTTCCTTCTCGAGGCCTTCGAGGAGCACAAACGAGTCCTCGGTGATCCCCTCAGCATTCAAGTGATCATGGCAGGGATGGAAGCCACCTGGTGGCTCAACGACAAGCTGCACGCATGGCTGGGCGAGAAGAATGCGGCCGACACGCTCACCCTGTCCGCCCCCCACAACGTCACCTCCGAAATGGGACTCGCGCTGCTCGACGTCGCAGACGTGATCCGCCCCCTGCCCGAGGTGGTCGCGTTCCTGCAAGGCATCGAGCACACCGACGACGACGCCTTCCTGGACGAGCTGGCCAAGCGCGCAGGCGGGACGAAGGCGCGCGACGCCATCGAGGCTTACCTCCACAAGTACGGCATGCGCTGCGTCGCAGAGATCGACATCACCAGGCCACGCTGGCGCGAGCGCCCCACCACACTCGTCCCCGTCATCCTCGACAACGTAAGGAACTTCGAGCCGGGCGCCGCCCAGCAGCGCTTCGAACAAGGACGGCAAAAAGCACAGCAGAAGGAACATGACGTCCTGTCACGCCTGCGGGCCCTGCCGGACGGGGACCGCAAGGCCGACGAGACCAAGCGGATGATCGACCGTGTCCGCACCTTCATCGGATACCGGGAGTACCCGAAGTACGGCATCATCAGCCGCTACTTCCTCTACAAGCAGGCCCTCCTTCAGGAGGCCGAGCGCCTCACCCAGGCAGACGTACTCTCCGAGAAGGAAGACATCTTCTACCTCACCTTCCAGGAACTCCACGACGCCGCACGCTCGCACCATCCGGTCGACGACCAGCTCATCCAGCAGCGCAAGGACGCGTTCCGCTCCTATCAGGCGCTCACACCGCCCCGCGTACTCACCTCTGACGGCGAGGCGCTGACCGGGAAGTACCACCGCGACGACGTACCGGCCGGCGCCCTGACCGGCCTGCCCGTCTCCACCGGAACCGTCGAAGGAAGAGCCCGCGTCATCCTCGACATGACCCAGGCCGACCTCGAACCCGGCGACATCCTGGTCACCGCCCACACAGACCCCAGCTGGTCACCCCTATTCGTCGGAATCACCGCCCTGGTCACGGAAGTCGGCGGCCTCATGACCCACGGCGCAGTGATCGCCCGGGAATACGGACTCCCCGCCGTCGTGGGCGTGGAGCAGGCCACCCGGCTGATCAAGGACGGGCAACGCATCCGCGTACACGGAACCGACGGATACGTCGAAATCCTGCCCTGACCAGGGAAGCCGCTCTTCCGCCCCCTACCCCTCCCCTACTCCTGAGCGCCCCCGCCGCCCCCGCCGCCCGCGCCACTCGCACCCTCCGGCAGGGGCTGTGCCGGAGGGACCGCCTCCTCATCGCGGGACACGGCCAGAGCCCGAGCCTCCGCCTCCCGCAACGCCCCCTCGATCTCGGCGAGTTCACACACATCCGGATCGTCCCCCTCGGGCCGCACCACCGGCACCCCGTGCGCCTCGGCCGTGGCCATCAGAGCCGCGACGATGTCCGGCCGGACAAGCTGAAGCAACACCGGATACACGCTCGCCGCGCATTCCTTGGACCGGCCGAACCTGCCCTTGTACACAATCGTGCCCGGGACCAGGACATCCAGGTACTGCTCCGAACCCTCGGCGTTCTCCATGATCCGAAAGAGCAGCGTGGTCAGCCCCTCGGCCAGCTTGCCCAACGCCCAGTTCTTGCCCGGCACCAGCAGCAAAGCATCGCGGATCGCGTCGAAGGACGAGTCGATGGCGTCCTTGGCCAGGGACCGGCCGCCACCGCGCATCCTGATCTCGGTGACCTTCTCCCACTCGACCTCCGTACCGTCGAAGCCGACCGACTGCGGTGAAAGGTGGATCGCACCGAGCCCGTCGAGCAACTTCAGCGGGCGAGCAGCAAGCGCCGGCACCAACGGGTGCGCGCTGAGCAGCACCCCCAGCGAAATCTTCCACGGCTCCCGCACGGGCACCTCCGGCGCCGGTACCCGATCCAGTGCTTCCAGGAGCCAGTCACCGCCCTCGGCCGCCCGGGCCCGGCCCGCGTCCCCGGCCCGCCCCACCGCGGCACGTCCTGCGGTGAGTGTGCGACCAGTGGCAGATGCCGCCTGACCCAGCGCATCACGCGCTTGCCGAATTCGTCCCCACTCCGCCATTCCGCCCCCGTTTTCCTACGCGCGGCAGACCCCTTGCTCGCGCAACACTCAGATTATCGATACGAGTTGACCGTCCGCGCCGTCGACTTCCGGCAGGCGTCGCCGTCTTCACCGGCGCATGGGCCCATCCGCGAAGGCGAGTCACCGACCCACACGGTGCGGCGCGCGCTCGTGTTGGCGTACAACCGCGGCAGGCAAGCGCCGTTGCCGACATGGGCGCCCTGGAAATCGGCCGTGAAGTCGTCGTCCGCCGCACCCTGCCCAACTCGCCTGCCGTGGACCGGCTCGTGGCATCCATCGATGGCGCAGGACACCCGGCCGCTGACTCAGCGGATCACACACGTGGTCGTGGACACCTACCGGTCCACCGTGGCCCGCGTGTCCGACGGTGTCCTCTTCGGCGGACACGCGGGCCACCAGGCGTCACAACGGGCACTCGACCAGTTCGCATACGAGGCATCAACGGGTTCGTGGACAAGGCAGGCCGGAACTGGGACATGGCTGCGTATGCGGAGATGGCCGTCCGTTCGGTGACCGCGCGCGCAGCGATTGAAGGGCACATCGATGCCCTCGCCAAGATCCGGGGAGGGCTGGTCATCGTCTCTCTAATGCGCCCCTGGCGTGCGAACTGTGCGAACACTGGGAAGGCGAGGCGCTCGGCCTCGCCGCACACCCGGACCTCCGCCGCAAATCTGCTCGGGAGCAGATTACTGCTGCTCTTTAGGCACCGGACCTACAGTGAGAGGCTCGAGTGCCTTACCTTCCTCCAGAAGACCTTACAGCGAGGAATTAACGCCTATTTGGGCTGGAAATAGACTCGACACCATCCCTCACCAAGCTCATCAATGCTCCGGCCTCTCGGGATCATAAGGATCAGGGAAATACTCCTGCACCGAGGCGTAATGCGGCGGAGTGAACTGGGCATTGTGCCCTTCCGCAGCCCGTTCGGCATCCTCTGCCCTGTCGTAGACGGTGCCGAGTGGGGCATCGCCTTCTTGCGGGCAACGCACTTCCCAGGTGGTTCCGTGAGCTCCACTGCGACTTTCTGCTTGCGCTTTCTGCTCGTGAGGCTTCGCCATGATTGACCCGTCCTTCCTGTGCTCCCGTGATCGCAGTTGGGTAGTTGACCGCCCCATACTTTGTTGACTACTTAATCACCTCATAGCCACTGTGTTTTGCGCAATCGGCCATAGGTGGCAGTACGGGGCCAATCTTCATCGACCTATCGCATCGAGATTTCCCCACAACCCGACTTGCTGCGATTCGTGAATCCCACCTTTCAGGCTAAGACGGGCGCCTCGTACGGGCAACTCAAAACGACCCCGACAGCAGCGACTATTTCTGCGCCAGCCGGGCCATGCCTGCCTCGATAAGCCGTCCTCTTGCCCCCGGTACCCGCCGCACGGCGATCGCGGGATGGTCCCGCACGGGAGAACACATGAAGGTGCACAGCAAAAGGTGCACAGCAACCCGCTGCTGCTTTCGCCGACGCTCGCGCCAATGCGTCGGCCGCTGAGCATCGTCCCTGCCGATCGAGGAGGGTGGACGGTGGTGCGGGGCCGCCATGACCGTGGCTGCACAGCATCAGGGCAACAGCCGCGCGAACTCGGCCATTTCCGGTACCACGTAGGTGGAGCAGGCGGTCGACGGCCGCGGCCTCCTCCTGGGGCAGGGCCGCGCGGAAGGCCGAGTCCTCCACTGCGAGGATCAGTGCGCTCACCGCGATGTGCCCCATCGCGTCCTTGACGGCATCGCCGTACCGGTCCTCGCCGTCGGCGAGGAGGTACAAGGAGGAGACGAGGTACGAATGCGTCTTCTCGCTGTTGCCCGCGGCCTGTGCCGCAGCCCGGCGGGCCTGGCCGAGCGTGGACCAGGCCGCGGGGGCGTGCAGCGCGAAGGAGATAATTCCTGTCCCCAGGCGGCCGGCGACGGCGGCGCCTTTCGGCCCGAATGCAGCCACGACGAACTCCACCGGGTCCTCGGTGTTGACGCAGCCGCCGACGTGCAGGAAGCGCACCCCGCTGGTCCGGGTTCCCTCGCGGTAGTCCGTCTCACAGCCGGCGGTGAGATCCTGCAGGACGGCCGTGAACGACTCCAGCTCGACCATTTTCGTAGGCCGCAAGCCCAGCGTGCGGCGTGCGGTGTTGCCGGTGCCGACCCCGCAGATGACGCGGCCGGGGGCGAGGGCGTTGAGACTGCTGAGCGCCGCCGCCGCAGCGGGGGCAGAGCGCAGCGCCGGTGAGGTGACCGCGATACCGAGTTTGATCCGGCTGGTGGACTTGGCGCAGAGCGCCAGGCTGACGAACGGATCAGCATGGACCATCGGCGTGTCGAACGGCAGCGTTTCCGTCAGGCTGAGCGCAGAGCGTCCGTCGGGGATGCCCTGGCTGCGCGCAGGGCCGGGTAGATCCCGGCGATCGCGGCCACCAGGACGGAGACGAGTGGGCCGGCGACGATCGTGTAGAAGGGGATGGAGGCTGGCCACCCCTGGGCGAGGGCGTAGCCGTAGACGGTGAGGCTGCCCGCGATCAGCCCGCCGATACCGCCGATGAACCCCATCAGCACGGCTTCCAGCAGGAATTGAACGGCGATCTGCCCCCCTCTGGCGCCCAGGGCGCGGCGCAGCCCAATCTCGCCGCGGCGTTCCATCACGCCTACCACCATGGTGTTGGCGATGCCGACGCCGCCCACGAGCAGGGCGACTGCGGCGAGGGAGAGGACAAGCCCGGTGAGCGCGCCCTTTGTCTCGCTCCGTGCCGTGAGCAGGTCGGAGGGTCGGCTGACGGCGACCATGCTCGGGCTGGCCGGGTTCGCGGTGGCTCCGGCCACGGTCTGAACGTTGGGAACACGTTCAGGGTAGGCCCGCAGGTAGATGGTGGCGGCGGTGCCGTCCGCGCCGAGATGGGCGGTGGCCTGGGGCCAGCCGACCAGGGCGGCGGTGCCGAGTTCGGGGGCCAGCTCGTTCGGCGCCAGGATTCCCGTGACGATGTACGACTGTCCGCCCAGCCAGACCCGTTCGCCCGGCGCGGTCACACCGAGGCGCTGTGCGGCCTGGTCGCCGAGCACGGTGACGGGGAGGTTCTCGCCGGCTTTGTCCAGCCACTTTCCGCTGAGCAGGGTGGCGTGCAGGACGTCGAGCAGGTTCAGCCGGGCGGCGAGCACGGTGATGCTGCCGGTCTGCTGCCTGGGTACCAGGTCGTTGCGGTAGACCTCGGCCTTGGTGGCTCCGGTCGCGGTGACCTGCTGTACGGGGGCGATGTTGGCGAGCATCTTCTCAGCCGTGCGCGGCAGCGGTACGGGTTGCTGGTCGGGACCCTTTCCGGGCGCGACGGTGATCAGGTTGGAGCCGAGCTGGTCCAGGCGGGCCAGCAAGTGCGCCTGGTTGGACGAGGAGATCCCGGTCACGGCGATGACGGCGGCGATGCCCAGACAGATACCGAGGGCCGACAGGGCGGAGCGCATCTTGCGCGTGCGCGGGCCGATCATGCCGAGGCGCAGCAGGTCGGTCGGGCGCAGCCGGGTGCGGCGCAGGGGGGATGTCATGGGGCGGCTCCTGCGGGGCGCGGGCTGCGTTCGTCGAAGTCGATCCGGCCGTCGTGGATGCCGATGCGCCTGGGGAGGGACGTGGCGAGGTCGCGGTCGTGGGTGATGACAACGACGGTGGTGCCGCCCGCGTTCAGGGCGCGCAGAAGGTCGACGACGGCTGCGCCGGAGGCGCTGTCGAGCGCCCCGGTGGGTTCGTCGGCGAGCAGGAGCGCCGGGCGGCCGACGAGGGCGCGGGCGATCGCGACGCGCTGCTTCTCCCCGCCGGAGAGCTGGTCGGGGTGGTGACCGAGGCGGTGTCCGAGGCCCACCTTGTGCAGGGCTTCGACGGCCGCGTCGCGCCGCCGTGCGGCGGAGGCGCCGCTGTAGAGGAGGCCGGTGGCGACGTTCTCGACCGTGGTGAGTCCGCAGAGGAGGAAGAACTGCTGGAAGACGAAGCCGATCCGGTGCGCACGCAGAGCGGCCAGTTCTGCGTCGGAGAGGTCGGACAGCTCGCGTCCTTCGAAGCGCAACTGCCCGGCGGTGGGCCGGTCCAGCGATCCGAGGAGGGCGAGGAGGGTGGATTTACCCGAGCCCGAGGGGCCGACCACGGCGAGGAGTTCACCGGCTTCGACGGTGAGGTCGATGCCGTGCAGAATGCGCAGCGGGGGTGACCCCGGGTACTCCTTGGTGATGCCGGCGAGCTCCAGCACGGGTGTTCTGCCCTGTGTCGGTGGCAGCGTCACTTCGGGATCACCACCTGGTCGCCGCTCTTCACGTCCCCGCTGATCTGTGCCTTGGCGTCGGCGACCAGTCCCAGCCGGACCTTGACCAGCCGGGCGGTGGTGCCGTCGACGACCTTGACGCCGTAGCCGCCGCCGTCCAGGGCGAGCAGCGCGGTGACGGGGACGATGAGGGCATCACCGGCGGTGTCGCCCACGACGTTGACCGTCACGGACGACGGTCCGGCATGCCGGGCCTTGTCCTGCCTGTCCAGCACGACGGTGACCGCGGTCTTCTGCTGATCGCCGCCGGAACCATCCGGTCCGCTGTCGCCTCCGTCACCCCCGTCACCTCCGCGGATCAGGGAACGGATACGCCCCTGAACGGTGCCGCCCTCAGCGAGGTTCACCACCGCCTTGCCGTTGGGTGCGAACCGGGACAGCTGATTCTCGGCAGGGTGCACGATCGCGACGAGATCAGTGCTGCTCACGGTCAGGACCGGGCTCGAACCAAGCGGCGAGCCGAGCTGCGCGCCGACCTTTTGCACCCGCACGCGGGTCTGCGGCAGCATGACGACGCTGCCGAGCACGACCGTTCCGGTCTCTTTGACACCCAGGGCCTTCTGCCACCGCTTGACGGCGGTGGCGGTGCCCGGTGTGAACTTCTCGTCGACGGCCAGGCCGAGGCCGTCGGCGTAGCCGAGCGCGACCAGGTTGCCCTTGAGCTGCTTGACATCGGCGCCATCGCCGACGCCAGGGCCCAGGTCACGCCACAGGGGCCTGTTCCCTTTCATGAGGACGACAGGGGCCCCATCGACCTCGTAGAGCTTGCCGCCCGCCTTCACGACGGAGCCCACTGCGGGCAGAGCGGTGAAGGTTCCGTGGCCGGAGGCGACGACGGGCGTGGGCGCGTCGTAGCTGAGCGCCCCGCCGACCTGGATGCTGCTGGACAGCGACCCTTTCTCCACCGTCACGGTGCCGTGGCTCAGGGACGGCTGCTCGGCAACGGAACTCTGGCGCTCCCACGGGCGCGTCGTGCCCAGTGCGGCAGCCCCGCCGACCGCGGCTGTCAGCAGGAGCGGGAGGACGATCCTGCGGCGCTTCCTGCGTGCGGCGGGGGACCCGATCTCAGCGGAGTCGGCGGGCTCGACAGTTGGGGACATGGTCACTGGCCGATCGTGAAGCTGGGACCGGGAAGCTTGCTGCAGGGCTGCTGCACTGCGGCCCACTTGGCCTGGTCGAACGACTGCTTCGGTATGTGGAGGACGGCGGTCTTGGGGTCGGGGTCGGGGAGGTCGGCGTAGCCGTTCTTGCGCGCGCACGCGACCCAGGCACGCGCCTCGTCGACGAACTTCTGAAAGCCCTTCGCCTTGGCCTGGTGGATGCCGGGATTCTTCGCGTCGCAGACCTTGACGGCCGCCTCGTACGCGGCAGTGGAAGCCTCGGCCCCGGTCTTGGCGGCGGGGGTGAAGATGTTGCCGTCCTTGTCCTGCTGGACCTGGTTCTGCCCCTGCTCGTGCATGCAGGTCACCCACGCCCGACGGACCGCGTTGTCGTCCTGCGGCTTGCTTGAACCCTCTCCGTGGTCCCCGGCGACCTTGGGCGCGGAATCCTGTGCGGAACAACCACTCATCACCAGCGCCGCGGTCACGGCGGCTGCCATCATGAGGGCCCGTTCGGTTCGGCTACGCATGTTCTGCTCCCTGCTGGATCTCGACAATGACGTCCAGACCGTTCTACGGAGCGTCCGGTTAGGCACCGGTGAGCGTGCGCCTAACCGCCGGCTAACGCCCCCGAGCCCATGCTGACCAGTGGGTTCGCAGGCACGACAGCGCCTGGCGCAGACACATGGAGCGAAGAATGCGAGTGCTCATCGTTGAGGACGAGGTGGAGCTGGCCGCCCTGCTCGCCGACGGCCTGCGAGCGGAAGGCATGATCTGCGACGTCGCCCACGACGGTGCGCGCGCGCTCGAAATGACGGCCGCCACCGAATACGACGTCCTGGTCCTGGACCGGGATCTGCCGCAACTGAGCGGAGATGCCGTATGCCGGGCACTGAACACGGCCGGCTACCCGGCCAGGATTCTGATGCTCACCGCCGCCGGCTCCCTGTCCGACCTGGTCGACGGCCTCGGCCAGGGCGCCGACGACTACATGGCCAAACCCTTCTCCTACCTGGAACTGATCGCCCGGCTGCGCGCACTCGGCCGACGTGCCTCCACCGGCAGCACCGCCACGGTGCTCAGCCGTCACGGCATCAGCCTGGACACCGTGCGCAGAGCCGCCGAACGAGACAGCCGACCGCTGAAGCTCACCCCCAGGGAACTCGGCGTCCTGGAACTGCTGCTGGAAGCGGACGGCGCCCCCGTCACCACCGAGGAACTACGGGACAACCTGTGGGACGCGGCGCTGGACCCGGCCACCACCGCTGTCCGCGTCACCGTGCACTCCCTGCGCCGCAAGATGGGCGAACCACCGCTGATCCACCATGACTCCGGCTTCGGGTACCGGCTGTGAACCGCCGGCACCGGGGCCCTGCCGGCCGCCGCCCCGCACCGTACCGGCTGCCCCTGCGCGGCCGACTGGCTCTGGTCACCACCACGGTCTTCGCCATCCTCGGCACCGCGCTGCTCGTGCTCAACTGGCTGAGCTCCCGGCAGCTCATCGAGGACAACCGCAACCGCGTCATCCCCGTGGCCGGTCCGCTGCCCGGCGCCCGGCTCACCGGCCCCCGCGCTCCGGGACCGGCCCCTACCCCCGTGCCGCCAGGCAGAGCCGAGTCCACCACGCCTGCCGAAGCCTTCGAGGACTTCCAGCGCAGTGTCCTGTCCGAACTACTGGTACGGTCCCTGCTCCTCCTGGCCCTCTTCACCACACTCGCCGCACTGCTCGCCTGGTGGGCCGGCCGTCGCTCGCTGCACCGCCTCACCCAAGTCACCGCCGCCGCCCAGCGGATCAACGCCGACAACACCCTGGACGAACGGCTCGACCTGACCGGACCGCACGACGAAGTCCGGGAACTCGGCGACACCTTCGACGCCATGCTCGACCGCCTGCACCGCAGCTTCACCGCCCAACGCCAGTTCACCGCCCACGCCTCCCACGAACTACGCACCCCACTCACCCTGCAGCGCACCGCGCTGGAGATCCCGCTCGCCCAGGGCCGCGTTCCCGCGGGACCTGCAACCTGCTCTCCAACGCGCGCTGGAAGCCAACGCCCGCACCGAGCGTCTGATCGACGCGCTGCTGACCCTGGCCAGGGGCCAGAGCGAGAACCTGACCCCTCACCCGGCCGACCTGGCAGACGGTGCCAGGGACGCCGAAGAGGACCTGGCCGAAGAGGCCCGGACAGCGGCGGTGCGGGTCACCGTGCACAGCGCACCCGCACCGGTCGCGGGCGACCCCGCCCTCCTCCGGCAGATCGCACTGAACCTGCTGGCCAACGCCGTACGCCACAACCACCCGGGCGGCACGGTGAAGATCACCACCGGTGTCCTCGAGGAACTCGCCTTCATCGAGGTCGTCAACACCGGCCCGGTCCTGACCCTCGAAGAGATCCCCACCCTCTACGAGCCGTTCCAGCGCGGCCCACAGCGCCGGAGCAAGGGCTTTGGGCTGGGACTCGCCGTCGTTCGCGCGATCACCCTCACCCACCACGGCCGGGTCACCGCAACTCCTCGCCCCGGTGGTGGACTCACGGTTCGGGTCGACCTGCCCCTCCGGGCCTGCAGAGGACCCGCCCTGCACGGCTGACGCGGACGCACCGCTCCTTGCCCGCAGTGATGTGGAGAAGGCGTTTCGTCCGTCGATGCGAGGTCCACGGGCCTCAGCCCCGAGCAAGTCGGATGGCTACCTCGGGCTGATCGTGACGCGGGTGTCGGCGGCGAGCGTGTTGCCGGTGTGGCGGAGGTCGTAGAAGCGGAAGCAGGCGCAGCAGACCTTGGTAGCGATCGACGGTGGTCGGGGCAAGGCCGCGCTCCTCCATCCAACGGAGCGCGTACTCCTCGAAGTTCACCCCCCGGTGTCCGGGTCGTGCCACTGGTCGCGCTCGATGTCGACGCGGATGAGGTTGAGCCACGCCTGGGCGTCGGACTTGGTCTCGAAGGCCTCCGGCGCGGTGTACCGCAGGCCGCCCCGCCCGATGCGGCGCACCTGCCAGCGCCCGAAAGGAAGCTTGCGGACCGTGCCGAACTCACGCCGCCGCTGCGACCTACGCCCCGTCTTGAGGCAGCCCTCCCATAGCGGGCACGGACGCGGACGCGGCGGACAGGCTCGACGGTGCGCGTCTCGATGTACTCGGGGACGCGTACCGGGCGGCCGAGCTTGACGCAGCGGACCAGGACCTCGACGCCGCCCACGGTGCCGGAATGCGCACCCTCTCACTGGTCCGCCAGGTCAACTCCGCCCGCGCCAGGGGAGCCGTGCATGACCTGCGGCGGCGCATGCAGCCGTTCGGTCGGCATCGCTTGCTCGCCGACTTCGGCGAGCAAGTCCGTGCACTTGGCACGGCCTGAAACCCGGCGATCGCGGGGGAAGAGCCTGGGTTCGGGTTGCGGTTGCGGTTGCCGTTCCGGTTGCCGTGTCGGTGCGGCCTCGGATTCCCACAGCCTGGTGGTCCGTACGTACCGGTGGATCACCGAGGCCATCGCCAGAACGAGAAGTGGTCCGAATACCAGCGGGTACTCGGCCATCTCCATCGGCAGCCAGCGATACGACACGAGGAGCGCAGCGAAGACCGTCGCGCCGTAAGCGACCAGTTGGGTAGCTGACCGGTCCCAGCCGCACGCGAGCGCGCGCACAGCCGCCTCGATGGTGAGCGCGAACACCACGCCTGCAATGAGGTCCACACCGTAGTGGTAGCCGAACCCCAGCGTCGCGCCGAGCGTGGCGATCAGCCAGAACGTCCCTGCGTATCGCAGTATCCGCGGCCCCTTGCGGGAGTGGATGAAGATCGCGGTGGCCCACGCCGTATGCAGGCTGGGCATGCAGTTGCGAGGGGTGATCGCGTCGTACGTCACCGGGTGCGGAGTACCGATCGGCGGCGGCGTGTTCGGCCACAGGTCGGCCACCGCCCAGTGCACGCCACCGGTGCCGGAGGCCCCCGGACCGTAGGCGAAGACCGGTCCGACCACCGGGAAGATCATGTAGACAGCCGGCCCGAGGAGGCCGATGGCCAGGAAGGTGCGGACCACATGGTGGCGCGGGAATCGCCCCTCGGCCGCCACGTTGCGCAGTTGGTAGAGCGCGACTACGACCGCGGCCACCGCGAGCTGAGCGTAGACCAGGTCGAGAAGATGGGTGCCCATCGGGCCGGAGGCCCTGAGCAGCCGGCCCGCCAACCACGCCGGGTCACCCAGCGCATGATCGGCGGTTGCCACGTACGGGTCGAGCACGGACGGGCGGGCCTTCGAGGTGATGAGCAGCCAGACGTCGCCGGTCTTGCGACCGGCCACCAGCAGCAGGCCGAGGCCGGCACCCTTCAGCAGCAGGACACGTTCCTGGCCGGTACGGCGAGTGGCGGCAAGGACCGCGCACCCCAGAATCACCCACAATGCGCCGTTGCCGAAGGATCGGCCGTCGGGCACTTCGGCGTCGGCCGCCCACCGCACCAGCGCGAAGACGATGTCGATGCCGACCGCGGCGCCGCCTGCGATCAGCCGTTGCCGCCAGGTGAGCGTCACCATCATCAAGGCCAGACCGGCATACAGCGGCCCCGGTTTGGGAGGGAATATCACCTCTCGCGCCTGGGTGGTGATCGGCCCTGGCACGCCGTAGTGGCGCGCGGCCATCTCCAGCACGAGGAGGGACCCGAACGCCACCACACCCACGGCGACCCACAGCAGCACCCGCGGTTCACGCCGTGCGGCGAATCCGACTCCGCGGACTGTGCGCATTATTCGCGAGGTTGTCCGCGATGCTATCGATATCAATTACCTGGCCGATTTTTCAGTGTTGTGTGGGTGGGCCACTCTTGTGCAGGGCATTCACCAGCGAACGGCGGGCGCCGACGGCGGCCAGCGTAAATTGGAACATACGGGCGGAGCGACGCATGCGAGCCCCCTGATCGCAGGTGGCGCGACGGTCGACCGACCCCGGGCTCGACGGGTCAGCGCCCCTCGGGAGCGACCATGAAACTCTGGACGACCAGCAGACAGCAAGGGCATCGCCGGTCGTCCAGTGGCTCCGGAGCTGTGCGCAAGGCCGTGAACGAGCAGGCTGAGCGGGAATGTCGGCATGCTGGAAAGACGCCGAGTGAAGTGATCGGTTCCCACCGCCGTCATCGCGGGGTCGCGGTGAGCCACGACGTCTCCGAGCGTGCCTTCCAGCTCGAACTGTCACCGCAGTGGGACCTGCGCAAGTCCTGCGAGACCTCAACCCGCTCGGCCCCTGGCTCATAACCGCCGACGAGGTGCCCGATCCGCAGCCGCTCGGCCTGCGGCTCAGCGTGAACGGCTCACCCCGGCACAACGGCACGACAAAGAACGTGGTCTTCGCCGTCGCTCACTTGGTCCACTACCTCAGCCAGTACGCGGTCCTGGAGCCCGGGGACGTACTCAACACCGGCGCCCCCGGCGCCCACGCACACCCACGGCACAACTCGACCCAGCCGCGCCCGGTCGAGTTCAGCTCCAGCGGCCCCTCGTCCCCGCAGGCCGGGCATCCAGAGAGTTCGGCGCCGTCAAAAATCGCGTTCTGTCGCCGTACGTACTCGGACAGCCGCAGCCACGGGTGGCGAAACGGGTCCTCGTACCAGGCGCGGTCCGGGCCCTCCCACCTGCTCCTCAGCCACCACGGTCACGGGTTGGGGACAGCCCGCCGCCCGGCCCGCTTCTCCGCCCGGCGCAGCGTCACGTACTCCTCCGCTCGCGCGAGCCACAGCACAGGGTGATGCAGGTCCGCAGCGCGCTGTGCCGGCGGCGGAGGGGGAACCGGGCGTCGTGCACGCGCGCCCGGCTGGTCAGGAAGCTGGTCATTGTGCGGGACCCAGGTCCATTGCCCGGGCCAAGGCGGCGGTGACGGCGGCGGCGTGCGCCGGCAGGTGTTGCTCGGCCCAGGTTGAGGCGAGGCCGAGGAAGTTTCGCAAGTCCTGCTGGGCACCGGAGACAAGAGTGCGTACCTGGTCCACCGGCAGCTCGATCACCGGACTGCCGTCTTTCGCGTAGGCATCCAGAGTCAGCCGGACGCTGTCGCCGACACGTTCGGCCGCCGAGGACGGGTCGTGGCCGAAGTAGGAGCAGCCGGTGCCGTCGAGCACCTCCAGCCAGTCCCGCCAGGTCTCCAGGCCGTTGCAGCAGCCCGGCTCGACGTAGACGGTGCCGGTGGCGCTGTCGATCACCCGGAACCCACCGGCGGCGAACAGATCGGGCATGGTGAGCAGCCCGTGCAGGAACGCGCCGAGCGGGTCGCTCGGGCACCGCCCGTGCTCCTCCTCCGGCTCGAAGTCGTTGCAGTTGGCGATCCGCATCACCGCTGTGCCGACCTCCGCCGGAGTCAGGTCCCCGTTCAGCACGAGGTAGCCGTACGACTCGTACTCCCCAACCGGCCAGAGCGTGAAGTCGTCTACAGCGCAGATCTCCAGAACGGGTTGCATGACCATCACACGGGGATGATGCCGGAGCCACTGCCACACCGCCACGGGCTTTATCTCAGGCAGCGTCCGACGTGCTGCCCGCTTGCTCGGCACTCTCCTGGTGCCCGCAGCCAGGCCTCACTCCGGCTTCGCGCTCTGGAAACACTCCTCAACAGACCACCGGCTGCCCGCAATGGAGATCAGCTGGTCCAGGGTGGTCTGGGCGGGACAGTAGGCCGTGTAGTAGGAGATCTCTTCGGGCCGGCTGACACTGCAGCGGGCGATGACCCAGTGGCGAAGTCCCGGCACAGAGCAGGAGAACGTCCGCCGCCACTTCAAGCCGTCCCCGGAAGCGACCTCGGAGCTGACGAGCCTGCTCGCGCCTGGCGACGCGGGCTGCTGAGCCCTGTTGTCACTGGCGGGACGTGGGTCAAGCCGTGGCTGGGCGCGGAGCACGGGCTGCGGGCCGCGAGGGCGTAGCAGCCGCCAGGCGCAGTCCTCGGCGGCAGGGCCTTGCGACTTCGCAGTCGAGGAAGTCCTCGCGCACTGGGGCCGGCAGTCGATCGACCCGGTCGATCGGTCCGGCAGTCGAATGTTCACCCACGCGTGGCTGCACGTTCGCAGCATGCGCGATGTACGCCCGAGGGCCGGGCCGGGACACTTCCCTCGGCCCGCCGACAGCATGGTTGCGGGCCAGCCCCGCACGCCAACTCGGAAGGGTTCTCTTGTCGATGAAACTCAGACTCCGCGCGCTCATAGGGGTCCTGGTCGCCGCCGTGACGCTGGCCATGCTCACCACCGCCCCCGCGGCGAATGCGGCCGCCTCGGTTCCGTCGCAGGGATCGCCGACACAGCTCGATGTCGGCAACTGGAACGTCGAGTGGTTCGGTGCGCCGGACTTCGGCCCGACCAACGAGACGCTTCAGCAGCAGAACGTCCGCGACGTCATGGCGGGCGCCGACATGGATGTGTGGGGCCTCTCCGAGGTCGTCGGCACCTCGGAGTTCGACACACTCGTTGCGGGCATGCCCGGGTACACCGGGGTCGTGGCCAACGACCCGATCGTGACGAACGGTGCACAATACTACTCGGACTTCGGCAACACCGAGCAGAAGGTCGCCCTCGTCTGGCGCTCCAGCATGGCCACCCTGGTGAGCGCGAAGGTCATCCTGACCGGCCAGAACAGCAACTTCGCCGGCCGCCCGCCGGTGGAGTTCACGTTGCGCGGCACGTTCGACGGTGTCACCCGTGACCTCGTCTTCATCGTCCTGCACGCGAAGTCCGGGGCCACCCAGGATGCGTGGAACCTGCGCAACCCCGCGTCGCAGGCCCTCAAGTCCTACCTCGACACGACCTACCCCACCCAGGATGTCTTCGTCATCGGTGACTGGAACGACGATGTCGACACCTCCATCACACCCGAGAAGCCTTCGCCCTACGCCAACTTCGTGAACGACGCGGCGCGCTACACGTTCCCGACGCGGGCCCTGTCGCTGGAGGGCGTGTCGTCGACGGCGGGCTACCCGGACTTCATCGACCACCAGCTCACCACCAACGAGGTGCAGGCGAAGTACGTCGCCGGCTCGGCGACCGCCTTCCAGCCCCAGGCTTATGTCCCGAACTACGCGACGACGACCAGCGACCACTACCCGGTGCTGGCTCGCTACGACTTCGCCATCGGCGGTGGCGGCGGCGCGAACCAGCAGCCCACGGCCTCGTACACGTACTCCTGCACTGCTCTCAACTGCACCTTCACCGATGGCAGCACCGACTCCGACGGCACCATCGTGAGCCGCGGCTGGGACTTCGGCAACGGCCAGACCTCGACAGCGACGAACCCGACCGTGACCTACGCATCGGCCGGAACCTACCCGGTCTCGCTGACCGTGACGGACAACGGCGGGGCCACCCACACCACGACCCGGAATGTCACCGTCACCACCGGCGGCGGACCCGCGAATGTCATCATCAACGAGGTGCTGGCCAACGAACCGGGCAGCAGCACCGCCGGCGAGGCCATCGAGATGGTGAACACCGGTGGCACGGCAACCAGCATCGCCGGCTGGACCGTCTCGGACGGGTCGGCAGTGCGCCACACGTTCGCGCCCGGTACGACGCTGCAGCCCGGCAAGGCGATCACCGTCTTCGGCGCGGGCTCCTCGATCCCCGGTGGCATCGTGGCGGTGGCGGCCAGCAGCGGCGACCTCAACCTGTCCAACAGCGGTGACCAGGTGATCCTGCGGAATTCGGCCGGAGCGACGGTCCAGTCGATGAGCTACACCTCAAGCCAGGCGAACTCCGACGGGGTGTCCCTCAACCGAAGCCCTGACGGCTCGGCGACCGGCGGCTGGGTCAAGCACAACACCATCAGCTCGCTGTCCCGCTCGCCCGGCCAGCGCGCCAACGGAACGGTGTTCTGAGCCCAGATCCACCGCCTTGACTTCGAAGTGATCGTTTAGCGGGGTTCGGGCTGGTCGGCTGGTGGAGGGCGTGCGGTAGCCGTTGAGCGTAAGCCGACGGGCCCCCCGGCCGGCCGCGGTCACTCGTCGTCGGTGGCGTGCTTGTCGCGCAACGGCCGTATTCCGCCGGGAAGGTCGGGGAGCTGGAAGGAGTACCGGCCCAGCATGTCGATGTGGTGGCGGACGAACGGGAGAAGCCGGGCGACGGCCTCGTCGCGGACCTCGCAGCCGTCGGCGCGGAGCTGGGTGAGGGCAGCGTCCATGTAACGGCGGCAGCTTCTTGCGCGGTTCCGGCCAGGACGAGTCCAACGCCTTCCGCACCGTCCGCCACGTCACGCCATGCCTGCGCTCAAGCTCCCGCATCGACATGCCGTCGCGATCGTCACGCCGGATCGCCGCGTACAGCTCGAGCTTCCACATCCGCGGCATGACCAGCACGCGTCCGGAGCGCCGAGTCGGGCCCCTCGGCGTAGGCGCCCGCCCGATCTCGGCAGATGATCTCCACGCCTGGGTGGGTGGTCAGCCACGTGGCCAGCGGCCCCGCTTCGCGTGTCGGGAGCACATCGACTACATGGTGGATTTCTCGGCACGTCAAGACGGTGGAACAGGTTTGGCCCCGACGGATCGCGAAGTCATCCAGGCCCTTCACGTGCGGTGTGCTGAACTGCGAATCAGGCAGCGCCATAACCCTGCGCAGCATGGTCATCCGCCCTGCGTCGAAGCCCAGTTGGGCTGCCAGCCGGGCGCCAGCCCGTCCAGCCAGCCCGAGCCCGACGCGCTCCAGGATGTGGTTGAACCGAGTAGTGAAGCGCGCGCATCGACCGTGCCGAAGGCAAAGGTCACCGCCTCGACGTCCACGTCGTCGATCCCGTCGACCACGAGAGAGTCCCAGAACGATGCATCGGCCTGCATGACCATCACTGTCACCGGCCACAGCCGACCAAGGCGGAGAGTGTCAGAGTCCTGACGGAGTGTCACCCTCACGCTTCTGACGGCGAGGCGTACGCGGTCTCACACGAACCCGTGTGAAGGGTCGCGGTATTCCCCTGGGAGAAGTTCACGAGCTTCCCCACGGGAACAGGCGGACGCGGCTCCATCGGGGCCGGGCCCCTGCCGGAGCCGCGCCGCACTTCCAGGCCGCTCGGTCAGTTGTCCGGCATGGCTTGGGTCTCCAGCGTCCGCTTGATCACGCGTGCTCCCTGGTCGACCATCTCGGCGATAGGGCCTGCGAGGTCGTCCGGTGTCACATCAATGATCCAGACGAACCGACTGTGTTCCTTGCCGTCCGCGAGAACCTGCATCGACGCGTGGTGGCGCTTGGGGGCCAGTGACCCGCCGACCACCGCATAAGCGACCCGGCGGGCTTCGTCGTCGATGTCGACGAGAAGCTCGTGCACCACGACGCCGTTGGCGAAGGTCACGACTCTGGTATCCGCCTTGAGATGCGTGTCTGTGACGAAGCCGGGTGCCAGGCGCCGGTGTATCTCGCTGACGTCGCGGACTGCCGCCCAGACGTTGTCGGGGGCGCTCTCGATCAGGAATTCCTTGTGGATGTAAGCCATGTGGGGTCCCTCCTGTCTGCCGGGTGGTCAGTCGCCCGTGGTGAGGCAGAACGGGTGCCCCTCGGGATCGGTGAGCACCACCCACTTGCCCTCGCCGGGCTGGAGCTCGGGCTTCGCCGCTCCGAGGGCGAGCAGCTCCTTGGCGGCGCTCTCCAGGTCGGTAACGGTGAGGTCGAGGTGCGCGTGCTTGCGCGCGTCGGGCCAGCCCGGCGCCCGGTAGCCCTCAATGCGCTGGAAGGCGATCTGCATCGGACCGCCATTGCCCAGGGAGGCGAAGTCCTGGTCGCTGTAGGTGATTTCCCAGCCGGTGGCCTTCCTGTAGAACTCGGCGAGTATCGCCGGATCGGCGCAGTCGATCACGACCGCGGTGAACTCCGCGAGAGCGGGCATGCCAATGACCCCTTCGTATGGGTGCTGGTGACGTGTGACGTGCCCCGCCGGTGCCGACGACGCAGCCAGGTGCACTGGGCCGGCCTGCGGGGCCGGGGCACGTCGACCAGCCTGCTCGCGGCAGTAGGTCCCCGTCTTGAACATCCTTGCGCGGGTGATTGTCAGACCCTCGACGTAGCGTTCAAGGGTGCTCTCGGCCACCACTCTCGCTACCCGACCCGACTTCAGCATCACGGCTGTGACATGCCAGGACGACCATGCACGCTGGTCGGAGGCCGAAGTACGTGAGGACTACCGGGTGGTGCTCGTGCGCCGTGGCCGGTTCCGCAGGCGCGCGGCCGGAGCCGACGCCGACATCGACTCGACAATGGCCTACGTCGGTGCGCCGGGCGAGGAAGAGCACTTCGCCCATCCGGCCGGAGGCGATGACTGCACATCCATCAGCCTGACGCCGACGCTCTGGCACGTCATGGCCGGCGACGTCGCGCGCCTGGCCACACAGAGCGTGCATGTTCATGCCCGCCTCGACCTCGCCCATCGCAGGCTCCTGGCGACCGCCCGGACCGGAGACGTCGACTACGCGCTGGCGGAAGAATTGCTCAGCCTGCTCGCCGCCGCTGTAGGCCAAGTCGTTTCCGGGTCCACACCGCTCAGCGCGCAAGCCCCTGGAAACGAAGCGGCTCTCGTCGCAGCGGCCCGCCAGGCGATCATCGAAGGCCACCCGGCCTCGGGCGGACTGCTCCCGCTCGCGGAAGTGCTGGGCGTCTCGCCCTACCGCCTGAGCCGATCCTTCAGCCGCGAACTGGGCGTGTCAGTGACCCGCTATCGCAACCGCGTCCGCATCGGTCGCGCCCTCGACCGCTTGGAGGAGGGCGAGAACAGCCTCGGCGCCCTTGCCGCAGACCTCGGCTTCGCCGACCAGGCACACATGACCAGGACCATGCGCCAGTACCTGGGCCATACACCGACGGCACTGCGACGCCTGCTCGCCCCTCGGACACCCTGACGATCTCCGTTGCCTCGCCAGGGGAATGACGTGACGCACAAGCCGTCGAACGTGGAGAGCTACTTGGCCGTCGGCAACCTGACCCATCGCAATCGAACATCGGGGGTGGCGCTCCGCGACCGCTCCCCAGGATCTGTGGCAGAGCCCATTACTACTGCTCGATAAAGCCACAGCACCAACACCGCATCGGGACACCGTCGACTGTCAGTTACCGCGTACTGCCGTCGTCGAGTCCAGCGATGACTCTGATGTCCGCTTCGGACATGCCCAGAACCTTGGCAATCTCCTGGGTGAGAAGCGGCTCCGGGTTATGCGTGCCGCTGCGGAGCATGTGGATGGTGGACATCGATCGTGCGGTTTCCCTTGCCATCGCCTTGACCGGAATCTCGCGCAGGTCCATCAACCCGGTGAGCACGCTTGCGAACGGATGTGGCTCCATCCGCCCAGCAGGGGCAACGGCAGGACCGAGGACCACGTCGTCGATCTTGGCTTGGAATCGGATCAGTTGGTCGCCCGCAAACCCGACCTTCGCGACGAAAGGCAGGCTCTCACCACCGCTGGAACCGACCGTGCCCGGCACTGACACCTCCGTGAACCTTGAAGGGTGACCGTGGTGATCGCTCTCGATCTCCAAGGGACGCCCCGGCTCGACATCCCGGACCTTCCAGTCGCGGTTCCACCAGGGAAGTTCCTGCAACACCTCGTTGAAGAAGGGAGGCAGAACCGTGAGATCCACCGGGTCCGGAGGGTTCTTCTGACCTCCCCAGATGACACCAGGCCAGTACCTCAGTGCCGCGATCACGTCCGCCGTCAGCGTGCGGTTGGCAATCTCCATGGCCACACCCTCCCACCAGTCGGCAGAGCCATCTCCCCTGACCAAGCGAACGTTCTCGACCGCGGCACGAGTCTCATCAGGGCTGGTCGTCCACCTCTTCGATGAGCCCCGCCACGGTGGCACGCGGGCGTACTCGAACATCGAAGTTGTAGCCCTGATCGCAGAACACCAAGTCGACAGAGTCCGGCATCCACTGGCGAAGCAAGCACGCGAGCTGCGCAGAGTCCGCCAAGGCCGCATCCAAGTAGAGGCCTGTTTCCTCTTCCGACATACACACCTCACACGGACCTTCATCCGTGCAGAAGCTCCAGCTGAAGGCACATGCCTCACTACGTCGTGTCGGGTCGACTTCGACCTCCGGCCAAAGGTCCGTGATCGTGGCAGTCACGACGGCTGAGCTGACCCTCCAAGTGGTGGTCGAGCCATCGAAGAACGCCATGAACGCAGCCATGTCGCGTGTCTACCACGTCCGTTCTCTCTACTCCACGCGGCTTCGCCCGCCACAGACGAAAGGTCGCAACCCTGTCTCGACTCTCAATAACTTGTCCCCTTGGGCCTGCCATGGTGAAGTCGATCCGGTTCAGGGCGACTTCCGTCTAGCGTCGTGATACTCGACCTGTTCGCGGGTCCCGGCGGCGGTCAGGCACTGACAGCCCTCGGCGCATGCGATGCGGGACTCGAATGGGACCCGTGGGCGCAAAACCCGAGCTGCGGCAGGGCAGTTGACGATCCGTACCGATGTCGCGGCCTACCCGTGCGGCCGTTCCTCGGCCGGGTTACCGGAACTCCTGGCCACCTGCCGCGACGAACGCTCCCTGCTCGCCGCTGAACCCATGCGCTACCTGCACGCCCTCAACGAAGAGGGCGCGCCGGTCTGATTGCGCCCCGGTCCCTCGCCCCACGTCCGCCGTCCCTATTGAGATGCGGACGGATGGAGCGGAGGTAGCGCGGGCACGGGTCATGAACATCTGTCGTGCCGGATGACCTCATCACCTGGGGAGTCAGTCGTCTAGTTCGTGCCGGACACGGCGGGAGGGCTGGAAGGTGTAGAGGTCGAGGATGTCGGGCGGGTCTGCGAGGCCGGGGCCGCCGTTCTTGACCCAGGTGGTGATGTCGGTGGCGGCGTCGGGGTCGTTGACCTGGCCGAGCCAGACGGGCCGGCCGCCCGCTTGGCGCCCTTCGGTGGAGGGCTGGATGACGATGACGTTGGCGCGCTCGCAGGCGTCGAGGCAGTCGGTGCGCCGGACCATGGCGACACCAGCCAGAGACGTGCGTAGGTCCGTGAGCTGAGCTTCATGGTCCAGGCGCGGAACTTTGGCCGAGGTGCCGCAGCAGCAGCCCCGGCACACGGTGACCGTGGGCCGGGCTGCCCCTGCCTGGCCTGTGGAGGCAGACCGCCGGGTGCGCCTGCTCACTGGACACCGTCGGTGCCAGCGCGCTGCCAGGCCGCATCGCGCAGCAGGCGCAGGCCGTTGAGGCCAACGATGACGGTGGAGCCCTCGTGGCCCAGGACACCGAGCGGCAGCGGCAGGGTGGCAACCAGGTCCCAGACGACCAGGCCGGTGATGAACACCCCGGCGATGACCAGGTTCTGAACCACCAGACGCCGGGCTGCACGGGACAGAGCAACAACCTTGGGAACGGTGGCGAGTTCGTCACGGACGATGACCGCGTCGGCGGTCTCCAGGGCGAGGTCGGAGCCGGCGCGGCCCATGGCAATGCCAGTGTGGGCGGCAGCCAGCGCAGGGGCGTCGTTGACGCCGTCGCCGATGACCAGCACCTTGCGGCCGCTGGCCTCCAGGCGACGTACCGCCTCGACCTTGTCCTGGGGCAGGAGTCCGGCATGTACGTCGTCGGCCACCATGCCGACCTCGGTCGCGAGGCGGGCGGCGGCGCGCGGGTTGTCGCCGGTCACCAGCATCGGGGTCGCGCCGGTGAGGGCCTTGAGGGCGGTGACGGTGGCGGCGGCGTCCGGGCGCAGGCGGTCGGCGATGCCGAGGATGCCAACCGGGATGCCGTCGCGCTCGACGAGGACGGCGGTGCGGCCGCCGTCCTCCAGTTCCTCGGCGAGCACCGCCGTCTTGGCGGAGCGCGGGTCGGTGGCTCCGCCCAGGAGCCGGGCCGGGGCGCCGACCGCGATTGCTGCGCCGTTGACCGTGGCGGTCACGCCGATGCCGGGGGCAGAGTTGAAGTCCCGCGTCGCGGGGATGCCGAGGCCACGGGTGCGGGCGGCGTCCACGATGGCGCGGGCGAGGGGGTGTTCACTGGGGTGCTCGGCGGCCGCGGCGAGCGTCAGCAGCTCGTCCTCGGTGAGGCCGGAGCCGGTCAGTGGGCGGATGTCGGTCACCCGCGGGGTGCCCTCGGTGAGGGTACCGGTCTTGTCCAGGGCGACCGCGTCGACCTGGCCGAGCCGCTCCATGACGACGGCGGACTTCACGAGGACGCCGTGGCGTCCGGCGTTGGCGATCGCGGACAGCAGCGGCGGCATGGTGGCCAGCACCACCGCACACGGCGAGGCGACGATCATGAAGGTCATCGCGCGCAGTAGTGAGCTGGTCAGGTCGGCCCCGAAGCCCAGCGGGATCGCGAAGACGGCGAGCGTGGCGGCGACCATGCCGAGGCTGTACCGCTGTTCCACCTTCTCGATGAACAACTGGGTGGGGGCCTTGGTCTCAGAGGCTTCCTCGACCATGGTCACGATCCGGGCGATCACCGAGTCGGAGGCGTCCCGCTCGACCTTGACCCGCACCGCGCCGGTGCCGTTCAGGGTGCCGGCGAAGACCTCGTCGCCGGCCTCCTTCGCCACGGGCAGGGGTTCGCCGGTGATGGTGGCCTGGTCGACCTCGCTCACCCCGTCCAGCACGCGGCCGTCGGCGCCGACCCGCTCGCCGGGGCGGATCAGGATGGTGTCCCCCACGGCGAGGTCGGCGGTGGCGACCGTCTCTTCGCTGCCGTCGTCGCCCAAGCGGGTGGCGGTGGTTGGAGCGAGGTCGAGGAGACCACGCACCGCGTCCTGCGTGCGGGCGGTGGCCAGCGCCTCCAGGGCGCCGGAGGTGGCGAAGATGACGATCAGCAGCGCGCCGTCCATCACCTGCCCGATCGAGGCCGCACCGATGGCAGCGACGACCATCAGCAGGTCCACGTCCAACGTCTTGTCCTTGAGGGCCTTCAGCCCCTCCCAGCCCGGCTCCCAGCCGCCAGTGATGTAGGTGAGGGCGTACAGCGGACCCCACGCCCAGGTCGGCGCGCCGGTCAGCTGGAGCGGCAGCGCGATCAGGAACAGCACCAGGGCGGCCGCGGCCCAGCGGGCCTCTGCCAGCGCGAACACACGGGTGCACCGCTTCTGGGCAGTACCGCGCGCCGGAGCGGCAGCGGGCGGAGCCGGACGTTCGATGAGGGAGGAAGGCATGACAAAGAGACCCTTCACGGGCATGGGGGCTGCGATACCAGCACCATACAGGAATGAATGAATAGCTCTTCATTTGTCATTGATAGGATGGCGGCATGGGCCATGGAGTCGACGACAAGACCACTGCCACCCCCCGCGAACGCCTGGATGCCGCGGGGGCTACCGATGTCGCATCCACGCTCCAGGCCCTGGCGACACCGTCGAGGCTGTACATCCTCGCCCGCCTACAGGAGGGCCCGTGCGCGGCCGGTGAACTCGCTGAAGCGGTCGGCATGGAGCAGTCCGCCTGCTCCCACCAGCTGCGACTCCTGCGCAACCTCGGCCTGGTCACCGGCGAACGCCGGGGCCGCTCCATCATCTACAGCCTGTACGACAACCACGTCGCCGAACTCCTCGAGCAGGCTCTGTACCACGTGGAACACCTGCGACTCGGCCTGCACGACACCCCCGCCGACGCCGACATGGCAGCCACGCCCTGATCGACTCCAACCTGGACACCGACGACGCCGACCCTCCACCTCCGCCGCCACAGTCCGCACCACATCGCCCCACCTGCTGTGGCCCCGGCGCGCGCTCACCTGGCCTCGTCGGCTGACCGAGCCTTCGGCATCTTGTGCCCCTGCTCGACCGTGGACAGGAGGTAGTACTGGCCCGGCGCGGCGGCGGGGTTCGGCTGCTCGGGCAGGGATTCCATGCTCGCGCCGCCTGAGCCCGGCGGGAGCGCATCACGGAATTGGCGGCCCGGTACCCCGCGGGGGCGTGCGCCACCACAGTTGGCGGCATCCGTAACCTGGCAGCCCGGCGGGAATCGCGTACACGCTGGAGCCGCTGCCACCCGCGACGGGGACGCCTTATGGGCAGCGGGCGTCTCGATTGACTCTCCGGACAGTGGGCGCCTCTGGCCTTCCGGCATGGAGTGCCGGGCGGGCGGGCCCTTGCTCGTGACATACCGCCTGCCAACGCCATCCGTCACGGCACGCCGACGCCATGGCCTCCACCGCAGCAGACGTCGTGGTCGATCGCGGTGACGGCGCTGTTTCCCGGGCGCTCGCGCCACATTCGCGGGCCGGCACTCCCACTTTCGAGTTTGGAACTCCGCCACATCGGAACGGGGCGCGCGAGGAATGCACCGGCCGGGAAGCTGCTCTCTCTCCTTCCGAGCGGCTTCAGCTACCGAGAAAAACGCTCCTGCGCCCTCAACCCGCCTGCTGGACAGGCCACTTGACCGCACCGAATGCCAACGTTCGAAAAACCGCGTACGCCTGCGCACACGGGCGCACGCCTCACCAAAGAACAATCAACTTGCACTCCGCCACACACCCGCACATTCACCACTCATCAGTTTCCGAAAGCAGCCATCGGAGATAACACAAGTGGCTTTGCTGCGGCGAACCCGTCGCCGACGGAAAGCGGAGCACTGCAAATCTCACCCGAACAAGAAAGGAAATCAATCATGGCCGACATCAGGACAGTCCATGGCCGCGTAAAGGCCGACGGCAGTAAGGCGAACGACAAGCAACACGGCTTCAGCGTCGAGAAGACCGCCACCGGCACCTACAAGATCTCCTTCGACGACCCCTTCACCATCGAGCCCTCCGTGGTTGCGACGGTGTACGGCACCAATGCCGACGGCAGCAGCCAGAACACCGTCCACAATGCGGTGGTCGAGGACGTCGGACGCTCGGACGTCCGCATCATCACCGGCGACTACTACGGCGCCAAGGCGGACCGCGCCTTCAGCTTCATCGCCATCTCCGGCACGTACAGCAGGACACCCGGCCCGGACGGGCCAGTCTGATCACCACCGGCCTGCCCGCCACCCACGAAAGAACCCATCGCCCCCGCTGAATTCTCCGCACAGGAAAGGAAAACAAACATGTCCGAAATCCGCGTAGTTGAGGGTCGCGTAAAAGCGGACGGCAGCAAGGCGAACGACAAACAGGACGGCTTCAGCGTCGAGAAGACCGCCACCGGCACCTACAAGGTCTCCTTCGACGACCCGTTCACGGTCGAACCGACCGTCGTCGCCAACATCTACGGGGTTTCCACCAGCGGCACAAGCTGGAATACGGTCGACAACGCCATCGTCGAAGAGGCCGACCGTTCCGACGTCCGCATCGTCACCGGCAACTACTACGGCGACAAATCCGACCGGCCCTTCACCTTCATCGCCATCAGCTCCCGCGTCCCACGTGGGCGCTGAGCCCGGCCGAGCACGGGTGGGTGTGCGCCCCGAGAACGCGACACCGAGCGGGTGCGCACACCGCCGTCCCGGGTCACGCCTGCGGTGCGAGCGTCGTCAGTCGCCGTTGAAGACGAGGTAGCGGTGGGGCTTGCGCTGGACTTGGGCGGTCAGGCCCAGGATCTGGCGCACGGCTTCGGCTTCGTCAGCGGCTGCCCCCTCCGCCAGGGCCTGGAGTTCCGGAATGAGGATTCGGAGCTGCGCCCGGTTGAACACAGTGTCGTCGTAGGGGTCGACGCATCCGAGCAGGGGCAGGTTCTGACTCGACGCCCGTTCGCACACGGCAGGAATTGCAGGGTGCCAGAACCGGGCTTCGCTCTCACCACTGAATACTCGAACGACGACGCTGATTCCCATGAGGGCACGGTAGTTGTCGTCGGTTGTACCGCCGAGGCATTTACGCCGGCCAGAGCCACTCTTTCGCTACCTGTCCGGACGGCGCCAACGGCCAACGGTTCGTGGGCACTTGTGAGTGCCACCCAGCGGAGAGATGGCAGCCGACGGAGTCCTCGCCGCTCAACGCGCACCCCACCGGCCCCCGCCCGCGGCCAGAGTGATGTTCTCGTCCGCACGGCCCAGCGCCATCGTCCAGATCGCGACCTCACCCGTACTGGAGACGAACTCGCTCTCAGCCTGCTCGTCCCACTTCTCACTCCTGTCCGGCTCCGGCTGGCCGTGCCACACCTGCAGACGGACCAGGTCCGTATGGGTATGGCCGCCGCCGCTGCACAAGTCGATGCACCCCGAGAAGGCGTTGAGGACGGCTCCTGGATCCCAGTCGTCGAGAAAGGCACCGGCACCTGAAACTCGTCCGACTCCTGCAGGCACCACGCGTGAGAGCTGAGGAACACCTCATGCTCCCGCACCGTCCTGCTCCCCCTGATAGGCAGGTTCGGCACCACCCTTCCGCACACCAACTGTCGCACCAGCGGGTCACCTTGAGGCCGGGTCCCTGCTCGGCGTGCGTCATGGTGCGGCGTGTTCCTGGATGTTCGGTGAGCCATCGTCCGCTGACGTTGCCGTCAACTACTGCCGTCACCCCGTGCAGAAGCCCCGCCAGGACACAGCTGACGGGGCTTCAGATTTGCTATAGCTACCTAAGAATGGCGAGCATCTTCACTCATCAAGGCCGGACTGAAGCCGCTGCCAATCCTCCTGCTGATCGTGCCAGGCAGTGCTCGCATAGATCGCCGTCTTCACCTGAGGCAAAGACAGGCCAAGCACACGAGAGGCTACGTAGATCGCTTCGATCGGCGACAGGCCAAGTTCCCGGGCCGACGTCTCGCCCGCCAGCACATAGTACGTGTGCAATCCCTCCACCGTGAGGTTGTACGTCCTCGCATGCATGGTGAAGGGCTTGTTGGCGGTGACGATGACCGAGTCGCCCTTGTCGGTGCGGAGGGTCATGCCAGGCTTCAGGCCGCGGGCCGGGATCCAGTCCTTCTCGGACGGGGACCAGAAGGGGTGCTCGTGTGTCGCTGTCAGGGATTCGATCGCCTGATCGGTGGCTATGGAAAGCTTGTTGAACTTCTTGTCCGCTTCGGTGCGGATCAGGTGGGTCACCCGGTGCGGCTCTGTCTTGCCCGTCTTGGGATCGGTCGCCAAGACCTTGTCGCCTATATCAACGTCTTCGATATCGGCCGTCGAGCCGTCTGCCATGAGGACATCGGTGCCTGCCAGGAAGCACTGGGGGCAATTCACCTCCTTCTTAGCGTCTTTGGCACGGTCGGATTTCTTCTTCCCCTTGAACCACTTCGATACGAAGCTCAGAGCCTTGAGCGGCTTGAACGTAGGGAGATCACCGAGAGCGCTGACACACGCCGTACTGCGGCCCTCCCTCTCATGGCACTCATCCCGGGCTTCTAGGTCAGGTCCGACGATGTACCACGCAGCCTTCACAGAGCGGGGCGAGGCCAGCCACTTGAGCTTGGATTCAGCCCACTTGTTCAACGCGGTGGGACCGTACTGAGGCCCATTCACGCCCCCGCCGCCCGAGGACCCGGCCTGTTGCACCAAAGCGGGTTCTGTGCTCCGTAGGAGAAGCCGTTCAGTGTCTGCGGCTTGTCCACTTCCAGAAATGGGTCCACGCTGAGGAATTGACCGAGGCCCGGGTCGTATTCGCGAGCCCGACGTGGGTCAGGCCGATGCTCGGGGTGTCTTCCCTCCCGCCCACGAAGCCCTTGGTGACCGGCTAGGCGTTCGGCTTCGTTCCCCTGACGCCACCGAACGGGACCGTGCGGCGGGCGGTGAGTTGATGGGTGGCCGCGTGGGCTGAGAGCTGCGCGGTGCTCGAAGTGTCCTTGATCGAATGGACGTTGCCCGCGTCGTCGTAGGTGTAGCCGCGTGCCGGTCCGTGGTACCGACGTCCTGACAGCCGACCCGTGAGGAGGCAAGCCGCTGAGTTCCTCAAGGGGCTGCTTCCCCTCGGGCCTTTTCGCACAAGAACCCTCGCATGAGCGAAAGTTATTCGGACGTGACTACCGAATGCCCGTCCCTGCGGAGTCCCTCTGAGGCGCCGTGTCAGCTCGGCGTTTGGCTGGGTTTTCCCTGCACCTCTTCCCAGGCGGAGGGCCCGAAGACCGTCTCCACCTCTTCCGTTCTAGTGGTCGTCGCAACACCCCAGTTCAGGGGTTGCGATGGACTTCGAGATTCGGAAGGTGCGGAGCCCTCAGGGCCGCAGGAAGCTCTCTGCTGAGCGGGCCGCATACTTCCAGCTCA